>DUDB01000001.1 GCA_012959525.1 Planctomycetota bacterium
CCGGCGTGCACAACGCGTAGACCTTGAGGAACTGCTGCGGCCCGCCGAACACATCGCCAAATTCTTCTGCGATCTTGTTCAATTCCTTGCGATTGGGAAAGGGACTACCCACTATCAGATTCGTCGTATTCTGCCTCACAATGTTGGACACGTAGCGAAACACCTGAGTGCTAAACAAGAGCAGCTTGATGTTGTAATGGCGAAATCGCGCACTGAGGGTATTGACTCTAGAGCCAGCCTTCAGGCTGCCCAGGATATCGTCTAGAATAAGGGCTACCTCGGGCTGGTCCTTCTTCTTGTAGCTGATCTGGCGGTCGACCAGCCCGTCGATCATCGCGTCGTTGTAGTGGTCCTCGACGTCGAAGTGCTCCTTGATGAAGCGCGAGGTCATGTCGTTGTTGATCGTGTTGGAGATGACGTACACGTCGTCGAAGTACTCGTGGCCGTAGAAGCTCTCGTTCAGGAGCAGGTTGTTGATGATGGTGCTCTTGCCCGTCTTGACGGGTGAGACCATCAGCACGCAGGCGGGAGGCTGCGGTAGGTGGGGATGCAGTGGCTTGATCTTTTGGGCAGGCGGGTCTCTTACTTTCAGGATGCGAGGCGGTGGTTCAGGCTCGGGCTCAGGCTCAGACATATATATATATATATATGAAGACAGAAATTCTGTAAGAGACAAATCTATCCATTCTTGAACACTTTTCACACGAGGCTGCTCAGCCTCCTCTTTCTGTCTCACTTGCTCGAGCACGGCGTACAGCTCGTCCGCCGTGAATCCGCCGAACACGTAGTCCGCACGGCGAGGCGTGTGATGAGGGAAGGCTAGAAAGAAGATGCTTCCCTAACCTGACACAAGTTGATTTTAACATATTATCATTGATCGGTCGTAAACAATTACACGCGTGCAGCGCATGCCGTTTACTCAGAGGCCGGGGTAATGCTCCGGTCCTGTATCTGCGCACCGCACACACGACGAGCAGGCCAGCACGGCGTCAGCGAGCGTCGCAGATGCAGGCGTGACGTGGGAAGGGCAAGCACTCACATTAACTTAATGGTCGGCCAGGCCCAGCAGCGACTCGGCGATGCTCTCCGCCAGCAGCGCCTTCTTGTCCTGGACGCCGGTGATGTCGGGCGCGGTGCCTCCGAAGAGCTCGACGACCTTGAGCATGTCCGCCACGGGCAGCGCGGACCAGCTGACGCCGGTGGCGGCGGACGGGTTGAGCGCGGTCGCCGTCAGCATCTTCTTCATCTCCGCCTCCGCCTCGGTGTCGAGCTGCGGCTCCGGCGCGGGGGGCGGTCGCATCGGCGACCAGAGACACTCCCTCGACCTGCGGCTTCGTTACGGGGGCGGTCACGGCGGCACCGCCAGCGGGACCGCCAGCGGCCGCGTCGTCATCCTCGTCCCGCATCTTCAGCGCGCCGGAGCAGTAACGGGTCAGCACCTCGGACGTGGGTCGCCGCCTTCTCCGCCGCCGCCTTCTCCGCCGCCGCTGCCTGGGCCGCCGCCTCCTGGGCCGCCTCCTCCTGGGCCGGCTGCTCTGCGCGCGGGGGCGTGCTAC
>DUDB01000002.1 GCA_012959525.1 Planctomycetota bacterium
GAACTGGAACGCGCCGCTGCTGGTGGCGAAGCCCACATGGCCCTCGATGGGACGGCCATCGGCGGTGTGATAGGTGGCCACGAGCCGACCATCGACGATCGCCTGCACGGAGGCGCCATCGACGAGCAGGACCAGGTCGAAGGCCGTGCGCTGCTTGCCGAAGTCGATGTTGCCACTGCGCGTCGAACCAGAGAGAGCCCCATCACGCTCCCACATGCCGGACAGGCTCCAGTCGATCTCCTCGAAGGAGGGCTCCTCCTCGCTCTCCCCCACCGCGTACATATACGCCCCCCCGCTGAAGGTCAGGCGCAGGCTACGGTCCCGGCGTTGGTAGCCGAACACGACCTGTCCGCGGCCGTAGGCCGTGGTGAAGCGCACGCGCGTCTCGATGCGATAGGTGCCCGGCAGGAGGTAGTCCTCGCTGCGGGTGAAGGCCATGCCTCCACCCCCACGGTCCACCTTGCCGGTGCCCGAGCGCTCCTTGCGGCGACCGACCAGCAGGTCCCCATCGGGGAGGGCCTGCCAGAGACCGACCCGGCGCTTCTTGTCGTAGCCCACGAGCTCGTCTTCTATCCAACCGCGCGCACCCAGCAGGTGGGTCGGCCGGTCAAAGGGGTGACGCAGACCCTCGAGGTCCGGTGCCGGTAGGGACAGGCGCGGCGCTCCGACCCAGAGGGCCAGCCGGTCGTGGTCCGCTGCCAGGGCGGCAGCCGAACGCGGCAGGCCCTGCTCGGCCCAGGCGGTGGAGGCCTCGGCCTGGGTCTTCAGCAGGGCGCGCGTCTTCGGCAGCCGGGAGAGGAACGGGGACGGCTGCCCCATGGGCCACGAGGGGAATACCAGCGCCTGCTCCGCCACCCAGGCCGCGTCCTTGGCCCCCAGTCCCGGCAGGATCTCCGACAGCCAGCGCATGCAGCGCGGCTCACGACCGTCCACACCCAGGGACCACAAGAGGGCCTTCAGGGCGTCCTTGTTCTTCTTCGCGTCCAGCAGGACACGGGCCGCGACCCGCGCCTGATCCTGGCCGAAGTAGGGCTCGGACCGATGCCGCTGCCAGGTCCAGGTGGGCTCGTCGTACACGTAGGGCTGAGACGGCGTGCGCGGAGTTGCACCGGTGTAGCGCTTGGTCCAGTCGGCTCGATCCTTCCACCAGAACCCGCGCAAGAAGGTCTCGTAGTGCTCGGCAAAGCTCTCGAAGTCCTCCGGCCGACCGTCCTTCCCGTCGCAGAAGTGTCGCTCAAAAAACTCCAGGGGCTCGCCGCGACGGGAGCGGCCCCCCTCCATGAACTTCTGCAACGCCTCCTGGAATAAACGCTCGCCACCCTCCTCCCAGGTGTTCAGGTACACGTACAGACAGTAGCCCGCCGCGTAGTTGTCCCGGTAATCCTCCATGGTTCCCGAGATCAGCGTCTCCAACTTCTCCGCGCGGCCCCAGCCGTCAATCCACACCCCCTGGAACGTGCCGAAGTTGGCGTGGTTCGCCACGAAGGCTTCATCCGTGGAGGGGCCGTAGGCGGACGCCGTCCAGACGGCCTTGCCCTCGGTCAGCC
>DUDB01000003.1 GCA_012959525.1 Planctomycetota bacterium
CCCGCGGCCATGGGCCTGTCCTTTGCGAACTACCTCCTGCGCTTCCTGCGTTGGGAGCGCTATCGCGGACTCCTGGGCGTGCGCTTGGACCGCAAGACCTCGTTCCTGATCCACCTCAGCGGTCTGGCCCTGACCGTCACGCCGGGCAAGATGGGCGAGGCCGTGAAGTCGGTCCTGATCCGGCAGGTGGAGGGCTCGCCCCTGGCGCGCACCGCCCCCATCGTCGTGGCCGAGCGCTTCACGGACCTGTTGGGTTTCCTGGTGCTGGTCGCCGTGGGCGGACTGGCGACAGCCCCCGAGCACGCCTGGGTCTTCTGGGCGACCCTCGGACTGTGCGGGGTGCTGCTGGCCATCCTGGCCTACGAGCCCATGGGCAAGGCGACCTGTTCACTGCTGGCGCGCCTGCCTCTGATCGGTGGACTGGCGCCCGCCCTGGGCACGGCCATCACCAGCACACGGACGCTGATGGCCCCGCGCGAGCTGCCCCTCGCCACGCTCGTCGCCACGATCGGTTGGGGGCTGGAGTGCACCGCCTTCTGGTTGATTGCCAACGCCCTGGTCCCGGGCGAGTTCCCGCTGCTGTTCGGCGTCTATGCGTTTGCCATCTCCGCCGTGGCGGGCGCGGTCGTGATCGTCACGCCCGGTGGCCTGGGGGTGACCGAGGGTCTCTTGACCGCTCTCACTTCCACACGCTACCAGTCCATGGGCATGCCGGTCGCCGCCGCGGGAGGCGCGGCCGTTTCGGCCACGGTCCTGATCCGCCTGTGCACCCTGTGGTTTGCCATGGGCCTGGGTCTGCTGGCTCTGGGTCGCTTCACCCGCCTGCACGGCGCACCCGATTTCTCGCGCGCGCCTCAGACGTCGCCGTAGCGGGCACGCACTTCGTCGCGGAAGCGCTGGCCGAGTTCGGCGTAGCGAGCGGAGCGTTCGGCATCGGGTTCGGTTGCCGGACCACCGGCAGCAATGAACGGTTCGGCGACCTGGTGTGCCTCGACGGCCTCGTCTTGCGCCAGGCGCCAGGTCCAGAGCGCCTGCAGCGCAGCGCCCAGGGCGCCGGACTCCGGTTCGGCCAGGGGGGTGACCGGGCAGTTCAGGAGGTCCGCCAGGATCTCGCGCCAGAGCGCATTGCGAGCGGCGCCGCCCACCAGGTTCACGGCATCGACTCCCACGCCCAGGGAGCGCATGCGCTCCACGCCCCAGGCCAGGTTCATGCTCGTGCCTTCCAGAGCGGCGCGGTAGAGCACCTCGGCACTCAGATGTCCGGCGCGCATTCCAAGCAGGGTGCCCGTGGCATCCGGGAGGTCCGGCATGCGCTCGCCCGCAAGAAACGGAAGCCACAGCAGGCCATCGCAGCCGATGGGCACGTCGCGCGCCGCATCCGTCAGGGAGGCGTGGTCGCGGCCGAAGGCGGAGCACACCTCGTCGCTCACTGCGGTCAGGTTCATGACGCACGCGAGCGGCAACCAGCCCCCCACCGAGGCGCAGAAGGGCGCGATCAGACCGGCCGGGTCCACGACGGGTTCCAGCGTGTGGGTGAAGACCGTGCCAGAGGTTCCCAGGCTGACGACCACGACGCCCGGGCGCGAGGCACCGCTGCCCACGGCGCTCATCATGTTGTCGCCCCCACCGGCGCTGACCAGCACGCCCTTGGGCAGGCCGAGCAGGTCGGCGCCCCGTGAGCACAATGTTCCAGCCGCCTCGCCGGCGCCGATCAGCTCGGGCAGCAGGTCGGCCAGGCGCGGGTCGATGGCCTGCACGTCCGCTGCCCGGAAGTCGCGCGCCTCGGGGTCGAAGAAGCCCGTGCCGGATGCGTCGCCCGCCTCCATGCAGGCCCGGTCGGTGAGCAGCCAGTTGACGTAATCGTGGGGCAGGAACACGCGCGCGACACGCGCCCAGTTCTCGGGCTCGTGGCGCGCCATCCACAGGATCTTGGAGGCGGTGAAGCCCGTGGGAACCGAATGCCCCAGGGTCTCGCTCAACTCGCGCGCCTCTTCGACGGTGGAGGTGTCGCACCAGAGCTTGGCGGGCCGCACCACCTGACCCTCGCCGTCCAGGACCACGAGTCCGTGCTGCTGGCCCGAGACGCCCACGCTCGCGAAGGCGGCGGGGTCCACCCCATCGGCGGCCATGAGCTCGGCGGCGACCGCGCGGATGGCGTCGGTCCAGGTGTCGGGGTGCTGCTCTGCCGCTCCCGGCTCAAGCCCCTCGATCAGACCGTACTCCGCGCTGGCCCGGGCCACGATGACGCCGGCGTCGGCATCCACCACAAGACCCTTGGTGCCTTGGGTGCCTACGTCCAGGCCGAGGTGCAGGGACACAGGTCTAGCGCGCTCCCATCAGGTACTCGCACATGATCTGGTCCAGGCGTTCGTAGCCGAGCCCCGCGGCTCCGATGGCATCGGGGTCCACGTCCATGGAGCGCAGGGCCGCCACCGACTCGGCGGAGTAGGAGTTGGACAGGACCGGATCGAGAGCCGCGTCGGTGGGCACGCGAATGAGATCCTTGACCTCGGGGTCGGCGTCGAAGGCGCGCGTGCGCTCAACCAGGATCTTGTAGGTGCGCATGCAGCCGCGGGCGAAGTCCCAGACACCTTCTTCATCCTCGGTGCGATAGGCGTGGGCGTCGAAATGGCGCGGTCCCGTGTAGGGCGCGTTGCCCGCGTTGCCTTCCAGCAGGCGCACCAGCAGGAAGGCCTGCTTGAGGTCCTCGGAACCGAAGCGCAGGTCCTGGTCGTAGCGGCCGATGCGCTGGGCGTTGAGGTCGATGTGGAACAGCTTGCCGGCCTCCATGGCCTGGGCCACGCCGTGCACGAAGGAGAGGCCCGCCATGTGCTCGTGGGCCACTTCGGGGTTGACGCCCACCATCTCGTTGTTCTCCAGGGTCGAGATGAAGTGCAGCATGTGACCGGTGGTCGCCAGATAGATGTCGCAGCGCGGCTCGTTGGGCTTGGCCTCCAGGGCGAAGCGCAGGTCGTAGCCGTTGTCCTTCACGTACTCGCACAGGAAGTCGATGGCGTGTCGGAAGCGCTTCATGGCGTCCTGGGGATCGCGGCAGGCGTCGGCCTCGGTGCCCTCCCGGCCGCCCCAGAAGACGTAGGTGGTGGCGCCCAGCTCCACGCCCAGATCGATGGCGTCCATGGTCTTGTTGATGGCGAAGGCGCGCACCTTGGGGTCGTTGGAGGTGAAGGCGCCGTCCTTGAAGATCGGGTGGCTGAACAGGTTGGTGGTGGCCATGGGGACGACGATGCCGGTCTCGTCGAGGGTGCGCTTGAAGCCCGACACGATGTCGTCGCGCTCGGCGGCGGAGGCCCCGAAGGGCACCAGGTCGTTGTCGTGCAGGTTGACGCCCCAGGCGCCGCATTCGGCCAGCTTGCGCACCAGGTGGCAGGGGTCCTGAGTCGGTCGGGTGGGTCCTCCGAAGGGATCCCGGCCGGGGTTGCCCACGGTCCAGAGGCCAAAGGAGAAGCGATCGGCGGCGGTGGGTGTGAATGAGTCCATGGCGGCATTCCAACCGCCCGGCCCGAAAGTTCCTAGGGGGAAATTGGGACGGATAGAGTTGGAGCCCTGGGAACCTCAACGGACGGACTGCTGGACCCGCACTTCCACAGCGTGGGAGAGCTACGCAGGGCCCTCTCGGGGGCCGTCACCCCTAGGCCTGCCGCGGCAGCTCAGTTTCCAAGTGCCTCGCCTTCCTGGTTCAGGTAGTCTCCTTGCACCATGCTCGCTCAATACCTGAACCATAAGACTAGTTGCATGGTCCCTCTCATGGGATACATGTTCCTCCTCTTCGGCATCGTGATGCTCGTAGTGGGAGGCTTCAATATCCTCGGAGCCCAGGCGAGCTCATCCTGGCCCACCACTGAGGGAGAAGTGCTCACCTCTGTGGTTGAGAAGAAACGGTCCAAATCCAATCGCAAGAAAAACAAAGCGATACGGATACCGAGCCCTATAAAGATCTCGACAAGCAAACCTACGGAGAGCTATTCGTATGAGGCCCTTGTGAGTTACAGCTACTCAGTAGCTGGTGACGACTATGTGGGGAAGCGTTTAGCCTTCGGAGCTATCACAAAAGGTGGTCGGGGGCGTGCCGAGGCGATCTGTGAGCGTTATCCGGTGGGCAGCCAAGTGAAGGTGTACTACGACCCCGACGATGCAGAATCGGCAACCCTGGAGGTAGGCATCCAGGGGCAGGTGTTCTTCATACCTGGACTGGGGGCGTTCTTCCTCCTCGTGGGAGCCCTGATCCTCGTGGTTCGGAGAATGCGGTCCGCTGCGGAAGATCAAGCTCAAGAATGGCGCCCGGCGTGAGGCAGCCTTTCAAATCCCAGTCCTCCCAGGGTTGAACACGACCGAGGGGCTGAGGGTCACGTTCTGCCCGTAGGTGTCCTAGAGACCCCCTCCCCCAGCCCAGCGTTGCGGCATGGGGGGGATGTGACTCAATCAGGCATCAGTTAGCCCATTGAGAAGGCCTCGATGAGATACCGCCGAGTGCCCTTGATCGGGCAGAAGGCGCTTGAAGGGCCAAGAGTAGGGTTTCTTGGAATTCCCCGGTCCCGCCAGGCGACCGCTGCACTTTGAAGGATAGGCGGCCCAGAACGTCGCTGATTTCCCTCCCCTAGGTCCCACCGAATAATGATCCACACACCCATGCACTTACCAGCACCCCCAACTTCACCGACGGGATCGAGGTGATGTTTAGGTAGACAGCGCGCGCGACTCTGGCCATGCCTTCCACAACGCTCCTCGACTGGCTGCTCTTGACGGTTCTGTCAACCGCCTGGGTGGGCCTGCCCGTAATGTGGGCCATGAACGACTCCGCCAAACGGCGCCGGCGCTTGGCGTACGTTCTGGTCATGTGGTCCCTACCGTTCTTGGCAGTCCCAGGTCGCGGAGGTCCCTTCTGGTTGGTCCTGGCGCTGTTATACGGACCTCTCCTGCGGGTACTGGGTGTAACTGAAAGCCATGGAAACCAAAACGCGGGCGCTCCGAGACCTTGGTACCGGCGCGCGCTTCGGCTGGACAATCCGCGCTCCTGCCTCCGCGTGGGGGTTCTTGTTTGCATGCTGCCTCCAGCCTTCATGATTGGCTCGTATCTTCTTGAATTCGGTTATTGGTATAGGGCAGGGAATTTGGGCGGGTTGCTGTGGTACAGCACGGTTGCCTTCGTTGGCTCTGCATGCCTGATCTGTCATTTCATTGGCACGTTTCTCGTGGGGTATGTCGCGCCAGCCGGACTCCTGTGGGCGCCCTGGTTGCTGCACAAAGGGGTAAGCGGGAATCGTCGGGCCCTGACGGAGGGGTGGCTGGTCATCAGTCTTGTTGCCGGGTATCGCAGCTCTCAAGCCGGGTTCCAGTGGACGCTTCTTGGCTCCCCACTGCTGCCCGGGATGAGTGTCGAGAACCCGCTCGACTCCTCCTTGTTCGGATGGGAGCCCGGCCAGGTACCTGAGAAATGGAAACTCATCTGTCAGCCACCCCAAGACCTTGACGATCTGAGGGACAACGACTGGATGTACGAGTTTTGGGATCCAACAGTGGTCTGCGCCGTTCGAAAGGACAGCTACTATGTTTCCGAGGGCGAAGATGGCCTGGACGTCTATTGGTTCTGGAGGCAGTACTTCAATGGGGGTGGATGGGCTTCCTCAGAGGACCTTGTCTGGCACGCTGGGGGGAAGAGACCCTCGATAATCGGACCGCTTCGCAATGAGGGGACAGAGATCGGGATCAATATCCAGTAGCGAGGCCAGGAAGAGCCCTCTCCAGCCCAGCGTTGGGGATTCTCGGAAGCCGCTTCCTTGCCACCATAAAAAAACCAGCATTCAGTATCTTGTTCGGAACTGCAGAGCTTCTTGCTGGTTAGCGATCCATCGCCCTGTTCTCTGACCTCCAAGCTCCAAAGCCCGCCATGCGCTTCCCCTCCCGCTGTCCGCATTACCGAGTACTCGCCTGCGCCTCTCTCGCCCTCCTCGGGGCGTGTGGTGGTTCAAACTCTGGTCCAGGGTCCAACCCTTCGGCGAGTATGGCCCCGTTCGACAAGACCTACTGCACGGCCCACTACAAGGACGATGGAACCACCCTGCTCGATCCAATCCCTGTCTCAGCGGTCGTTCTTACGGTGGAATTTGAATCACCAACGACTTCGCCGGGTCAGCTCTCCTATGCACTCGGGGGGGATGCGGTGGAGGGTGTCCACTACGAGGTCAGCTCGGGGTTTGACTCGCCCCTCGAAGTTCCGACCGGCGCCACCGCGATCTCCATCCCCGTGGATCTGGATCCTCTTGGCCAGAAGGGCACACGCTGGTTCAAGGAGAAGCTTCTCCGTCTGACCGTGACAGGCGGCACGAGTGTGGATGTGCGTTCGCCTGCTGAGTTCCGGCTGTGGATTCGATCCACCGCTCCTGTGCCCCAAATCGCGTTCCAGGTCGCGACGGCAACCGGAAACTCGAACACCAACGCCAACGACATCATCATCAGCCAATCCGCCGTTTCCGGTGAAGAGACGCGGATCTTCTACATGCTGGGCGGCACGGCTGTTGAGGGAGTGGACTACACGATCGCACCTGGGTGCGAGAGCGGAACACTTAGCATCCCCGCAGGCCAGACGAGCACCGTCTTGTCCCTGAACGTCCTCCCGTCCGCAGATGGATCGGGAAAACAGGTCACGCTTGCCCTCGACCACGAGGCGAGCGACCGCTCGGATGAGAACATGTGGGTCAACACACATGCCTGGAGCCTGGATGAGTCCGACCTCAACTACGCCGGAGATCCGAGCGCCCATTCCACCGGCGGTGGCGTGTTGAGTTCTCTCGCACCGAGCGGCACCTTGGGCCTGGACGTCATCTCCCAGGCGGCCAGCGTGCCGAAGACCGCCCCGGACGGCCATGTGCTTGAAGGGGCCGTTCAGAGCCAGTACATGGAGCAGGACTGCTTTTACCTGCGGCCCTCGTTCGAGAACCAGTACTTTTGTGCAGGCCCCGTGACGCTGCACCCGTTGCCCGCCTACACGCGGGTGTCCGTCTACGTGGAGACCTTCCTGCCTCCGGACGACTGGCGCAATTCAAATTTCGTCAACATGATCATCCGCAACCGCATGCAAGACATCGACAACAAGGTCGTGTTTCGCCGCGGCGATACGGCCGCCGAGGTGAGCGCCGATTGGACGGGCAGCACCGCCTGGGGAACGCCCGTGAGTACCCCCACCGGGTACTGGGGTCTTTGGAACACCGCCAACCTGGAGGGCAACTCCTGGAACGTGGACTTCGGCGTCGTCGAGGACGTTGTAGACGGCCAGAACCTGACGCGTCTATGGCTCAATCACTTCGCCAATGAGACGACGACCTTCACGTCGGGGAGCGGCAATCCTGTGACCGAGAACCTCGGCTCGGACCTGACGACGGCCATCTTCCGATTCACCCACTTCAGCGACCAGGACGGAAGCTCGAGCCTGACGGGAGGTGATGTGGAAAATCGCGGCAAGGGGCTCCTGGCCTACTGGCCCAAGCTGGAGATGTCGGCCACCACCCTCTCCGGCCCTCCTCTCCGATTCTGGGAAAAGCGTGGCCGATTCTGGGAACCCCGTGGAAACGCGTGCATCGACCTGAGCGCTCAGAACGATCACATCTTCACGATCCTCTGACGAATAGAGCCTGGTACCGAGGCGGCGCGGCCAGGGGCTCGGCGTCATCGCAGTCACCTGTATTGTCTACATGACCGCTGGGCTGCTCGCAGGCGGTGGTGGTGGCGCTGGC
>DUDB01000004.1:0-3386 GCA_012959525.1 Planctomycetota bacterium
GCCGCTCGGCGTTGTAGTGCGCGACGTACTCGTCGATTGCGCGACGGAGTGAGCGCTCCCCGAAGAAGATCATCCGGTTGAGACACTCCGACTTGATCGAGAGCACCCAGCGTTCAGCAAACGCGTTGCAGTTGGGTGCCATGATCGGTGTGAACACCACATCGACACCAGCAGCCTTCAGCGCCGCCTGAAACTGCGCCGTGAACTTCGTGTCCCGGTCGCAGATCAGGATGCGGTGATCCCGCAGAAAACCATCCACGCAGTCTGTCCAATTGCGTGCAACCTGTGCCATGAAGGACTCGTTGGGCGTGGTCGTCATCCCGGCCACCTGGACTCGCCGACTCTTGAGGTCGATCACGAACAGCGCGTAGTAGGTCTGCAGCCCCCTCGGCCTCCAAACCTCGACGGAGAAGAAGTCAGTGGCAGCAATCTGCCCCCAGTGGGCCTTGAGGAAGGACCGCCAAGAGGATGGCCTATCAGGTGCAGGCTTGATCCCGTTGTCCTTCAGCACCTTGGCGACGGTCGTACTCGCGACCCTATGCCCGACGGACTTGAGCTCGCCCTGAATCCGGCAGTAGCCCCAGGATGGGTTGTCGGTGGCCATTCTGACTATCAGGGACTTGATCTTCATCATCAGCCCCGGCCGTCCCACGCGCTCGGTCTTGTAGGTCCACTTGGCAGCGATCAGGCGCCGGTGCCAGCGCATGATTGTGTCTGGCGTGACGATTGTCGCGACGCGGTTGAGGGCCAAGCGCCCGATACGCTTCCCCTTCGCTGCAAGCCGCCTGCGCTGGTCGTCCGTGAGCCGCAGGCGCCGGCCTTTCATTTGCTCCTTCAGGACACGGTTCTCCTCGACGAGGTAGGCGATGACATCGGTTTGATGTCGGTGCAGGAAGCCGGAGAGAGTCAGCAGGAGGGTCTGGAGAGGGTAGAAATCGGTCTGCATCCCTCCAGGATAGGTGCCCTGATTCCGCCGTGATCACGGACGTACTGACGCGGCTGGGTTTATGGACCCCACGCGCGAGCAGGTCACCTCGGGGGAGAAGGAGGTAGGACTTGGCTCGGCCCAGGTCTATCCCGGCGCTCGGAGACCCCTTGAAGCCCTAATCCGCGGACTCCTTGCCTGGCGGCGCTTGGGCGAAGGTAGGCACCTTGGTCCCGTTGTCAGAGTGGTGCGCTGAGGGCAGCCTCGCCGAGTTGGACCCAGTACAGGCCTGTGTAGACGAACTGGATCGTCGAGAAAGTTAACGGGTTAACGCTGAAGAGGCCGGTGGACTTGAAGATGGGGTCGAAGGAGACGGCGTAGTTGTTCGAGCCCTGGTACATGAGGAGGTTGAGCACGGCCCCGGTAGTCGCGTTGACGGGAGGCAGAACCACGGTGTTGTCCGACAGGGTGTGGAGGGCGGTCAGCCCCAGGCTGCAGTCGACCGACAGCGAATCGCGGAATGCCTGGACCACCTGAAAGCCATCGACGACTCCTCCGGTAACGAGGAGCATGCCCGGGCCGCCCCGGTCGAGGACCACATCTGCGTTTCCCGTGCCGGGGTCGGCGAACGAGATGCTCTGGTTCGTCAGCACCGTGTCTCCAAACGCGCGGTAAGTCGACGGGGTCCCTTGCGCGAAGACGAACCGGGTGTCTCCCGCGGCGAAGTTGAGATTGAAGACGTTGTTGTCGAGGTCGGCGTTGCGCAGTCCAGGCCCACCGACAATGGCCGTGAAGGGTCCCTGAACACCCGAGCCGAACTGGTTGTGCTCGATGATCGCGTTGTCGACGCCCTGCGGGCCGTCGAGCCGAATGAAATAATCGTCGGGTTGAGGGACGCCGAACTGCAGCACACGGCTGAACTCGTTCCTTGCGATGGTCAGGTTGGCGGCACGATCCGCGTAGACGGAATACGGACGGTTGCCTTCGAAGGCACAGCCCTCGATCCGGTTCCCGTAGGGGGTGAAGCCGGTGATGCCCGTTACGTAGACGCCACCCTTCGAGGTCGGACCGCTCCCGTTGTACGCGAAGATCGAGTTGGTCACCTTCAGCTGCTCGGATGCGGCGTAGATGCCGCCCTCGGCGTTGAGTTCGACGTCGAGTTGATCCAGGAGCACCATGTAGGGCAGTTCGTTGGTGACCGAGTCCAGGCGGATCCCGTAGCCGCCGTTTTGGACGATGAGCGACCGCTCGATGGTCCAGGTCTTGGGCGTGGCGTAGTCATTCAGCTCGGCTAGCAGCAGGATCCCGTCACCCGCATGATCGGCCACGCGGCAGTCGGCGATCCGCCCGATCCAAATGTCCCGGGCCTCGATACCGGCCGACCCGGTTCCCGTCGAGCTGGTCAAATCCAGCCCCTCCACGGTCAGGAACCAACCCCACTGAGACGCTGGGTCTGCGGTGCGGAAAGAGAAGGACGGCTCACCGGCTGATTGGTTGTCGATCACCGTGCGCCCCGGCCCGGCGCCGCGAATGGTCAGGGCGCGGGAATCGAAGCCGAGTTCGCTGAACAGAAACTCCACCTTCGTGTCGAAGACGTACGTGCCCGCCGGCAAGAAGAGCTCGGCGCCACACTCGGCCGCCGCGTCGAGCGCCTTTTGCACGCTGGCCGAGGTGTTTGCTCCCCACCACTGCGGAACAACTCGGCCGACCGATCCGGGTGAAAAGGTGACGGTGCCTCCACCCGTGAAGAGCCAGGACTGTCCACCCAGGAATGAACCCTGCACATTTAGAAGATGACCGTTGAGGTCGAGCTGTGAGCTTCCGAAATGGACAAGCTCAACGTTGGACGGAACGGTGATGTCCCTGCCCAGGCCATCAGCGATGTCGACGAGCAGTACGGCGGGGTGGCTGCCAAGTACTTGAATCGCACGATCAAGCCGGCCGTTCCCCGCGTCTTTAAATTTGCTGAGGTAGCGGTGGTTACCGGCCAAAGACGCGGCCAAAGGCGCTACGGCTCCACGGCTCACCGGTGAACCCGGTTGCTGTGCGTTAATACTCGTCGCGCCTACAAGAACCACGAGTACAGTAGCAAGGGTGGCGAGAGCGGCGTATGTCGTTGATCGGATCAGTAAGTCGAATTTCATGATCGGGATATCCCTAGATTTGGGCTCTGGTGCTGCTATCAGGCCATTTTATCCCCTTTGCCTTCGAAAGGGCCGAGGTTCCGCGGAATAGGGCAACCTGCGGACGACGCGCAGCCTGCAAGATCCACCCCGCGGCGCACGCCCCCCCTTCAGACTTTTCCTGACGTCCTATGTCCAAACTGACCCTTCTGCTCTCTCTAACCGCGAGCCTGATCCTCACCCCACTCGCGAGCGCGGTGGATGAACCGACTCGCCGGTTCCCATGCCAGCGCGACCACCGCCCCAGCCCCAACTCCCGTACTGAAAGAGAAGAGGTG
>DUDB01000004.1:3463-7320 GCA_012959525.1 Planctomycetota bacterium
CGAATCACCGCACCTGAATCGCCCAAGCAGCCCCAAGGCGGGCCTGCCAAGGCCCAAACCACATCCCTAAGGGGGAGAGCAGTTAGGATCTGTCTCGGCCTAGGCCTACCCCGCCGTGCGGAGACCCTTTGAACCCCTTATCCCCCAGGGTGGGATCCCTCCGGCGAGCCGCTCAGGATCTAGTGGGGTTCGAAGTTCCCTGTGAGGGGGTTCTTACCTGGCACCGAAGTGACGGCCAAAAGGGACGTGGTGTGCGACTCCGTACCGGCCTCCAAGGTGGTTCTCGCGCGAATGGCCTCGCAAGCAATAGAATCAAGGGCCGGTCCAATCTCGCCTGGCCCACGCCCATAGAGGGTCTCCTCGCCCCTTCTACCCTCCCGGACAACCCATCACCCATCCATGACTTCCTTCAACCTCGGCCCCGCGTTTCATTCCACTATTGCCTCCAGGATGACTTGCCCGCTTACCCGTGGGTCGTTCCTGCCAGCCCTGATCGCCCTTCATCTTTGCGCCTCTCCGGTGCTCGCCCTACAGGGTGGTGCCCTCACGAAGCTCCTCTCCACCACGGGCCCGGGCGCCGGCGTCTACTCCAGCCTATCCGATGACGGTTCAACCCTATTCCATGTCGCTGGCTCTCACCTCGCCGAAATCGATCTCGCTCAGGTGCGCGCCGTCATGTCGAACCCAGGCAGTGCGCCGGCCGATGCGTGGGAGATGGTGACGACGGACCTCCATGAGCTCGACGCTTCCCCCTTCGCCGTGCGCGACCTGGGCAGCACCCTCTTCGTAGCTGGCGGTGACATGGGGCTGTTCTCGATCGACCGCTCCATCAGCCCGCCGGTGACCGTGAAGTTGGACGATGGCTTAGGCCGCTGGTGTTTCGATATAGAGTTGAGCAACGACAAGGCTTTCTTGCTCGCTGTCTGGGGAGGTTTCGATGCGACGGAGTTGCGCGTCTACTCCGCTGCCACCGGTGTCCTGGTACGCACCGTTGCATTCGACAATTCGCACCTCGTGCGCGGGGGCATTGGCTACGCCCTTGAGCTGCACACGGACGCCCAGCGAACTGAATTCGCGTACTTAGCCATGGGCCGCAGCGGTATTGCACGCGTGAACTGGCGCAATGCCGCACCCCAGGTCGAGCAATGCTACGATCCGGCGGCGTGCTGTGTGGTTGGAGCGTCGGGCTGTTTAGGCGCCCAAACATTGGCCTATTGCATCGACACCCATCGGGTGCGCGACGTGTCCATTGCGGGCGACAAACTGTACGCAGCCGCCGATGGAGCGGGTTTGATCGAGGTAGATCTGGCCTCTGCGCCCCTGGGGGGCAGTGTGTTGCATGCGCCGACCGTGACCTACCCCGATGGGACGAGTATCCAGGGCTATCCGGTGCGCGTGAGCGCAGTTTTGCACCCTGGAGCGGTCATGGGGCAGGACCGCATTGTCGTCGCGATGGGCGTGGCGACTGAGCCCAGCGTGGCGCGCGAGTGGGGCCCTTACTATCGCTATGCAACCTTCGCCCCCGATCTCAGCCAACAATTCCCCTCCGGTGGTTTTTCGGTGCCAGGGGGCCGCAGTTCCCTCTTGGACCTACAGGTATTCGAGACGGGTGGCCCCAGCTCGGCCATTCAGTTGAACCAAGTCCTGCAAGGCGTAGCACCTAATCACTCGACTCCTCAGGGCATGAAAAGCCTCGCCCTGCAGGTCGTAGGGGGAACCTATTGGCTGTTCAACAACGAGTTCATTGCGTGGAGTTTTGGACGCGACACGAGTGGTGCTCTGAGCGGCTTGACATCCTCCGCCCCGGGCCAGTTCGCCTCCCCCGTATTGACCTACGCCGATGTGACCGTCAGCCTGAAGGACCCACAGCTATTACTTTGTGCAGCAGACGGCCCCAACGAGGGCAGCCAGCACCGCATCAGCGGCGCCTTTGATTCCATCGATGTGATCCCCGGCACGACTCAGACGGGCAACGCCGGTGAATTCAGTCGCTTTGCCCTGGGCCTCTCCTTGGACGCCCAATGGGCGCAACCCAACTCGCCCTTTGAATGGGTCGTCTCCGCGGGTTGGAAGCTCAGCCGATTCCGTGCTATGCCCTTCTATCCCAATCCATTCCTGCGCAGTTGTGTGCCCTTCCATCTAGAGTTCCCCGCCGACCCTCTATGCCCTCTCCTCTCCGGTCGCAACTATACGACCATGGCCGTGGACGAGGACGATCCGTCCGGTTGGCTGTTACTCTCCCGTTCCCACGTGTACTGCGGTCTGGCCTTCTACTGGCGCGCCGACTTGCACGCGGAGGCGGACTCGCACCGGTTGCTGCGTTTTGATGATGTCACGGAATTGCTGACCCCAGCTGTGGGTGTTGTCAATCTGCACGACGAGTGGTCGGGCTGTGATTACTCCCTGAGCAGTCCCATCCGCGACATGCAGTCCACGGGTCTCAAGGTCTTTCAATGGACCACAGGTGTGCCCGCGCGCAAGGTGGCCGTGGTTTGTGCAGGCAAGAACGTGGTCGACGATAGCCCGCGTCTGGTCTTTACCGATCTCGGCGATTGTCCTGACCCCAGCGGCGCATGTGGTGCCTTCATAGACCCCGCGACGGGCAAGCCCAAGGACAAGAGCAAGGTGGAAGTGTTCTCCGTGGGGCCCTACCACGCCATGGCCTTCGCCCTCGATGTAGCCGTGATCGCTGGGCGCCAATACGCCTTCGTGGCCGACACATCCGGACGCCTGACGGCCATCGAGCTCAGGGGGCTCTTTTCAACTGCCGGCGACCCTACCATCGTCGACACCTGGCGCATCAACCGTTCCGTGTTGGACCGCCAGTTCGACATCCTGACGGATGTGGTCCTACGCTGGGAGGTTCCCACTGGTGGCGGCAAGGCCACCCCCTGTGCCTACGTGGCGGCCGAGCGCGCCGGCCTGTATCGCTTTGACATCCAAGTGGCCCCTGGCTCAGGAGACATCTCCTTCGCCCCACCCACATCCTTCAACACTCCAGGTCAGGCCGCCAAGGTCACCATTCGGGATGTAGCTCCTGGCCCACAAGAGGTCATGCGCCTATTCGTCTCCGATCACAACGACTCCGGCATCCGCATGTACGGCAATTAGCATCGACTGACCCCATACCCGTATGCGGTGGCGTACATGCTGGGGTGACGCCATGTCCGTGCATCAAGCAGACTTAGATCTCATGCGCCGAGTCATCGAGCGTGATGAAAAGGAGAGGGTCAATGGCTGTACCTTTCCCATGGGAGGCTCCCAGCTCGACGGCTTCAGTCTGCACGCCGCCGTCCAGATCGAGGCTGGGGACAGTTCGCGTCTGGAGCATCTCTGTCGCTACATCACGCGCCCGCCCCTCTCCTCCCTGCGGCTTTCGCTCACCGAGCAAGGCAAGGTCGTGCATGAGCTGCGCGCTCCCTTCAAAGACGGCACAACCCATTTCGTCTTCGATCCCCTGGTCTTCATCGAGCGTCTGGCCGCGGGATCCTCTTCGAAACGACCCACCGGGTCGTTTCGATCCCGCTACGCGGGACCGAGGCTTACCTCCCGCCCCCGCGCATGCACCAGCTCACCTACCACGGCGTGCTTTCTTCCGCCGCTTCCCGTCGCAGCGAAATCGTGCCTGGCAGCCAACCGCCTACCGCACCCGAGTCAGCCGGACCGAGTTCATCCCCCCCACGCCCACCCCGTCCCTGCAACCGCTACTCCTGGCCTGAGTTGATGGCCAGGGTCTTCGCTGTCGACGTCCTGCGTTGTGGCAAGTGTCGATCGCGCCTCAGGTGGATTGCCGCCATCACCGAAGCCAGCGTGATCGCGAGGATCCTCGCCCACTTGGGCCAGGAAAGTACCTCGCC
>DUDB01000005.1:0-326 GCA_012959525.1 Planctomycetota bacterium
AGGAGATGGCCGCCATGCCACCACCTTTGCCCCCGGCCAGGTTCTCCTCGAATTGCGCTCCTGCAAGGTCTATATCGGAGTCCTTGGAAAAAATCCCCCCTCCGCTTGAGTCTGCGGTATTTCCCAAAACCACGAGGCTCGCCTTGCCCGGATAACTACTCCACACGAAGGACGAACTTCGGGCAGCGAGTCCGCCGCCATTTCCGCCCGAGCCTCCAGCAACCGTCTGATCCGTATCATTTCCCACCAGGGAGAGTTCCCCGTAAAATGCCCGAGCATTGAAGAGGCAGACGCCGCCGCCATCTCCGGCCAGGGCACGGTTGCTC
>DUDB01000005.1:336-7130 GCA_012959525.1 Planctomycetota bacterium
TATGTCCGCGAAATGTCCGTAACCCATCAACTTTGGACTGCGGAGACTAATGCGGCGCATCCAGACTATCCTCCCCTGGCTGCCCTCTGCGAAGACACCGCCGCCATCCCCCTCGGAGGTGTTGCCCCAGACTTCAATTCCCCAGTTCAAGTTTGTGTAAGCATCTGCAGCATACCAGTGGTGCGTTGCAACGCCACCTCCGCGTCCAAAGGCTCCATTCATCTTGATGCTTGTTGTCCCACCTAAGTAGATTTCGGACTCCCAGTTCCAGATGCCCCCGCCATCCCCATTGGCGACGCAACTTTCGACAGTCAAGGAAATCACATTTAGATAAGTGTAGGGATGATAATCGTGGCCGTCAGCGTCGGTTGAATCGGACGTCAACTCTGGGTTGAACGCAGCGATGCCGCCGCCGTTGCCATCGGAGCGGCAGTTCGAGACTTCGCAGTACAAAAGCTGGACACGCCCCTCTGCATAGATTCCTCCCCCATGCTGGGAGTTGATCCCCAGGCCCGATCGGGCAAGTCCGTTGATGATCTTGAAACCGTCGATATGGATGCAGTTTTCATCGCCATAGACAAATTGGTGTTCCGCGTCCTTGTTTATCACGGTCATGCACCTGCGGGCATTCTGACCGTCGATGACCACGTCGCCATTGGTGCTGTCTGCGATCAGGTCGAGAGGCTTTTCGTAGATGTAGACCACTTCACTCCCCGTGCCGGTATACGTGCCCGCGTGCACGTGAATCGTGTCCCAATGCTTGGCCGCATCAACCGCAGCCTGGATCGAGGTATAACCGGCGTTCGGGTAATCCATCCCGTCGTCATCCACGTGGAGATCGCTCGCCGCCGCGTGGGCGGTGAGGGTGCCGAGGAGCAGGGGAAGGAGGAGAGCGCGGACGGTTGAGGTCGAGTTGAGCTGGGTCATGTCGGGGTTCCTTGTGTGGGGCCGGCCGGAGTGGCCATGCCGTCACAGGGCCCATAAGAGGCCGCCCTCCGATCGGGACAGCCGATCGGCAAGAATTCACCACCCCATGAAAATCAGGCCCTCACGAGGTCCTGAGGGCACATGGGCGCCCCAAAGGGGGGAGGGACTCTTCCACGCGGGATACAGCCATGCTCCCTATGCCAGGAATTCCACCGCCCTAGCTGACCGCAAGTCCATCGGCCTGTGGGAGCCAAGCCCCCACAGCGAACCTAGTACTGGGCGCTCGGGGTGACGGTCATGCCACCCTTGTACAGACCCACCGAACGCAGGCCGCGCAGGTAGACGTCAAAGGCCTTGGCTTCCGCACGCGCCATCTTCCAGTGGCCCGAACGCAAACGGTTGGTCGCACGCCGTTCCCACCAACCGACCTTTCCGCGGGTCAGACCCTGGGAGAGGCTGGAGAAGTGCTGGAACAACTGACGGCGCTTCAACACGTCGTTGGGAATGCGGCCTTCCCACGTCTCGCTGATGTGGTACTCGCCGAACTCGCCCCACTCCTGGATGGTCTGGGGAGCTTGGAAGCCTTCCTCGAGGGACTGCTCGTAGAAGGGCGTGCCGGGGATGGGCTGGTAGATCCAGATCCACGGGTGAGCCAAGGGAGTCGCGGCACGGATGTCCCGGGCCTGGTCCACCGTGGCGTACATGGACTCCTTGTTCTCTCCGGGGAAGCCGATGATGTAGGTCAGGTAGCTGTCGATGTCGCGCTTGGCGAGCTCGACGGCGGCCTGGAGGTTGTCGTCACCGGCGGTGTGCTTGCCGATGCGCTCCATCATGGGGTCGGAGCCGGCCTCGGCACCGATGTTCACGATGTAGCAGCCGGCCTCGGCCATCAGATCCAGCGTGGACGGATCGTAGTGCAGGACGGAGAAGGGCTCCATCAGGGTCAGGAAGGGCAGGTTGAGCTCGCGCTTGATGGCGCCCTCGCAGTACTCCTTGGTGCGCTTCTCGCGCACGCCCCAGTTGGCGTCGTAGAAACGCAGGACGTCGAAGTCGAAGCGGTCCTGAATCTCCTCGATGTCATCGAGCATGCGGTCCGCAGGCATGGCCCGCCAACCGCGGTTCGTGACGGCGGGTGAGCAGCAGAAGGCGCAGGGCTCCGGGCAGCCGAAGCTCGCGTGGTAGACCATGGTCACCACGGGGCGGTTTTCCTTGAACGATCGCGGACGCGGGTTGCGCTCGGTAATGCGCTTTCCTGCAGATCCAAGTTGAGCTTGCCGGTACGGCTCGAAATCCAAGAGGTCCCAACAGCAGTTGAGAAGCTCCTCCCAGCGGGCGATGGGACGGCGCTCGGTTTTGATCAGCTCGCCATCACGCAGAAGGGCAAGGCCTGCTACCTCTTCCAGGTCCGAGCCGGCATCGACGGCTTGAATAAACTCGCGGAAGGTGATCTCCCCCTGTCCCATGCAGACGGCGTCGAACACGCCCGACTCCAGCTCCATCTTCGGCATGACCGAGGCCCACCAGCCGCCGATCATCGTCACTAGATTGGGGAAGCGATCCTTGACCCTCTTGGTGCAGTTATAGCTGTCCGTGACCTGATAGCCGACCATGGCCGTCGTGCCGTAGACCAATGCACCATCGCAGGCCGACACGACCTTGTCGTGGGCTTCCGATGCATCCTCGTAGAGTGCACCGTCGATGATGACCACCTCATAGCCGTCGTGATGCGGCCAAGCGGCGATGGTCAGGAGCGACAGCGGCAGGACGTGGTTTCCCGCCTGGGTCGATCGACGTGAGTCGCAGACCTGAGGGTGATAGAGGACGATTCGGCCTTTGCTTGTCATCGTGCTGGTGCGGGTTGGGGGCGGGAATGGAGGTGCGCTGGCATGGGGGATGAATGGGTCCCTCGGCTACCTAGGAGTCCCTAGGGTAACTCTACCGCAAACGGGAGCTTTGGGGTGGTGATCCCGAATGCAAGCTTTCGGCGTTATCGAGGGGAAGCTGTAGGAGTGATACTCAGAAAGATGTGGTTCAAATGGAGAATATGGGGCTCTGGGGGAGCCTACCGCCGTTCAGGCCACCTCCCGGCCACGGCCCAGGAACCGCTCCTCGAATCGCTCTGCGGGGATTGGAGGGCTGATCAGGTAGCCCTGGATCTCGTCACAGCCCAGGAGCCGCAGGAGGGTCTGCTGGTCGGTGGTCTCCACACCCTCACCCACAACCCTCAGGCGCAGACTGTGGCCCATCAGGACGATGGCCGTGGCGATGGCCGCATCGTCAGGGTTGGTTGTGACCTCGTCCACGAAGGAACGGTCGATCTTGAGCGCGTCGATGGGGAAGCGCTTGAGGTAACTGAGTGAGGAGTAGCCCGTGCCAAAGTCATCGATGGATAGGTGCACGCCCAGGGACTTCAGGTTCTCCAGAGTCAGAGCGGTTGCGCTCGGGTCCCCCATCAGAGTGCTCTCGGTGACTTCCAACTCAAGCCACTCGGCGGGCAGGCCGGAGTCCTTGAGAGCTCGTTGAACGGTGCCGAAAAGATCCGCATCCTGGAACTGGACCGCGGACAGGTTCACGGAAACGCGCACGTCGGGGAAGCCCTTGTCGCGCCAGTACTGGGTTTGATTACAAGCCTCGCGCAGAACCCACTCGCCAATGGAGACGATCAGACCCGTCTCCTCTGCAAGGGGGATGAACTGGTCGGGCGGCACGCATCCGAACTGGGGGTGGTTCCAGCGCACCAGGCACTCCATTCCCAGGAGTGCGCCATCGGCCGCATCCACGCGGGGCTGGTAGCAGACCGCAAGCTCGCCGCGTTGCTCGGCTTCACGCAAGGAGGCTTCGAAAGCTGCCCGCTCGGAGGCCCAACGGCTCATGGAACCCGGCTGGGATCCGGACTCCTGCAAGGCTCCGATCCGTTCGAGACGCTTCAGGCAATGCACGATGAGGGCCGGGTGAGTGGGCGCCGCAAGGACTTCCACGACTCCGGCCTGCTCCAGTCGCTCTACGCGACCTGTGCTGACGTCGCTCACGCAGGCCACAACGGGCAGGCTTTCGATCAACTCCGAGTGCTGGAGGGTTCGGCAGAGCTTGACGATGGAGGTGTGGGTCGAATCCTCGTCCACCAGCAACACGTGGGGCCCAAAACGCAGGGCCGTCTCCACGCAGGTGCCATTGCCACCCTGGACGCACTCCACCTCGAAGCTCTCTCGCTCGAGGTGCTCCACCAGGTCTTGCCGGCGATCGGACTCCCCCTGACAGATCAGGATGCGCAGAGGGGTGCTAACGGGGTCGAGGGACGTCATGGGGCGGGATGACCGGGGGGGGACGGCCAACCCTCAATAATCGGCCGGAAATGGCCCCGGACTTGACCTGAAACGGGAGGTCCAGGTGCCCGCAGGAGCCTCTGGGGGTCCCCTGGGGGCCTACTGCCCAGCCAGACGCCTCAGGACGTACCGCAGGATCCCGCCGTGGTGGTAGTAGTGCGCCTCTTCGGGGGTGTCGATGCGCAGGTCGACCGGGAACTCAGTGGTCTCGCCATCGGCCCCGGTGGCTCGCACGGTGACCTGGCCGCCGGTGGCTTCTCCGGCGGCGTAGCGCTCGGCGAGCCCGACCACGTCATAGGTCTCCGACCCCGTCAGGCCGAGAGACTCGGCGCTGTCACCTGCGCAGAACTGCAGGGGCAGGACTCCCATTCCCACGAGGTTTGAGCGGTGGATGCGCTCGAAGCTCTCCACAATCACCGCGCGCACACCCAACAGGGATGGACCCTTGGCAGCCCAGTCCCGTGAGGAGCCCGTGCCGTATTCCTTGCCCGCCAGGATGATGGTCGGGCAGTCCTCGCCACGGTAGCGCTCGGCCGCATCAAAAATGGACAGCTCGTCGCCGGAGGGCTGATGGGCGGTGACTCCCCCCTCGGTGCCGGGACGCAGGCGGTTCTTGATGCGCACGTTGGCGAAGGTGCCACGCATCATGACCTCGTGGTTGCCGCGCCGTGAACCAAAGGAGTTGAAGTCGACCGGTGCCACACCCTGCTCTTGCAGGTAGCGACCGGCGGGGCCCTCGGCGGGGATACTCCCTGCCGGAGAAATGTGATCGGTGGTGATGGAGTCGCCGAAGAGGCACAAGACGCGCGCACCCTCGATGTCACTCACCGCGCTGGGGCCCTCACCCATGCCCGCAAAGAAGGGCGGACTCTTGATGTAGGTGGACTCGTCGTTCCAATCGAAGGTCGCGCCGGTCGGGGCATCGATGGCCTGCCAGGCGGCCGGTCCCTCATACACGCCGTCGTAGCTGGACTGGAACATGTCCCGGTCGATGGATGAGGCGATGACCTCCGCCACCTCCGCGGCACTCGGCCAGACGTCGCGTAGGAAGACATCCGCACCGGACTCGTCCTGTCCCAGGGGCTCTTTGAGCAGGTCCACCTGGACGTTGCCCGCCAGGGCGTAGGCCACCACCAGGGGCGGGGAGGCCAGATAGTTGGAGCGCACCTTGGCATGCACACGCCCCTCGAAGTTGCGGTTACCTGAGAGGACCGAGGAGACCACAAGGCCCCCATCGTCGATGGCCGCGTCAATGACGCTCGCCAGGGGACCGGAGTTACCGATGCAGGTCGTGCAGCCGTAGCCCACAACCTGGAACCCCAGGGCGTCGAGGCCAGGCGTCAACCCGCCCTTGTCGAGGTATTCGGAGACCACTCGGGAGCCGGGAGCCAGGCTGGTCTTGACCCAGGGTTTCACCTTCAGGCCACGGGCGGCAGCCTTCTTGGCCAACAGACCAGCGGCCACCATCACCGAGGGGTTGGAGGTGTTCGTGCAGGAGGTGATGGCCGCGATAACCACCGAACCGTGACCCAGCTCAAAAGTCTCTCCCCCGTGCTCTACGCTGACCTTGTTGTCGTGATCGTCAAGGCCCACGGCACCCAGGATGTCCTTGCGCGCCTGCTCGAAGGCGGGGGCCATGTCGCTCAATGCCACGCGATCCTGTGGCCGCTTGGGTCCGGCCAGGCTGGGTACCACGGCGGCCAGGTCGACCTCTAGCAGGGCCGAGTACTGGCAGTCCGGTGTCTCGGCCGTGTGGTACAGGCCCTGCTCCTTGGTGTAGGCCTCCATCAGGTCAGCCGACTCGTCACGGCCGGTGAGGCGCATGTAGTTCACGGTCACATCGTCTATGGGGAAGATGCCGCAGGTCGCGCCATACTCGGGGGCCATGTTCGCGATGGTGGCGCGATCCGCCAGGGGGAGCGAAGCCATACCAGGTCCGCAGAACTCCACGAACTTGCCCACGACGCCGTGCTCGCGCAGGCGCTCGACGATAGTGAGGACGAGGTCGGTGGCGGTAGTGCCCTCGGCAAGTTCACCGCTGAGCTTCACCCCCACAACCTGAGGAATCAGCATGGACACAGGCTGGCCGAGCATGGCGGCCTCGGCCTCGATGCCCCCCACTCCCCAGCCGAGCACGCCCAGGCCATTGATCATGGTGGTGTGCGAGTCGGTGCCCACGACCGTATCCGGATAGGCGTAGCCGTCCTGGCCAACCATCACACCGCGCGCGAGGAATTCCAGGTTGACCTGGTGCACGATTCCCATCTCAGGCGGCACGACCTTGAAGTTCTCGAAGGCGTTCTTGCCCCACTTCAGAAACCCGTAGCGCTCCCCGTTGCGCTCGAATTCCTTGGCGGAGTTCACGCTTTGGGCGTCCGCACTACCAGATGAGTCGACCTGCAACGAGTGATCGATCACCATCTCGGCAGGCTGCAGAGGGTTGATCGCCGAGGGGTCGCCGCCCATCGAAACCATGGCATCGCGCATGGCGGCAAGGTCCACTACGGCAGGCCCGCCGGTGAAGTCCTGCATCAGCACGCGGCC
>DUDB01000006.1 GCA_012959525.1 Planctomycetota bacterium
CCATGACCCAGGCCTGCGGAAGTGTGTCAGCCATAGCACGAAGCGCGAGAGGTCCAGCGTCCTTCATGCACGTGCCACAACGAGAGCAGTCGAGCTCCGATTCCGGGAGGTTGTTCAGGTTGTAGTCCAAGATGTCCTCGGCGGTCACGGCGTTGCCAAACGGATGGATACCTCCGCCACAGAGGGACGGCCCAAACTCAATCCAACCCGCTCACCTCAGCCTCTTCGAGAGCCTGGTGCGCAAAGGCTTGGAAGCTCGTGCGCGCGAAGTCGTCGGTCAGCATGTTGAAGTGCCGATCCTGAAAGGGGTCGATGGGGTTGGTGGGAGCCAAGCGTTCCTTCAGGTACACGGTGTAGTAGCCATAGGCGCCCTTATAGGGACCGCCGACTGTCCCCGGCTCCAGCTCAAAGAAAATCTGATCGGTAACCGAGAGGTTGTGCAGGTACTCTGAGTAGGGGCTCTCCCCCACAAAGCGCCGGAAGTCATTGCGGGTGGTCGACTCGCCGGTGAAGCGCCCCTTGTTCTTCAGGCCCATGGCCGGTGGCATCTTGCCGCTCACGGGAAGAGGCGGGTCCCAGTACTCGCTCTTGAGGTCTAGGAGGTTTGACCAGAACTCTCTGAAGCCCATCAGACCCTCGGGCTTGACGTAGTTGCGACCCTCTTCGAGAGCGCTCTGCTTCTCGCCCTCCTGGTCGATGATGTAGTCGATGTAGTCGTCAATCTCCTGCCGAACGGCATTGCCGGCCTTCTCGGCACCAGCCCAACCATCCGCTTTCCACTTGTAGCGCGGAAAGTCGAATGCCGAAACGAGCAACACGTCCGCCTTGGCCTTTCCGAGCCCCATGATGACGTTGGCGCGGGGCAGGTAGGCCTCCAACTCGGGTGGAAGGGTGTTGTTCGCCGTACGCGTGATCTGGGAGGCAATCAGGGTCTTGTACGACTCAACTAGGTAAGCGTGCTCGTTATAGGCCACCACGGAGGGAAACTGATGCCCGTCGAGAGCAAGGAAATCCCAGTTGAACATGGATCCCGCAAGGTCCGCCTGCATCTGACGGACTTCGGCCAGGAACTCCTCGCGGTCCTTCAGAACGCCTGCCTCGATCAATTTCTTCGTGGTCAGGTATTCCAAGGCCAGGAACAGCTTGGCTTCGTAAACGTCGTGAGGACTGAACACGTGCTTCATTTCCTGAAAGACCTCTTCGGTCTTGAGCGTCTCGCTGAAACCACCGCCCTCAATGGTCATGAGCGCCTCGGGCGGAAGCCCTTCGGTCTGCGTCTTGATCTCTACGAGGCTCGCGAGAGCCATCATGACGTAGTCGCGCAGGAGGCTCATCATCATCTCCTCCTCGCGCTTGATGGGCTCACCTGCCTCTTCCGCTGCCTCCAAACGCCACTGATAGTGTTGCGCGTAGTCCGCTACCAGGTCGAAGTTGGGCGATCCTTGATGGATCGCCTCAAGGGTAATTTCCGGCCAGCCGTCCGGGTGGCCGGGGAAGAACATGGTCTCGAACTCGAGAGTCTGCCGCACCTGGTCGTTGTACCAGGCCACGCTCTCATAGGCCCGGCGGGTCTCGGTGTCCAAATCGAGGCTCGGGTAGCGGTCTGTGAACTGGGCGCGATGGATCTCGGTGCGCCGTACGTACTCGGCCTCGTCGTATTCCATGTAGGCCAGAGCGCTGGCCACGGCCACATCGACCTCTGCCTTCTGCTCGGCCGTCAGGGACTCGTAGGAGGCACCCTTGTAGCTCTCCCCCGCGATGGAGTTCCGGCTCTCGTATTGACGCAGCTCGCGCTCCTGCTTGATAAGGACCCCCAGCCTGCGAGAATCCAAGGCGTTGTAGCCCTTGCCGTAGCAGAGGAACCGCTTGATCTCCATGTTGCTGATGCGATGGCCGTCGATGATGAGCGGCTTGCCCAGAATGGAGTCCGAGGGGCCCTGGGGAGAGGAAACCGGGGCCGGAGCCGCTTGCGAGGCGGTGGAGAGCAGCACGGTGAGCAGGCTGGTGGAAAGCGAGAATGTCATGGAAAACGCTGAGAGTGGAAGAGATTGGACGGTTGGGTCGAGAGCTTACGCAGAATGGGCAAAGAAGAGAGCAGAAAGTCAGAATCGGATGGGGTGGGGCTGTTCATGGCCAAGAATCACGCGGATACCAGCCAAAATAGGGTCGGATTGCACCTTGATCACAGAATTTTGGAGGGCATTCGGGTGCCGCCGATTGGGAAGCCATGGAGGACAGGGCTGATGAGAGAAGGTCGATGCCCGTTGACCAGATCCCAGAACCGAGGCCCCAAACCTCGCGCCCCCTGCTCTAATTGATGTACCCACTGCATCCCCCCCATGGAATACCAACCCCGCACGATCGCTTTCCTGAGCGAGTTCATTCACCCACCTCAACCCCCGGATGCACGCGCCATCCAAAAGCTGCACAACCGGATGTTCGAGTCCGGGCACCCACCCTACTCCAGCTTCGCGGTCACGCCAGCCGGCCCCTTGCTCACCAACCCATCTGCTCGCAAGGGCGCCGTCTCCCAGGTGGCATTCCTTGAAGACAGAGTGCAGTTCAGAGAAGAGTTGGGGGACGCCACCCAGGACTCTTTCGCGCAACGGGTCACCAATGTTCTCGAGGGCGCCTTACCCCTGCGCAACATTGAGATAATCACCGGACAGCAGATCACCCTGCGCAGCCTAATCAACCCCCAGGCCTTCCAGGATTCTCGCAAGTTCCTGCATGAAGGCATGTTCCGGTTCGGGGACGCCATGCGCGTCTACGAACGCTCGCCGCAACTGTTCGGCATGCGCCTGGTGTTTCCGCCCGAGGGCGAGCAGCGCAATGCCTACTCCCTGCGCATTGAATCCTACAACGCGGATGCACGCTCACTTTACGTTGAGATCCAAGGATCGTTCGGGCCGACGGCGGTTGCGACGGGGCTTGATGACATCACAAGCAACGTGCACGAGACCTACGATTTCATGCTCGGGCGGGTGCTGCCCTTCATCGCGTGCTTTGACGCGCGGCAGCCCTCCTGAAGAGAGCCAGAGGCCTTCTCGAAACTTGTCGGGAGCGCTAGGTTAGGTACCGACCGATGCATCCCGTCGAAATCCAATGCCAAGCGGAGAACGTGTGCGCCACAGGTCTCAGGGCCTTAGCGTTGATCACACTTTGCGCCTGCACCCAGCAAGGCTCCGAGGCCCCAGCGCCTCCGAAAGGGGCCGTGATCGGAGTGGGGCCCAGTTGGATTCTCGATAAGGAGGTGGACCGCTGGGTGGACACCGTGGCCCTGCTGGAGCCTTCGGAAACTCGGCCTTCCTGGCGACGCAAGGCCCTTACGAACCTGGTCCTTCCGAGCAAGCTGGCCGCCCTTCTGGTTCCGGCGGAGAGGCAGCTGGCGCTCGGCCGAGCGGAGCACGCCCTGCAGGCTCTGAGAACCACCGGAACCTTGCCTGACGAGTTCCAGGAACCCCTCGAGAGCGCCATGGGCGACGTGAACGAGGTTGGGCTGGGGCGCTGGATCATGGCCCGCGGCCTGCCCCTGGGAGAGTGGAGCGAGATACTCGAGGAGGCTGGCACGTTTCTCATCATGCGCGTGCTGGAGGCCCCCGATGCGGCAGACTGGCAACCGAACACAGCCATCCGGATCGAATACGTTCACATCCCCTACCTGCGTCCGGAGGACCAGCCAGCCTTGCTTGTGGAGCAAGCGCGCGAGCAGATTCGAATCTGGGCTGTGACCCCTGAGTGGGAGTGGATTCTCCCGCAGTACTACCAATGAGACACGGCCACAGGACACCTTCCATCGCTCTCGTCCTGGGTGCCGCCCTGGCCTCCGTGCACGCCTCGGCTGGACTTGCAACAGCTGAGCTCCGGGCCGCGTGCACCGAACAGGAGCCGCAGGATGAACTCGAGGACAAGCTCCCTCCCAAACTCAAGGCCTGGCCCAAACCGAAGAGCCAGGCCGAGCTGAAGGACCGGATCGCGCGCCTGCGCCAGGATCGCTCGGAGGAAGTGGCAGCCGAGGCACACGCGGCCTTGATTTCCATGGGCCCCTCCGCCGCCCCGCTGCTGATCCGCTCCCTTGGAAAGGAGAAGAGCAAGGACGCTCGCGAGCGCATCCGATCCGCACTGGCCAGTATCCTCGATCAACAACACTCACGCCTGATCGCGGAGTTTTTCAACGACAAGTCCATCGACGTCCGCGTCTGGGCGCTCATCACCGTCAGCCGCACGCCCGATCCGGGCCTTCAGAAGACCGTGCTGGGGCACTGGAAGGCCCTCGCGAAACGCGGTGACAAGGCGGAGGAAATCGAGCGCTATGCTGCCGGCCTGTGCCTGCTCTCAATAGAGGATCCGCAAGGACTCGAGCCCGTGGTCAGCGCGACGATCTCCCACTGGAAGGAGCGCGCAGCCCAAATCCGCGGCGTCCTGAATGGGCTCCGCTCGGCGGCACTCGACAAGGCGCTCCTAGGGCACTTGAAAGCCACAGACCGCAAGCAGCAGTCCGCGGCTCTGCGTTTGATCGCAGCTGGGGGAACACCGGCCACTCTCTCCGCCGTAGCTCCCTTCCTGGACAGCGGCGACCCCACCCTGCGGATCGATGCCATCAACGCCTGCCGGGTGCTCGTGGCTGGTGAACCCCCATTGGACAGGATCCCCGTATTTGAGGCCATTGAGCTGGCCAAGGCCTGGAAGGCGAGGCTCTGATGGAGGCCACGCGATCCCGCTGGGGGCCCTCCCTGGCCGCACTCCTCTTTCTCGTGGCGATCCCAAGCCACGCTCAGGCCCAACGCGGCGATCGGACCAAGCCCGCCAACGACCCGGCCAACTGCCCGCACACCGCGGGAGATCCCAAGATCTTGAAAGCCGCCGGCATTCTCTCGCTGGGAGGCTTCCCCTTCGGCGAAGAAGACAGCACTGCGGGTATTGACGAGTACCTAGGCTCGAATGATGTGCGCTGGATCGAGACCGCGCACTTCAGGATCGGAGTGGGGCTGGGCCCCTACAGGGTCAGCCGCAAGGAGAAGGCCAGGCTGATGGATGAGCTCCAGCGTCTGGCAGTCCACATGCCCTCCATCAAGCCCGAGAAAATTCGCGTCATCGATCCGTGGCTGAGGGCCTACATGTACGCCCAGCGCGCCGAAGATCTCTGGACCAAGATGCAGGGCATCTTGGGCGTTACTGACGGGGACTTCCCGGATGGCACCAAACCTTGGGACACCCAGGGCAGGTACATGGGTATCGGGCCGTTCATGGGGGAGAAGGGAAAACCAGAAGTCTTGATTCTCTCCAGCCAGGGAGCTTGCAGCGATTACCTTCGCAACTACTTCGGCCTGCTCACAAGGATGTCCCAGCGTTGGAACATTCTGGACCGAGACGTACTCCACTTGGTGATCCACACCGGGCAAGGGGATTTGGATGAAGAGGCTGCCCTCCACGGCCACTTCGTGTTCAACCTCTCCCAACAACTGCTCGACGCTTACAAGCACTACTCCTACGAGATCCCGATCTGGCTGAAAGAAGGCCTCGCCCACTGGCTCGAACGCTCCATCAATCCGGAACACAACACGTTCAACGGTAGTGAAGGCGCGGCAGCCATCAGAACCAACAAGGCCGATTGGAACCGACCGACACGCGCACTGGTCCAGAGCAGTGACTCCATCTCGCTCGCGCAGCTGGTACGCATCCAGGGATTCGGAGAGCTGGAGTTGGCCCACCACTACACGGTCTGGTCCATGATCGACTTCCTGATGACCGAGCATCCGAAGTTCGTCGGCCAATTGCTGGACGACATCAAAGGCATGGTCAACGAGCAGTTCATCGACGACGGGACCGGCATGGACGACAAGCACCGCGCTGCCTTCAAGGCGCATCTGGGCATGACCTACGCCCAGTTCGATCGGTCCTGGGCTGCCTGGGTCCAGGAGCACTACTAGGCCGCCAGGGGCCCTCCCGAGGCCCGCCGTGGGCCCTTGGGCCGTCTGAGAGGGTGATTTCCGCTCCAATGGCCCAACTCTGGGGGTGAGGGCTCCATCTCGGGACACTGACGGTCGATAGGAGAAGCCCCGAAGTCCAAAAGCGAGGCAGGAAAGTTACCGTGTACGTAAGAGTCTCTCCCATCCAACCTCTCCCGCGCCCCATCACCCCCGCCTCCGACCACCCAAGCCGATGATTCAGCGCAAGCGACGCCTCGTACTTTTCCTTCCGCACCGGGCCGACCCGGCGGAAGGTGTACGCGTGGCGGCCGACCTCCTGCCTCTGGAACTGCTGCAGATCGCGGCTCTCCCGGACCAGGCGGGCTACGAGGTGCACATCGTGGACGCCATGGTCCACGAGGACTATCTCGAGCGCCTGTTTGAGCTGTGTGACGGTGCGCTGCTATTTGCAAGTTCGTGCATACTCGGATTTCAGGTGGCTCACGGTGCGCGTGTGGCCAAGTCCATCCGTGAGCGCTTCCCAAGCCTGCCCATCATCTGGGGCGGTTGGTTCCCGAGCGTTCTCCCCGAGCGCTACCTAGAAGAGGGGATCGCCGATGCGGTCGGTCTAGGTCAAGGTGAATTCACCTTCTGGGATGTGGTCCAAGCACTGGACGCAGGGGAACCTCTCGACAGCGTGGATGGGCTGGCACTCATGCGCGACGGCGAGATGATCAAGACCGACAAGCGTCAGATCGTCGGATTCGAAGACATCCCCGACGTGCCCTGGCACCTGATGGATTTCGAAGAGTACGTGGCGCTGCAGAACCAGCCGGGCGCGTGGAAGCTCCGCCACAAGTACCCCGACCCCTGGAACCTCCCGCCCGGCACGCCGGTGCGCGGCTTCAGTTACTACTCGAGCTTCGGCTGCCCGGAGCCCTGCACGTTCTGTTGCTCGCCCCTCGTTACGGATCGACGCTGGAAAGCGATCCCAGGGAAGCTCCTTGGAGAACGCCTCCTCGACTGTCACGAGCGTTTTGATTTCAACGTAATGCGCTTCCAAGACGCCAACTTTGGTGTCGCGGAAAAACGCTCCAACGAATTCTGCGAGACTCTCGTTGAGGCCGGATCGCCCTTCTGGTGGTCGGGTTGCTACGAGATCGAAACCCTCGATCGATACAAGAAGGAATCGCTCGATCTCATGCAGGCCGCCAAGTGCCACATGATCTCGGTAGGCGCAGAAGCCGGATCCACGGAACAACAAGACGCCATCAAGAAGAAGATCAACGTCGATCACTTCGAGTCCTCCCTGCGCGCCATGAACGAGCGCGACATCACGACCGGTTGCTCCTGGATCATCGGCTACCCCGGCGAATCCCAGGAGTCCATGCGCGAGACCCTACGTGTCGCCGCGCTCATGAAGTACAAATTCCCGCGCTCGGCCTCGGACGTCTTCCCCTTCCGCCCCATCCCCGGCACCGAGGACTACGACACCATGGTCGCTCAGGGATATAAGCCGCCCCACACTCTGGAAGAGTGGGGGTCATGCCTTGAGTACAAGCTCGAGCTCGGTGACCTAGAGATGCCAGCGGACGTGCTCCAGATCTGGAAGCGTTACGGGACAGCCTCAACTTTCTACGACGGGCTGGCCCATGAAGGCAACGCTGCGATCCGCAAGGCGCTGAGCACAATCTCAGGTTGGCGCCTCAAGCACAGCAACTACAAGTTCCCCGTGGAACATGGCCTCTTCCACGTCTATGTGAAGCTCACACGCCAGCGCAAGGAAGACATGCTGGCCAATCCCGCCATGGACAAGACCTCTGGGGTGACCCCCCACGCTCCGGCCTGACCATGATCCAGCACAAGCGCAAGATCGTTCTGTTCCTCCCCCACCGCGCCGACCCCGCGCGGGGTGAGATGTTCAGTGCGGACCTGCTCCCGCTGGAGCTGCTCCACATTGCCTCTGGTCCTGCCAAGGAGGGGTATGAGATCGTCCTCATCGACGCCATGATCGACCCCGATTACATGGAGAAGATCGATGAGGCCTGCGAAGGGGCACTCCTCTTCGCCAGCTCCTGCATCCTCGGCTACCAGGTCTACGACGGTTACGTGGCGGCCAAGATGGTGCGCGAGAAGCACCCCGGCCTGCCCATCATCTGGGGCGGCTGGTTCCCGAGCGTCATTCCCGAACTCTACTTCGAACATGACATCGCCGACGCGGTGGGTATCGGCCAAGGGGAGCTGACCTTCCTGGACGTGGTTCACGCGCTGGATGCAGGCACGCCTCTGGACGACGTACCCGGCTTGGCCTTGTGCCGGGATGGGCAGGTGATCCGCACCGCAGACAGGCCTGTCGTGGGCTTCAGCAATCTGGAGCCCACGCCCTGGCACCTCTTGGACTACGAACGCTACGCCGAGCTGCAGGTGCAACCCACGCGCAACCTCAAGATTCGGCACCGCTTCCCTCTGCCCGGCAAGTGGACGCCCCAGAACCCCCCGCGTGGGTTCAGCTACTTCTCCAGCTACGGCTGTCCCGAACCCTGCACCTTCTGCTGCTCCCCCGCGTTGACGGGCATGCGCTGGAAGGCGGTGGAAGGACTCGCACTGGCCGAAGACATCGCCGAGCTCCAACAGCGCTTCAAGTTCGACGTGCTACGCTTCCAAGACGCCAACTTCGGTGTTGCGGAAAAACGCACGAAAGCTTTCTGCCAGGGTCTAGTGGACCTCAAGGTCCCCATCCATTGGAACGGCACGATCGAGATCGAGACGATCATGCGCTACAACAAGGACACTCTCGACCTGCTGGAAACTTCCGGTTGCCATCTCCTCTGGTTGGGTGCGGAGGCGGGCAGCGAATGGATGCAGGACCGCATCAAGAAGGGCATTCAACTCAAGAACATCCCGCTCGCCATCGACGAGCTCGCGAGCCGCAATATCGTCCCCGGCACCTTCTGGATTATCGGGTTCCCGGGCGAAACCCAGGAGTCGATGGAGGCCACCCTGCGCATGGCGGGCAAAACCAAGCACCAATTCCCCATCGCCGGCAACGACGTCTACCCCTTCCGTCCGATTCCCGGCACCGAGGACTTCGCCCACGCCGTGAAGTTGGGCTACGAGGCACCGCGCGACTTCCACGATTGGGGTAACTGCTTCGAGTACAAGTACAACTCCCACAACACTCCCCTGCCTCCCCAGGTGCGCCAGACCTGGCAGCGCTACAACAACACCGCGGCCATCTACGACATGCACGTTCAGGAAGGCCCCCTGTGGATGCGCAAGCTGCTCTCACGCATGGCGGGCCAGCGCCTGAAGCGCGGACGCTACGGGTTCCCGGTGGAGCAGAAACTGTACGACCTGTACGTGCGCCTGACAGGCCAGTCCCAGCCGGGCGACCTGTCCGAGGACTACCAGCAGCTACAGCCCGAGACCCACGCGCAACTCTCGTAGGCGCAGATCCCCTGCTCCGAGTCGTCACTTGCCCGACAAGAGGCTGTCGACCGCTTCGATCACGAGCTCTGGTTCGAACAGGTGGACGGCATGCTCTCCGGTTTCGGCCTCCGCCAAGCGACTGTGAGCGAAGAGGGGCAGGTACTCAAGCTTGCCCCCGTGTAGCGCGTCTGAGATGACGGTGGACTCCTGAGCGGTCAACCCATGATCCTGCTCCAACTCCTCATGGAGAGCCTCATGGTTGCTCGTGATGAGCACCAGCGGCAAGGCGGACAGCTTCTCCCATTCGGCCTCCGTGTAGGTTGTTCGAGAGCACTCGATTTCACTCCTGAGAGCCTTGTAGTAATCGGCGGAAGAGGCGGTCAGTACGATTGAGCGATACTCCGGTTCGCCCCCCAAGAGACTGTACAAGCCATACATGAGTCCGCTTGACCCGAAGAACTCCATCGCAAACAGAGAGTCCTGGTCGAGTGTGGATTCCACCAGTCCGCGCGCCTTCGAGCTGAGCCGCTCATCCTTCAGGAGCGAGCGGAAGAACGCCTCAGAGTCCACCGGAGCCGGGTCGATCATGATGACTCCGATGACGGTGCGATCCATGTTCAATGCATGCTCCAGAATCTGGTTGGCACCAAAGGAATGGCCGACGTACAGGACGGGTGAGTCCGCCCCGACAATGTCCATGAGCTGTTCCAGCTCCCTGCTGATGGCAGCGGGGTCACGGGGGTAGTTGGCGGTGTGGCTGTGGCCGTAGTCTCCGCGGTCATAGGCCAAGACGGTCCCGTACTCCGACAGCTTCTCGGCCAGGGGCTGCCACTTTGAAGAGATCGTCCCCAGGCCACCTTCCATGACGATGAGCGGGGCACCCTCACCCCGCAGCGTGTAGTTCAGCTCGGCCCCGATGATCTGGGCGGTGCGCCCGTGATCGGGCGGATGGTCCTGCCAGCGGGCGAAGTCCCTGCGGAAGCGCACATAGTTGAGCAGGGACGCAATCAACATCAGGGCGGCGACAACGCCGGCTATCTTGAGAGCCTTACGCCTGGTCATGAACGGCTACCGGCACCGGGACGGCCGCAATCTTCCACCGGGCAAGCGACTGAACCGTTCCTGTCCAGAACGGTCAGGGCCGATCTGACGCCCGGATACCAATCAAGCCGCTCACGATCCTCACAAAACAGCGCGTTCATCACGGCCATGGGCTGCGCCTTGTAGCCATTGGACCTCATCTCGTCCGTAGGCTGATCCTCAAAGAGTCGCAGGCGTCCCTCTTCGACAAAACCCACGTTGTCAGCGACGCGCCCGCTCGCCGCGTTCGCCTCGTTGTAGACGCACTGGATCCGCTGGCAGGCAAAGTACTCAAGACCAAGGACAACAGCACAACGGGCAGCAAGAGTGGCGATGCCCTGGCCCGCGGCGCTCGTCCGTACCCAGTAGCCGACCTCGAAGGCACGCGGGTTCAGGGCCCGCCGGTGCAGACCGATGCAGCCCACAAACGGCCCGTCTTCCTCTTCGAAGAGGTGAAACACGATGTCCCCACCGGTGCCATGGCCCTCTTCGAGCCCGGCCAGACGCTTCCTTTGCACCTCGACGGTCTGCGGAGAATGGGACCAGGGCATGAACTCGCGGAGTGCCGCGAGGCTCTCCTGTGCAGCCTCCACCACGGCCTCCGCGTCATCGGCCCTTGCCAGCCGGAGGATGAGCTGGCGCTGACCATCGTCGTGGCGCAGAAGCGAGGGCGGGTTGTCGAAGGACAGGGTCATGTTCCTTGCGCATCCGATCCGTTGCAATGACTACAGCTCTGCTACCAGTCGTCGGTCCGGAAGGGAGAAGCGGGCAATCCGTCCGCGTTGTACAGATTGGCTCCGACGGGGTTCATTGAGTACGCGTAGCGGACGGCCACGGGATTCTTCACATCGGGGCACGAGACGACCAGCGCCTCTCCGTCAATGCGGGCTTCGGCCCAATGCCATACCCGATCTTTGCCCGCGATGGCAAAACGCTTGAGGGTTCCCTCGGCATCCTCGCGGGTCGGCTCAAGCCCCTCCTTGATCCCAACCATCAGGCCCTTGCCCACGTGGTCGAACTTCAGGCGGATCTTGTTGCCCTTGGCGGAATGACCGCTGTACAGCGGACCGCTGACCACGAGGTCCTGGCCCGCGACGTCACGCAGCGCCCAACGCGCCAGCCTTGCACCGACGTCTTGCTTGTTACGCGGGTGAATATCGTTGTCCTGGCCGATGTCTGTGATCACGGCCATGCCCGTGTGGGCAATCGTAAGGCTCTGACGCTGAGCCTCGCGCAGCCGTGCCCAACCATTGCCTCCCGCAGGATCCTCCGTGGGCTGCTGGAAGTTGGCGAGCTGCACGAAGTAGAAGTAGATCGGGTGCCCCTCCTGTTGCCACACACTGCGCCACCCTTCGATCAGCGCGCGCATCTTGTGGTAGTACTCGACGCCCTCACCACCGTTGGATTCGCCCTGATACCAGATGGCGCCGGCCATCGCGTAGGGGGCCAGACCGTGCAGCATCGCGTTATAGATCGCCGTGGGCTCACCGGCACCGGTTGGGCCAGGTGTGGCCGGGGCCTTGGGGATCGTGAAGCCGGCCTCGATGGCGTGACGCACGTTGGAGGTCCAGTCCTCCGTGGTTCTCAGGTGAGCGGCCCAGGTCGCCTTGCCCTCCGGCATCGTCGGATCGAAGCGATTCACCCTATCGGCGATGCCCTTGAGCTCGGCAACCCCGCGGAAGCCCACGGGAGGCGTCCAGGGTTCGATGCGCGTCCCACCCCAGTTGGAACCGATCAGGCCCACTGGGACGCCGCTGCCCTGGTTTAGGTTGCGCCCGAAGAAGTAGCCCACTGCGGAGAACCCGCCAACGCTCTTGGGGGTGCAGATCTGCCAGCTTCCACCTGGCACGTCGGCCTGCGCCACGGGGGCCGTCGTGTGTCCGGGCACGTCAAACAGACGGATCGTCGGGTGGTTGGCGGCCGCGATCTCTTCGGCGGAGTTCATGGTCGACCGCATGGGCCACTCCATGTTCGATTGACCGGAGCAGATCCAGACGTCGCCAACAATGACGTCGTTGAACGCAAGGGTATTGTTCCCACTCACCTGGAGCTGTCTGCCTTCCGCGCTGGCCTTGAGGGGGTCGAGCTTGACCATCCAGGCGCCCGATGCGTCCGCGGTGATCTTCTTGTGCTGATCTGCGAAGCGAACGTGCACCACTTCCGCCGGATCAGCCCAGCCCCAGACGGGTGCGGAGACCTTGCGCTGAAGAACCATGTGGTCGGTGAAGACCTTGGCCACGCGTACGTCGGCCAGTGCTGAGCTGGTAAGAACGGCGGCAGTTACAAGTAGACGGGTGGTCGCTTGGTGGAGGGATGGCATTGGGTGTCCTCTTGGTTCAATCATGGGGAAAGGGGGCCCTCGGGGTGGGCCAACCGAGCATGGGTGCTCTGGCCAAATCCCGCAACCTCCCCGTCACGCGCAAAGAACGCAAACCGCATACAGACACCACGGATTCCCCCAATCCCTTATCTTCCGTTGCATGATTCTCCTCCCGCTGCTGCTGTCCATCGCTCCCGCCGCTCCCGCCGCTCCCGCCCCCCAGGCTGCCGCTGATCCCCTGCGCATCTACCTGCGCGCCGGACCCAAGACCCATGGTCCCGGTGAGCACGACCACCCGCTTTTCCTGGAAGAATGGAGCGCGTTGCTGACCGAGCGCGGGGCGAAGGTCGAGGGCAGCCTGCACTTCCCCAGCGCCGAAGAGCTTGCAAGGACCGACGTGCTGGTGCTCTACGCCGCGGAAGGGGGCACGCTCGATCCAGGACAGCGGGCCAACCTCGACACCTATCTGGCCCGCGGGGGAGGGATCGTCGCCTTGCACGACGCCGTCTGCGGCAACGACGCGCACTGGTTCAAGACCATCATCGGAGGCGCCTGGGAGCACGGCCACTCGAAGTGGCACACGGGCAAGGTCGGCCTGTACATGGAACTTGCCGAGCATCCCATCACACGCGGGATCCCCCACTTCGACCTCACCGATGAGATCTACCACGACCTGCACCTGGATGACGACACGCAGGTCCTGGCCAACAGCTTCCACACACCTTTCGATGTCACGCCTCAGCTGTGGACCCTTGAGCGGGATCACTACCGCGCGTTTGTCAGCCTGCAGGGCCACTACCACAAGACCTTCTCCCATCCCGCCTGGCAGGCCATTCTGCTGCGCGGCATCGCCTGGGCTGGCAAGCGTGAGGCGGACCTGTTCCTGACCGCTTCCGAGCTCGGCTCCCTGCGCTACCCACCCGGTGGGCCCAAGCGGCCCGACGAAGCTCTGGACAGCTTCGAACTGCACCCTGACTTCACGATGCAGTGCGTCGCCTCCGAACCCGACGTGGTCAATCCCATCTCGATCGACTGGGACAACCGCGGTCGCATGTGGGTGGCCTGTACACCGGGCTATCCCTACAAGGAGAAGTTCTCCGGCATCCCGGCCCACGACCAGATCCTGATCCTGGAGGACACGGACGGCGATGGGACCATGGACGAGCGCAAGGTGTTCTACGAGGGCCTGGATCTCGTCACGAGCCTGGTGCGCCACCGGAACGGGGTGATCGTCAGCGCCTCGCCCCAGATCATTTTCCTGCAGGACACGGACGGGGACGACGTGGCGGACACGGAGGAGGTCCTGTACGAGGGCTTCGGCTATGGCGACACCCACGCCGTGCTGAGCAACCTGCGTTGGGGGCCGGATGGCTGGATCTACTGCACGCAGGGCTACAGCGGCGGAGCCTCGCGCGACATCCAAGGTAGCGATGAGGGCTCCTTTGGCCACATCCCCAACGGTCTGGCCCGCTTCCGGCCCGATGGCTCGGCCATCGAGCTCGTGTCATCCTACGGCAGCAACACTTGGGGGCTGGACTTCGACCCGGACGGCGAACTGTTCTTCACGATGGCCAACGGCTCCCACCTACGCCACGTGGTCATGTCGGAATCGCAGCTCAGGGGACGCCGCGTCGGTGGCGTGAACACCTGGAAGGACATCGTTGACCACCGCAAGCTCTTTCCCGCACACCACGACGATCGCAAGAGCTACCTGCAGATCGATTTCGTGGGCGGCTTCACGGCCGCCGCGGGTTCCCTGATCCAGAGTGGAGCGGCATGGCCAAAGGAGTTCCTCGGGAACCACTTCGTCTGCGAGCCCACGGTCAACCTTGTTCACCGCGACGTTCTCACGCCCGCGGGTGTGACCTTCACGGCCAGCAAGCCGCGCCAGGCAGAGTTCCTCGCCTCGAGCGATCTGTGGTTCCGCCCCATTCACCTGCGAACAGGACCCGATGGAGCCATGTACGTGCTGGACTTCTACAACCAAGCGGTCGTGCACAACGACACGCGCGGTCCGAAGCACGGGCCCACCAACGCGGCGGTGCGCCCCGACCGGGACAAGCTGCACGGACGCATCTGGCGCGTGCAACACAATGACGCCGCGGGCCAGAACGCGGTCATCATGCCCCTGCGTGAGGATCCCGTTGGCTTGATTCAGTTTCTCTCCCACGACTCCTCCTGGCAGAGGCGAAACGCGGAGCGACTCTTACGCGAGGGCCCTGGAACCAGGGTCTTGCCCGCCCTCGTGGAGGCCTTGCGCTTCTCGAAGTTCACCCACACGCGCCTGCATGCCCTGAACTTGATCCACGACCTGGCACCCGGCCCCGCCCAGCGCCTGTCCGCGGTGAACATGGCCCTCCGGGATACCCATCCCGCCGTCCGTCGGCGCGCCGCCTGGCTTGCGGGACCCGTAATGGAAGACCTGCCCAGCGCGAGCATCTTGGGGCGGACGCTCGTCGACCTAGCTGAGACATCAACCGATGCACGCACACGCCTGGGGGCCCTGACGTCATTGGGTTCAACAACTCTTGGCTCCCAGTCGCTGCAACACCTAGCCGAACTCTACCCCAAACTCGACGACGACTGGAGCCGCTCGGCACTGCTGGGCGCGATGCTCACCAACCCCGCCGCCTCCCTCGCCTCCCTGCTCAAGTTGTCAGAGGATGGACAGGACTGCACCTCGGTGGTGGCCGAACTCTGCCGACGCATCGGAGAGCGGCGCGAGGCGGACCTCACCCGAGAGACGATTCAGGTTCTGGCCAAGGCAGCGAGCGGCAATGGCGCCTCCATCGCCGCCTTGAACCGCCTGCACGAGACACTCGGCTCACGATTCCAGGCGGATGATAATCCGGACACGGTAGTGGCCCTGGCCGCGCTCCTGAACCATGAGTCGCTTGACGTGGCCACGGCCAGCCTGCCCCTTGCCTCGCGCTGGGATGACGCTGGCCTGGCGCAGTCCATGGATGGGCTGGGCAACCGGCTGCTCGCCGCCGCCCAGGATCCGGAGTCCTCCTACGGTTCGTGCTTGAGCTGCGTGCGATCACTGCTCGCCATGGAGTCCCACCAGGCAGCGGCCTTGGAAGTAGCGGGCGAGATGCTGGCCACCCATGCACCCCTTGACGTGCAACTGCAGACCATCGATATCCTGCGCGGGAGCAATGCCGCCGGAGTCGGGGTCGTCCTGGCCTGGCGCCTGCCTTCCCTCGGCCGTCAGGCGCGCGACGCCGCCTTCGATGCGATTCTTCTGCGCGACGAACGTACGTCCAGCCTGATGGACGCGCTCGAGCAGCAGGCCCTCTCACCTCAGGACCTGGGCCCACGCCTGCTGCACCGCCTGCGCTACCACCCCGAGGACGCCCTGGCCCAACGGGCCAAGACTCTCCTCACCTCCACGACCAACATGGCCGTGGCCCAGCGACTGGCCCAGCTCCTGCCATTGGTCAACGCCCCCGGAAACCCCGAGCGAGGGGCCGAGTTGTTCGCCGAGCACTGCGGCACGTGCCACAAGTTCGAGGGGCAGGGAGCTGAAGTCGGACCCAACTTGACAGGCATGGGTGCCCACGGGATCGAGGAGCTGCTCGGCATCGTGCTCGACCCCAACCGTGAGGTGGATCCCGCCTACGTGGAGTTCGTGGCCGAGACCGTGGAAGGCACGACCGTCACGGGCATCATGGTGCGCGAGACGGATGAGGCCGTGGTCCTGCGCAATACCGGGGGCGACGTTGAGGTCTCGCGGGATGACCTTGAGACCCTGCGCTCCACGGGCATGTCCCTGATGCCCACCGGCCTGGGTGATCTAGGCGCCGACGTCCTACGCGACATCATGGCGCACGTCACACGCGGCACACAGGGCTTCCGTATCCTCAGCATGGATGCCGTGGCCAACGTGGACTCGGGTCAGCATCTGTTCGACGACTCACGCAACGAGGGCTACACCTTCCGCAAGATGGGCCTGCTGCAAGTGGACGGGGTGCCGTACGAGATCCCGGACCCCGCCAACGAACCCAGCGGAAAGAACATCGTGGTTCTGAAGGGTGGTGTCGACGACAGTCAGACCGCCAAGACCGACTATCCCCAGCGAGTTGTGATCCCGGTGGGTCAGGAGCTGACCTCCGTGCACGTGCTCGGGTGTGTCGCCGCCTGGGGCCATCCCTACGGGAACAGACCCATCGGACCCTGCGTGCGTTGGACGTGGATCTTTGACGACGGGACGCGATCTGAGGTGATCCTCAACGATGGTGAGCACTTTGCGGACTGGATCGGACACCATGACGTGCCCGGTTCAACCTTTGTGCCTAACCTCCTGGCACGCGGGCCGGGCCAAGTGCGCTACATCCGCATGGATCTGCCCGCTGCCCGCAACGTGGAGGCCATCGAGCTCGAGAGCTTCGACAACCACACGTCCCCGGTCTTCCTCGCATTGACGGCGGAGAACGGCGAGGTAGCCGAAGCCCACACACCATCGCCCGACGACGACGGAAGCCAAGTCAACACCTGGATCCTGGGCGGTGGCTCAAGCCACGATTTTGGGCGCTGGTTCAACACCGAGGACGTGGCCCTGCTGTCCGCTGGAAGCGATCGCCATGTACGCTACACCGACGCCCCCGGTGACATCGTGGGTGCGCTCGATCCCGAGGACGTGCTCATCTTCTGCACGAACCAGGGTCTGGCCGCTCCCGTGCGGCGCACCATCGAAGAACACCTGGACGCCGGTGGAGCCCTGCTCGCCCTGCACGCGGGCACCTGGTTCAACTGGTCGGACTGGCCTGCCCTGCACGGGTCCATCCTGGGAGCGGGAGCCCGCGGCCACGAGCCCCTGCGTGTATTCGAGGTCCGGGTGGAGGACGCCGATCATGCGGCCATGGAGGGCGTCCCCGGTTCATTCCGGCTCTCCGATGAGCTCTACCGGGCAGAGGCCCCCGCGGACGCGGTCGGCTTCCAGGTCCTCGCCAGGGGCTTCTCAGAGCACACATCCGATTCCTTCCCCGTGGCCTGGGAGCCAGAGGTGGAGAGCGGCCGGGTGCTCGTCATCACCCTGGGCCATGACGGAGGCGCCCATGAACACGCGGCTTTCCGCGCGATGCTGACCTCGGGAATACGCTGGCTGGAACAGGCGCGCTAGAGGACCTGCACGGGCCGAGAATTGCCCCCCTGAATGGCGCGCTTCTGCGCTACCCTCTGGGGGTGAGCGTCTATCTCCTCGCAACCTGTGACACCAAGGGTGACGAAGCGGCCTTCGTCGCCGATCTTCTCGAACAGAGCGGCCAGTCCGTACGCATCGTCGACACCGGCTGTCTGGGCGACTGCGCACTCGACGTCCACCACTCCCGGGGGGACGTGTTCCGTGCCGCCGGCACCTCGCTCGATGCCATGGTGCAAGGCAACGACCGGGGAGAAGCCGTCAAGGCCGCCGCTCAGGGCACCACCGCTCTGCTCCTTGAAGCCCACGCGCGAGGTGAACTGAAGGGCGTGCTGGGTCTGGGCGGCTCGGCGGGCACCTCCATCGGAACCACGGCCATGCGCGCTCTCCCCTTGGGCGTCCCCAAGCTGATGATCTCCACCCTCGCCTCTGGTCAGGTTCGCCAGTACGTGGGCGACAAGGACATCACCATGATGAACTCGGTGGTGGACATCTCCGGAATCAACCGTATCAGTCGGCGGGTTCTCGCCAACGCCGCTGGCGCCATGGCGGGCATGGTGGCCATGGAATGCCCCGCAAGCGACAACGACAAACCGCTGGTCGCCGCCACCATGTTCGGAGTCACAACGCCCTGCGTGGAGCAGGCGCGGGCCCTTCTGGAAGAAGCCGGATACGAAGTGCTCGTGTTCCACGCCACCGGCGTCGGAGGGCAGGCCTTCGAATCTCTGATCCGCGAGGGTCTCCTGGCCGGTGTCCTGGACATCACGACCACCGAGTTGGCGGACGAGTGGGTCGGCGGCACTCTCTCGGCGGGACCTGAACGGCTCACGGGCGCCGCCGCCATGGGCCTGCCCCAGGTTGTGTCGGTGGGCGCCACGGACATGGTCAACTTCCAGGGTCGGGAGACGGTGCCTTCCCCGTTCGCGGACCGCCTGCTCTACGAACACAACGCCGAGGTCACCCTGATGCGCACGACCGCCGCCGAGTGCCAGCTGATCGGCACCAAGATCGGCGAGCGCGTGGCCACCAGCAGCGGCCCGACGGAGATCCTGCTACCCACCCACGGCGTCTCCGCCATCGACGCCGAGGGCAAGGCCTTCGACGACCCCGAGGCACGGCGTGCACTGATGGATGCGATTGCGGCCAGCTGCGGTAGCATCCCCTGCACCGAAATCGACCACCACATCAATGACCCCGAGTTCGCGGCAGCCGCCGTGGCCCGCCTCCTGGACCTGATCCCCGGAACGCCGACCCCATGAGCCAAGACACGATTCAAAACGACAACTCCCGCACCGGCATCCTCGAGCGCTTCCGGGCTCAGATCGCGCGTGGGGAGCCAATCATCGGCGGCGGCGCAGGCACGGGCATCTCGGCCAAGAGCGAGGAGGCGGGCGGCATCGACCTGTTGATCCTCTACAACTCGGGCCGCTACCGCATGGCGGGGCGTGGCTCAACTGCGGGGCTCATGCCCTACGGCAACGCCAACCAGATCGTGAAGGAGATGGCCTTCGAGGTTATCCCCGTGGTCAAGCACACCCCCGTCCTGGCCGGCGTGTGCGGTACCGATCCGTTCATGATGCCTCACCTGTTCCTGAAAGAGCTCGTCGAACTCGGCTTCAGCGGAATTCAGAACTTCCCCACGGTAGGGCTCTTCGAAGGGCGCATCCGCGAGACCCTTGAGGAAACGGGAATGGGCTACGGGCTCGAAGTGGACATCGTGGCCATGGCCCACGAGATGGACCTCTTGACGACTCCCTACGCCTTCAACCCCGACGAGGCGCGCCGCATGGCCGACGCCGGCGCGGACATCGTGGTGGCGCACATGGGCTGCACCAGCGGCGGCACGATCGGAGCCGCGACGGTCGATCCCCTCGACGAGTGTGTGGGCCTGGTGCAGGAGATCGTCGAGGCCGCGAAAGGCGTGCGCGAAGACGTCATCTGCTTGTGCCACGGCGGGCCCATCGCCATGCCGCCGGACGCGGAGTACATCATCAGCAACGTGGAGGGTATCGATGGTTTCTATGGAGCCAGCTCCACCGAGCGCTTCCCCACCGAGGTGGCCATCGCGGAGCAGATCCGCAAGTTCAAGGCCATCCGCCTGCCCGAGAGATCCTAGCCGTGGACTCGGACACCGGTCTGCGGTTCGTTCCCCCCGGCGAAGCCGAGGTGGAGTGGGTGCGCGACTCCAAGCACGAGTGGCTGGTGCGCAACGGCCTCACGGGGCCCGGCGAGCTCGCCATGGTGCGTGTCACCATGGAGCCCGGTCAGTTCCACGCCTTCCACTGCCACCCGCGCATGGAGGAGATCCTCTACTACGTGTCCGGCCGCGGCATCCAGTGGGTAGGCAAGGAGAAGAGCGAGATGGGCGCCGGCGACACGGCCCACATCCCCATGGGCGAGGTGCACGCCACCTACAACCCCTTCGACGAACCCCTGGTGTTTCTGGCCATCCTGACACCCGCGGTGTTCGACGGCAACGAGACCCGTGATCTGGCCGAGGAAGAACCCTGGGCCTCCATGGGTGGAGTCTGAGCCAACCGTGTGGCTTTGACGGCGAGCGACTAGAGAGCTTTGACCTCGGCCAGCAGCTCAGCCAACTTGGCCTTGCCGTCGCCGAAGAGCATCATGGTGGACTGACGATAGAACAGGTCGTTGTCCACGCCCGCGTAGCCCGGTGACAGGGAGCGCTTGACGATGATGACCGTACGCGCCTTCTCCGCGTCCAGGATGGGCATGCCGCCCAGGGGTCCAGTGGGGTCGGTGTGCGCGGCGGGGTTGACGGTGTCGTTCGCCCCCACCACCAAGCAGACATCACAGTCTGAGAACTGGGAGTTGATCGCATCGAGCTCGTAGAGCTGGTCGTAGGGCACGTTGGCTTCGGCCAGGAGCACGTTCATGTGACCGGGCATGCGGCCCGCCACGGGGTGGATGGCGTACTTAACGTCGATGCCGCGGCGCTCCAACTCCTCACCCAGTTCGCGCACCACGTGCTGGGCCTGGGAGACAGCCATGCCGTAGCCGGGAATGACGATGACCGAGCGTATGCCGTCGAAGGTCAGGGCCGCTTCCTCGGCCTCGTAGCCACGTACCGTGCGCTTCTCGCCTGTATCGCCAGCTGCGGACACACCGTAGGTCTTGAACATCACGTCCACGAAAGGCCGGTTCATGGCCTTGCACATGATGCTGGTCAGGATCAGGCCCGCCGCGCCCACCAGGGCGCCGGAGATGATGAGCACGTTGTTGTCGACGACGAAGCCCGCCGCCGCAGCCGCCAAACCTGAGAGGGAGTTCAGGAAGCTGATCACCACGGGCATATCCGCACCACCGATCGGGAGGACGAAGAGCACTCCCAGCAAGCAGGAGGCGCCCACGAGCCCATAGGTCAGTGCCATGCTGTCCGGCGCGCATAGCAGCTGGTAGGAGCAGTACAGACTCACCGCCAGGAGTCCCATCTTCACCAGGTTGACGCCCGGGAAGCTGAAGGTCCCGCGCAGGGTGCCGTTCAACTTGAGCATGGCGCCCACGCTGCCGGTCAGGGTGACCCAACCGATGAGGGAGCTGGCACCGATGGCACCCAGGAACACGGTCGCGCCCAAGGCACCGCGATCACCCAGACTGTCGGGCGTGCTGCCCAGCAGCTCGGAAAGTGCCACTAGAGCCGACGCTGCACCGCCGAAGCCATTGAAGAGCGCAACCATCTCGGGCATGCCAGTCATCTCGACCTTCTTGGCCATGACGAACCCGATCAGCGCGCCCGACCCCAGGCCGATGCCAATGAGGCTCCAGCCGATGATGCCTTCCCCCCCCCATTCGGCGGCCACGGTCACGACAACGGCAATCAGCATGCCGAGGGCACCCAACTGGTTGCCCCGCACAGCAGTACGCGGGGACCCGAGGTACTTCAGGCCGACGATGAAGAGAACGGCCGACAGCAGATAGCCCAGTGCTTGGAACCACTCCACGATCAGCCTTCCTTGCGCTTGAACATCTCAAGCATGCGGCCGGTGACCATGAAGCCGCCGACGCAGTTGATCGTCGCCAGGGCGAGGGCCACGCAGGCCAGGATGCCGGCCAGGGTCTTGTTGCCTCCGGACAGCTGCGTGTTGGAAGCCATCAGCGCAGCCACGATGGTGATGCCCGAGATCGCGTTGGCACCGCTCATCAGCGGCGTGTGCAGGGTGGGCGGCACCTTTGAGATCAGCTCAAATCCCAGGAAGATGGCGAGCACCAGCACCGTGATCGAGGCGACCAGGGCCGAGGTGGTGAGTTGGGTCAGGCAGATGACGATCACGAGAGAATCTCCAGGATGCGTGAGTGGGTGACCTCGCCTTGGTGGCAGGCCAGCGGGCCGGCGATGACTTCGTTTTCCATATCCAGGTTGGGCTGGCCCTCGTCGTCGACAAGCTCGGCTAGGAAGGTGATCAGGTTGTTGGCGTACAGTGTGCTGCAGGACTGGGCCACGGTGCCCGGCAGGTTGCTGGTGCCGATAATGGTTACTCCGTGGGCCACGACTTCCTGACCGGGCTCGGAGAGGGCGCAGTTGCCGCCACTATCGGCGGCCATGTCCACGATCACCGATCCGGACTTCATGCCCTCCACCACTTCGGCGGGGATCAGCAACGGCGCGCGGCGACCAGGAACCTGTGCGGTGGTGATCACACAGTCCGAAGACTGGATCGCCTCTGCCATGAGCTTGGCCTGCAGTGTCTTCTGTTCGTCGGTGAGCTCCTTGGCGTAACCGCCCTCGTCTTGCATGTCGCCGAGGCCGAGATCGAACTCCACAAAGCGCGCACCCAGGCTCTCCACCTGCTCCTTGGTGTCCGAGCGGATGTCGTAGCCCTCGACGATGGCGCCCAGTCGGCGCGCGGTGGCGATGGCCTGCAGCCCGGCCACTCCGGCTCCCAGGACGAACACCTTGGCCGGACGCACGGTGCCCGCGGCGGTCATCATGAGCGGGAACAGCTTGGGCAGTTGCGCGGCGGCGAGCAGCACGGCCTTGTAGCCCGCCACGTTGGCCATGGAGGACAGCACGTCCATGGACTGCGCGCGGGAGATGCGCGGCATGAGCTCCATGGCGAAGCAGGTCACACCCTGCCGTGCGAGTTCCGCTATACGCGGTGCCTGACCTAGGGGATCGGGCATGCAGATAAGAATGGAGTCCTTCGAGAGAGATTCCGTGGCCGGAGGCTCGACGGCGAGAACGATCGGACAGGCGAGGGCCTCCTCGCGGGTTCCAACGCTGGCACCCTTCTTGCGATAGTCCTCATCACTGAAGCCGCTGGCCTCACCCGCGCCACTCTCCACGAGGAGCTCGAGTCCCGCCCGTTTGAACTTGGCGAGCACCTCAGGCACGGCCGCCACCCGGCTCTCGGGAGCGACTTCCTTGGGAACACCGACGCGCATGATGATCTGCCCTTTCTTCTGGGACCTGGGAGAAGGAAGTGATGACACGGGCCCTTGCTCGAACCCGGCTGACGAACGACGCGATGATTCTTGGAGACACGGCTCTCAAGAGCAACCTCTGAGCCCCCTAATCGGACCAGTGTTGGCACAGTTCGAAGCCCTTTAGTGCATGGAGTACACGTCGATCAGGGGGCCGAGGGCCTCCAACTCCCAGAGGCGGCGCTTGGCGTCCTTCCCGAAGTAGTGCTCCAGCCCCAGTTTCTTGAGGTCCGGGTCTCCGAAGGGGGAGAAACTGGCCACGAGTTTGCCCCCGTTGCCCAAGGTCACCTCCCGGGCAATCTGGGGGAGGAGCGCGTCCACGTAGCCCTGCACGCTGACCCCGATCGGAGCAATGAAGACGTAGTCAGGATCCCACTGACTCAGCAACTTGGAATACTCCTCGGAGGAATCACCTGCCCGGAGAATGGCGTAGAGGCTCTTCTTGTTGGGATAGTGCAGCGTGTAGGAAGGGAAGTAGGGTCGCAGCGGCGACGGTGGCCAAACCTTGCGCTGATAGTTGCGCCAGGAGACGGCAGCCCGCCGGGCCCAGACGCCGTAGAGATTCTCCTGACGCACAGGAATATCGGTCATGTTGGCCAGGACCACCGTCCCCCCACCCTTGGGAATGGTCGTCGTGAGCCACGCCGCTGCCTGCGAGTAGGTATCGGGTCGCGTGCGCAGTGTTGCGATCCGGACCGAAGTCAAGAGAGGCAGCGCCAAGGAGAGGACAACTACTGAGCCTGCAGCCATGTGGGACCCCAAGGGCCGTTTGAGCAGACCCGCAATGAGGGTGGCGCCAGCCGTGGCCAGCAGTGCGAGGTGTGGAAGCAGAGGTAGGAAGAATCGCTCCTTGCTACCGACATACATACCCAAGACCAACAGAATCGGGAGCCCATGGGACGCCACAACCAGGACGTCGTCTCGCAGCTCTTTGGAGAGCGTAACTCGGCCGCGCTTGAGGGATGGAAGGCGCATGATGAGCAAGACCCCCCCCACAAGGGCCAGTACAAACAGGGCCGGGTCGTAGGACCGCATGCTGCCAAATAGGTTGGCGAATCCCCCTCCCTGGAAGTAGTTCAAGTAGATGCGGTGTGATCCTATCTGAATGGAGGGACTGGTCTTGGCCACTCCCTCCACGTGGCCCTCCAAGCGGGTTCTTGGATCCCGCAGCCGGAGCCCACCGCGCACACCCGCACCACGCCAATCCTCCCCCAAGCCAAGCTCATTCATGACGTCCGCCCCACGCCCCCCCGCACGCAGCGGGTCGGCTTCGGCTGGCCAATAGGCCCAGACAGTCATCGCCCCTATCAACACGAGAACCACCAGCGACCGCAACCAACTCACACGGCCAAACTTGCGTCCGGCAATCAGGGCCGCCACCCCATACGGCACGAGCGCCGCCAGCCCAGTATGCATGCAGGACAGACTCGCTCCTGTGGCAAGTCCCGCGAGCAGCTGTGCCCCCCATCCCGGATGGCGCGTCAACCGTAGGGCCGCGAGCATGGCACCCACCCCGGCCATTGCCACGAGCGCATGGGGGCGGGCCTGGACGGAATAGCAGAGTAGCAAGGGGCACACCCCCATCGTCGCCGCGGCAAAAAGGGACCATCCTGGGGTGAAAAACCGCCGCGCCAGGAGAAAAGTGCCTGGTATCAGCAGCCAGGCCAGGAGGGTCAAGAACTTGCGCGCACGCAAGAAAGGCAGGGCCGCATTGTCGAGGTGTGCACTGAGTTTGGCTTCGGGCGGGACATCATCCACAGGCCCCCCTGCCACCGCATGGTTCAAGACGATCGGCAGGAAGGGGTACTTGCCCCTGAACGGCCCGTCAGGGTGATCCTGACTCAGGTGGACGATCTGCCCGTCGGGCTCGTTCTTGTGGGGTAAAAGATGCCCGATCCCGGCCCAGCGCAGGCCCAGGGATAAAACGAACAACGCAAACAGCCCCGCAACGACAGTTCTCTGGGCAGGGAGCGCCGATGTTGAGTTGGATTCCACGGTTCAAACGTACCCCAATCAAGAGAACAGGTGATCACTCTCCTGCGACCAAGCGGCATAGCGATACATCGGCAAGAGCCGCTCAAGTTCCGCCAACAGAATGCCTGGGACTTCCTCTCCCAGCGCCGCCTCTCGTACCGCGCCCTCAGCGGGTACGGGCCAGCGACGGTCCACGACCAGTTGGTGCTCGCCAGGGGTGTAGTGCCGCAGGAACTCCGTCAGTTGGTCGGCGGTCAGATTCCCGCAAGGCCACTCGCCACGCCAGTCATGCAGACGCAGCTGGAATCCGCTCAACTCATTGAGCAGGGCAAGCCAAGGTCCGAGCCCATCGCGCCCAATGCGGTTGATGAGGTTCTGCCCGTCGTACCAGGCGTCTGCGTGGATGCGTAGGGACACCTCAAGCTGCTGGTGCTCTACTGCCACGCACAGGTACGCATTGCGATAGGCCGAGTCCAAGTCCTTGGCCAACTCACGCCCCAGCACCTTGCGCAGGCGTGTCTTCTCCCCCTTGGGCCGCATCAGGTAGACCCACAAGCGGGAGACCTTCTTGCCGTTGAACGCGTGGGGATTGTGCAAGGAGGAGCGCACATCGAGCGGGACCCCCTCCCTCTTCGCCCGGGTAAGGAAGTCCTTTCCGAGGGCCAACAACCGCCTGCGAGTCATGAGCCGGCGGTCATTACTCTCGATGCTCCGTGCGTGCTCGGGGCCCAGGGCGGTGAAATCCCACTCCTCGAAACAGACTCCCCCACTGATGGGTTGGGGCTCGGGTGTGGTTGCCATGGGGGAACGGTACAGGCTCAGGACGAGAATCGCCTCCCCCCCCTGTAACCTGAAGCGGGTTGGGTGCGTCGCACTCGACCCTCTCCGTTAACCGATGGCGCTCAACCCGTTAGTATCGGTGACCGGTTGTGCCGGCCCCGCGCATAGCACAGCCTCTCCACCGCCCTTGGCCATGAAATTCGCCCACTTCCAGTTCGACCCCGAGACCGACCGCATTGGCGAGGGGGCATTGAGCGAGGTCTACCGGGCGGAGGACATGAACCTGGGCCGCCCCGTGGCGCTCAAGATCCTACGCGCCCACGCCGAGATCGATCCCCAGGCTGAGCGCCGCTTCAAGCGGGAGGCCAAGCACGCCTCCTCTCTGGCCCACGAACACATCGCGACCATCTACGAGTATGGGGAGGACAAGGGCACTTCATACATCGCCATGGAGTTCCTGGAGGGCGAGACCCTCGACAAGGTCATCAAGGGGCGCACCCTGGGATTCGAGGAATGCCTACGCATCGCCGTGCAGGTGACCAGCGCCCTGCAACTAGTCCACAAAGCCGGCATCCTGCACCGCGACCTCAAGCCCGGCAACGTGCTCCTGCAACGCAACGGCAAGCTCAAGCTGCTCGATTTTGGAATCGCGCGAGCCCGGGACGAGACCAACATCACCCAGCAAGGTGTGCTGGTTGGGACGGTTCTGTACATGTCCCCCGAGCAGGTCCGCGGTGAAGATCTCGATCTCCGGTCGGATATTTTCAGCTTGGGGGCGGTGCTCTACCACATCACCACGGGCGCCCTGCCGTTCCCCGGGGATAACTTCCCCGAGGTGTGCATGGCCATTCTCGATGGCAAGTTCAAGCCGCCGGCCGAGATGCGGCACGGCTTTCCCAAGCCTCTGGAGGCCTTTCTGCTCAAGTGTCTCGCGAGCAAGCCGATCGACCGATTCACCGACGCAAGCGAAGCCCACGATGCCCTGCTTGGGGTGAACGAAACTCTCGCTGGCACAGGTAGCCGATCCCACACGCGCCTACGGGGGACGATGATGCTGTCACCGACCTCCTGCGCCCAGAGTGAAACGGGGGCCGGCACGATTATGGCAAGTAGCATCCGCAAGGACTTGGCCTCGGCACTGTCCCGCAACAAGGAGCTGACGGTTGTCCTTGGAGAGGCGGATACACCTTCGAACGGCGTCAAGGTGGACTACATTGTGGACACGCATTTGGACGTACAAGGCCAAGAAGGGCGCTTGGATCTCACCGTTCATTTTCCCCGCGAGGGGACGGACTCAAGCGATCCAGAAGGGTCCATCCGAGTCGTTCGGGATACGGTGAAGTCCACCAAGGACAGCGAGTGGGCCCTCCAAGAGAGCCTGGTGCGTAATTCAATGCGGGTGCTACGCAAGCGGCTGACCGAAGCCCCCCTGCGCGCCGATGCGCTAGAGAACGAGAAGACCCGAGCCGCCCTAGCCGCCACGACCCGGGGCATGGCCGTCCTTCGCAAGGGAACCACTAAACACCTCCTCGCCGCGAGTGCGAAGTTCCGCAAGGCCCTGGAGTTGGATCGCTACTGCGGGCTGGCGCACGCAGGACTGGCCGAGGCCATGGTGCGCAAGTTCCTGACCTGGGACGGAGATCCGACCTTCCTGGACGAGGCCAGAGAGCGAGCCAAGCGCGCCATCTCCTTGGATCCTAAGTGCGCCCTTGCTCACACAGTCCTCGGCTTCGCCTATCACCTCTCCGGTCGGTTGGATGAGGCCGAGCGCATGTACCGCCTTGCCATCCAGATGGACAAGAAGGAGTGGCTCAGCCACCGCCTCTTAGGAGCCATCAAGTCACGGGCGGGCAACTTCGAGGGTGCCGCACCCCTATTGCAGAAGGCCATCGACCTGTGCCCCTCGCACATCGGGAGCTACGACCACCTGTACGGTGTGAGGCAATGCCTTGGGCAATACGAAGAGGCCCTTGAGACCGCCGACAAGGGCATCGCCGCGGCCCGCAAGCACCTGCGCGACGAGCCCGACGACATGGACGCGCGTGCGCACATGGCCCTGCTCTTGGCGCGGCGCGGCTCCGACGACGCGGCCCGCGAGGCCATTGATGCGGCCCGCGATCTGGCCCCACGGGATGGGACCACGGCCTTCCACTCGGCCTGCGTCTACGCCCTGCTCGGCGATCCGCCCGCCGCCATCAAGGCCCTGAAACTGGCTCAGGACCGCGGCTATTACATCGCGAGCGAGCTACGGTCGAACTCGGACCTGGACGTACTGCGTGGCCTGCCCGAGTTTCAGGAGTTGACCTAGACCCACGGGCCCCATGGATCGACCTCTGATTGCTCTGGGTGTCCAGACCGTCGCCCGGCAGGGCGCACCGCATGTGGTGGAATTAGGTGCCGTCAAGGTCATCGGCGGCGAGATCGAGGACACCTTTGACTCCTTGATCTGCCCTCCAGTTCCCATCGAGCCCGAGGCCAGCGACTGGCACGGCATCACCGAAGATCACATTCGCGCGGCGCCTCTTGTGGCTGAAGTCCTGGAGGCGTTCAGCGCCTGGGCCGGGGAAGAGCGTCTGGCCACCCATGATGCAGAGGACGCCGCCACGGCCCTGGCCTTCGAATACGCGCGCGCGGAGCTCCCCCCCCCGGGTTCAACCATCCTGGACACTCGGGCTCTCGCCCAGCACCATTTTCCCGAGGTGGAGGGGCACGACCTAGAGACCCTCTGCAAGCACCTCGACCTAGAGGAGGGTCAGCAACGCCGCGGGCTGGCGGACGCGGTCTGGTGCTGGAAGGTGCTGGAGGAATGCCTTGAGCGACTCGAAACGGATGGCGATGGCTACAACGAATGCCTGGCCTTGGGCCTCGCACCGGTCACGATCAATGGGCATCGGCCGAAGAGCCCCGCCCCAACGCGCCGAGTACGCCAGCTGGAGGCGGCACGCATGGACGCGAACGAAGTCGAGCTGGTCTACGGAAGCAAGGGTGCCCCAGCCACGCTGCCGGTTGTCCCGCGCTTCATGTTCGAGCGCGGCGGGCATGGCTACCTGGAAGCTGAATGCCAGAGAAGCGGGCTGCTCAAGACCTACCGCATCGATCGCATCCAGCGAGTTCAGGAGAGGGTCGTGTGACAGCGCACTGCTAGTGGGAACCCCAGGTCTGCACCTGCGCCTGCTGCACCTTGCCGGAGAAGTAAAAGCGAGGGCTCCCGGCGCCCTGGGGGTCGGCCCCCAGCAGCACGGGCGAGTTGTTCCAGCCGACCCCGCCGAAGGCCTGGTCCTTGGTCATATTGTCGCTGGAGTGGTTCACCCAGAGCCAGACGCCACCGTCGCCGTCATAGGCACCAGTCAGGAGAAAGGAGTCCGTGGTGTTGAGCAGGGATGCGGGCACGGACCCGTAGAGGTAGCCCCCCACGTAAACGCCAAAGCGCAGGACCGTGTCGCCCGAGCCGATCGGGTTGTGCAACTCAAGGGCGAAGCCTCCGCTGTCAGACTTGTTCAGAATGGCGGAGGTCTCGCCGTCCGCGAGCGCAAGGTCGTCGAATTTCACGACGGCTGTGATGAGGTAGCCATCCCACGAGAGATTGTCGGCATCGTAGAAGGTGACAATCTCCTTATTGCTGGCGTCCAGGTCCAACACTCCAGCAAAGAGGCTATTCCCCACTTTCCAAGAGCGGTAGTCCGGTGTGCCGAGCTGGCCGGTTGGGGCCTCGCGTAGCATTCCGGTATCATCCCACCAGTGCACGGTGTTCTGGCTTCCATCGCGGGGCCACGCGTTCAGGTAGACCAGCAGGTTCTTGTCCTCCACGACTTGCCGGGCCTTGTCCACGGGATAGTCCACGGTCAGCGCATCGACCTCCTCGCGCAATCCAGCCACGAACACTTCCCCCATTGAGACGGGAATCGTCCAGACGTTGATTCCCAATCCCAGGCTGCGAGCGAAGGCGAGCTTTCCGAACAGGTTGGAGTCCTGATAGTGAAACTCGACGCCTTGAAAGCCATCCTGGCGGGACTGGGCAATCATCTGCTGAAAGGTGGCAATGCTGGCCACCTGATCCTTGGAGAACAGCTCGTTCAACTTGACCCAGGGACGCAGGGTGCGAAAGGCGGGGTCGCGCAAGGCAGCGCGGGTCAGAATCAGGTTCTGGCGGATGTTGTTGAAGGAACGAATCACCACGGGCCTCCCTAGACGCCCATAGCCGTTGTCCGACAGATGAGTCAGGACCTTGAAGACGTAGGTGGGGTCTGCCTGGGTTTCCTTGCTCTCAATGAAGAGGATCTGATCCCCCGCCTGCAAAATCGGATCGGCCAACACATCTTCTAAGTGAGCGCCCCAGGTCGTCCCCTTGTCATCGTGATCCACGTACACAACGCCGCCCTCGCTCTTGATGTCAAGCTCGATCAGATCCGCGCCAGCAGCCATTGCGGCGTGGATCTTCTTCAGGGTGGCAGCGAGACTGGCGGGAGGATTAGTTGAGGTGCTGTAGCAGTTGTGAGCTGAGATGGCAGCCACGTTGCCCAGTGGTGATTTGGCCAGGGCACGGGTCACTCCATCCCAATAGTCCGGGCGAAACGCGCGGGGTACGGTCGGGTTGGCGATCTGCGGCAGAGCGCATCCAGACAGGATGAATCCGAAGCTCAAGGCGCCTAGGAGTCGAATGCGAGGAAATAGGCCTTTCATGTGATTCACCTTCGAGGCATGGGAAACCAAGGGTTTCACGACTGCCTCTTCATGAGAATTTGACCCCAGGATACGGCACCGCCCCTAGTACCGGGGCCCCTCCCGCCCGTAGACTCTCTGCCTCGAAATCCGGGACACGCCACCCGAACGCCCATTGACCCCTCCCATGCCCTCCCCCCAGTTCCGCAACCTAGCCATCGTCGCCCACGTCGACCATGGCAAAACCACCCTGGTGGACAGCATGTTCGCCTTCGTGGGGACGTTCCGTGAGAACCAGCAGGTGCGCGAGAGAGCCTTGGACTCCAGCGATCAAGAGAGGGAGCGCGGGATCACGATTCTGGCCAAGAACACTGCCATCGAGTACGCAGGAACACGCATCAACATCGTCGATACCCCGGGCCACGCCGACTTTGGCGGTCAGGTGGAACGCACCCTGACCATGGCCGACGCCGTGCTCCTTTTGGTCGACGCCTTCGAAGGACCCATGCCCCAGACGCGCTTCGTGCTCTCCAAGGCCTTCGAGCACGGGCTACCCGCCCTGGTGATGATCAACAAAGTCGACCGTCCCGATGCGCGGGCCGGCGAGGTGCTCGAAGAGATCTTTGATCTGTTCGTGGACTTGGGAGCTAACGACCACCAATTGGATTTTCCCGTCATCTACGGTTCTGGGCGGGATGGCTGGGCCACCCGGGATTTGGAAACGACGAGCGACAACCTCCAGCCCCTCTTCGATCTGATCCTTGAGTCGGTGCCGGCGCCCCAGATGAACTCGACTGGCCCTGTTCAGTTTCAGGCCTCGACCCTTGATCACGATGATTTCTTGGGTCGCATCGCGGTAGGACGCGTCGCGCGCGGAGTGCTACAACGCGAAGGGCGCTACGCCCTCTGCCATCCCGACCGGGATGACGCCCCCGTGCTTCCGGTCAAGAACCTCTTCCGTTGCGAAGGCCTCAAGCGCGTGCCCGTCGAACAGGTGCAGGCGGGTGACATCGCCATGGTGACGGGGATCGAGAACATCGGCGTGGGCGACACGTTGTGCCCCGCCGAGTGCATCGAACCCCTGCCCGCCATTCCCATGGACGAGCCCACGCTGTCGATGGTGTTCTACGTGAACAACTCTCCGTTCGCCGGAAAGGAAGGGCGCTATGTCACCAGTCGCCAGATCTGGGCGCGGCTGCAGAAGGCTGCCGCTCGGGACGTGGCCCTAGTGCTCGTGGCGACGTCGAGCGCGGAAGCCTTCGAGGTCAAGGGGCGGGGGGTCATGCACCTCTCCGTGCTCATCGAGAACATGCGCCGCGAGGGGTTTGAGTTCAGCGTTGGCAAGCCGCACGTGATCATCAAGGACATGGACGGCACGCCGTGCGAGCCCGTGGAACGGGCTACGGTGGAGGTCCCCGCGGAAAATGCCGGCAAGGTAATCGAATACCTCGGCCGCCGACGCGGCGAGATGACCCATATGGACGCCCTAGGGAGCTTGTCCAAGATCGAGTTTCTGATTCCCTCTCGCGGGCTGATAGGCGCGCGCACGGCTCTGCTGACCTTGAGCAAGGGGGAGGCCATCCTGGCCCACGTGTTCGATCGCTGGGAGCCCGATGGAGGCCCGATTCCGCGCCGCACCAATGGTGTGCTGGTCGGCGACCGCAGCGGAGACGTCATCCCCTATGCCATCGACGGGTTGCAGGATCGCGGCATCTTCTTCGTGGCGCCCGGCACCCCCGTTTACGAGGGCATGATCGTGGGTGAGAACAACCGCGCCGAAGATTTGGCCCTCAACGTGTGCCGCACCAAGAAGCTGACCAACATGCGTGCTTCAGGTCGAGACGACAACGCCAAGATTGCACCGCCACGCATCATGAGCTTGGAGGAGAGCCTGGAATATATCGAGGATGATGAGTTGCTTGAGGTGACCCCCAGCAGCCTACGCCTTCGCAAGCGGATGCTGAACGAGGTCGATCGCAAGCGCGAGCGCAAGAAGGTCAATAGCACCGTCTAGCGGCGAAGCGCCTAGTCCTCGTCTGAATCCGCATCGGATTCAGCGAGACCGACACGGAACAGGGTCGTGTCCGTGCGGATGAACAGACTGCCGTGGGCGGGGACCACCGAACTGCGCGCCTTCTGGTCCTCGTCACCTCCCATCTGGGCAACGGTCACGACTTCGCCGGACTCGGCGTCGATAGCCACGACGCGAGCGCCGTGATCCATGCACCACACGCGACCATCCGCCCCGGTTGGCGAGGCGCGCCACTTGGCCTCACGCGGCATGGGGATGCTCCACAGCACCTCACCCGACCCAGGATGGACCTTGGAGAGCATGGAGCGCAGATCGCTCAGGACGTAGAAGTGGTCGCGGTAGTAGAGCGGCGTTGGCACGTCACTGGTAACAGGATTGCGGCGCCCCTCGCTCTTCCAGGCGAGGCTCTCCTCGTCGAGTAGACCCTTTCCCCCGAGCTGAACGGCGAACACCGGAGCGCCCTTGGGTGCGCAAGCCAAGGCCACGCCGCCGCCCACGACCGCCGAAGGCACGACTCGCCACCACTGCTCACGGTGCCCGGGATTCCAGGTGCCCCAGCGCCAAAACTCTTCACCGGTGAGCGGATCGTGGCCGCTAATGACGTCTCCACCCACCACGATCAGCTCCTTGCGCCCTTCTTGAGTCACGAAAGGTATGGCCGTCGCGTAGGACTCACGTGACTCGACCCGCGCGTCGGAAGGGCGCACGGTGCGAAAGAGGGTCTTGCCGGTGGAGGGCTCCAGGCCCAAGAGGAATGATTCGGTGCCTTCTTTTCCGTGGTCGTTCACTGGCACGTCGCGCTGGAGGATCGGCAGAACGAGGCGATCTTCCCAAAGGGTGGGTGTCGCGGAGAAGGTCCACTGGAATTGGAACTCCCCTAGGTCCTCTTGCAGGTTACGGCGCCAACGCTGCTCACCCTCCATGTCGTAGGCCACCAGATCCCCGTTGCCGAAAAAGAAGGTCACGAGCTCGCCATCGCAGACGGCGGAGGGAGAGGCGTAGTTGCTGCGGTAGCCCAGCGAGGTGGGCTCGCCCACCCCAAACGCCTGATACCCGCTTCCGGCAGAGTGCTGCCAGAGCACCTCCCCGCTATCGCGATCCAGGCAGAGCGCTAGCAACTGATTGGCCTCCGTATCCACGGAAGTGAGGAAGACCCGCTCTCCAACGACGATAGGGGTACTGGCCCCGGAACCAGGGAGCACCGTCTTCCAAAGCACGTGCTCTTCCCGGTCGAAGGCCTTGGGCAGGCCTTCGACCGTGCTGGAACCGTCATGCTGCGGACCACGCCAGTTCGTCCAATCCTGGGCTGAAGTTCGTGAGCCGAAACACAGGAGCAGGAACGTTGTCCAATAGGCGCGGGCAGGCATGGGATTTTGGGGGTCAGGGGTTACAAAGTACGCACGCGCACTTGGACGGAGACTCCGCCAGCGGCGTCACCAAGCAGAGCCTGCCAGCGACCATCCTGTTGGACCAGAGCCCGACTCTCTCGCAGGGTCAGGGTTCTCTCGTCAGATTGGTCTAGGTAGGAGACAAATGGACTCTGCACGGGGGCGGCCTCGCCATCCCCAGCATAGCTCACGGCGCCTCGTACCTTCAGATGAAGTTGCCCCGACGGGGAGCCCGCGGCCTGAAGCCAGAGAGCAAGGCCCTCAAACCCCGCTGCAACGATGGGATCGGAGCCCGCCGCAAGCTGCGCCACCTCAACGTCGTAGTCACGCACCATCAGGCGCTCTAGGCCCAAGACGATCAAGGCCGACGTCCCATCGCGCAGAGGGAACCGCACCACGGGACCCGCTTCGCCTTGGGGTGTGTTCAGGCGCAGCTCCACCTCGTACTGGAGCACACTTGCCCGCAGGGAATCAAAAATCTCGTGCTGACCTTCTGACCATCCAGCCGTATTGCCTCTTCTTCGGCGACCGGCATCCGGCCACGTCACAAGCCAGGGCCCCACCTCGTCCACATGGTCCATGCGCCCTTGCTGAGCCAAGGCATCGTTTAGCAGGCCCGCTCCTAGGCTCTCGAATCTGACGATCAAGCGCGGATCGGCGTCCAGAGCGGGGGTAACTGAAGAGCCGCCGGACAGAAGCCCGGTACCACTAACCAAGAGACGCGGGGCTATGACACAGCCAGGATCCGCGAACGCAATGCTGGCGCCATCTCCGAGGTCATACTCGGACCAAGCCGACAGAGCCCCTCCGGTCTGGTGCAGGATCATCAGCTCCGTGCCGCCTGACTCACTGCCGCGTGTCGTGACGACTAGGGCCTTGCCTGTTGGAAGGACCGCGCTGAGCCCACAAGAGCGATTGGCTGTTACGGGTGATTGCACGCTGATCGGAAGATTCTCGAAGTGCACGCCATTCTCATTTCCAAGCATGGCGCCTATGTCCAGCTGCTTGTTGGGCGTGTCCCCGACTCTCGCCCCTCGCCGGGCCATGAGCCCCACGAGCAGTCCACCCGCGCAGGGGGCTGCGCGGACTGTGGCCTCCAGCCCCTCGAAGAAATCTCCCATGACCGGATCCATGATCAGTGACCCCTGGGCGATCTCCATGTCAAAGTCGAGCACCAGGTAGCGCCGCTTTCCGGCTGAGGCCGTCGCCGACCCGCCGGTGGGCACGTGCAGTACGTGTCGGGAGTGGCTACTGGCCGAGCCGAGGAGGGCGGATACCTCGTCCGCGCCAATCAGGCTCGGCACATCCACGGCCCCCGGAAGGGCCACGAAGTCCAAAGTCAACTCCACCGAGGCCGTGTTCACCTCGCGGAAAAACGCAAGCAGGTTGGCAACGTCCTCTTGCAGGCCAGCGGGGCCGACGACGAGCAAGCGACCATCTTGGGTGTAGTCCGCGCGGCAACCCGCGCCGCTCAGGCCGTCCCCGAGCAGATCCTCGAGGAGCCCAATGAAGTGCGATGGACCGGTAACGAGATCCTCCTCGAACTCCAGCTCGGCCTCACCCCTGAAGCGCAGGGAGGGCAGAAAGATCTTGGGTCGGGCTTGTTCCGATTCGAACCCCAGACCGGCCAGATCATGGACCACCAGGGGGTGATCAGCAGCGGGTGCGTCGCGCTCCGCCCGCGCCTCCTGGGAAGCGGGCGGCAGTAAGATGCCAGCGGTAAATGCGAGCAGGGCAGCAGAAATCATCATATACAGATGTCCTATGCAGTCGAACGGGCCGGGCGTAGCGGCTCATCCTACAGTCAAGGGTCCCATTCCACGCCAAGGGGCCCTGGGGGTGCTCGTCTCTAGCTCGGTGCCAGCCACTAGTTACTCTCCTGGCCTGCCCCGGTTGACAGTCACAAACCCCCCTCCGTACCCTCTCCCGCCCTGGATGCGGCTGTAGCTCAGTTGGTAGAGCGTCAGCTTCCCAAGCTGAATGTCGTGGGTTCGAGTCCCATCAGCCGCTCCATTCCAGCTACAGCGGGTCGCTGGACCCGGGGGGGCCTGCTCTCCCGAGCAGCTCGGCACCACGTAGGACCCGGTCGGTTACCAGATTAGACAGTGCCCCTTCTCCCTGAAGAATTGCCGGATGACAGCTTTCAGTCGCATGATCCCGACATGGAACAGTTAATCTGATCCGCGAAATGGAAATCAAGAACACGACCAAGCGACCCATCAAGGTTCCCCTGCCCGCTGGCAAGCGCCTCTTCCTCAAGCCCGGTGAGAAAGGCCAGATCACTCCCAAAGCCGCAGAGCACCCTCCGGTGAAAAAACTGATCGACGAAGGAAGCATCGAGATCTTGGATGTCGGTCGTGGCAAATCAAAAGCCTCCGGTGGGAGCGGAGGGATCAGCGGGTCACAGGACAGCGGCGGGGGCGATTCAGGGATGCGTAAGACCGGAGACCGCTAGCCGAGTCGAGGCCCATACCGGGTCGCACACGTCTGCGCTGCTCTTCGTCATGCATGACAGAAAGCGGTCTGTGGCGTGCTAGGCGGTGCTTTCCGAACTTTCCCGAGTAGAGGTGTCCGCTTGGCAGGCGCTAACTCACCACAAGGTGATGGCTATCTAGTTTCGACGGCCGCATTTCCCCTGTTACCCACTTTGAGGCTTCTCATGACTATGCCCGTTAACGCCCCTTCAGCCCAAGCTCCAACTCTACGCCTTGCTGTCTCCACGTCCCTCGCCCTCATGGTGATTATCGCGGCCGCCTGCCAATCGCTCGGCGATCAGGCGGACAACGCCGTGGCCGCTGACAGCTCCCAGGAAGCCGCCAACACGGCGACCTTAGAGGTCACATTCGAGAAACAGGATGCCCGCCAGCTCGCCATTCGAATGCGCAGATTCCAACCGGATGGTATGCCGGTGCGCATTCTTGCGTCCGACTCCCGGACCTGGGTCGTGTCCGGAACTGCGTCCGATGTGAGGACGATCAAGCACCTGGCGGATGTGCTCGACCGGACGATCCTGACTCCGGAGCATGTCATCCGCACCTATGACATCGAGCACCAAGATGCCCGCCTGCTGGCGGTTTCGTCACGCGGCACAGCTCCGAAGGGCGCAAGCTGGGGGATCGTCGTGAGCCCCGAGGGCCGGTGGCACGTGATCCTCCCGCAGGACGAGCTCGTGGCCTTCGAGGCCTGGCTCGACGAGATCGACTCGCCCAGTTGAACCCGCTCACCGGAGCCGGAGGAGACTCCCCTCACGCGCTGCCGGGAACGCCAGTTGGTTTCCTGCGAAGGATCGCTCTACGACCGCAAGATGTTCTCCATCTTCTTCCCCCTTGCTAGCTCGTCCACGAGCTTGTCCATGTACCGCACCTTCTGGGTCAGAGGGTTCTCGATCTCTTCCACGCGATACCCGCAGATCACGCCCTTGATGCTCGAGGCCATGGGATTCAACTTCGCCTTCGAAAATAATTCCTCGAAGGTCGACTTCTTCTCAATGTGCTTCTTGATCGCCGCCTTGGTGAAGCCCGTCAGCCACTTGATCACCTGCAGCAGCTCCTCTTCGGTGCGCCCCTTCTTCTCGACCTTATTGACGTAGAGCGGGTAGACGCTCGCGAAGATCATCTTCGCGATGCGTTCGTGCTGGGAAACGGGGGGTGTCATCTCGGTTCGGTCGAAGTGGTCCTGTGGGATTCGCGCCTGTGCGTTAGCATACCGAGCAGCGGCCGTCGCGCCCACGACCGGCCACCGCACCCTTCCGCGCGCTAGGGTGCGGCCTCGGGGGCTAACCCGGCCAGCAACCTGCGCAGCCACTCCTCCCGACCTCGTCGGCCAACATGCCGCTAGGCCTCTACCCCGAAACCTGCAGCCATGGACCCAGTGATTCCGGTGAGAAAAGCGACAAGCTCGACTCCTCCCCTGTTGAAGACCGCCAAGCGCTTGGTGGCGATCAGCCTCGCTTCAACCTTACTGACCTCTTGTAACGCGACCGTCGTCTCACCCCATCCGGTCCCTCCGAATCCGAGATGGCTGACCTACCCCGGTGGCCAGGGGCCAGGAGCCGGCAAGCACATCGTCCTGATCGCTGCCGATCAGGAATATCGCAGCGAACAATCGCTGCCCATGTTGGCCAGGACACTCTCAGCGCACCACGGGTTCCACTGCACGGTCCTCTTCAGCGTAAACGACGAGGGGCTCGTGGATCCGACGAAGAAGATCCGCTGGGAAGACAAGGCGGTGATCCACGATATCCCTGGAATCGAACATCTCCGAGAAGCCGACCTGCTGATCCTGTTCAGCCGCCTGATCACGCTGCCCGACGAGCAGCTGGCGCCCATCCACGACTATCTCGACTCAGGGAAGCCCGTCATCGGCTTGCGCACCGCGAATCACGGGTTCATCGACTTCAAGTACGAAGTCGACGGACGAAAGGTCCACTTCGGGGATGACGTGCTCGGCGGCTCCTTCCGCGGCCACCACGGCCGCTGGCACCAGGACTCGACGCGCGGACTGCTCGTCGAAGAGAACCGCAACCACCCAATCCTCACCGGCGTGAGCGACATCTGGGGTCCCTCGGACGTGTATCGAACCTACGAAGAGGGCGGGGGCCTGCCCGCGGGATGCGTGCCGCTGGTCATGGGACAGCCGCTGATGAGCCGCAACCACGACGACCCGCCCAACGAGGACCTCGTCGCGCTGCCTGTCGCCTGGGCCAAGACCTGGATCGGTCAAGCGGGCAGGAGCGCGCGTGTCTTCCACTCCACCATGGGCAGCGCGAGAGACTTCGAGAGCGCAGGCCTGCGGCGCCTCCTGTTCAACGCGTGCTACTGGTGCCTTGAGATGGAGGCACAAGTGCGAGGGGACTCAAGCGTCGAGATCCTGGGCGATTATTCTCCGTTGGCAAGCGGCTTCAACTACGCCGAGCTGGGTGTCGTCCCCCACAAGCCCGCCTACTACCGATAGATCGCGGGCCCGATGGAACGGGGCGCGGGCGGAGGTCGAGGCGTCAGGCACCGTGCTTGCGGCGCACCTAACGGTCCTGGCCCACGGCCCGGGCCAGAATCCAGGTGGCGCGCAGGCGATCCACGCGGGCACGGGCCACAGCCATGCGGGCTCCGACGAGATCCGATTGGGCGGCGAGCGCTTCCAGCATCAGACCGGCGCCGGCCGCATGACGCTCTTCGGCCAAGCGCGCTCCGGCGTCGGCGGCAGCCAGGCGCGCCTGGGCCAGATCGTGCCGACTGACGGCCGCCTCCAGCCCCGCACGCGCCTCGGTGACCTGCGCCTCGATCAGGCGTTGCAGCTGAGCGAGCTCCAGCACGGCCTGTGCTTCGTAAGCCCTGGCGCGCTTGGCCTGGCCCGCCATGCCCAGGGCCAGGTTCCAGGACAGACCCACCGCGTGGACCATGGAGTCCGAACCCTCGCCCCGCTCGGGACCAAACTCACCATCGAAGAGCGAGGCCTGGAAGGTCGGCAGAAGCCAGCGGCGTGATTCGCCACGGGCCTCAAGCCTCGCGGCGCGTACACGGGCCTGCGCCGCGGCCAACTCCGGCCGCTGAAGGTGGGCGCGCTCGACCAGGGAAGGGCCTCCCCCCTCCGATCCCTCTTCGCTGGAATCCAACTCAGCCATGAGGTCATCACCTCCTGCCCACTGTTCCAGAGACAGAGGAGCTTGAGCCTGCCAGTTCCTACCGGGATCCAGGTCCAGGTGCAGGGCCAGCCGGGAGGCCGCCACAGAGCGCCGCCTGTCGGCCTCCACAACCAGGGCACTGACCTGGGCCGTGTGAGCCACGGCGCGTTGATAATTCACTTCAAGACTCGCCCCGCCCTCAAAGCGCGCACGCTCGACGCGCTCAAGCTCCTGGGCATGGGTGCTTGCTTCGAGCGCGATCTCCACTTCGAACTGAGCTTCGAGCAGATTTAGGAACAGGATCGCAGCACGCTGACGCGTGGATTGTCGCGCGGCATCCGTCAGAGAGCGCTGGGCCGTCAGCCGCTCGTTGGCAGCACGCGGGGCAAAGAGCGCATCGGCCAGGTCCAGCTCGAGGGAAATGCCCACGCCTTCACGCGCATTGCGTTTATCTACGTCGACGAAGGTCCCACCGGTGGCCTGGACATTGCCGTCGTTGTGCCAGGTGTCCGCCGAGAAGGAGAGCTCGGGAATCCAGGCCGCGCGCGCCATCTGGGCCTCGGCGGCGGAGACACTCAAGCGCGTGCGCGCCAAGGCCATGTCCAGCCCTTGCTTCTCGGCAAGATCCAGGACCTGATCCAGCTGCAGGAGCCGGCCAAGAGCCTCACCCGATTG
>DUDB01000007.1 GCA_012959525.1 Planctomycetota bacterium
GACACATCTGACGCCGTCCGCGACGAAGGCGTTGGCGGACCCATTCCCCATGAAGTACATACCGAACTTGTTCAGCGGCATGTTGGTTGTCTTCAGGACCATGTCGTCCAGGAAGATGCTGCTCGAGCCCGTTGTATCCAACCGGGCTCCGACTCCGGTGGAGTTCGCGCAGCCCGCATCCACGTCCGGGTTGCCACACGGAGCGGTCGTACTATCGCAGAAACAGAAGCGCGATCCCGGAGGCTCGCACTCATCGGGGATACCGTTCGCGTTGGTGTCGGGGCTGCCTCCGGTGCCGATGTCGATGGCGTCTTCGATGCCGTTGGGCTGGCAGTCGAGGAACCGGCCGGGTTCACTATCGCCACCACTCATGTCATCATCCCAACCACCTCCACTACGACTGGTTGACAGTCCCATGGATTCGGCCGCGATGTAGATGCCGGGGTTCTGGTGGGTCAGGCCGGGAGGAGCAGGGCCAAGCAGGTCGCCTTCGCAAATGGGAAGCCCCTGAATGGAGTCCAGCCTGCCAATGACGGCGGACCCTCGTCGCACGGAGAAGAGCAGCATGTCCGTGCCTCCCGCAGGGAGCCAGTCGAACGGCTTGATTGAGGGCTGAAAGCCATCGATGCCATTCTCGAACAGGATCAAGACGTCGAGGTCGTCGGTGTCCGGACCCGCCCCATCGAGGCCGAGCTCCGCGGCCTTGGCATAGATCCGGAGCGCACCCGAGGCCTGGCGCTCAAGTACGTCCCCCCCACTGACCCCTTGAGCTCCGCTGGTGTCTGAGTTCGGCACGCCGGCTCGCGGATCGAAGAAACCCGCATCCACTGAGAACCAGATCGATTCCTTCGTGGGGTTGCTCACCGGGCCGAAGTCCAATGCGTCGACATGGGACCCGTTGTCGAACGGTCCATTGGGAAGTCCCGTATCGGGGATGTTGGGCTCCACAACGCCCAGACCCGGAGCCACGAACCCCCCCGCCGCACCAAGGGAGAACAAGCCGTTGCCGTCGACCATGGACACGTGGGAGCCCGCTTGGGAGGGAGTGACCGGCATGACGGGCATTCCGAAGGTCGTGATGATGTCGGCGCAGATATCGCCCACTGGAGCCTCGCTGAAGATCGACGGGCCCGGCATTTGGCGCCCGATGGCGTACTCGTCCACGCTGAAGAGGATTCGATAGAACGAGTTGGGGTCGTTGGAAATTTGGAAGTCACGCCCGTAACTCATGGCATCGACCTCAACGCCGCACCGCGTTCCCGGTGGCGAACCCACGCATTGGTTGTAGTTCACCAGGCCCAGTAGCCCGCCGGTGAAGAGAATGTCAGGGACGGGAGCACCAAAGCCAACCATGCCTCCCGCGGGCCGCAAGATGTCGCCGGGAGTGATGGCCGTATTCGTGGCGGAGTCATTCACTCCCTGCATCGGGCCATGCCAATCCAATGAAAAAGACACGGGCATTTGCTGAGCCAGCGACACAGAGGCGAAGCCCACTCCAACAAGCGTGGTGAGGATCGTTGTGCGCAATGGCGACATGATGGAGGTCTTCAAGGACAGCATTATTGAGATCAACCGGAGTGACTATCAATCCTAGCTCGGACTCTGATTAAGGGGCGTATTCTCCCTCAGCGCCAGTCACATTCGTCAGGACACCCGTCCCCATCAGTGTCCAGGGACGCACCAGATGCAATATCGAGTGCATCCTCTATCCCATTCTGGTTCTGATCCGGGCCGCCTTGAACTGCAGTCCGTACCCCAGAGCAGACCGTAGAGGGTGACTCGCCCGCGATGTGGACGCATGGGAGCAAGAGGATAAGTAGCAACGCGCTGCGCGCGTGGGATCTCAGGTTCAACATCATGGGTGCGAGTGAGGCAGCGGAAAGGCAGGGGGACACACTCAAGGTGAAACAACTCGCTACCAAGAGACAACTTTCTCGGAATCGCTGCGGAAGGTGGCCGCCCTCCGGGGGAGCCGTCGGACTCAGCGTCCTTCGGCCAGGGACCACTCTTGCTGTGTTTCCAGGAAACTGAACTCCCTCGGACGCCTTGCCATAGCCGCCGGCATGGGGTCCACCGGCCAGACCTGGACACGTCCACTTTCATCCGTACTGATGACGCGGCAGATGGCGAAGTCCGAAGAAAGTGCCAATTCCGCAACGGGCTGGCTGCCGTTAGAGCTGAACAACGTGCCGTCAACACCGCTCAAGACGTCGACTTTCCCTCCCTGGCCCACCGCGACCAGCCACCGTCCGTCCGCACTGGGGCGGGCCAGGTAGACCGCACCCATGGCCAGATTCCCTTTGAACGTAGCGCCGGTGTCCAGGTTGTGGAAAAGGGTGCGCTGTCCAAGCTGCTCGTCCCATCCGAGCACCACGCGCCTCGATCCCATCCACAAGAAACGATGGTGAGCGAACTCTATGCCCTGCAGCATGGGAGTCCCCAGGGAATCAAAGCTCCAGAGTCGCTGAGCCCCATCCAGCAAGGCGAACTCGCCCCCATCGGCGCGCCAGTGAAGGTCCGAGGCGCTGCGGGCGAAGCTGGACTCGGACTTGGAGGCCCATTCCAAGGACATCGACTCCCGACCATCGACCAAGTCCAAGAGAGCAAGCGTGCCACCGTCCGAGGCCGCAGCCAGCCGGGTACCACCCGGCTCCAGCGACATGTGAGTCCAGCCGGCCCCATGAGCTGCGCAATCCACGATGTTGGGGGGGGCGCTTGAGTAGGGGTCGAACCAAACCAACTCGCGCCCGGCGCTCAAGATGGCCACACGGGGAGGCTGCGTACACAGCGCAATACCCCGCACCGCTGACGCGACCTGGTGCGACTCACCTACCTCCTCCCATAGTTGCAGGTCGAACAGGCTGACGGTTCCGTCGTACCCCACGCTCGCCAGCAGCCGTCCCTCCCGACCCAGGCAAGCCCACTGCACCCCCCCCGAGTGGAGCTCCACTTCATTGATCAGACGGCCTGATTCACTCCAGGCGTCGGGATCCGTGCCGGGGGGCGTACTCCAAAGCCTCAATAACCCATCGTCGCACACCGTCAGGGCGCGCCTGCCGCCGGGCAGGAACGTCGCCCAGCGTACCCCTCCCACATGACCCTGCAACTCGTATGTGTAGGGCATGGGGCCCGCGTTCCAGACGTGCGCCCGTGAGCCACGCGTCGAGCTGATCACCCTTTGACCATCCGAGGACCACAACAGCTGGAACGGCAACCTCTGGACCTGACAGAGTTTGATTTCAACGGCTCTCTCGCGGTTCCAGATCCGGATGGTCCGATCTTGGGAAGCACTCGCCAAGCGCTTCCCCTCGGGGCTCCAGGACAGGGAAGAGATCCGCCCGCTGTGACCGTCGAGAGGGCGTGCGTTACGCACTTCCAAATCCCACAGAACTCCCTGGGAATTGGGCCCAACGTCCGTCCCCGTAGCCAGGATCAAACCATCAGGAGAGAAGGCGGCGCAGTACACGGGACCCAAATGCACCAGGGGCTCTCCAAGCGGCTGCCCCAACGCCTCTCCCACAGCGTTCCAGAGCCTGACCCGACCATCCACGCCAGCCGTCGCGAGCAGGTCACCCAGGGGCGACCAGCCGGCCCAGTTCACATGGGAGTCTGGGTCGGTGCTGTGCTCGATGCGGACCAACTCTCTGCCCCTCAAGACATCGAATACGCGCACCCATGGCGCCCGGCAGTGCGGGGGAGCATCCGATGCCCCACCGAACACCAGCAGTTTCGAACCATCGGGAGAATAGGACGCCACCGATGCACTCAAGGGAGGGCCGCTCCAGCGCGAGAGCAGCTCGCCCTCGGGATAGCGGTAGCGCAGGGTCTCACCACAGGCTAGCTGAACCACGAACTCCATTCCGCTGGGCGCAAACTCGATCCAGAGAACAGCCGACTGATCGGCACTGGCCGTTGCTCCGGGTTGGTGCTCAAACAGCCTCGTTTCAGACTCGAGATCCAGGCCCACGATGCGGCCGTCGTCGGTGCCCACCACCGCCCCCGTGGACCCCGGCCGGACCCCGAGCGCACGCACGGTGACACCGGGAAACTCGAGCAAGGTGTGGCGTTCCCCGCTCTCCCAATCCCAGCTGTCCAATGAACCGGTGGGAGGGCCCCCGAGACTATCCGCCACGGTCGTGGCCCCCAAGATCTGCCCCGGGAGGCCCTCGGCCAACTGCCAGAAACGAAGGGCCATGGGACGGTCCAGCACCCCTCTCAGCTGGCAGGTCTTCAATGGCTCGAACAGGACCGAGCGTCCAAGGTGATCGCCAAGGCGACCGGCAGCCTCAAGCCCCATCAGCAAGGACAGATCCGGGTTGTCCTCCGCCAGCTCCCGAGCCCGAGTCGTGAATTGGCGACCATGGGCACGGTCCAGAGCACGCTGATTCTCAGCCAACAACTTCAGGGTGACTCCCAAGCCCATGGACAGCGACAGAAGGGTCACGCAGGTTGCCGCCGCCACAGCCGGCTGGCGGCGTGCCCAGCGGGCGAGGCGCAAGGGAACACCTGCGGGCCGCGCGTGCACGGGTTCGAACTCGCGGATGCGGCGCAGGTCCTCAGCAAACTCCAGGGCGCTGGAGTACCGTCGGGCAGGATCGCGCTCCAGGGCGGTCTCGAGAACCGCGACCACGTCACGATCCAGGGCGGCATTGAACTCGCGCGGATCGGGCAGCACGTCCATCAGGATGGAGTTCTGCAGAGCGAAACGGCTCTCCCCTTCGAAGGGGCGCCGTCCGGCGAGGCACTCGAAGAGGCTCACGCCCAGTGCGTAAACGTCTGCGCGTCTGTCGGTCTCGTCGTGCTCGCCCCGCAGCTGTTCGGGCGACATATAATGCGGCGTTCCCAAGAGATCCTCGGAGCGCGTCAGGCCGTCCACACTCTGCAGATCCTGGGCCAGACCAAAGTCGAGCAGGACCGGTTCGCCGTCAGGGGTCACGATCAGATTGCCCGGTTTGATGTCCCTGTGCACGAGGTCCGCCTCGTGGGCTGCGTGCAGGGCGCGAGCCGCCCGTTCAAAGAAATTCAGGCAGCGGCTCTGCTCATGCCGATCCGAGGGAACCCAGGGCAACCCCTCGGGCTCTTCACCCTGCGCGCGGGCTGCTTGAGCCGCGTTCAGGCTGGCCGCCAGGTCCTGGCCCGGCACATACTGCATGGCGATGTAGGGCTGCTCACCCTCCACCTCCGCTTCGAGTACCGAGCAGATACCGGGGTGCGCCAGGCGCGCCACGCTCTCAGCTTCCCGCCGCAGGCGCTTTCTACGATCTTCGGTGATGAACAAGCCGCTGAGTAACTTCAGGGCAACCCGGCGTTGAATGCGGGTATCCGCTGCAAGCCACACGCTCCCCTGCCCTCCTCGGCCCAGTTCGCGGAGCAGGCGGTAAGGGCCCAGGCGTTGTTCCCCCACGGATTCGGAAGCGCCGCCCTCCTCATCCGAGGAACTCGCCTCGCCCTCATCGGGGATTCGCTCTCCACGTAGATCCTCTTGGCGCAGATACTCTGCCGCGATAATGCTCTCATGCCCCGGAAAGCGCGTCAGGTAGTCCGCGAGCCGCTGCTGGCGGCCCGCATCCAAATCATCGAAGTAGGCAATAACGAAGTCGAAGGCAACGGCTTGATCTTCGTCGGCGCAGCCCCCGAGGGGGAGGTCACCAGGCTGGGCTTGAGGTTTCATTGAGTGACGGGGGTCTCCGGCTACGATACGATCGAAGCATGGAAGGGCCTAGTGAACATCCCCAGCAGTCCGATTCAGACCCGTCTTGGCTGCTGAGGGTACGCTCGGAAGGAGAGGTTGCCTTCAACGAGCTCTACGAGGAGGTCGCCCCGGCGCTCTTCGCTTGGGCCCGTTGCCGAATCCGCGCCGGAAGGGGCGTGCATCTCGACCCTGCGGATCTGGTCCAAGAGGTCTGGTGCCGCGCATGGCGGGGTCTCGATGATCTCGATGAGAGCATCCCCTTGCGGCCTTGGTTGTTTCGGATCGCCAAGAACGTTCTCCTGGAATCCCTGCGCGCCCACCAACGCGACAACCGTAGCGGAGGGATGGGACCTTCCACGCGCCACATGGTTCTGCACAACGCCCCGGACTTCGCCACCACGGTCAGCCGACGGATGTTGCGCGATGAGAATCTGGCGGCATTCGACAAGGCGCTGCAAGGGCTGCCCACCTCGGAGAGAGACCTGATCGTGTTATGTGGGCTCGAGGGTCTGCCCCTCCAAGAAGTGGCCGCGCGTTTAGGCCTGGGCGTCGAAGCCGTCACCAAGCGCTGGCAACGGCTGCGCGGACGCCTCTCGGCAGAGCCCGGCCCAGCCGACTTCTTGATGTAAGGCCCACCCCTCCAATGCGTAGGCCGTGTCTCGTTTCGGGATAGACCACAGACAAGAGAGGTCGCGCTAGGATGCACGCTGGCACCCCATCCATGGAACTCCTCCCCAGCGACTCACTCGCCCCCTACGTGGGCATCCTTATCTGGCGCCAGAATTTCGCCAGCCGTGAGGTCTTCGTAATTGAACACGGAGAGCAGATTGTCCTGCCCAAGGGGCCTCTGGAAAGTGAGGAAGGCGAGGCCGCAGCCGCGACTCGACTCGCGGCCGTCTTTGCCGCGTCGCGAGTCTCCAACCTGCGACACCTCCTCACGGATCATCCCGAAGCACCCGGCGGGCGGGCCTGCGTTGGATGGTGGAGCGCGGAGTGGGTGGGAATCGGACCCTCAACGGCAGAACCCCTCACCTATCTGGGCCGCTGGGTCGAGGCAGGCGACGCCTGCACCTTGCTATGTCATGCACGCGAGCGGGAGCTCGTGGGCGAGCTAGGGCCCACACGTTTGGAGAGTTTGCGGAGGCTCATGAAGCGCTGGTCGGGTGGACCACGTGACCTGACTGAACGCGCCCTAGCACACCGCAGGCGAGCGGTTCTTGGTCGTACCACGGACGCCGACCCCGGCGCACTCTGGCAGAAGGAGGCCTTGGAGCAGATCGATCTGGCTGAAGGCTGCCTAAGCGCAGGTGATGGGCTGGGCTATCGCGAAGCCCTGGACTCGGCCTGGCGCCTGGAGCTACAGGGACGGGAGAGCTGGGAGCTCGAACTGGCAGGAGAGGAGCTGGAGCGCGACGTCAAGAGCGAGCTGCGCGGACTTGAACGCAGCCATGCACGCGCACTCCTGAGCGAGGTCCGGGACGCGCAGTCTCTGACCCGTGTGGCCTCCATTTTGGAGGGCGCGCGCCGCAAGAAGAACCTGCGCAAGGCCGGCCGATCCGAACACCAGCGATGGCTTGGAATGACCCTTCTGGTCGGGATCTTGGGAGTCTGGCTGTCGGGCTCAGGAGGCGGCGCAGCGGACCCGACGCATCTGACGCTCTTGCTCCACGGACTTCTGGGGGGCGCCTTGAGCGCCTTGCTGTGGCCCACACCCGAGGGAGTAGACCCCGCCTTCCCGCAGGTAGGGCGGTTGCTCATGCGCCCTCTACTGGGAGTGCTTTGCGCTCTCGTTCTCTGCCAACTGCTGAGCGTGGGCGTTCTCCAGTTGGGCTCGGACGCGGAGAGCACCTGGCGTCTGGCTGCATTCGTTGCAGGCTTTGGGGAGCGGTTCTTCTCCCGACAGCGCTAACAAGCCGTACGCCTCAGTCTTGGAGCGCGCGGATTCGATCCAGCACACCGGCGCGGTCTTCATGAACAAGAAGCAGTAGCAGGTCCCCAGGCTGGGCCCATTCCAGGGCCTGCTCGACGCCCGCGGCTTCGCTCTCTGCACGGCTGCAGCGCTCAAGGGGAAACCCCACCTCCTCCAACTCCCGTGCCAAAAGGTCGACGACCTCCCCAACCTCTCGCCCGCGCCGATGCCCCTCCATATCCTTGAGGATTACGTGGTCAAATCCGGACCTTGCCGAAAGCCGCGCCAGCTCCCCGATGGCCTCGTCGTCCCGATCTCCAGCTTGCCCGAGCAACACCAGCCGGCGCTTGGCGGGCAACGCGCACGCCATGTTCAGCATCGCTTCCAGTCCATGGGGGTTGTGGGCGAAGTCCACAATGACGTCGGCGCCCCCCACCTTGAAGCGATTCATCCGCCCCGGATTGTCGGCGTCGTCTCCCCGGAAGCTGCGCAGCCCAGCGAGAATAGCCTCCTTGTCCAAGCCCAGCCCTTCAGCGATGGCTGCAGCGGCCAACGCGTTGGCAACATTGTGGCGAGCGGCTCCTCCAAGGGCGATGGGAAGCTCACCAAGCTCAAGGAGCTTCTTGCATGCGTTCCCCTCGTACCGCACCAGGCTCCCGTCCTCCCACAGGTAGGCCTTTCCCCCGCCAGCGAGTTGCTCACGCAACCACGGAGAGGGTGGCTGTATTGAGAACCAGATGACGGGCTTGTCCAGAGCACGCCCCGCTCGGGACACGGCCTCATCATCTGCGTTCAGAACGACGAGGGGTGCCACGGAGGTGACCACGAACTTGCCCTGACACAGGGCCTCCACGCTGCCCACCCCCCATTCGCCCAGGTGATCGGCTCCCACGTTCAGGACCGCGGCGACGTCCGCGCGCTCGACGGCCAAACCACGGCGCAGCATGCCGCCGCGTGCCGTCTCCAAGAGCGCCACCTGCGTGCCCGTATCGCGCAACACGCGCCGCGCACCTCCGGGCCCTGACCAGTCACCGCTTTCCACGACCTCTTCGCCCACGACAACCTGATCGGTAGATGAGAAGCCAGGCCGCATTCCAGCAGCCCGCGCCATGCACGCCAGGAGGCGCACGGTGGTGGTCTTGCCGTTGGTGCCCGTAACGAGAGCCAGGGGAACGTCGTGAATGGAATCCCACGGCAAGCTGCCCGGATCGGGCAAGTCCGCCACCGGCCAGGTGAGCGAACCTTGCCCCAGCCCCACACTTACCTCGTCGTCGTCGGACAGGAAGGAGACGCCGTGGTCCTCTGCCGCCCGCCGCAGAGCGAGTAGCCGCGGACGCGTCTCATCACTAATGACCTGGCGAAGACGCTCGGCTGCTGTGTTGGAGTCGGGCACGGGTTCGCCAGCGAGGCTGGTACAGGCCGATTCAAGAGCCCACTCATTGACCTCAGTGGCAGCGTACAGCGCGTCCAGGGGTGCGCTGATGGCGAGGCTCGCGCCACCCTCGAAGCTGCGCACGCAGGTGTCCTGGGTCTGCCAACCCACGGCGTCCAGTATGCAACGGGCCTGCCGTTCCCACGCTGCCAGCAATCCGGACCGCTCGGCTTCTTCCACGGCCACGTCGATCACCGCTCCCGGCCGGAGCCAGAGCAGATTTGGACCCGGTAGGCGCCTAGAGTCGAGCTGCTCCATCAATCGCTGGGTTCCTGCCGCCTAGCAAGGCGTACGCCGCGCTCATCGCGCACCAGCTCCTCGCCGACTCCAAGAGCAGAGTCCGTCAGGAGTTGGCGAGGAAGAGCAGGGGCCGGGGAGGCCGCGGGTTGTTCTTTACCGCCAGCGGACTGGAAGCCCGTGATCTGCTCCCAGCAGCGTTCAATGGCGTCCCCGAAGATCAGGATCAGATCGCCAGGTTCGCCCACCTCGAGGGCGCGAGTCACGGCATCGCTCTCGTCGGGAATGAGCTCGATCAACTCAGAGTCCACACCCGCATCGATCAGAGCCTGACGCTGAAGCGTGGGCACCTCGTCGTCCCCTCGGCCGCGGGTATTGTCATCCCGTCGGCAGATGTAGTGGTCGAAGTGACCAGCGCAGTTGGTGGCGATCTCCTGAATATCCTCGTCCCGGCGGTCTCCCGGTGCGGCGAGCACGAGCACGCGCTTGCCTTCGGGCTGGAGAGCGTCGCAGAGTTGCACCATGGCTTGCGCGGCGGCTGGGTTGTGGCCGTAGTCCAAGATCACTCTGAAGGGGTGCTCGTCGCAGATGTTCATGCGCCCCGGTGCCTGAAAATAGGTCATGTCGAACGTCCGTAGACCGTGCCGGATCTCGTCCAACTTGACGCCCATGCTGAAGGTGATCGCTGCCGCAAACATGGCGTTCTGCACGTTGTGCATCGCCCGTCCCTCGAGGGTGGCGGGTACCAGATGGGTCCACAAGAGGGGAATGTGCGCCCCGTTGTCGTAGAGGGTGATCATGTGCCCTGCTATGCCTTCCTCTAGGACGAGAGCGCGCCCGCTGGCCAGGATGTGCTCGCGCACAAGGGCATGGTTGGGGTTCATTGTGACGTAGCACAGATGCTTGGCCTTGGTGTAGCTCGCCATGAGGAGGCAGTGCTCGTCATCGGCGTTCAGCACGGCCGCGTCCTGCGCCACCTCCACCACGATGCGCTTGACCTTCGCCAGATCCTCTAGGGTGTCGATGCCCTTCATGCCCAGGTGATCGGACTGAACGTTGAGCACGGCGCCCACGTTGCAGCGCTTGTAGCCCATGCCCCGCCTGAGGAGGCCGCCGCGAGCAGTCTCCAAGACCGCCACGTCCACGGATGGATCGCGCAGGATCATGCGCGCCGCCATCGGCCCGGTCATGTCGCCTTCCACGGACTTGTGGCCATCGATATAGACCGCGTCCGTTGTAGCCAGCCCCACGTGCTTGCCGGTCAACTTGAAGATGTGCGAGACCATGCGCGATGTCGTCGTCTTGCCGTTAGTACCCGTGATCGACGTGATGGGGATGCGCGCGGGCGAACCCTGGGGGAAGAGCATGTCCAGCACGGGCCCCGCCACATCGCGCGGGGTGCCCTCGCTCGGGGCCACGTGCATGCGGAAGCCCGGGGCTGCGTTGACCTCGCAGATGGCCCCACCCGTGGTTCGGTAGGACTGGGTGATATCGCTAGTCAGAAAGTCCACGCCCGCCACGTCCAAGCCGATGGCCCGGGCAGCGCGCTCGGCCATCTCGCGGTTGTCCGGATGGATCACATCGGTCACGTCCACGGCGGTGCCTCCCGTGGAGAGGTTGCCGGTTGAGCGCAGATAGACGACCTCCTCACTCGCGGGCACGGACTCGGCAGTCATGTCCTTCAACTCCAACAGGCGCAGGGCCTGGTGATCAAGATCCAGGCGAGTAAGAACCTTCTCGTGACCGATGCCACGCCGGGGATCCTGGTTCGTCACCTCTACGAGCTCTGCGATGGTGTGCTGCGCGTCACCCACGACGTGACCGGGCACGCGCTTGGACGCGGCCACCAGCTGGCCATCCACAACGAGGAGTCGGTGATCGAGGCCCGTGATGAAGCTCTCCACCAGCACGGTGCGGCTGTGCTCGCGGGCGTGGTTGAAGGCCACGGTCACGCTCGTTTCGTCGGTCAGCTCGATGGAGACCCCGCGGCCATGGTTGGCGTTGAGCGGCTTGAGGACAACCGGATAGCCGATGCGGATGGCGGCCTTCACGGCCTCGCGTTCGCTGTAGACCATGCGCTGGCGCGCGACGGGCAGCCCTAGGTCGGCGAGCAGAGTGTTGGTCTCCTCCTTGTCCGATGCGATCTCCACGCTGATATGGCGCGTCTCGCTGGTGATCGTGGCCTGGATGCGACGGCCGAACCGGCCGTGACCAAACTGGACCAGGCTGTAGCGGTTCAGACGCAGCCAGGGGATGTCCCGCTCCTCAGCGGCGCGCACCAGACTCGCGGTGCTGGGGCCGAGAGCACGGCGCTGGGCGAAGCGGATGAAACCATCGCGCTCCTCCTCGAAGTCGTAGTCTTCCCCACGGATATCCTCGGGCTGCAGCTCCTCGGGCAAGCTGTGGAGAATCAGGTCGAGTCCCAAGCGTCCGGCGGCCAGGCCAACGTCCTCTTGTTCGTAGGAGTAGACCACCTCGTACTCGCCATCCACGCCGGTTCCTCGAGTGCGGCCGAAGGTCACCTGTCCGCCAGCGATGTTCTGTAGCTCAATGGCAAGGTGCTCGAGAACGTGACCCATCCAGGTGCCTTCGTCCTCGGTCAGCCGCCGCAGGAAACCGCCGGGCTCGCGGTAGGAGCAACCGTGCTGGGCCAAGCCGGGCAGGGCGGCCTGGATGGCGTCGGTAAACCCGGTGCCGAGGCGCGTGGAGGAGTACTCCTCCAGAACGCCCAACTGCACCTTCAGCCGGATGACCGGGAAGAGGGCGTACAGGCTCGGCCCCAGAAAGACGGACTTGGAGAGGATCTTCATTTCGGTCACCTTCGCGCTGCTGCAGCAGGGCGCGCCTTGCGTGATTCGATGTCGTATGTGCCGCCCTGCACCAAGACGTGCAGGCGGATGTTGGTCAGACAGACCGGGTCGCGGCTCTCGGCGGAGGCCATGGAGGAGAACTCCATGTCCGAGGGATCCACGATGGTGATAGCCCCCGTCCCCACGACCTCTAGGCTGTTGCTTGGGGCAATGAAGGCCGCTGTGTCTTCGTCGAGACCGATCCCGATGGGACGCGGGTTGTAGGCGATGGCCGTCAGCAAGCGACCCAACCGGTCCCGCTGGCGGAAGTGCTGGTCCACGATGATGTTGCGCGTCAAGCCGAGGCCGGGGACCAGGGTCACCATATCCCCTCGCGGGGTGGAACCCTCCTCGCCGTAGGCGATCATGTGCTCAGCCATGAAGGACGCGCCGGCAGAAGTGCCGGCCACGTGCAGCCCCCCATTCTGATTGCGATCCCGCAGCAGCTCCGCCACGCTCGTCCCCCCGATCGTCGTCGAGAGACGTAGCTGATTGCCACCCGTCATGAAGACACCGTGCGCTTGCTCTAATTCCTCCAGCCAATCCGCACGCTCGCAGTCGGCGCGCTCCTCGAAGGGCAGGGACGCCACGTGGCCCACGCCCAGATCGGTAAAGATATCCTCGTAGCGAACGCTCGTGTCAGGCATGCGCGAGGCGGTGGGGATGATGGCGATGCGCGCCTGAGCGCCCCCACACAGATCCACAAAACGGCGCAGAATGGTGCGGCCGCTGATCTTCTCTTCGGCGCCCCCAATGGGGATGATGAAACCGGGAGTCATGCTTAAATTTCTGGGGAGGGAGGGAAGGCCTTTCAGGCCGGGTCACTGGAACTCTCAAAAGGGCCCTGGATCAGGGCCACACCCGCACGCACGTGCCAGCGTCCCTTGACCATGACGCTGTGGATCGAGGCGTCCTCGCCAAGCAGAATCAGATCCGCTGCGGCGCCCGCCTCGAGAATGCCACGGCCGGGCAACTTGGCCAGACGCGCAGGGTTGGAGGTGAAGGCGGGAAGGAACTGCTCGGGGCTACGGCCACTCTGGAACAGGTTCTGCAGGGCCTCCGCCAGGAAAACGCCACTGCCCACGTCCATGTGAGTCATTTCGCCTCCGGTGTCGAAGACGGGGAGGCAGCCGCCGCTGTCCGAGCTGACACTAACCTGCTCCGCTGAGAGTCCCACGTCCAGGTAGCGGGCCAGGGCCTGGTCGGCAGTCAGTCCGAGTTCGTCGGGTGCAACAGGGCCGGCGGTCAGGTCAATACTGCAGCCCGACCGCGTCAGCTCGAAGGCCTCTTCCAGGAGCGCCTCACGGCGGTTGACGTGGGTGGGATGAAACAGACGCGCGGGCAACTCGCTGGTTTCCAAGGCGGCACGCACGAGCTCCAACCCCCGGGGTCCATCTCCCAAATGCAAGTGCAGCAGACCCGCCTTGCCCGTAAGCATGCCACCCACCTGGGCCTCGGATGCCACGCGCAGAAGTTCGTCCAGGGTCGGCTGGCTGGACCGGAAGTCGCTCAGGGCCAGCTCCCCCACGCCGATCACCTCATCCAGATGAACTATGTCACCGCGCAGGCTGCCGGTGAGGGTGCAGGGAGGTAGGTGGTAGCCGCCGGTGTAACACCAGGCGCCCAAGCCTGCCTGCCGCAGGGCACGCACGCTGGCCAGGAGAGACGCCATGCTGCGGGTCTCGGCATCGGTGCCCAGGAGCCCCACCACAGAGGTGATCCCCGAGCGCGTGTAGCTGGAGAGCCCGGGGGCCGGAACACGCGTCTGAGGTCCGGCTTCCCCGCCTCCGCCGGTGGGGTGAGCATGCAGGTCCACCAAACCGGGAATCACCCGTGCACCGTCGAGGTCGAGCTGCTCAGTCACCAGCTGCTCGGGCAGATCGGGCAGGTCGTCGCCGATCCACAGCACGCGCCCGCCCCCCAGGACCAGGGACTTGGAGCCCACGCTGCGGGGCGTGAACAGATCGGCGCTGTGGAGAACGGTGAGCATGGCTGGTCAAAGGTCGGGGTCGCACGGATTTCCCCTCCCTTCAAAATTGGCGCGCGACTTTACCCGAAAGGGGTCACACGCGCGCCAGGAGGACCACATAGTTGTGGCCGTAGCCCTTCGCGCACCGGGGGCAGGTGGTGTAGAAGGCATAGATATCCTGGGCCTCGCGCCCCGCGGTGGCCAGGGTGGTCGCAAGCTGTTTCCGCCAGCGACCCGCATCCTTGTAGGGGCCGTCAAAGACCTCCGTACGGAAAGTGCCACTGAGGGTCTCGATCTCGGCGCCGGGATCCAGCCTGGAGGCACTGCCTCGAGCGTCCTCCTCGGACCCCTCCGGGCCGATGGCAAAATAGAGCTCGGTGCGCCAGGGGGAGCACTCGTCCGCTAGGACCAGGTTATCCGGGGTCAGGGCCCGCGCCTGTTCCAACCGGCCCAGATTGCGGGTCATGGCCTTCCCGAAACCGAGGGGGAAGTACAGCAAGCAGCGCAGTCGATCGCGCAGGAAGGGGCGCTCGTTCCAGACCAGCGAGCCACCCTCCCAGGGGCTGGGGTCGAAAACGGGGCAGCAACCCGTGGGAGTGTGGGAGTCGGTCATGGGTATAGGCCTCGGATTGTACTCACTGCGAACCACTCAACCCGACGTTCTGTTGCGGTCCTGTGCCCTGGCGCCCGTGCGGACTTGCGGCACACAACCGAGGAGTGTGGATGACTGCTTGGTTCCGTACTCTACTTCCATCGACACGGTCACTCGCAACATCCAGGACACCCTCACCCTCGCCATGGGCTGGGATGGATCAGGCAGCTCCCTGGTGTTGCACGACACGCAATGTGCGCTCGCCCGCAAGCTAACGGCGGCGTACGAGCGGTGCCTGCCGGGCGCCACGATTCTTGACTATGAACACTTGGAACCAGGACAAGCGAGCAGCGCCTTCGATGCACTCGACCCCGGCGACCTGGTGGTCCTGATCCAGTCCACGCGCTTCCAGATCGAGACCTTCCGCTTGCGTATCGAGTTGTTCAAGCGCTCCCTCAAGGTGATCGAGCATCCCCATTTGGCGCGTATGGCGCTCGACCAGGCGCAAACCTACGTGGACGCGCTGGCCTACGACCCGGTCTATACGCGGCGGACCGGTGTGGCCCTCAAGGAGCGTGTGGACCGGGCCAAGGGAGGAAACATCTTGGGCGACGGCCTCGAGCTAGTGATCGCGGGCGCCTTGGAGCCAGCGCGACTCAACGTGGGCGACTACGCTCAGATGCAAAATGTGGGCGGTCAGTACCCCATCGGCGAGGTCTTCACGGAAGCCCGGCGACTGGAAGACCTGCACGGGCGAGTGCGCGTCCACGCTTTTGGGGACACCTCCTTCTGCGTCAACAGGCCTGCGACCCCCATTACCCTGGTCATCGAAGACGGATGCGTGGTGCAGGCCCTGGAGAGCACGGACGAGTTCGACCGGGTCCTGGCCCAGATCCGCCGCGACGAAGGTGAGGTGCTGGTGCGCGAGCTGGGCCTGGGGCTCAATCGGGCTCTGACCCGGGAGCGCATCGTGAACGACATCGGCACCTATGAGCGCATGTGTGGGATTCATCTCTCCCTGGGCGCCAAGCACCACGCCTACAAGAAACCCGGCATCAAGAAGAAGTTCGCCAAGCACCATGTGGACGTGTTCTTGGTGGTGGATGGATTCTTCTTGGACGGGATGAGGGTGTACGGGGATGGGGAGTGGTGTGTGCTGGCGGGCTGAGGCCTTCGATTGCGAAGTCGCTCTGCTGTCGCCTCATTGTTGCGCCCGAAGTCGACCGGTCCAGAGAGCCGTCAACCGGGATGGTCCGTCCCCCCCCAGGAGACGAGAAACTCAGCGTCCCCCTTTGCCGAGCAATCGTGTGAGCCCCACACCCACCAGGCACAGTCCCAGGGCCTTGAGGATCTGGGATACCCCAGGACGATAGAACTCCAGGGCCTCCCCATCTGCCTTGAGTTGGCCGGGAGTCTTCCCCACATGGCGCTCGCATGAGGCTGCGAACGCCTCGGGACTGAGGTCCAAGTCCCGGCTGACAATCACCTGCGCCGGATCCTCTCCAGAGTGGACGGCGGCGATGGCCTTGCGCAGGTTCTTGTTGGCCAGGTCCGGATCGACTGGGGTTTGAAAAGGGAACAGCCCGAACACGGAGCCGCACAGGAGCCCCAGCAGTACGCCGTGGGAGACTCGGGAGTGGCGCACCAGGACCCACTTCAACACGTTGGAGAGCAGACCAATCCCCACTACCGCGCCCACCACAATGGGAACCACCACGCGCGCGCAACTCTGCCAGTCCTCGCGCAGGGCCCCCAGGGATAGGCTGCCCACAACCGTGTCATACATGCCCAGGATCAGCAGGATGTAGGAGCCGGAGATGCCCGGCAGGATCATGCTCGATGCGGCCACGGCTCCGACGCAGAGCAGGACGGGAATCGTAGCGGGCAGCTGGGTGCCACTCATGCTGAAGGTGATCCACGCCATACCCGCCATGCCGAGCGCGATGGCCAGCCAGACGCGGCCCGCGCCGGGGGCGCTCACACGTGCCGCACCGACCAGCTCGGGCACTCCGCCCAGCGTCAACCCGATGAAGAGGCTGTACATCACCCAGCGGTATTCGCTCACCAGGCTGACCGCCAACCCGGAGAAGGTCAGCACCGCGGTGACCAGCCCCAAACCGACAATGCCGAGGAAGACCAGTGAGTCGCGCCTCATGCGCAAGCGCGTCACGTCCGCCACCGCGCCGATGAATCGATCGTACAGGCCAATGGCCAAGATCATCGTGCCGCCGCTGATGCCGGGAACCAGATTGGCTAACCCCATCAGCACTCCGCCGGCGAGGGAACGGAAGCCGGGCGGGGGCAGGTCGAGATCGTCGTTGGAAGTCAATGGGTCACCTGCTCGCACCTTAGCGGGACAGCCCGGCCCGTACCAGAACGGCGACGCGTAGACGCTCCCGAAGCGGGCGGTCTCCGGCCTCTTGCCCCAGGCGCTCCAGCGTCTGCCGTACGTAGCGCGCTTGAGTTCGCTTGACGATGCGGCCCCCACCGACACTCATCAAGACGACGTCCGGCAGCCTGCGCCAAGAGAGATTGGCAGCGAAGGGTGCTTCGCTCGCGTCGGATTGCATCCCCAGTAGCTGCTCCGCGCCGCAGTCACCGGCTCCCGAATCCGGGCGGGACTGGGAACGCGCGGTGGAGAGGTGCAGATGGGCAAGGGAGAGGCGCGGCAACTCGACGCGCGCCCGGAAGAGCCGGGCCAGGGCCAGCCCCAGAGCCGTCACCCCCAGACGCCTACGTGCCGGATCCTCCTCTGCCTCCAACCACTCGAGCACCGCTCGCGTGCCGGTCAGGGCGCGCGTGACGAGGGCCGATTGCTGAGCGAAAAACCCACCACCCTTGGCGCACCAGGCCAGGGGTTCGGGTGTGACGATCCCGGCAGACCGTAGGTGACAGAGCAGGTTCCAATCGCGCAGCGCCGCACTGTCCGAACAGGGCGCGGTCAGCCGCGTCCGCAGAGCAAGGCCAAGGCGGACGCTCGGGTAGCGGCGCAAGTAGACGAACCCGGTCCCGGCCCCGCGCGGGCGAGCAGGGGGCAGCCCCTGATCCGGTGTCCCTGGCAGAGGCAATCGAAACAGCGAAGAGTCCGCGCCGCGCGACACCTCCTGCGCAACGGCAGCCGTTTCCAGTCCATCTCCGGCGAGCAAGTCCTCAGGCCCACCGGCGCCCAGCGCCGCCCAGTCAGGCACGCAGGGGGCTAGCTTGGATCGCAGTGACATAGGCGCTCGTAGGGTTCAGGAAGCCATCCGCGACTGAGGCCTAAGTTCGAGACCCTCAGGCGAGCTACGTCCAAGCTCTCATGCTGTTGGTTCTCCACCCGCATGACGGCCCAACACGTGGTCGGCACGGCCTTCGAGCTAGAAGCAGATCTCAGCCTGGCCATCCTTCTCAATCACCTTGAAGGTCTTGGCTTTGGGGCACGTGGCACCGATCGGCCTGCCATCCCGTGGATCGAAGCGGAAGTTGTGCAGGGGACAGATCGCATATTTCCCCTCCAGCAGAGGGCCCGCGACGAGGTACCCCCCTTCGTGAGGACAGCGGGTATCGACGGCGTGGATCTTGCCCTCCACCCGGCAGAGCAGGACCTCGAGGCCACCGGCGAGCGGATCCCCGATAGAGACCTTGCGCGCCTGGCCCTCTTGGAGGGCATCGGTGCCGGGCACTTCGACCCGCGCGCCCCTGATCAACCTGAGCAACTTCTTGAACATGGGGGCATCCTACTGGGAGAGGCAGGACGGCCTCTACACCGGGAGCACGGGAGTGGGGGTTAGAAGACGACGTACACAAGCATCCCAACCACAGTCGCAAGGGTGAGGCCCAAGACGGTTCCCACCAGTACAGGTTTGATGCCCTCGCGTCTCTTTCGATCACCCCATGTCCTGACATTCTGCCTTAGTGTTGCCATTTGTGCCTCTGGACGATGTGCACGGGGTTTTCTTCCCGCAATCAGGTCGCGTGGTCACCGGCCTGGATTCGTGCGGAAGACCCCGGCGCGCCTCAGTCCAGGAGGTCTAGGAGCGCTTGGGCCTGCCCCTTTGGATCTTTGGTTTCTATGGAGTGCTCCACAAGGCCATCGGGACCGATCACGAAGGTCAAGCGGGCGGGGAACCTCGCGTCGTCCTGGGCACAGGCACCAAAGGCCAGCGCCAGCTCGCGGCTCTCGTCGCTCAGAAGCGGAAACTCGAATCCATTCTTCTCCGCGAACGCGCGGTTGGCCTTGGGGGAGTCGAACGACACGCCCAGGATCTGGATGTTGCGTTCAGCGTATTGCGGGGTTCGATCACGGAACCCCTGGCCCTGGGCTGTTCACCCAGGGGTGCTGGCCTTGGGATAGAACCAGAGAATGTAGCGCTGGCCCGCGAAATCCGAGGAACTTCGCGTGACTCCCTGATCATCCATCAAGGAAAACTCGGGAGCCGTCATTCCGGGCGGCATGATTGTGGAGCCTTTGCTGGGAATCCAGCGCTTGATAAATCGGGGCAACATGGCATCCACCTTAGCAAGTCGGAGCCTCGAGGAGTCGGACTCCCGGATCACATTGCCCAGGGAGAGGCGCAGGGTCTGAGGGGGCAGGCACAACTTGTCGTCGCACACCTGAAACTCAAGCTGCACGCCCACTTCATCGTCGGTCTCGTCCAAGAGCCGCAGCTCGCAGGTGAACTCAGCCTGATCCCGGAACCAGATCCCGGCTTCGCCCGAGGGGGCTGAAAAGCCCTTGGACGCGCACTGCCAGTCACGGATCACTTCCACCCCAACGGGTAAGTCCAGGGAGGGTTGCATGGGGACGTACCCGCTGGCGGCGGGCACCGTCTTGTAGGTATGCCAACCCTCCTCGATGCTGAGCCGCGCGCGCACGCGAATAACGGAGTCGTCCTGCTGCAGGGGTGAGGCGAAGAGCTCCAGCTTTGTCGGCCCGAATTCGTCTTGGTCGACCGGACGCCTGACTGAAACGGACGCCAGGACCTGTCCCGCAGCGCTCTGTCCTTCGGGAGTCTCGCGCAAGTAGAGCCAGACCCACCCATGGACGTGACTCTTCTTGCGTTCGAATGCACGCATCTGCGCGGCCAGGGGGTCGAACTTCTCTTGGGCGGCGGCACAACGGGCCAAGACCTCTTCGGGGATTCCGCCGGGCTTGCCCACATGGCTGCTACGCACTTCGATCTCGGCCCAGTAGGCATCCCGGGCCGCGTCGTGGGCGGGCTGCAGAGCCTTCTTTCTGGCCACCTCGGCCGCGGTCAGGGGCGGCAGGGTCTCGTAGAGCCACTGCACGTCCCCCACCAGCAGATCCATCCGACCGTCCCCATTCCAGTCCGTCACGTGTACCTTGGTGCGCGAACCGGGCCCCACCGGCCCCTGTGTTTCCTTGCGCTCTTCGTAGGGGCGCGTCTCCACGAGCGTGGCCGCAACACCATAGGAAGGAGCGTCGTTGGCGCCGAGGTTGCGGTGCCAGCGCACGCCACCCGACTCGCTACCCACGATGAGATCGCGCAGGCCATCGCCATCCCAGTCCGCATGGTGCGCGTTCGAGCCATCGATGCGCTCGCCTTTGGCAGTCAAGAGGCGCGTGGGCTCGGGGGCCCAGACGGGCGCGGCGCGCGAGCCTTCGTTCACAACGACGAAGACTCCTGAAGAGCGGGTACCGATGACCAGATCCAGATCGCCGTCGGCATCCATATCGATCGCCTCGGGTGTGACCGAGGTGCCCGTCTCAAGGGGGGTTCCGTCGGCATTCATGAGATACCGCCCCGTCAGGTACTCGCCGGTCTCGCTGCGCTCGAAGAGGTAGATCTGGCCCGTGTACGACCCCGACAGGATGTCCAGATCCCCGTCTTCGTCGTAGTCCACGAACTGTGGACAAAAGCTGATGCATCAGTTGGTCGGGATGGAGGCGTCCTCTTTCCCTGCTCGGAGGTACTTGAAGTCCTCGAAGCGCGGAGCCTTGGCGCTGCCCACGTTGCGATAGATGCGCAGCTTGCCCAGGTTGAAGGAGTCACGGGCGAATCCGCCCACGTCCTCGGGCAGTCGCTCGGCGGGAAAGGTGCCGGTACCGAACTCCCCCACCAACAGATCACGCAGGCCATCCCCGTCGAAGTCCATCACCAAGGGTGCAGCGTGCCCCACGGTGACGTCGATGGGCCCTCCCCCCGCTGAGAGGCGCACCGGAGGCAGAAGCTCACTCCCGTCCGGCCCCTGGCACAGACCCGGCCCCTGAAGGCCGATCAGAGCCGCCATCGAGAAGCACGTGCGCCAGGCGCGGGAAGCAGGTGCGCACCCATAGTTTGAACCGGATCGATATCGCATGGCCTCAGAGTACAGCAACCCTCGCCCTTCAACGCCACCTTGACCGCGGCACCCCCCACGGCGGAGTCCTAATGAATGCCCGATGGGTGTGCGCCAGCTGAGCGAGTAAGCTCAGGCCCATGGTCCTAGCCTCTGCCCTGCTCCTGCTGCCCCTGGCCGCCCCCCCCCAGGACTCGCTGGCCGAGCACGCCCTCTTCAGCCGTCTGACCCTGGAAGAGATCCCCTGCCACCGGTCCGTCCGCCTCCTCGTGCAGGCGCCCGTGCGCGCCGACGCGGAGCACACCGCCTCGGTGACCGAACTGTACGGCCCCTGGATAGAGGCTGCGGCCAACGCCATCGACAACGAGTACGGCATCCCCAACCTGCAGGAGAGCCAAGCCAAAGAGCCCCTAAATGTCGTAATCCTGGGCTCGAAACCCAGCTACAAGAACGCACAACGCTACGTCCCGCACCCGACGGATGACTACGAGAAGGCTGTCTTCGTGGAGCCCCCCGGAATCGTCACCACGCACTGGGACCGGTCCTTGAGGCGAGCCCCCGCGCACGAGCTACGCATCCCCACCCTGCGGCTCGCCACGCGCGAACTGCTCAAAGCCTATCAGGCCGTGGAGACGCCCCTGGAACCTTGGCTGCTCGCGGGCATCCCGGCCTTCATTGTCCATCACGGGCCGGATGCGACCCCGGAGAGCCTGGCCCACCCGGCTCCCTGGGAAGCCGCCCTTGAGCGCCTGCGTGCGCTGGTCGCGAACGATGAGCACCGTGAGCGATTCCTGATTCCCTTGGCTGAGCTGATCGACTGCCCGGGGCCCAAAGAGGCGGCCGAGTTGGGACTGAAGCACGCACGGTTGGCGGACATCGAACTCCCCTACCATCCCTACGACCTTCCCGGCAGCGAGATCTTCACCGAGCAGGCGGCCCTCTGGGTCCATTTTTTCCACCAGGGTCACGCGGGGCGCCACCGGGAGAACTTCCGCAACTACGTGGCCAAAGCCCTGCACGCCAATGGCGGCAGCGAGCCGATGATGCTCACGCTCGGCTTGGGCAAGCTCGAAGAACTGGACACACCGTTTCTAGCCCACATGAACATGCTGCTGGGCGGCAATTTGATCGCCTTGCCGGAAATCGAGCTCGCGCCTCGTGCAGAAGTCCACCATGCGGGGATCTTGCCCGAAACATGGAGCTTGGATGGTCTGCGCATCGCCGCCCTGGCCCGTGCGATCAATGGAGACCTGGAAGGTGCCATCATGGAGCTGGAGAAGGCCTCGCTGGAGAGCACCGATCCGCCCCTTCGCCGGGGTCTCCTAGAGGAGCAGGCCCGCTTGATGCAGGCCCAGAACATGCGGCGCAAGTTTATCGCCTCCCTGCTCGACTCTTCGCGAAAACTGCGCCTCACACGTGGCGAGGAGTCCGTGAGCGTCGCGCTCGAGCGCTTCTCCGATGATGTCCTCTACTTCAAGCCCGGCCGCACGGACCTTGAGCAGCTCCCCATCGGTCAGCTTGCACCGGGTGACGTGGTACGCTCGATGGGCAATCGCGCCGGAGAGCACGGGCCCGGATGGGTCGCCGCCTATCTTGCCCTTCTGAACCAGGACGAACGCTGGGATCGCAAATTCGACCGTGAAGCCGACGGAGCCGCGGAATTGGAGCAGGCTCTAAAAGAGGGACTGGGGCAGCGCATTCAGGCAGCCCACTTGCACGCGCACCTGCACACGCTTGCATCCACGCCTGCGCCCACGGCCCCCTTCGAGGCCGAGGCCCTGCTGGCCCTCTGCCGCGAGGCAACGGAGCTGGACCGCTCGAACCCGCTGACCGCAGACTTGTGGGAATCCGCGCGCCCCGCACTTGCCCAGGTGGCCAGATCCTGCTGGTCCTTTCTATTCGATAGTGCCGGTGCCGAGGGACTCGTCGCGGTCCCCATCACGCCGCTCGAAGGCGGCCAGGTTCGACTGACCTACGACTTCAACGAGCCAGAAGAGGTCGGTGATTTTGTACCCGCGGGGGACTACCTCCTGGACCGTAGCCAGGAGCTCTTCAAATTGGAGAGTCAGACGAGCACCCTAGCCGTGGCCGGCGGTGAATGGCGCGGGCGCGGACATGCCGTCTTCCGTCACGCTCTCGTTCTGCAGCCACCCCTGCGAGTCCGGTATGAGTTGGTCTACGGCAGGCCGCGCCCCGGCAAGGGGCTGGAGTCCACGGTCTTTGTTGGCATCTGTGACGACGGTGAGGGCAACTACGTGGGCGCCTGGGACCTCTTTGACCTAGAGGCCATCGACATTCCGAGCCGTCGGATAGAGACGGACTATGAAGAAGGTGAGCGCACCCTCAAGTCAGCCAAACCTTATGCAATTGAGCTGCGGCACGATGGAAACCATGCTGAGCTCTGGGTCGATGGAGAGGCCAAAAAGAAGGTGGCTGCAGACGCACGAACCAGCGGAGCGCTGATCTTTCTAGTGCACTCAGAGGTGACCGTCAGCATCCGGCGGCTGGAGATCGAAGGCACGCTGGACCCCGAAGCCATGGAGAGCGCACGCGAGCTTTGGGTAGCGGGACAGGTGCGAGGGATGGGGCTATGAAGCACCAGCTCCTCGTCTTGGCAGCACTCTGCGCCTCTGCGGCCACGGTATCCCGCGCAGTTGCCCAAGGAGAAGGGCGGCCGCCCAATGTCCTGTTCATCATCTCCGATGACCTGACCGCCAGTGCCCTGTCCTGCTACGGGAACAGCCAGTGCAAGACCCCGCACATTGATGCTCTGGCTGAGCGCGGGACCCGCTTCACACGAGCCTATTGTCAGTACCCGGTCTGCGGCCCCTCGCGCGCGTCCATGATGTCGGGTCTGTTCCCCGAGACGGTCGAGATCCTGAACAACTCATCCTCTTCGAGGATCGAGAAGAACCTGGGCCAACGACCGACGCTTGGGCAGGTCTTCAAACGGGCCAACTACTTCACGGCCCGCGTCAGCAAGATCTACCACATGCTCATCCCCGGGGACATCACCCGCGGTGTGCACGGCGCAGACCACCCGAATTCCTGGAACGAGCGGTATTGCTTTCAGGCTCCTGAATGGAACAGCGTTGGCGAGCACGAACACCTGAGCAACGAGAAGTTGATCACCACGGGTAAGAACAAGCACTACTCCCTCGGCTTTGGCACCGCGTTCTACGTGGTGCAAGCGGAGGGAGGCGGAGCCGAGCAGATCGACGTGCAAGCGACGGACAAGGCCATAGAGCTGCTAACTCGCGAGCACGCCATGCCGTTCTTTCTAGCGCTTGGCCTCGTGCGCCCCCACGTCCCACTTGTAGCGCCAGCCAGCTACTTCGAGCCCTACCCGGAATCCAGGATGCTGCTGCCCGCCACTCCCGAGGACGACTGGGACGACATCCCCCCCGCAGGCATCCCCAAGACCTCGGTGAAGTTCGGGCTCGACAGCCAGGAGAAGAAGCGCAAGGTACTGCAGGCCTACTACGCATCGGTGTCTTTCATGGACGCGCAGGTCGGCCGCATCCTGGCGGTTCTCGATAACATGGGTCTACGAGACAACACCATCGTCGTGTTCACGTCTGATCACGGCTACCACCTGGGCGAGCATGAGTTCTGGCAGAAGTCGAGCCTGCACGAAGAGTCCGCACGCATCCCGTTGATCATCGCCGCCCCAGGCAAACGCCCTGCCGTCTCCTCCAGCCTCGCCCAGTTGATGGACCTCTACCCCACCCTGGTCGAGATGTGCGGGCTGGAACTTCCGGAGCACCTGCAGGGAAGGAGCCTCGCCCCCGTGCTCAACGACCCCGAGGCCCGCATCCACGAGTTCGTTCACTGTGCCTTTGGCAGCCAGCTCAGGGTCCATCACCTCATACGCACCGAGCGCCACGCCTACATGGCCTGGGCCAACGGCACGGCCGAGCTTTACGACATGGATGACGACCCGGAACAGTTCACCAACCTGGCCGGAGCGGAGGACAGCGACGAGGTCCTCGCCACACTCAAGGGTCATCTAAAGTCTCATCTGGAGCAGGTAGCCCACTAGGGCATCGGGTAGGTTCACGCCATGCCCACCGCATCGCGCCCGCGACTCTTCCTGCTCGACGGCACCGCCCTCGCCTATCGCGCCCACTTCGCCCTGGCCCGCAGCGGCTTGACGTCCATGGACGGCAAGCCCACGGGAGCGGCCTACGGGTTCACCATGACCCTGCGGCGCATCCTGGAGCAGGAGAAACCCGACGCCATCGCGGTGGCCCTCGACCCCAAGGGCCCAACCTTTAGGCACAAGCAGTACGCCGAGTACAAGGCCACGCGTGAGAAGGCCCCCGAGGAGATGGTCGCCCAGCTCGACGACATCCGAAACATCGTACGCGCCCACGGGATCCCTATCTTTGAGGTGCCCGGATTCGAGGCCGATGACGTCATCGGGACCCTGACGGTGCAGGCCGAGGCGGCGGGCTATGAGGTGCTGCTCGTCACGGGTGACAAGGACCTGATGCAGCTCGTCGGTGAGCACGTGCGCCTCTACAACATCTTCAAGCGCGACGAAGACCTCGTCATGGAAGGCGTCGAAGAGGTCCACGCCAAGTTCGGTACCACCCCCGATCACGTCATCGACGTACTCGCCATCATGGGCGACGCCTCCGACAACGTGCCCGGGGTCAAGGGCATCGGTGAGAAGGGTGCGGCCAAGCTGATCGCCCAGTTCGGAAGCGTGGCGGGCGTGCTGGAGAATCTGGAGGAGGTCAAGGGCAAGGCGCGCGAGTACATCGAGCGCGACCGTGAGCAGCTGCTGATGTCGCTTGAGCTCGTGACGATCGACACGAACATGGCGTTGGACCCGGGGATTGAAGCCGTGGGCCCGGCCGAGCCCGACAAGGAAGCGCTGATCGAGATCTTCACGGCCCTCGACTTCCAGGGCCTTCGCAAGCGGGTGGCCGGGACGGGGGCCAAGGCCTCCAGCGATCGCGACTACGTCACCATTCAGGACGAGGAGGGCCTCGCAACCATGGAAGCCGAGCTGCGCGCTGCCGGGACCTTTGCCTGGGACTCGGAAACCACGGGCCTCGACTCCCTGCAGGTCGACATCGTGGGCCTCTCCTTCAGCGCCAAGGCGGGCCGCGCTTTCTACGTGCCGTTCAATGCCACGCCCCCGGTCCTGGAGGGCGGAGCCGCAGCGCTCCTGGAGCGCCTGACCCCTCTACTGACAGATCAGGATCTGAAACGCATCGGGCAGAACCACAAGTACGACGCCCTGGTCTTGGCGGGTCACGGAGTCGACGTCCCACCTCCCTTCTTCGACACCATGGTGGCCAGCTACTGCGTGGCGGGAGCCACCCGGCGCCACGGCTTGGACGACCTGGCCCTGCACTACTTCAACCTGGCCAAGATCCCGACCTCGGAGCTGATCGGCAAGGGCAAGAGCCAGATCACCATGGCCGAGGTGCCCGTTGAGCAGGTGGCCGAGTATGCCTGCGAGGACGCCGACGTGACCTGGCAGCTCTTTGAGGTCTTGGACAAGGAGTTGGACGAAGTCGAGGCGCGCAGCCTGTTCGAAGACGTGGAGATGAAGCTCGTACCGGTGCTGACCGCGATGGAGCGACGCGGCATCACCCTGGACAGCGCCCTGATCGAGGACATGTCATCTGGCCTGACCGCAGACATAGGCGCGGCGGAAGAGGAAGTTCGCGAGCTTGCTGGCGAACCAGGTCTCAACCTGGGGAGCCCCAAGGCGCTCGGCGCCGTGCTCTTCGAGAAGCTGCGCATCCAGGATGAAGCGGGCGTCAAGCGACCCAAGCGCACCAAGACGGGCTTCGCTACCGACCACGGCACTCTGACCCAGCACTACGCGCGCGTCCCCATCGTCAAGCGCCTGCTCGAGTACCGCGAGGTAGCCAAGCTCAAGAACACCTACGTGGACACCCTGCCGGGGTTCGTCAATCCATCCACGGGTCGTGTCCACTGTCACTTGAGCCAGACCACCGCCGCCACCGGTCGTCTGGCCTCCAGCAGCCCGAACCTGCAGAACATCCCCGTGCGCACGGAGCGCGGGCGCAAGTTGCGCGAGGCCTTCATCCCGCGCGCAGCAGACGACAAGGGTGAGTGGCTCATCCTGGCGGCAGACTATAGCCAGGTGGAGCTGCGCATCATGGCTCACCTCTCCGGCGACCCGGGCCTGAAGGACGCTTTTGAAAAGGGCCAGGACATCCACGCCTCCACCGCCCAAGTTGTATTCAACGTGGGGCCCGAGGACGTGGATCGCGCCATGCGCTCTCAGGCCAAGGCCATCAACTTCGGGCTGCTCTACGGCATGGGCCCCCAGCGTCTGGCGCGCGAGACGGGCCTGACCCTGCTCGAGGCCCAGGCTTTCATCCAGCGCTACTTCGCTGCATTCCCGCGTGTGCGCGAGTGGATCGACGCCACCCTGGAGGGCGCGCGCGAAAACGGCTACGTGGAGACTCTGCTCGGCCGCCGCCGGACGATCGCCGACATCAACTCCGAGAACCAGCGTGCGCGCGCCTTCGCCGAAAACGCCGCCGTCAACACGCCCGTCCAGGGCTCGGCCGCGGACGTGATCAAGCTGGCCATGATCGCACTGGAAGAGCGCCTGACGGCCTCGGACCTAGCCGGTGAGATGCTCCTGCAGGTGCACGACGAGCTCCTCCTTGAAGTCCCGGCCTCCGAACTCGAGGCCTCCACCGACCTGGTGCGGGACTGCATGGAGCACGCACTCGACCTGGACGTGCCCCTCAAGGTCGAGTTCGGGTCGGGCCGCAACTGGCTGGAAGCGCACTAGGACCTGCGGCCGAAGTCGCCTCTGCAGCCGACATCGAATGCGCTCAGTCGTCGCCCGTGTAGCCCAGGGATCTGAGCTCGCGATCTTCGGTGGCGGTCGGCCGCTGGACCTTGCTGCGCTTGGAGGTTCTCCCGATGCGGGCCATGGCGCTGGCGAGCTCAGCCTCTTCGATCCCGATCCAAGTCATCCAGCCCTCGCGCTCCTCGGACGGGACGTCCTCCAGGGGCAAGGTGCCGCTCTCGCGTTCCAAGAACCACTCGCCCCGCGTGCGCACCACGGCAGCCTCCGGGGTGCGCAGAGCCAGAAGGCGACCGAATCGGTCAAAGGGCATGAAGGGTCGCTCGGGGCCCGTCCCGCCCTCCAGCCAGGGTCGCAGGCTGCGCCCGGCAGATGCGGCAAAGTCAGAAGAGGGGCTCGGGTCGGACCCGCCGGCGTAGTCCAGGAACGTGCGCAACAGGTCCACGTGGCTGACGAGAGGGGCAGCGGTTCCTGGCTGCTCTGGAGTATCCGGCGTATGCACCAGGAGCGGCACGGTGGTGCACTCCGCGTAGTAGCTGGCGTGCAACGCCTTGCCATGCTCGAAGAACTCCTCGCCGTGGTCCGCGGTGATCGCGATGACGCTGTTCTCGAGCAGCCCCCGGGCCTGCAGACCGTCGAAAAGGAGCGCCAGATCACGATCCAGGGTCCTGACGCCGGCGTCGTACAGACACTCGATGAAGCGACGCTCCGCCTGGGCCGGCAGGTCACCGCGCTCGTTCAATAGACGCAGGTATTCGGAGGCACACACACCTTCCTCGTTGCAGCCATCGAACTCGCCCTGGTACCAGCCCGCATAGCGCTCCCGGTCGGAGGGAGCCGCGTGGTAGGGCAGGCCGTGCATGTCCGAATGCGCGTCATAGGTGTGGAAGAACAGGAAGAAGGGCGTGCCCTGCACCAGGTCGAGTACCTCCAGGGCCTGCGCGGCCTTGGCCTGGGTGGGCTCCGCAACCCGCCGATAGAGATCGAAGCCACGGGTGAACCCGAACCGACCGGTGAGCCAGACGCAGGTGTCCACAACTGCCAGGGTCGCGTAGCCCTCCTCTTTGAGAAGTTCAGGGAGGGTCGGCAGTTCACCCGGCAGTCCCAGGTCGCGGGTCACCCCGTGGCGCGACGGGGAGAGACCTGTCAGCATGGTCATGTGGCTCGGCAGCGTGGACGGAGCCGCCGAGTAGGCGTTCTCAAAGCGCACGGCGTGCTGGGCAAAGGCGTCCAGATTGGGGGTGGCGCCCAGGTCGCTCCCGTAGGAACCCAGGCGATCAGCGCGCAGGGTGTCCAATGAGATCAGGATCAGATTGGGTCGCTCGGGCCAACGGCCTGGGCTGCGATCGGCCCCCAGGTGCAATGCGAGGACGGTGACGGAGAGGGCCGCGGCGACGCCCCCCCCGGTCTTGGCAACGCGACTCTCCCCTGAACCCCAAACTCCCACAGCCGCCGACGCCGCAGCGACCAGACCCAGACTGCAGATCAGACCCCAACCACGCCAACCCTCCAGGGAGGGTGCGAATACCGAGTCGTAAGGTAGCCAATGAGCTATCCAGGCCAAGCTCACCGAGCCCGCCAGCAGGAACAGGGGCCAGCGCAAGCCCGGTCGGTGGGCACAGAGTCCCGCACCGACGATCAGGATGGGTGCCGCGATCCACAGACCCGCCAGGAAGAAGGAGTAGCCCTGGCTCAGGGTCTGATCACCCAGGCCTCCCGTACCGTAGAAACGCAGCACCACGGGGGTCGCACGCCCCATGGCGAGGAGGGCCCCGGCGAGAAAACCTGCTCGCAGCCAAAGGCCCGGACGAGGAGGCTGGTTGTGAATCGGGGGCTGCACAACCCAAGAGCCTAAATCGTCCGGGTGCGCGTGAAGAAGGGGGAATCCAACTTGTCTGCGCCCGGCCGGGGGAATTGCGGGCTGCCCCGTTCCTGGCCCGTTCCTGGCCGGTTCGGTAGTCCGGAGGAATCGAAGAGTACCCTAACCCACGGCACTGTCCCGATTTGACCCAGGGGCCGGCCCGGGGCCCGGAGGCCCTGGAAACTGCTATCCTTAAGTGTCGGCCCTTGCGCCCGCCCTGGTTACCTGGGCATTCTCTTGGCCAAGCGGCCTGACCGAATGGCCTCGCGCCCCAACCCGAGCCCCACAGCAACAGCGCCGATATCCACCCCATGACTGAGACTGCACTCGAAGAAACTGTCAGCGCTGGCATTTTCGACGTCGACCCGGTGCTTTGCATCGCCTGCGACGCCTGCTGCGATGACTTCCCTGAGATCTTCTACATGGGGGGAGACGAGAAGGCGCACACGCTCGACGACCAAGAGGCTCAGCTGTACAACGCCCGCACGGTTGTGGACGTGTGCCCCACCGACGCCATCGGATTCTCGGGCGAGTTACCGCCGGCCGAGCTGACCGTCGAGCTTGCAGAGGTTGCCGGATGGGAAGCTGAGTGGGCGCGACACAGGGGCCTACCGGAGGACCGACTCGAGCGCGATCGACGCTACGGCCTCGACTTCGACCTGCGGGAAGAGGACGGCTACGTCGAGGTCACCCTGAACATGCCCACGCTCGTGCCGCCCGTGCGCGACCGCTTCCGCTACGGCGCGCCGAACGTGATGCCGGAATACAAGGTCCACGTGTACCGCACGGAGAACCGACTGGCCATCACCGGGTGGATCAAGCCCATCTCGCCCTCCGACAAGACAGACGTGAAGCTGCTCAAGGCCCAGATCCTGGCTCTGACCCACACGTCCAGTTCGTTCCCTGGTCGCTTCACGACCGAAATCCCCCTGCCGGAAGAGAACTTCGTCGGCTTCAAGGAACGCCACGATGGCCATGGCATGGTGCGCGTACTCCTCTTCACCGACCGCGCCAAGATGGATGCCTGGCAGTGGAAAGCACACTTCATCACCACCGATTGCACCTCCTGCAGTATTTGTGAACGCGTCTGCCCGACCAACGCCATCACCGGCGGCGAGCGCTACTTCATCGAGCCGGACCTGTGCATCAACTGCTCGGTCTGTGGGGTCTACTGCCCCTTCGACGCCATCGATGACAGTCGCGAGGAGCTGGTACCCAAGATCAAGCCCAAGCAGATCCCCAAGGCTCTCGTGCACGACGAACTCTGCACAGGGTGTGAGTTCTGCGTGGACGTGTGTCCGTTCGACGCCATCGCCATGGAGTCGATCGTGGAGCCCAGCGATTACCCCCTTCCGCAGACCAGCCAGATCGCGGTGGTCACCGGCAAGCTGTGCACCTCCTGCAAGCTTTGCGAGCAGGTCTGCATCAAGGACGCCATCGAGGTGCCTCGGCCGCACCAGTTTGAGGACATCGGGATGAGCTTCATGAGCTACGTCACCGATGGGCACTAGGGAACGGCACTAGAGCCGATCGCGCCACCTGGCATCGCCAGGGACCCGGCCTTCGCCGCCACAGACCACAGGGCCACACGGAACGGGAATCGGCGTGCTAGGGTGCGCAGGCCAGAATGCCCCCGGCCCCCATTGGAAACCACGCCATGCGTCTTCTTACCCCGTCGCCCAAGTCCCGCGCTCTCCTAGCCCCCCTCGTGCTGCTCCTGCTGGGTACAGCGCTGGGCTCGCCCTGTCTCGCCCAGGAGTCCGGTACCCATAAGCGGACCCTGAAATCGAACGACAAGGAGCGTCAGTTCCTGCTGCACATCCCGCGCAACTACAAGAAGGCGGTCAAGAAGGAGTCGGCCCCTCTGGTCATCATGCTGCACGGGCGCACCAGCAACGGAGCCATGGCGGCCAGCGCATACTACGGCTGGAAGGAGCTCTCCGAAAAGGAGGGCTTCGTCGCCGTGTTCCCCACGGCCCTGGGTTCTCCCACAAGTTGGGAAGGCGCATGGAAAGGCAAGAAAACAAACGACTCGGTGTTCTTGTCCGACTTGATCGACCTGATGCTTGAAGAGTTGAAGATCGACAAGAATCGCATCTTCATGACGGGGCACAGCAGCGGTGGTTTCATGAGCTTCTCCTTCGCCGCCAGCCATGGAGACAAGGTGGCTGCCATCGCCCCGGTTGCGGGTCTGGTGTTGGACAAAACCAAGCCCAAGCTGCCCGTCTCCCTCATCTCTTTCCACGGCATGGCCGACAGCATCGTGTCCTACGACTCGAGCAAGTGGGGAATGCCCACGGCCATGGAATCGGCGGAGCTTTTCGCCAAGCACAATGGCTGCGCGGATGTAAAGCGCGTTGAGCTCAACAAGGGCAAGGTCCACCTCGACACTTGGATCAAGGGCAAGAAGGAGACGGAGGTCCACTTCTACAGCATCGAAGGTGGCAGCCACGGCTGGCCCCAGGGTGGCTCGAAGTCCGTCGCCGCTACGCAGCTGATCTGGGAGTTCTTCGAAGAACACCCGCGCAAGCCCGACAAGAAAAAGGGCAAGTAGCGCGCCCTTCAGTCGGCGGTCTCAGCGATCTCGGGCTTGGGCTCCGCCCGACCATCGTCACCCTCGCGCAGCTGCCTCAGCAAGCTGGCGGGGACCACCGTGCGTCGTCCATAGCGACGGCGTAGCTCGTCCATGCTCTCGGTGGCCGCGGAGAGTTTTTCACTGGAGGCCATCCAGGCCGCACGGCTGCCCTCGCCCGAATCCTCAGTCTCAGCGGCACCAAACAGACTGCCCTGAGCTGGCTGACGCACGTCCTCGAGACGCGACACCTGCACGCCCAACAGGCGCAGGGGGCCACGATCCACCTTGTCGAGCAACTGCTTGGCTGTAGAGAAGATGCGCGGGCCCAGATTGGTCGCAAACTCGAGGGTGCGCGTGCGGGTGATTGTGCGGAAGTCCGCGTAGCGCACCTTAAGGGTTACCGTGCGCCCTCGTAGCCCCTTGTCCCGCAGAGTGAAGGCCACCTCCTCGGAGAAGGACAGCAGCATGTTGCCGAGCTCCTCGAAATCTGAAACGTCCTTGGGAAAGGTGCGCTCCATACCATGGGATTTCTCCACCCTCTGGCTGGATACGCGGCGCAGGTCGATGCCGTGGGCCAGGTCGTGAATCCACAGACCCGATGCCCCGTACTCGGCTTGCACCTCGGCGCGCGGGAGCTGCGCCAGATCTCCAATGGTCTCGACGCCCTGTTGGTTCAGACGCCGCGCCGTGCGCGGCCCAACGCCAAATATTTTGGACACGGGCAGGGGATCGAGAACCTCCCGCACCTGATCGGGTTCGATGATGCGCAGACCATCGGGCTTGTCCAGGTCGGAGGCCAGCTTGGCCAGAAACTTGGTCGGGGCCACGCCGACGGACGCCACCAGTCCAGTCTCGCGCAGGATGTCGGCGCGCACGCGCACCGCGACCTCACGGGCATCACCAAAGAGGCGCTCGGAACCTGCCACGTCGAGGAAGGCCTCGTCAAGAGACAGGGGTTCGACCGTGGGCGTGTAGCGCCGGAAGATGTCCATGACTTGCTTGCTGACCGCGGTGTAGCGATCAAAGTCTGGCGGCAACAGGACCATGTTGGGGCATTTACGCCGAGCCTGGGCCGTGGGCATGGCCGAGTGCACGCCGAAGGCACGCGCCTCGTAGCTGGCCGCAGAGATCACTCCACGGCTCGACGCCGGTCCCCCAACGCACACGGGCAGCCCGGCCAGAGACGGGTTGTCGCGGACTTCGACGGACGCATAGAAGGCGTCCATGTCCACGTGCAGGATGGTGAGGGGGGAACTCGGAGACATGGGACCCGATAGGGTGCCCTGCGGCAGCCGAAACCGTCAACCACAGCGGTCCAGGCGTCTGGACCGTATGCTCTCCCGCGCCCATGCACCCCTGCCTGTCCTTTCAATCGGTCCAGATCCGATCCCTGACCCACGCCCTGCCCGAGGAGGTCGTCACCAGCGACTCCCTGGAAGAGCGCGTGCAATCCGTCTATGACCGCTTGGGCCTGCACGTCGGACGACTCGAACTCATGAGCGGAATCCGCGAGCGACGCTTCTGGCCCGTGGGTACACGACCCAGCGAAGTGGCGGCCCGAGCCGGGAGCGCCGCATTGGCCGAGGCGGGCCTGGCACCTGAACAGGTGGGCTGCCTGATCCACTCATCGGTCTGCCGCGACTTCATGGAGCCGGCCACCGCATCGGTGGTGCACGCACGACTGGGCCTCGGCCCCCACTGCCAGGCCTTTGACCTGTCCAACGCCTGCCTGGGTTTCTCGAACGCCATGGTGGTCGCGGCGGGGATGATCGAGAGTGGCCAGATCGAAGCGGCACTGGTCGTGGCCGGCGAAGACGGGCGTCCATTGGTAGAGGAGACCCTGGCCGACCTGAACAGCCGGGACGACTGTACGCGGGATGAGGTGAAGCGCGCCTATGCCTCACTCACGATTGGCTCGGGTGCAGCCGCCTGCGTCCTCACACGCAGCGCGCCCGACGCAGGCTCTCATCCCCGACTGATCGCGGGCGTGGGGCTATCGGCCACCGAACACCACGAGCTGTGCTCGGGCGATCGCGCCGACGGTAGGGGGCCTTTGATGGAGACCGACTCCGAAGCGCTCCTGCAGGCCGGCGTCGTGCTCGCCCAGGAGACCTGGGTCCTGTTTCAGGAGACCACTGGCTGGGGAGCGGACAGCGTGGACCGCTTCATCACCCATCAGGTGGGCCGCGCCCACAAGCGCGCGCTCTTCGAAGCCCTCGGATTGGACCACGACAAGGACTTCACCACGGTGGAGACCCTGGGCAACATGGGCTCGGTGTCTCTACCGGCGACCCTGGCCATGGCCGCCGAGGAAGGCTTCATCCATAGCGGTCAGAAGGTCGCCCTGCAGGGCATCGGCAGCGGCCTGCAGTGTCAGATGCTGGCTCTGGAGTGGTAAGAGGTCGGTGGTCCCGGGCCCCGTGGACGGGGTAGGGTAGAGGCGGATCTCCCACGCACATGAATCTGCCCCCTGACCCGCCTTCCGGCACTGCTGATGCCCCGGCCACACAGCCGGGACTGCGCTGGCCCCAGAAACTGGGATCTTGGGCGTCGGCCTTGTCGGCTCCTTAGCCCTGACGGAGGTGGGCCTGCGCCTGGCCGGGATCGAGTTCCACATGCACCCGGTGAGTCTGGAGTTCGGCTACCCCAATCCGCAGGTGATGGAGGACTACTTCGCTCCGCACCCCGACTACCTGTGGGTCCCCAAGAGCTACGACAAGAAGCTTGAGGATGCGCGCGCGATCGAACCCTACCTCGTCTTCTCCGGCTGCTCGTGTACCGCTTGGGGCAGGTTCGCCCAGCCGCTGGCACGGCGGGTGCGCAAGGCGCAGGGGACGCGGCCTCTGCAGCTCGCGAACATGGCCTGCGCCGGCTGGTCGAGCTACTCCGGTCTGCAGCAACTGCAACAGGACGTGCTCGGATTGAAGCCCAAGGTGCTGACTATCTACTTCGGTTGGAATGACCACTGGGTCGGATACGGAGTGAACGACAAGACCGCGGGAGAGCTGGCCTCTTCAACGCTCTTGAACAACCAAGGTCTGCGCGTGGTGCAGATGCTCACGCGCGGGTTGGTGGCTCGCAAGCGGGCAAGCGCCGACGATGGCAGGCGTCCCGTGCGCGTCTCCCTGCCCGACTTCCGGGCCAACATCGAGGCCATGGTGGACCTGGCCCTGGAGAATGGCATCGAGCCGGTGCTGATCACCGCGCCCACCGCGCACCGCAAGGGAGAGGAGCCCGAGTACCTGCGTGGTCGCTGGATCGAGAACCTCGAGGAGCTCGTGCCCCTGCACCAGAGCTACGTGGAGGTCGTGCGCGAGGTAGCCGCGGAGCGCAACGTGGTCCTGTGTGACCTCGCCCTGCTCTTTGAACAGATGCCCCGCGAGAAGATGGTGCCGCTCCTGATGGAGGATGGCATCCACTTCACCCCCGAGGGTGGAGAGAGGGTCGGGGCCCTGTTGTTTCGCTGCCTGCAGGAGAATGAGCTCCTGCCCATGGCCGATGGCAGCGGACCCAAGCGCCGGTCGCGCTAATCGTCGGCGTCCTCGTCCCCGCCCAGGTAGCCGATGGCCCTCAGCTGCCCCTCGGCCTCAGGACTCAGCTCTCCCACCAGGGGGACAGGCTCGGCGGAGGGATGACGAAGTTCCCAATCCTCCAAGAAGGCACGCATGCGGCGGACCTCACCTCGTTGTGTGCTGCTGACGTCGGTTTGGATCCCGTTGGGGCGCTGATCGTTGGCCTGCAGTTCATGGCGTGGGACGCCTGGGTGTTTCGCCCTGTTGTTTATGTACTGCCACTGCCCTCCCACCGCCGAGATCTTGTCCACTCCGCGGAAGTAGGTCTCCGTCACCATGAACTCGGGAGTATCCATCCGATCTGTCTGGCCCAGGGCCAAGGGCCAGGCGGAGGTTCCCCGGCAATCTGGCGGCACGGGCACGCCCAGCGCGTCGAGGGTCGTGGGAACCAGATCCAGAAGACGCAGAGGGGCAGCCACACGCCGCACCGAGGGTCCTTGACCAACCCCCCGCTGCCAGATCGGGTTGTAGACAATCCAGGGCACGCGGATGTGCGATCCGTACAGGAGTGAGCCATGCCCCATGGAGCGCGGCACATCAGGGTGGTCCCCCAGTCCTTCGCCATGATCACTCGTCACAATGAACAGGGTGTCCTCCCAGCCGGGCAAGCTGGCGAGATCGTGGATGAATGCCACCGTATCGTCTGTGACCTGGCGAATGGCGCATAGGTAGGGCGCTGCGACTTCCTCCTCAAAGAGTCCTCGGTATTCCGGGCGCAGGTATTGGTCGGGCTTTATCCACTCGTGCACCTCCATCAGGTTGAGCTGGATGTAGCCCGGTCGGTCGCCACCCAGGCCGCGCGCGAATTCAAGAGTCTCCGCAAGGATCTCCGGTGTCGAACGCAAAGGAGCATTCAAATAGGAGATGGACCCTTCGGGAATACTGGCGTCGCGCCGGTGAAACACCACGGAGCTGTCGGAGTAGTGGTCGAATCCCTGGTGGAAGTTGTACCGGCTATTCAGATTGGGATTCGCCGTAATCCCAAAGGTGGCGTAGCCCTCGCGTTGCAGAATTTCGGCCAAAGTGACGGCCTCGTCAGGAACCATCTGTCCATCTTCCATCTTCAGCCCAAGGCTTCGTGGGTAGCGCGAGGTGAGCATGGACCCCACCGAGGGCAGGGTCCAACTGGACTGAGCAATCACCGAATCGAATTGCATGCCCTGTTCGGCCAGAACCGTCAGCGCGGGCGATGTATCGACCTCACAACCGTAGCTCGAGACCTTGTCGGCCCGCAGGGTATCGATGATCACCAAGACGATGTTGGAGGGCCGGGGCGCCTCATCCGCGCAGGCGGCCAGACACAGGAGCGCGGCGCACAGGGCGCGGCGTGTGGGAGCGGGGAACCGAGGGCTCATGGACTCCAAGATACCCCCCTCTCGGCCTGTCCGTGGCGAACTGAGAGCAGGACTCACTCCTTAGTCTCCAGAGGGGCCCCGACGGGCGCGCCCTTACGGACGAAGAGGTTCATGTAACCGTCGCGGTCCTGCAACTTGAGGCTGCGGCAGATGTACTCGGCGCGGAAGCGCGGGCTCTGGGCGATCTGGCTCTCGCTGATGCTGAAGGCCTGCCTCCTGGCCACGGCCACCCAGTTCTTCTTCTCGGTCAGGGCCTCGGGGGTAGCCATCAGGCGCAGGAACAGGATCACCTCGGGGCGCCGGTCGAGCACGTATTCGCCATCCCCTTTCAGATGTCCCTCCAGAGCCCCCGTAGCTTCGGGGTCCGCCTCGACGCGAGCGATGTGTCGATCGCTCAAGCCCATCATGTCGATGCAACGCCGGCGCGCGAAGTAGGGCACACGCCCCGCCGCGGTGGCCGCGATCCAGTCGTCGGGTGCGAGCACTTCGTCCAGGAGTTTGCCCACCGCGAGGAGGTCCGCATGACGATCCGCCTGCCCGGGCCAGTAGTCCGCCCGACTGTGGGCGAAGGCGACACTTGCAACGCTTAGCAAACAGAAGGCCCAGCCCGCACGGCGTGCGACCTGCCCGCCACCCTCCCCGCGCCCCACCAGGGAGACCGATGCACAAGCCAGGGCGCTCCACAGAGGAAAAATCGGTAGCAGGAAACGGAAGGTGGGCATGTAGTCGCCACCCACGTAGACCACGTACAAGCAGAAGACCGTCGTGATCCAAAGGCACAGGGCCCTGGCCCCGCGGGCGATCGGCAAGCTGAGGAGGAGGTAGGGAGCGACGACGAGGAGCACTCCGAAGCCGAGTACGGCGTCCCCCACGTAGCGCAGGCCCTCCATCTGAATGGTCGCATCCGAGGCCACCTTGGCGTGGAAGGTGTTGGGCACCCAATCGCCATAGGTCAGCCGACGCCAGATGAGGTGGGCCCCCACGATCAGCACGAAGGGCAGCGCGCGGGTGAGCATGGCCTGTGCCCAGGTTGCCAGCCCAACGCGCGCGCGTCGGGCGGCGAAGGCATCAGCCAGCTCCAGGAGCCCGAAGACCATCACCCCCTCGGGCCTGGTCAGGGCGGCGGCCGCCAGCCAGATCCCCGACGCGCGATCCCCGCGCGCTGTGCGCTGCGCCAGCACCCTCGGCAGGATTCCCGCCAGGAGCAGCGCCGTGAACATGGACGTCTCCAGCCCGCCCATGGCGTGCACACGCTGGGTGGGCTGCAACGCCAGAAGCGCCATAGCCGCCGCCGCGTAGATCGGACTTGCCCCCAGCCGCCTGGCCAGTCGCCCACACAGGATGGCGGCGATCACACTGAACACGAGTCCCAACGCCGGGCCGAGCCACTCGGGGTTCATGCCCAGCCCCATGCCCGCCGCGATCAGAACGGTCCAGAGAAAGTTCGTGTAGCCCTCGACGGGCTCTTCACCGACGTTGAAGACCAGCCCGTCCCCGGCCACCAGATGCTCCGCGTAGCGGTAGCTGATGTACGCATCATCCTGCGGCGCGTCCGTCCCCAGCCACGGCACGGCCACGGCCAGCACGAGAGCCAGGACCCACAGGGCCTTGGCCCACGTGTCCGCTCTGCCCTCATCCATCTGACCCATGGCCGAACCATACCCAGATCCGGCAGTGCAAACCAACCGAAGGTCGGGGTCGGCCACTGGATAGCCCTCTGGGAGAATCCATGGGTTGGTGCAGGATTTGGCCTTGTGGTTGATCGTCCAGGGGCTAAGGGGGTACCAGGCCTGCCAGAACAGTCCCCCCCCCAGCTCTTTGATCATCACCAGGAGGTCCCGATCTCCGCTGCCCTTGAGGTAGATAATGAAGAGCGCCCCAAACTCCCCGCTACTTGCCGTAGCCCTCGCCACCCTCCATCTGCCAGCCATCGCCCAGGAGAGAGGCGCCGTTGACCAACCCGATGGGACAACGACTTCCGCCCCCTCCGACCTCGCCCAGCGCAGCGAGCGCCTGCGCCAGTACTTGACCGAACGCCGCAGCCGACTTGACATCGTTGCCAGCACGAAGACCGACAGTGGTCAGATCCTCGATTGGATACACCCGGGCTCCCAGGTGGCTTCGGGCAGACTCGCAAGCCCGCCCCCCCTCGACGTGATGCCGGACTACGGGCACAGGGGAATACGACCCGAACTCGAGGACCAGGAGCATGCGAGAGGCCCGGCAGGAGCGGTGCCGATCCTACGCCGTGATGTGGAAGAGGTTCTCAACGGGAACCCACAGAGGGAGCTCGCGGACTTTCTGAGCAAGCATGGACGAGCCAAGGACCGCAGCACTCCGATGGGCGGGGCCGGCGGGGAAATCAAACAGCCGGGCGAATCAGATCACCACTACGCCAGCACATGCGAGGATGTGCTGAACCAGGGCGGACACGGCAACATCAGTATCTGGGATCCTTACGTAGCGGATCCAAACGAGTTCTCGCTTGGGCAGGTGAATGTCGCAACCGGGCCGGAAGTGCCCGTAGTTCAGACGGTCGAGGCCGGATGGCAGGACTATCCGGCTCTGTATGGTTCCAATGGCCCACACCTGTTCGTGTTCTACACGACCAATGGCTACGGCAAGATGGGTGACAACGTGGGAGGCTACAACCTCGACGTGGACGGATTCGTTCAATACTCGTCGATCACCTATCCGGGAATGCTCCTGCCAGCAAGCAAGCAGAGTGGTTGGCAGGTGACCGTGCATGTCCGCGTCCTGAAGTATCAGGGCAACTGGTGGATCAGGGCCGGGAATGAGTGGGTCGGCTATTATCCGTGCTCTCTCTTCGGCTCGAATGGTCTCAGGTACTCTGCCGGGTCGATCGCGTGGTACGGAGAGGTTGTGGATCTTGACGACGGGGTGTTCACCAAGACGGACATGGGGAGCGGCCAGCCTGCACTCCTGGGCTATGGGCTAGCGGCATTCATGTGCAACCTCACGACCTACAGGTATCGCAGTGGAGTCCCTTTCCACTATCAGCCCACCAAGATCGCCACCCCCACGCCGCTCTGCTACTCCCTGGATGACCATTCGCTTAGCGGCGGCCTCTGGGGGAGCTACTTCTTCTTCGGAGGAAAAGGCAAGAGCTTCTGGTGCAAGAACAAGTAGTGGCTCTCGGAGCATGAGTGGAGAATGCCGACCTGCGTTGTATCGCGCATGAGCGTGGCGCGTGCTTGATCGCATGGTGAACAT
>DUDB01000008.1 GCA_012959525.1 Planctomycetota bacterium
ACCCTGACTGAACTCTCCTGTGCCCTTGACGGCGACGGGGCCGGTTCGCTCGCGCCCCGTCACCCACTGGGAGATGTCGTTCATGTGCGTGCCCCAGTTAGTGATCATCCCGTTGCAGTAATTCTCGATGCGCATCCAGCCCGGCCGGCCATAGCCACTCACGGGATGGACGCGCTTCTCGGTGTACGGTGCAGGAAAGGCGGGGCCGAGCCAGAGGTCGTAGTCGAGCCCCGCGGGCACGGGCGTGGTCTTCTGAGGGGGCAGGGCATCGCTGGCGGAGGGCACGCCGGTCACGATGCGCTGAACCTTGCCGATGCGGCCGTTGTGCACGAGCTCGGCCATGCGCCAGAAGCGCTGCTTGCCGCGAAACTCGCTGTCCGTGCGGCTCACCACGCCAGCTTCCTCAACTGCATCACACAACGCGCGCCCGTGGGCGATGCAGGTGGTGAGGGGTTTTTCGATACACACGTGCTTCCCGGCCCGCGCCGCGAGTACCCCCATGGGGGCGTGCCAGTGGTCGGGCGTCGAGATCATCACGGCATCGACGTCGTCGCGGGCGAGTACCTCACGGAAGTCGGTATAGGCGCGGACGCCGGAGTAGTCCTTGCCAGCCTTCTCGGCGTAGTAGGTGTTGGCCTTCACCCGGGCCCTTTCGAGTCGCCCCGTGTCTACGTCGCACACGGCGACGACCTGCGCGTCAGGCGATCTCAGAAACTGGGTCAGGTTGGGGTGCATCGCCTGGCGGCCCATGCCCAACATGGCGACGTTGATCCGATTGCTGGGCGCCGTTGCACCGAAGACGGTCGAGGGCACGATGAACGGCACTGCAGCTAGCTTGAGGAAATCACGCCTGTCGGGCTGCGAGGATTGCGGTTTCACGGTTGGATTTATCTTGCTTTCAACGGGGCAGCCTAGAGCTAGCCCTGCCAACGACCCAGAGTGTACAGGTACTTGAGGTCTCTACCCTGCGGGAACCGGCATGCGGGGTCGGGAGCCCACTGGATTGGCTCCACGGTTTCTCACTCAGCGCAGGCCCAGTCTTGCAAGCTCTTCGCTGATCCACGTTGCTTTCATCTTGGCCCGGGCAGCTTCGGAGACTCCTCCCTCGAGTTCGATCCGCTCAACAAGGATGATGTGATTCGAGTATATCTGGAATGCTACATCGGTCCCCGTGAGTTGGCGTCCGTCGATCCGCGCGGAACGGCCCTCGCCTTCAAGGGTCACGTCTCCGTTGTCATGGCGCTGCAGCGTCATGGTGAATGGTCGATGAACAATCGTACTGCGAATCTCCGCAATCTGACTAAGGGTTTCAACTGGGCCCACAATGAACAAGTCGTGCGCGTTGACAGCGAGGGCGTACCAAGGCTGCTCGGCGTCGAGGCACAACAGCACCTGGAACGACTGGCCAAGAACCTCCTCCATGGGATCAGTAAGCCGGACCGTGTAGGTGACCTTGGCCAATTCCAAAGGTAGTCGAAACCTGCGGGACACCAATCCGCGCAATCGCATTGTTCCGTCTTTCACCAAGCAGAGAGAATCGGCGTCCAGGGGGAATGCCGGTATCCAGGGGTGCGTATGGCTATTCGTCGGAAAGTCGACCAGCTGTGCGGGATCGTCAAACTCGTAGACCAGTCGCACCCGGTCGCCCGCCATCCGCTCAGGCTCGACGGCCAGGGCCAGTCGGATCCCCTGGTAGTCAAAGAGCGCGTCGGCCAATTCGGTACCCAATCCGACCAGGCCGTCATGGACGGACTCTAGGTCCTCGCGTGGGCCCAGTTCGGATGCCAGAGCGCCTGCCAGGTCGAGCCCTTCGCGCATTTCCTCGGGCCGCTCTGGAAGGGGGGCGTGCGCCAGCCTCGCCAGGTCTCTGCGCATTTGGGCCTGCGGGCGCAGCGCTGCAAGGCGTGCCCCTTGTTCGATCAACTCCTTTGCCTCGGGGGAATCCGCACCCAACTCCTTGCTCCAGAAAGCTTCGCCCGCCAAGAGCTGCATGTAACTCACGAGCCAAGGCGGTTGCTGCTTCAGGCCTTTGCTGCCTAGGGAAGCCAGCAGGTCTGCCGCACCCACTGAGTCGACCTCGACAGCCGCAAGACCAGCACGGTTCGAGCCCAGCTTCAAGACGCCGTCTTTCATTTCCTTGACCGTGCAGGGGACGGTGGTATCCCCTTCGACCAACCGCAATCGCTTTGGGGTACCGGGTAGGGAGGCCAGGAACTTGCTGCGGAGAGCCAGCATGGATTCCACTCGGGCGTGCTCCGTCGCCAACCGAGAGTCCTCCTGCTCGCTCGTGGTGGAGGCGAGCGAATCCATGAAAACCAGGGCTGCTTCGAGTTTGCCCTCGGACGCCAGGGCAATCACGCTTGCCAGGTGGCCGTCCAAATCGAGCGAGGGCGCGATCAGGTTCGGATGGCGGGCTCCCTCCAAGGGCCAGGCCCGAGGGCCAGCGGCGATGGGATCGCTTGTGAGTAGTGCCTCCTCGGCGGCCTTCTGGTCTTCGCCAGTCTCCTCTCCTCTTACCGCGGCCTCCACTACGGCTCTCGCCTTTGCCTCTTTCAACGCTCTCGCTCGACCTTGCGCCCACTTCCGGAACCCGGCTTCAAGGCTCGCTGGAGCTACGCCGAGCGTTGCCTCGAAAGCGGCCGTATCACCGACCCCCCCCAAGACCCTGCGCACGTAGGCCAGGAAGTCGGAGCGGTGCTTCGCCTTCGCGTCGATGGCCAGATAGTGCACCCACAGTTCGCTATGCATGCGTACGAGGTGGTCAGAGGCCTCCTCGTTGGGTGCAGACAGCCCTGCCTCAAGGGCGAGCCTGGACACCGCAAGATGTCGGGACTTCGCGTCCGTCAACTCCAGGAGGGAGGACAGCGGCAACAAGAGACCTCGTCTTTGCGATTCACTGCTGAGGATCTTGCCGAGGTAGTCGAGGGCAGTCCTGGGAACGCGCGCCTGCCCGAGCACCTCAGGGCGGTCACCCACGCCGTTCTGCACGAACGCGCCGGCCAACCCTTCGACGGCCCAGTACCCGACGGGGTTCTCGCCTGCCGTTGAGCGGGCCAACAAGAGCCGCAGGGTCGCCAGACGCAAGAGGCTGTAGCGCTCGACGGTGGGTAGGTCGCGTTTGTTCTGGTCGTGGTAGGTGACCAGGGTCTCAACGTCCGAAAGCCAGGCGCTGCGCTCCCAAGCCGGCACTCGCTTGACCATTGTGGACTGCATCGAGCGGAAGCCGGATGCGCGTCGCGTGACCACGACTGTCGTGCCCAGGGGGCCTTCAACTCCAACGGCGCTCCAGACGTCTTCAGCCAGGCGCGCGCCCAAGGCCCGAAGCCAGGGAGCGTAGATGGTCTCGACCTGGATCCGCTGTACGTCGGCGCCGTCGGCCGGAACCTCGTGATACAGCTGAAACGGACCCGCTCCTTCAATGACCTCCAGGTTCAGCCTGCGCAGCGCGATGTTCGGCTGCAGCCGCAAGAGCACGGAATCCACGTCATCTTGGAGGGGGACCAGCGGAGCAGCGAGCAGCAGACAAAGCAGGGAGTTAGCCATCCGTCCATCCTAGCCAGATCCTCGTGGTTCCCGCGGCGAAGCGTCCCCATGCCCCCCCTCGACGTGCCCGGAACGCACCTGCAAGTGCCCGGAGCCTGGCCCGGTAACCGGGACGCGAAGTGGCGCATGGGCAATCGAACCCGTATCGTCCCAAAACCATGGGTAGCGAAAAGATCCAGCCGCGGACCCTGAAGGGCTTCCGCGACCTCACCCCCGAGATGATGATCCCGCGCGAGGGAATCGTCGCGGCGGCCAAGGGGGTCTACGAGTCCTTTGGTTTCAGTCCCATCGATACGCCGGCTTTGGAGTACACGGAGATCCTGCTGGGGAAGGGTGGGGCCGAGACGGACAAGCAGCTCTACCGTTTTGAGGACAATGGCGGCCGCGACGTGGCCCTGCGCTTTGACCTCACGATTCCCTTTGCACGGTTCGCCGCGCAGCACATCGGATCCTTGGGCACGCCCTTCAAGCGTTACCACGTGGGTCCCGTCTGGCGCGGCGAGAATACCCAGCGCGGGCGCTACCGCGAGTTCGTGCAGTGCGATTTTGACACCATCGGGACAACGAGCACTGTGGCAGACACCGAGAGCACGCTCGTGATCCACGACCTCTTTGTGGCATTGGGTTTCGAACGCTTCAGCGTGCGGTTGAACAACCGCAAGGTCCTGAGCGGCGTGCTCGAGCGCCTTGACCTGGCCGACCAGGCCGAGAACGTTCTGCGCGCTTTGGACAAGCTGGCCAAGATCGGTCCAGAGAAGGTGACGGCAGAGATGATGTCCACCGCAGGTTGCAGCGCAGGTCAGGCGACCGAGGTATTGGCCCTGGCCGCGATCACAGGCGACAACGCCGCGATTCTATCCGCGCTTGAACCGCTGGTCGGCGATTCCGAGCAGGGCCGGCAAGGACTCAGTGAGCTGACCGCCGTGCTTGAAGGTGTTCAAGCGGCTGGAACGGCGGAGGGGCGTGTGCGCCTAGATCTGTCGATTGCCAGAGGCTTGGACTATTACACCGGTACGGTCTTCGAGACCTTCCTGGACGACCTGGAGGGTATCGGTAGCTGCTGCTCGGGCGGCCGCTACGACGACCTTGCTTCGCTTTACACGAAGCAGGCCCTGCCTGGGGTGGGGGCTTCATTGGGGGTGGATCGCCTCCTCGCCGCCATGGAAGAGCTCGGGATGCTCGAAGGCCGAACCGCCTCAGCTCCGGTATTCCTGGCCTTCTTCGATGGTGAGCGTGCTTCGGATTACGTGGCCCTGGCGGCTCGGCTGCGCGCCGCCGGTGTGGGCGTCGAGCTCTACCCTGAGCCTCGCAAGCTCGGTGCCCAGCTCAAGTACGCGGACCGCCGTGGACACCGCCTGGCCATCATCGTGGGCCCAGACGAATGGGAGGCGGGTCGCTGCCAGCTGAAGGATCTGGACGCCAAGACCAGTGATGAGATCGCTCTAGACGACCTCGCCAGCGCTTGCCTGCAGCGGTTGGGTTGAGTGAGCCGCGCGGCTCAGATCAGACCCAGGAACACGCTCGGCAGGACGCCCATCACCAGGACCGCGGCCGCGCAGAATGCGGTCGCCAGCATGGCATCGGTGCGCTTGGCCATGGGGGGAGCCACCTGATCGGAGGCCGGCTCCATGTACATGGCGGCGATCACACGCAGGTAGTAGGCGAGTGCGATAACGCTCATCAGTACGCCCGCTATGGCGTAGCCCGTGAGGTGCGCGTCGAGGGTGACCGAGAAGACCATCCACTTGGCCAGGAAGCCGCCGGTGGCGGGGATGCCACCCAGACTCAATAGGAACAGGGTCATGGCGGCGGCCATGGCGGGGCGGCGGCGGCCGAGGCCCTTCAATGATTCGATCTGCGTGAAGTGCTCTCCGTCTGCTTCGAGCCAGGCCAGCAGGCCAAAGGCCCCACCGGCGGTGGCGACGTAGGCGGCCATGTAGAACAGGGCAGCGGACGTGGCCTCGTAGGACAACTCTCCGCTAGCACGCTGGGCAGCCACGAGGAGCAACAGGGTGCCGGCGTGTGCCACGCCCGAGTAGGCGAGCAGACGCTTCAGATTGGATTGCACGAGCGCGCCCAGGTTGCCCGCAGCCATGGTGAGTACGGCCAAGAGAGCGATCAGGCCCGCGGACGACTCGGGCAGCAGACCCGTGATGCGCAGGGTGAAAGCGAGGGCCGCGGCCTTGGTACCCGTGGCCATCAAGATCGTCACAGGCGTGGGAGCGCCCTGGTAGACGTCGGGGACCCAGAGGTGGAACGGCCAGACGGAGAGCTTGAAGAGCAGGCTGCCCAGAACGAACGCCATGCCCACCTGCGCCATGGGGGAGAAGCCCGTCGCTGCGGCAGCGGTCAGAGCGGTCAGTGAGAGGGTGCCCGTGGCGGCGTAGATCAGGGACGCGCCATACAGGAAGAGGCCCACTGAGAAGGCACCCAGGACAAAGTACTTGAGGCCGGCTTCCACCGACTCGCTGCGGTCGCGCCGGAAGCTCGCCAGACAGTAGAGAGGGATGGAGAGGAGCTCCAGGCCGATGAAGAACACGGTCAGGTCCAGCGCACCGGCCATCATCATCATGCCTATCGGAGCGGTGAGCAGGAGCATGTCGTGCTCACCGAGGAAGGGGCGGCTCTTGCGGTAGTAGCTGCGGGCGTGGACCCAGGCGATGAGGGTGGAGGCCAGGAACACCAGACCCCAAAGGGCGCTGGCCTTGTCGGCGCTGTAGGTGCCACCGAGGACGGCGGCCACGGGCGCATTCAGCAGGGCCACCTCGGCCCAGGCGGCGCCCAGAATCGAGCCCACGAATAGCAGCGGGCGCAGGCGGTTCATGGGCTCGAACCACTCGGCCACGATCAGGAGCAGCAAGCCTCCCGCCAGGGTGACCAGGGGGGCCAGGGCGGCGGCGCATTCAGCGTTGAAGTACTGGGCGATCAGGTCGGGGTTCATCGCACACCCTCCTCTTCCCGCGGGTCCACCAGGTCACCGACTACCATTGTCTGGCGCGTGTCCTCGACTCGCTGAACGAGAGCGTCCAGTGAGCCCGACGTTTTCTCGATCAGGACGCTGGGTTGAATTCCAATCCACAAACACAGCGCGCACAGGGGAGCGACGATGGCCACCTCACGGATGTTCAGGTCCTTGAGGCTGCGCGTCTCGTCGTGCGTGATTTCGCCGAAGAGCAGACGACGCGTCGCGGAGAGCAGGTACACCGCGCCAAAGATCACGCCGGTCACCGCAAAGGTGGCAAGGACGGGACTTGTCTGGAAGGTGCCGATCAGGATCAGCCACTCGCCCACGAATCCATTCAGGCCGGGCAGGCCCACGCTGGAGAGGACGGCAAAGACCCAGAAGAAGGCGAACAGCGGCATGACCGCTGCCACGCCGCCGTACTGATCGATGGCGCGCGAGTGGCGACGCTCGTACAGGGCTCCGAACAGAAGGAACAACAAGCCCGTGCTGAGCCCGTGGTTGATCATCTGCAACACGCTCCCGCGCAGGCCGGCATGGGTGAGCGCGAACATGCCCAGCACCACATAGCCCAGGTGGCTGACGGAGGAGCAGGCGATCAGGCGCTTCATGTCGGTCTGGGCCATGGCCAAGAGAGCTCCGTAGACGATTCCGAAGGCGCCCAGGATCATGAACAGAGGCGCGGCGTTGATGGCCGCGGCCGGGAACATGCCGATGCCGAAGCGCAGGAGGCCATAGGTGCCCATCTTGAGGAGCACGCCCGCAAGGATCACCGAGCCCGAGGTGGGTGCCTGGGTGTGAGCATCGGCCAGCCAGGTGTGGAACGGGAAGAGCGGCACCTTGATTGCAAAAGCGATCGCAAACCCGGCGAAGAGCCAGAACTGCGCCTCGAGGGGCGTGGTGCTGGCCCAGTCCGTGAGCCCGGCGATGTTCGTGCTGAGCACACCATCGGCTGCGGCCTGACCGATCAGGGCGATCACGGCCAGGAGCATCAGGAGACTGCCGGCGAGGGTGAACAGGAAGAACTTGACCGTGGCGTACAGTCGCCGCTCACCACCCCAGATGCCCAGGATGAAGTACAGGGGCACCAGGCTCACTTCCCAGAAGAAGTAGAAGAGCACCAGATCCGCCGAGGCGAAGACGCCCAGCATGCCGGTCTCCATGAGAAGCAACCAAACCAGGAATTCGCGCGTGCGCTCGCTGATGTGTCCCAGACTCGAAAGAGCAACGAAGGGCATCAGGATTGCGGTCAGCGTGACGAGCAGGATCGAGATCCCATCCACGCCCATCTCGTAGTGCACGCTTGTCGCGCCCAGGGTGAACCAGTCCACACTCTGGGTGAACTGCAGGGCGGCCTGGCTGCCGTCGAAGGCGCAGAAGAGTGACACGCCCAGCACCGCGACCACCGACGTGATGAACAGGGTGATGCCGCGCAGTACGCGTTCATCACGGTTGGGCAAGAGCGCCACGATGAGCGCGCCCAGGGCTGGCAGGAAGGTGAGCAGAGTCAGGTTGTGCATGGCTCAGTTGCCCCCCAATGCCCACAGGAGGGCAATCACCGCCGCGCCGCCGCCCATCCAGAGTCCATAGCTAGCCACCTGCCCGTCGGCAAAGGCCTTGAGTCGCGTACCGGCGCGCTTGGCCGCGTCCGCCATGGCGTTGATGGCGCCGTCGATGCAGAAGGCGTCGATGAACACCGCTACAAGGGCGGCCAGGAACCTGACCGGCGTGACGACGCCCGCGTAGTAGGCGCGGTCAATGCCCCAGGCGTCGCTCAGGGCACCGTGCAGCTTGGGGTGATCGGTCTCAAAAGCCACCTCGGCGGCCAGGCCGTTCTTGTTGCGATGGAAGCCCAAGTGGGCGCAGCCGAGTGCGATGGCCGAGCCCAGACCCAGCAGGATCCACTCCATGGTGTGAGACAGGTGCGGCAGGTGACCACCGCTCCGGTGTTCGAGGATTTCGTTGCCTGTGCGCACGACGGGATCCAGCCACTCGCCCAGAAGGTGCGGAACGTGGAAGACGGCCGGCAGACCGATGATGCCGCCCACCAGGGAAAGTGCCGCGAGCACCATCAGGGGCACGGTCATGATCGGCGGCGACTCGTGAGGGTGAACGGTGGCGACGTCGAAGCGCTCCTCGCCGAAGAACACCAGAGCTACCATGCGCCAGGAGTAGTAGGCCGTGAGGGCTGCGGTGAACAAGCCCACTCCCCACAGCAGCCACCAGGCCCCGCCCACGGCAAACGTGTGGGCCAGGATCTCGTCCTTGGAGAAGAAGCCCGACAGCAGGGGCAGGCCCGACAGGGCGGCGGCCCCGCAGGTGAAGGTGATGAAGGTGCGCGGCATGTGACGGCGCAGGCCGCCCATCTTGTGCACGTCTTTTTCTTCGTGCATGCCGTGGATGACCGAACCCGCGCCCAAGAAGAGCAGCGCCTTGAAGAACGCGTGGGTGATCACGTGGAACAGCGCCGCGACCCAGGCACCCGAGCCCAGGGCCAGGAACATGTAGCCCAGCTGGCTCACGGTGGAGTAGGCCAGAATGCCCTTGAGGTCGCGTTGGCGCAGAGCTGACGAGCCAGCGATCAGAGCCGTGGCTGCGCCGATCGCGGCCACCAGGAACAGGGCCACTTCGCTGGCGGCGAACAGAGGGTTTAGGCGGATCACCAAGTAGATGCCGCTGGTAACCATGGTGGCCGCGTGGATGAGGGCCGAGACCGGGGTGGGTCCGGCCATGGCGTCGGGTAGCCAGGTGAAGAGTGGGAACTGGGCCGACTTGCCGCAGGCACCGCCGAAGAGCAGCAGAGCCGCCAGGGTCAGGGTGCCCGCGTTCTCTCCGCCCATGGCCGCCGCGCGGATGCCCTCGATCAGGTTCGCGTAGTCCAGGGTTCCAAAGGTGGTGAACAGCAGGAACATGCCCAGCAGGAAGCAGGCGTCGCCGATGCGGTTGACCACGAAGGCCTTCTGCGCCGCGTGGCCGGGGTTGCCGCCATCACGGTCGTACCAGAAGCCGATCAGGAGATAAGAGCAGAGGCCCACGCCCTCCCAACCCACGAAGGTGCCCACCATGTTGCCGCTAAGGATCAGCACCAACATCATGGTCACGAACAGGTTCAGGAACGCGAAGAACTTGGCGTAGCCCGCATCCCCGCGCATATAGCCGGCGGCGTACACGTGGATCAAGAGGCCCACGCCCGTGACTACTAGGGCCATGGCGCCGGAGAGACGGTCGAGGACCATGGCCACCTGGATGTCCAGGCCGCCTCCGCCGGGGATCCAGGCCCAACTGGAGCTCTGCAGGAGCTCCGTCTCGCCAACGATGTCGCCGAAGCCGCGCAGGCACAGTCCGAACGCCGCGGCCATGGCGGCGATGGCGGTGGCGCCCGCGCCGACACCCGGTTGCAGGTCGGGGTTTGTCGCGCGGCCGCGTAGAACCTGCGCATGCTGCAGGGCGCACAGCAGGCTGCCCAAGAGGGGCAGGGCGGGGATGAGCCAGAGCCAGTCGTGGGTCATGGCCTAGTCCTCCAACCTTGCGAAGGCATCGAGGGATACCGTCTGCTTCTGGCGGTAGAGGGCGATCACCAAGGCTAGACCCACGGCGGCTTCTACCGCGGCGACCGCGATGATGAAGATCACAAAGATGGGGCCATCAACCTGCACGGCGCCGGTACTTGAGTGCAGCCTGGAGCCCGCCACAAAGGTCAGGTTAGCGGCGTTGAGCATCAATTCGATGCTCATCAGGACCACGATCAGGTTGCGGCGCGTGAAGAAGCCCGCTACGCCGATGGCGAACAGGATCGCGGCCAGGGCCAGAAGATGTTCGGTGGGGACGCTCACGAGCGCTCCTCTCCTGCGGGTGGGATCGATCGTTGGCGCTTGGCGAGGACCATGACGCCTACGGTGGTAGCGAGGAGCAGGACCGAGGCCGCCTCGAAGGGCAGCGAGTAGCGCGTGAACATGGCCTCCGCCAGGGCGGGCAGGGCGTCGAAGCCCTCCTCGGGCGGAACGAGACCGTTCGTGGGCTCAGCCAGATGGCGTGCACCGCGCAGGATGCCGATCAGGCTCGCGGATCCCAGTGCCACGGCCACGGCCAGGCCTCCTGCACTGCGCCGACGATCGTGAAAGAGGGGATCGTCCCTGTCCTCGTCCTCCGGGTTCAAGCCGCCCAGGTTGAGCAGCATGACGACGAACAGGAAGAGGACCATGATCGCGCCGCCGTAGACCAGAATCTGAATCGCGGCCAGGAACTGAAAACCAGCCAAGAGGTAGATCACCGCCAGGCTCCCGAAGCAACTGAGCAGGGAGACCACACTGACCACCGGGTTGCGGGCCAGCACCACGCCCACGGCGGTGAGCACCGCCACCAGGGCAGCCACGTAGAAGAGCAGGTCTACCACCGCTCGTTGATCCTCTTGATGTACTCCATCCTCGGGGCGAGCTCTTCCGTGCTGCGCTTCAGTTTGTCGATGCCGTACTTGAAGGACTCGCGGGTGAAGCCGGCCAGCTCCAACTCGGTGCTCATGAAGATGGCCTCTTTGGGGCAGGCCTCTTCACAGAAGCCGCACAAGATACAGCGCAACATGTCGATCTCGAACCTCTCCGGCTCGCGCTCGATGAAACGGTCCGTCTCCTGGCCGTCGATCGTGATGGCGTAGGCCGGGCAGGCCGCTTCGCACAAGCCGCAGGATACGCAAGCCAGGTGGCCCTCGGTCAACTCCCGCAAGCGTGGCTGCCCGCGGGTCACCTCATTCGTGGGCAGGGGCTCTTCGGGGTACTGCCGCGTGACCTTGGGCTGGAACATCTTGCGGAAGGTGATGGACAGTCCGCGCAGGATCTCCGGTAGATACAACCGCTCGGCAAGCGTCAGGGTTTTGCGTTTGACGATGACCATGGGGCGGCTCAGGCGAGGGAGATGACCGCTCCGGTCACCAGGAGGTTGGCGAGCGCCAGGGGCAGGAAGACCTTCCAGCCCAGGTGCATCAGCTGGTCGAATCGGAAGCGCGGCAGGGTCCAGCGCACCCAGATGAACAGGAAGGCGAAGAAGCCGGCCTTGGCGCAGAACGAGCCCAGCTCGACAAACCAGGGCGCATCCTCCCAGAAGGGCACCGAGTAGCCGCCCAGGAACAGGGTCGTGGTCAGGCAGGCCATGACGATCATGGCGCAGTACTCGCCCAGGAAGAACAGGGCGAACTTCATGGAGGAGTACTCGGTGTGGAAGCCTGCGACCAGTTCGGGTTCACACTCGGCGAAGTCGAAGGGATGGCGGTTGGTCTCCGCGAAGGTCGCGATGACGAAGATCACAAAAGCCAGGGGCTGGCTGAAGACGTTCCAGGATAGGGGATTGCCCGTGTTCTGCGCCTCGGTGATGGCGCGCAGGTCCAGGCTGCCCGTCATGGCGACGACGCACAGGATGATCAGGATCAACGACAGCTCGTAGCTGATCATCTGCGCCGAGGCGCGCAGGCCGCCGAGCAGGGAGTACTTGGAGTTGCTAGCCCAGCCGCCAAGGATGACGCCGTAGACCGAGAGACCACCGATGGCCACCAGAAACAGGACGCCGATATCCAGGTCCGTGATGGAGAGGTTGCCGCAGTCCACTCCGAAGAGGTTGACGTCTCCGGCGAAGGGGATGACCGCCACGGTCAGCATGGCCGGTACCGCGGACAGGATCGGAGCCAGACGGAAGATCCAGGGGTTGGCTCCATCGGGGCACAACTCCTCCTTGAAGATGAACTTTACTCCGTCGGCCAGGGGCTGGAGCAGCCCCCAGGGTCCCACGCGGTTGGGGCCGTAGCGCAACTGCATCCAGGCCGAGAACTTGCGTTCGGCCAGTGTCATCAGCGCGGCCGCGCCAATCAGACAGCCGTAGATCACGCAGGTCTTGATCAGGATGATCAGGAAGTCGTTCACGAGGAGAGAGCCTCCTCCGGCTGCCCACTTGTTGTGGTCAGGTCTGCAAGCAGGTCGACAATGGTGCGCACGCCTTGGGGAGCGGGGCGCGCCGCTCGGATCGCTCCCGCCGCACCGTCCACGTTGATCCAGGTGCCGCTGCGCTCAACCCGGTTGGGCACACCGATGGCAACGTCGACGGCGGGGTGATCGCTTGCGCGGCACTCCATGACCACCAGGCGTTGAGTGGCGGGGAGGCCAGCTAGGGCCTCGTCGCCGAGCATGTCCAAGAGGCGCTCGCCCACCAAGAGAATACAGTCGGCGGCGGCACTGGCCGCGGCCCACTCGTCGGAGCTCATGGGCGTCAGGCCGGCTTCTTGGAGGCCTCGCCGGTTGGGGCAGGGGTCGCCGGTGTGCAGCACGTCATCGCGCAGGTCGTTGGGCTCGGGCGAGAAGAAGGAGGCCTGCCTGCCCAAGGAACGGGCTAGCTGCGAAAAGGCCTCGCCCTCCTCTACGGTCAGGTAGGGGGAGGCTAGGAGCAGAGCCTGACTCTGGACGCTCAGGAGGTTTTGAATCACACGCAAGGCGTCGCCCGGATCGGCCGCAGTTAATTGCCCAGCATCATCACGCAGGGCGGCGGGTGCCATGCGATCGCTGCGGTTGAGCTCGCCCTCAGAGAAGCGGCCGTGGTCGCACATCCAGTAGCCGTTGACGTTCTCATTGGGGCGCGGGCGCATGCGCTTGACCTCGCCATCGCGCAGGACCTCGGCGGTTATCGAACAGCCGCGGCTGCACTCCGAGCACGTGCTGGGTACGCGAGTCAGGTTCCAGACCCGCGCCTGGAAGCGGAAGTCCTTGAGGGTCAGGGCACCCACGGGGCAGACGTCCGCCAGGTTGCCTTGGTAGTTGCCCGTTAGAGGCGCGTCCTGCCAGGTCTCCACCACGGAGTGCGAACCGCGTCCACTGATGCACAGCTGTGGTGACTTGGGGACCTCATCCATGAAGCGCACGCAGCGGCTGCAGAGAATGCAGCGCTCCTGATCGAGGAGAATGACGTCTCCCAGGTCCTTGCGCTTCTCCAGCTTGCGTCGGGGCTCGCTTGAACGGCCTTCGGCTTGGGCTTCTTGGAAGGAGTAGTCCTGCAGGCTGCACTCGCCGGCCTTGTCACAGATGGGACAGTCGAGCGGGTGGTTCTTGAGCAGGAACTCCAGGCACTCGCGCCGGGAATCATGTGCGCCCTCGGAGTCGGTGTTGACCACCATTCCCTCGGCGATGGGTGTGCGGCAGGCGGCCACAACGCGTGCTGGCATCTCCCCCTGCTTGACCTCGACCTGGCAGATGCGGCATGAGCCGACCGCGGACAGTCCCGGGTGGTAGCAGTAGTGGGGGACGTGCTCGCCGTGGTCGTGGCAGGCCGCGATCAGGGGCTTTTGCGGATCGGCCTCGACCTCGCGCCCGTTGACGATGATCTTGGTCATACGAGGGCCTCTGCGGTCGTGGGGATGCAGGCCTCGAACTCGCTGCGGAAGTGCTTGATGGCTGCCAGCATGGGGATGGCAGCGGCATCACTCAGAGCGCAGATCGTCTTGCCCGGGGTCATCCCGTTGGACAGGTCAGTGAGAAGCTGCACGTCGCCGGCCTTGCCTTGCCCACTCAGCATGCGATCGACGATCTGCTCCAACCACTCGGTGCCTTCGCGGCACTGGCTGCACTGGCCGCAGCTCTCGTGCTCGTAGAAGCGAGCCAGCACCAGGGCGGAGCGCACCACGGACGCCGTCTCGTCCAGAATGATCATGGCTCCCGTGCCAAACATGGAGCCAGCTGCCTTGACGGAGTCGTGGTCCATGGGCGTGTCCAGCATGTCGGCGGGCAGGACGCCGGTGGAGGAGCCGCCGGGGAACCAGGCCTTGAGGGAGCGCCCCTTCCAGATCCCTCCGGCGAGGTCCTCGACGATGGCGCGCGCGGATATTCCGAGGGGCACCTCGTACACGCCGGGTCGCTCCACGTGTCCGGAGATCCCGCACAGGAAGTTCCCCGGGGAGCTCTCGGTGCCCAACGTGCGGAACCAATCTGCACCGCGATCCAGGATGAAGGGCACGTTGAAGATGGACTCCACGTTGTTGACGGTAGTGGGTTGGCCCCAGAGGCCGAAGCTCGCGGGGAAGGGAGGCTTGGGTCGCGGGTGGCCGCGCTTGCCTTCGAGGCTCTCCATCAAGCCTGTCTCCTCGCCGCAGATGTATGCGCCCGCGCCCTTGTGCATGTGGATCTCGCAGGAGAAGCCGCTGCCCAGGATATTGTCGCCAAGGATGCCCGCTGCCCGCGCTTCGTCGAGGGCGGCCTGCATGCGGTCGTAGGGCAGGCGGTACTCGCCGCGCACATAGACGTAGACCGCGTCGAGGCGCATGGCGAAGGCGGCGATCAGGCAGCCCTCGATCAGGCAGTGGGGGTCCTCGCGCAGGAGGACGCGGTCCTTGCAGGTGCCCGGCTCCGACTCGTCCGCATTGACGGCCATGTATCGGGTGCGGGAGTCGCTCTCATGGTTGGGCATGAAGCTCCACTTGAGGCCCGTGGGGAATCCGGCGCCCCCGCGCCCGCGCAGGCCTGATTTTTTCACCTCTTCAACCACGTCCTCAGGGCTCATGGAGGTCTCGAACACCTTGCGCAGGGCCCCGTAGGCACCATCGGCGCGGGCGACCTCAAGAGTGTGGGAGTCGGCCAGCTTCGCGCGGTTGAGGAGGTACGTCTCGTGGGAGGTCATCGGGTTTCCCCCAAGATGCGTGCCACGTCCGCGGGCTCGAGGTCTTCGTGGTACTTGCCATCCACAACCATCATGGGGGCGTTCGTGCAGGCGCCCTGGCACTCGACCTGTTCTAGGTAGAAGTGCCCGTCCTCGGAGGACTCGCCACACGCTGCACCCGTGTGCTCCTTGGCGGCGTTGATGATCTCGCCCGCGCCGCGCAGGTCGCAGGAGATATTGCGACAGACGCTGACCACGTGTTGGCCTACGGGGGACAGGAAGAACATCGGGTAGAACGAGGCCACGGAGTAGACCTCGACCGGTTCCAGCTTGAAGTACTCCGCGCAGTCGGTGATCGTCTCGGGCGAGATCCAACCACCCAGCTCTTCCTGGCAACGGTGCAGGGCGGGGATGAGCCCGGCGCGACGTTCGGGGTACTTCTTGCAGAGCTCGTCGAACTCCGCCTTGAGTGCAGCGGTGAGGGCCATCAGCGATCCACCTCACCCATCACAAAGTCCAGGCTGCCGATGATGGCCACCATGTCGGAGAAAAGGCGCCCCTCTGCGACGCGCGGGATGGCCTGCACGTTGAGCAAGCCCGGCGCGCGCACGTGGCAGCGCAAGGGGCGGGCCGTGCCATCCGAGGCGAGCATGAAGCCCAGCTCGCCCTTGCTTGATTCCACGCAGCTGTAGGCCGTTCCCCGCGGCAGGCGCATGTCCGTCACGATCTTGAACTGGTGGATGAGCTCTTCCATGGAGGTCTGCACGCTGCTCCTCGGGGGCAGAACGTAGCGCCGGTCTTCCAGGAGGAATTCGCCTCCCTTGGACTTCTCAAGACGATCGAGTGCTTGCAGGCAGATCTTTGCTGACTGGCGCATCTCTTCGATGCGCACGAGATAGCGGTCGTAGCAATCGCCGACCGTGCCCACGGGCACGTCGAAGTCGTAGGTTTCGTAGCCGCTGTAGGGCTCTGTCTTGCGCAGGTCCCATTCCTCGCCGGAGCCGCGCAGGTTGGGTCCCGTGAGCCCTAGGTCCAGGCAGTCGGCGCGGCTGAGGACGCCCACGTTCTTGTTACGGCCGTACCAGATGGCGTTGCCCGTCAGCATGGCCTCGAACTCGTCGATCTTGGCTGGGAAGGCCTCGACCCAGGTCCGGATCGCGCGCGCCGTGTCTTCGTCAAGGTCGGCGTACACCCCACCCATGCGGATGTAGGTGTTGTTCATGCGGTGGCCGGTGTAGGCGTCGAGCAACTCGTAGGTCTTTTCGCGTTCGGTGAACGTCATGAAGAACAACGCGACGGCGCCCAGGTCGATGGCCGTCGTGCCCAGGTAGATCAGGTGCGCCATGATGCGCGAGAGTTCCATCAGGAGCACCCGCACCTCCTGGGCGCGCTGAGGCACCTCGACGCCGGCCAGGGACTCGAGGGCGCGGGCATAGGCGATGTTGTTCAGCAGGGGCTGGACGTAGTCGAGCCTGTCCGTGTGTGGAAAGAACTTGCGCCAGCCCAGACTCTCGGCGGACTTCTCCTTGCCGCGGTGCAGGTAGCCCACAACCGGGTCGCACGAGACGATGCGCTCTCCGTCCAGCACCATCTGCAGGCGCAGCACCCCGTGGGTGGCCGGGTGCTGCGGGCCCATGTTGAGCTTGAGCAGCTCACCGTGCAGCGGATCATCCCGATCGACCTGGAGATCACCGGGTCCGGCGGGCATGTAGTCAAAAGTCCTGGTCTCGGCCATGAGGCGCTAGGACGGTGCCCCTCCACGCTCACGGTTCCACTTGTTGTAGAGCTTGTCCGGCTCGATACCTCGGTGGGGGAAGTCCTTGCGCAGGGGGTGATGTTCGAAGGCCTCGGGCATCAGGAGTCTGCGCAGGTTGTCATGACCCTCGAACACGATGCCGAACATGTCGAAGCACTCGCGCTCCATGAACGCCGCCCCGGCGTAGGCCTTCGTGGCGCTGGGTGCTTTCGGGTCGTCCTCGTCCACGCTCAGAAGCAGGCGCACCCGGTCCCCATGGGCTAGCGAGAGGAACTGATAGCAGACCTCAAACCGCTTGCCTTTCACGACGCCATCGGCATCCATGTGGTCGATGGCCGTGACGAGGGTGATCGTCTCGAATCCGGCTTCAGGTGCCAGGCGCGCCAATGCCTGAGCCAGGGCCTCAGCCTCGAGTTCGAGGGTCAGAATGCCATCCTTGGCCTTCTCTGCAGGGGCTTCCACAAAAGCACCTGCTGGCAGGATGGCGGCCATGCGCTCAAGGGTGCTCATCAGGACCCCTCTTGCCGTCCACCATCGCCAGAGGGGGGTACGGCCTGATTGGGTGCCATCTGAAAGAGGCCGGTGCCGCTCTCATCTTTCTCGCTGGGCGAGAAGAGCTCGCGCATGGGCGACTCGCGCTCGATCTTCTTCTGCAGCTTCATGATGGCATCAATGACCGCATCAGGGCGCGGCGGGCAGCCGGGCACGTAGATGTCCACGGGCAGGATCATGTCCACCCCTTGCACCACGGAGTAGCTGTCGTACATGCCTCCCGAAGAAGCGCACACGCCCATGGAGAGGACCCACTTTGGATCGGGCATCTGGTCGTAGATGGTGCGCGCCGCCTCAGCCATCTTCCAAGTCAGCGTGCCGGCCACGATCATCAGGTCGCACTGGCGAGGGGAGAAGCGCGCGGCCTCGGCGCCGAAGCGGGCTAGGTCGAACTTGGGGCCGATCATGGCCATGAGCTCGATGCCGCAGCAGGAGAGTCCGAGCGGCATGGGCCAAAGACTGTTCTTACGCCCCCAGTTGACGATGCTGTCCATGCGCGTCGCAAGGAAGCCGGCGTCTTCCGAGCCCGTCTGGGATTCAATCAGCGATCCCATTGGAGGCCTCCTTTGCGCCAGACGTAGACCAGAGCTGCCAGCAGTAAGCCCACGAAGACAAGGATCTCAGCGAACACCAAGGCGCCGACTCCCGCTGCGGTGAAGCTCTTTGCGGCAACGGCCCAGAGGACGAGGAACACGGACTCCACGTCAAACAGGATGAACAGTACGGCAACCAGGTAGAAGTGAATGGACAGTCGCAGTCGAGCGGAGCCTTCCGGCGCCATGCCGCATTCGTATGAGTCCCCTTTGCTTACCACTGCGCGATGGCCTCCCAGCAGATCGGAGACGATCACGTTCACCACTCCGAAGGCAGCCGTGATGCCAACCAAGAGGAGAATGGGGAGGTAGGGTTCGAGCATGGGAACCGATGGGGAGAGTCCATCGGGGGGGTGACTTGCCAGACCTTCCCACAAGTGCCTTGCAGGGGCACCCGGCAGGTTGGTCAAGGGTCGAGTAGCGTTCGTACAGGGTCGAAAACCTGCGCCCGAAAGGCCAGCAGATGTTGATCAAGCGCGAAGAGTTTAGCGGCCCCTGTGGGGGGGGCAATGGGTCGACGGTGTTGCTTGGGGGGATCGTCAGGAACCGAGACCGCGGCCCCTGGCCCCTCAGTCCTCGACACGCACGAATTCGCCCCCGGTGCCCTCGGCCAGGGCCTCTAGGGTCCCGTCTCCAGCAGCCCCGATCTGTACTCCGTGCACAACAATCCCGGTCTGGGCCCGGTAGCGCCGCAGGAAGGGCGTGACCCAGTCGGCACCGCTGGCGGTCTTGCCATCGCACAGAACCACCAGTGTGTCCACTTCCAGGTTGTCGAGGTCGACCTCCCCATCCCGGTCGATGCCAAGGGCTGCTTGGATCCCCAGGCGCAGGTGGGTGCCCCCCTTGGGCCCCTGACGCTGTGCCCAGGTCTGCCCCGCCCGGGCCTGACTCTCCGAGGTGGCCTGCATTCTTGAGCGCCACACCCGGGCCTGATCCCCAAAGACCACCAGGTTGAAGCGTCCCTGAGGGCTGAGCCCCGACAAGTAGGACTTCAACTGGCTCAGGACTTCATCATGGCGTGTCCACGAACGGCCTTTCTTGCCCGTACTGCTTCGCCCTTTGGGCGTGAAGGGCACATCCATGGAACCCGACCGATCCAAAATGAGGACCACCCGGTCCGAACTGGGCCGCAGGCCAAAAAACGCAGCCTTGGTGCGGTCTGGTGGATTTGCGTCCGCTAGGGGGTTGGTCTTGCCCGCCCGCACGTTGCTCCACCAGGCGAGCCAGCGGTCTGGGTGGGGGCCCAACTTCAATCCCGATCGCTGCTCGAGTTCCCGGGTGACGTCTCCGAGCACCCTGCGGACGGGTTGGCCCTCCAGTGCCCTCTTGGTCCAGGTCTCCATGGCGGAGAGCAGCAAGGGAACGGCCATTCCATCGGGTAGAGCCCAGGAGATTTCGGCCCCGAGCGTGGCGCGGCGCCAGTCCGCATCTTCCAGGGTCTCACGCACCAGCGCTTTCAATTCGGAGTTGATGCTCTGCCCCTCTTTCATTCTCAGGCGCCGAAAATGGGTGCGTGCTGCCCCGATCAACTGCGGTGGCGTCGTGGCCGTGGCCTCTTGTAACAGTCCCAAGTGCAGGCGGTGGGCCAACTCATCCGGCCAACCTACCAGTGCCTCGATGGCTGCTCCTCTCAACACGGCTTCCTCGGAGCGAGAGGCGACTAGGAGGGATGGAAGCACCGAGGGCTCACGTCTTCCTCGAAGGACAAGTGCACCCGCGGCTCTTCGGTCCACCGGATTGTCGGCGCCGACCACGACCACCTCCCGTGCGATCCACTCGCTGAGGCGCGCATCCATAAGGAACGAGAGCTCCTTTGATGCACGGTTGGTCATGCGGAAGCCATCCGCTATCCGGGGGGCCGCCAAACCGTTGGTCGCATTTACACCGAATCCGTAAACGTCCAGGAGGACGCGAGTCGCAGCCTCGCGCCTTGCGCGCCCCTCCCGCGCCGCTCCGCGCAGGTCCACGAAGAGTTGCTCCGCATCCTCCCAGTCATCCTCGCTCAGAGCGCGCACACGATCCGCGAAGCGCCGCCCGAACCGGTCCAGCTTGAGCAGAGGATCGTCGGCCGAGGGCACCTCAAGCGAAAGCCCGAGCAGCAGCGGCACAAGGCCCAGGTAACCGACACGGAGCTTCATGGCGAGACCTACACTACGACCTTCAACGCCAGAGCGCACACTCCCGTGCGCCCATGCCGAGGGGCAGCTAACCAAACACCGTTCCCGTTGTCGGATTGGCGCTACGAAGGCGCGACAGGAAGCTCGTATCCACTTGCCCTCCCGTCCGGGGCAGCTCCAGGATCACAGGTTCCTTGTCATGGTCGTGACCTCCCTCGCAGGATTCGATGATCCTGGCGAGCATCACCCCGATCATGGGTGCGGTCTTGAAGGAGGAGCCGCTGGTGCCCATCGCGACGTACCAGCCGGGCACGTCCGTGCGGTCGATGATCGGGTACCAATCCAGCGTGGTGACGTCGTACATGTGGGCCAACCCGCTTGGCTGGCCCATTCCCACCTCTGGAAACCGCTTCATGGCGCGCATGACCTGTCGCTGCCAATAGAGATCCGAGACTCCGCCATTTAGAGCGTCAGGGTCGTCCACCCATTCGAGTTCATCGCAAGCGGGGTCCGTGGATCCGATGATCAGCTGCTGCTCCCGGGACTCCGGGCGAAAGTACACCCCTCCGTCGAGGTCTCCGACCACAGGAACCTGCCCACCGCCGCAGCGGGGGTTGCTCACGGCATGGACCTCTCTGCGCAGCGCGCGGGTTTCGAGTGGTAGTGTGACGTCGGCCATGTCGTTGAGCTTCCCGGACCAGGGTCCGGCTGCGTTGACTACAACGTCGGCGACCAGGGGTTCGCCGCGATCGACCACCACTTCAAATGGCGCACCGCCCTCATGGCGGACGTCGGTGACACGCGTGTTGAGAAGGTACCGCACGCCTTCGCGTTCCCCCGCGAGCCGAAGGTTGTGGGTGGCGAGGCCGGGTGAGACCACGTAGCCACCATCCTCCTCGAAAACGGCCCCCTCGATGAGTCGCTCGCTCGACGCAAAGAAATCGGGGTGATCCACAGGAACCGGGGGAGTGAACCTGGACGCCTCGAGGAACGGGAATCTCTCCTTGACGGCGTCCGCATCCAGAAGGTGAACGGGGACACCGCAGCTCTTCATGTCCTCGACTATTCCGAGAACGGCTTCATCGATCGCAGGGGGGAACAGGATGACTCCGGGTCGCTCAAACTTCGCCAGATCGTCATCGATCGGACCCAGCCAATCTGCCCACTCCGTCCAGATGCGCGATGATTCATGGGCCAATCGGACCATCCCGGGCTGGCTGTAGAAGCGACGTACGATTCCACAGGATGCCGATGTCGATCCATGCCCGACGTCGCCATTGCGGTCGACAACCACGACGTCCGCTCCGCCCTTGCGGAGCTCCCAGCTGATCGCGCAGCCGAGTACGCCAGCTCCAATGACAATCACACGCATGTTGAGTACTTCGGGCCATGGCCCGCCCGATGGACGCTCTCGAAACGAGGGCCACGGACTACCATGCTGAGCTTGTTCTTTGGCGATTGCATCGAGTGGGCCCAGCGGGTTTAACGCCGCAGGGGAGGTTGAGAGCCAGCCTAGGCCTTTCCGGCTGGATCAGATGCCAGAAACTATGCGCCGCCCAGCGAGTATTCGGTGATTCGCCTGTGCCCCATTGAGAAGGTATGAGGCTGCTACATGGCTGGAATGGCCGGAGACGCGCCAGATGTGACGGCCTCTCCCGAAAGGTGAGGCGCGAACAGCAGCCGTTCCCTAGAATGGATCGGTTGCGCACCCTTCCAGCCCGTTGGGGGAATTCGATTGCCATGAGAAGCCTGTTCTTATTGCCGCTACTTGCGATGTTTGGAGTTGTTTCGGCCGCCTCTGGCCAAGATCTCTTCGACACCGACCAGTTCCGCCCCCTCAACCTGACGTTCAAGCAACCGGACTTCTGGACCCAGCTCCTGAACAATCAGGTTTCCGAGACCTACATCCCCGTTGATCTGGAGGTCGACGGCATCACCTATCCGGACGCGGGCATTCGACTGCGCGGGCAATCCACCATCTGGTGTGCGCTCAACAACAAGTTTCCGTTCAGGATTCGGATGGACGAGTTCGTTCCGGGGCAGGAAATCTATGGCCAGGACACTTTTCGACTGAACAACGCAGCCCTTGATCCGACGTTCTTGCGCGAGGCGCTGGCGGCCGAAGCACTTCGGGAGTACGTCCCCATGGCGCACCGGGCCTTCACGAACCTCACGATCAACAGCCAGAATTGGGGCGTCTACATCATCGAGCAGCAAAAGGATGGACGCTATGCGCAGGAGTTCTTCGGCACCTCCTCGGGTAGTCGTTACAAGGCGATCCCCTATGCGGGGCTGACCTACCACGGACCCGACCCTCTCGACTATGTGGGACGCTATGACCACGTCAACGGACCCACCAACGATTCCTATCTCGACCTGATCGTTCTCCTCGACGCGCTCAACAACACCCCCTTGGGCAAGCCCCTGTTCGACGCGTTGAATCCTCTCATCGACATGGACGCCTACCTGTGGGTGCTCGCTGGCAATGCATTGCTCTGCAATTGGGACTCCTATCAGAGCAACACACACAATTACTACGTGTTGTTCGATGGTGGGGAGCAGCGGTTCTATCTGCAAACCCACGACCTGGACCTGACCTTTGGGACGAACAGGCCGTGGCCCAACTACCCGATCACCGCAGGGTTCAACAAGTTCACCCGGCCTCTATCTGCGCGCCCTTGGAAGCACCTGCCTTTCCGGCAGGAATTCTGGGACCACATCCGAACCATGGCCCAGGACACATTCACCTGGGAGCACCTGGGGCCCTTGGCGTGGAAGTGGCACAACATGATCGATGCTGCCGTGGCTGCCGATCCCAAGCGCATCTTCTCCTACCAGGCCTTTAAGAACGGAATCACCAACAACATCTCCACCTCGGGCGGTTGCATCAACTACTTCCCGGGCATCGAGCCCTGGGTGGAAGACCGGCGGACCTTTGTGCTCTCAACCGGAGGATACCTCGCACCCAAGGTCAGGTTGGCCGGATTGAGCATCAGTCCCGCTGCCCCGGTCCAGGACTCCCCGGTCGTCGTAACCGTTTCCTGTCGCACTCCAGGGGCAAAGGTGAAGGTCGGACTGAGGTACAGGGTCGGCCCCGGTGCGTTCAAGTCCATCCCCATGCGGGACGATGGGCAGAGCGGGGACGGCGCGCCAGGCGATGACGTCTATGGTGCCCGGATTCCGGGCCAATCCGGCGGCAGCCTGGTGGAGTACTTGGTTGTGGGCAATCGAAAGGATCCGGCGCGGGGAGCCATGAGCTTCCTGCCGCGCAAGTCCGAGCAAGAGCCGTTCGTGTACAAGATTCCCTTTGGGGAGAAGGGGATTCGAATCACGGAGTACATGTACTCCGGAGCGGATGGCGAGATCGTGGAGTTGACCAATACTTCCTCGGCTCCCATCGACGTGACCGGCTGGAGTCTGGATGACCAGAGCGCCACACCCGGCGTGTTTGATCTTTCGAACGCCGGCATTGTGCCGGCGGGGGCGAGTATTGTCGTGACAGACGGTGATGCGGCGAACTTCGGCACGGCTTGGAGCTTGGTGGGCGTGACCGTTCTGGGAGGCAACTCCGTGGCCAAGCTGGGACGCAATGATGCCATTCACCTGTTCGATTCAAGCGGTGCACTCGTCGATCGCCTGATCTATGGGGACGAGGATTTCCCGGGAACTCCGAAGGCACAAGGCGCATCGGCCTGGATCTGCAGCGACGGCGTGGGAGCGGACGATCCAGCGCTCTGGGTCTTGAGTCTACAAGGTGATCTACAGGGCTCTTGGTTCTCTGCGGGCGGCGATGTAGGCAGCCCCGGACTCTTCGCGGCATCCTCCTGCCAGTAGGCGCGCGTCTTTTCCCGTTCACCCCCCCTTGTTGCAGGGGTTTGAGAGGGCTGATGCGCCCAGCGTCAATTAGGATGCGGTGGTCATGCGCACCATTCTCATCAGTGGGCTGCTCGGGCTGAGCACAGTAGGGATCTGCTTGGGTATTGGTGGTGCGCCGCCTACCCCGGAGGGTTCTTCCGATGCCGTGGACGCCGCTATCGAGCGGGGCGTCGATTGGCTGTTGGCGGCTCAGGGGATCGATGGATCTTGGCGGACCTATGCTCCACACAGGCGGCCAGCGGGGGTGACGGCGCTGGGCGTGTTCACGTTGCTCAAGTGCGGCCTGCCTGCTGAGCACCCGGCCGTGCGCAAGGGTCTGGCGTTCGTATTTGCGCGCGAGCCGAGTGGCACCTACACGGCTTCCATCTCTCTCATGGTCCTGGCGGCCTTGGGGCCGGAGCACCCGTTGGCGGAGCGGGCGGATGATCTCCGCGAGTACCTGCTCGACAACATGGAGCACGCGGGCTGGGGCTATCCCAGCAACTCAAAGGGTGAGGACCCGGCCTACTCGGACAACTCCAACACCCAGTACGCGCTCCTGGCCTTGGACGCCGCGGTCCGCCTGGAGGGCAAGGTCTCGCAAGCAGAGTGGGCGGATGCTGGCGAGGCTCTCCTGGGCCGCCAGCGCTCCGATGGGGGCTGGGCCTATCAAGCCCGGCGGGATTCGACCGCGGCCATGACTGCTGCTTCCGTTGCCAGCGTGCAATTGTGTCTCAACCACATTCTCCCCAAGGGCAAGGGAAAGAAAGTGCACGGTCGCTTGGAGGAGGCGCGGGCATTGGGGTTGGCCTGGCTGGCGAAACACGCATCGGTGGGCGAGAACACCATGCTCGGCAAGGCGGATGAGGATCGGACCAAGTGGCAACTCTATTGGCTCTACGCCCTGGAGCGCGTGGGTTCTTTCCTGGAGGTCTCAGAGGTTGGTGAGCTCGAGTGGTATCAGGAAGGATCCAAGGCCCTACTGAAGGAGCAGGAAGAGAGTGGCCGGTGGACAGCCGGCTACCTGGCGGAGGTCAACACCTGCTTTGCCTTGTTGTTCTTGCGGCAGGGCTCACGCCATGGCGCCGCCTCAACGCCCCGATCACGAGCGGCGCGCGCTTCGGGCGACGCGCCATTGGTTGTGCTCGCCGGGGACGGTCATCCCAAGCGGCTGTGGATCCAAGCTGCGAGCGATGCTCTGGCCCAACACGTGGCCGGTGATGGAGCCGTCGAGTGTGTGGAGTGGCTCATCAACGGCAAGGCTGTCGCGCGCGTGAACCCAGAGGGTGACGTGGCGCGCCATCCCTTCGCCTTGGAGCACACCTTCCCCGGCAATGGCACCTATCAGGTGCGCGCGGTGATGCATCTCTTGGACACCCATCGCCGCTCGGCAGGGGAGCTGAACAGCGATGAGATCACCCTGGTTGTGGACGAGGTCTTCACAGGCAGGGACGAGCAGGTCCTCCTCGATCTTGGCAAGAGCGTCTTGCCCATCCATGACGCGACCATCACGACCTCCTCCACCAGCCGCTGGACCCTCCCGAGCGCAGTGGCTGACGGACTTTGCGCTTGTCAGTGGCGTGCCGCCAACGATGATCTCACCCCCTGGGTGCGCATCGACTTCGAACGCGCGGTGCGTGCCTCCAGCTTGAAACTGGCCCCAGCCTGGCAGGTGGGCGAGGCCCACGATTTTCTGGCCCGCCCCAAGGAGGTGGAAATCTCCCTGGGCAAGGGACGCACGGTGCGCGTCACTCTCCCCGACCTGGGCCGCGCCAAGCACGAGATCCCGTTCAAGAAGACCTCCATCAAGTCTCTGGAGGTCCGGGTCCTCTCCACTTGGCCGGGCAAAGGTTCGAAGGTCGTCGGACTTGCAGAGGTGGAACTCTTTCAGTGACCGGTGGTGGAGGCCGGGCCGCACCGTCCGCGCCCTCTCTGCAGGATGGTGCTATCCTGACGCGCCCCTGCCCCTCTTCGAATCAAACATGAAAACGCTCCTCGCTCTTATCGGTTTCGTTCTGTTGCCTTGCCTGTCCTTCGCTGCGCCAAGCGTTCAGGAGTCCGAGGCCGAAGCGTCCCCGCGGGACGCGGCCCAACAGACCTGGGCCCGGTTATTCGATGGCAAGACTTTGGCGGGGTGGACCCAGCGCAATGGCACGGCAACCTATCGAGTTGAGGACGGGGACGTTGTCGGGAAGACAACCGACGGCAGCCCGAACTCGTTTCTGTGCAGCAATCGCGACTACTCGGACTTCGAGCTGTACTTCCAGGTCAAGGTTCACGGGTCGTTGAACTCGGGAGTCCAAATCCGTTCGACGACTCGGGATGGGTTCATGGGTCGCGTCAACGGCCCCCAGGTGGAGATCGAGGCCAGTGGCGCGAATGGGGCGGAGGCCGGCTACCTATATGCTGAGGCCGCTGGTGGCTGGATGATCTCCGACGACTTACGCGTGCCCCACAAGGTCTTCCGCGATGGCGAATGGAACCAATACCGGGTTCTCGCCGAGGGGCCGCGCATCCAGGTCTGGATCAACGGCATGCAGATCTCGGACCTCACCCATGAGGGCACATACGCCTCTCACCCGCGCGGGTTCATCGGCTTGCAGGTGCACGCCATCGGCCGGGGGCAAGGCCCCTTCGAAGTCCGCTGGCGCGACATCTACATCCGTGAGGTACGCACCAAGGAGTCCGGCTGGCAGACGCTGTACAACGGCAAGGACCTCACGGGTTGGGAGACGGAGGGCAACTGGCTACCGGAGAAGGATGGAGTGCTGGTCATTCGCCCGCGCGAGGGTGAGTTGGGCTGGCAGCGCTTCGGGTCGTACCTTTGGACCAAGGAACCCTATGGGGACTTCATACTCGATCTGGAGTACAGCTACCCCAAGGGGGGCAACAGCGGTGTGTTCGTGCGCGTGGGGGACACGGCCAGCCCCGTGGACACGGGTATCGAGGCGCAAATCCTCGACTGCTGGGGCAAGCCCGACGACAAGATGACGGCCCACGACCACGCGGGCATCATCGGCACCTCGCCTCCCAAGATCAACGCGTCAAAGCCGCCGGGGGAGTGGAACCACATGATCCTGTGCATGCGTGGCGGACACCTGGAGGTGGACCTGAACGGATCGCGGGTCATCGACCTGGACGTGTCCAAGACCGGGCTGAAGGAGCGCCCTGCGCGGGGCCACATCGGCCTGCAGGACCACGGCGCTCCCAACGAGCTGCGCTTCCGGAACATCCTGCTCAAGGAACTCTGAGCTAAAGTCCATCAGGTCCAACCCGACGGTTCGTCAAGGCTCGTTGCGCGAGTTCTTGGGCAAGAATAAAGGAGTTCCTAGAGAGACGCCGGAATTATCACACATTACCGGAATTGCTCCTAGGCTACGGGAATGGACTCTCCTGAACCGCTCGAGGTACCCGTGCACGCACGGCCAAGGTCCAAGCCGCAAACTCTGAAGGGTCGGCGCTTTAACTCGCGAACGAGTCACCATGGTCAGGGCTCCTCAGGGGAGACCCTGGAAAGGGCTACCCGAAGTCTGGTTGTTGACCTGCACAATTCGGCCTCCTTTCCAACCCTGGCGGTGGGCGTACTGGTTGGCGCGCTGCGCGAAGCGGGGCAGGATGTTGAGGTGCTCTCACCACTGGCCCACGATGTTGTGCCTCTGCAACGGGAACGAAGAGAGATCTTCTTCGACGATTGGCAGCGAAGGTTGCACCTTTCGCGCCGGCACTTGTTGCGTCCTTTGCGTGATCGAGCACGAGCTACCCACCTGCGCTGGGTCTCGCGACCGCACGGGCGCGTGCTGCGTGAAACCGCGCGTGCCCTTGAGCGTCAACCGGACGTACTTGTCCTCTCTGCCTACCTGCGTCATTTCTCGACAGTCCAGCAGGTGGGCCGTCTGGCTGCCGCCAAAAACATTCCGCTGCTCCTGGGCGGCCCTGTGTTCAACCTGCCCGAAGTAGCCGAAGCATGGTTGGGTATTCCTGGGCTAACAGCAATTGTCGGGGCGGAAGCTGACATTTCCTTGCCGGCGATGGTGGAAGCCGTAGCTCGTGGGGGGGATCTCCTGGAGTTCCCCGGAGTGCTGCTTCCAGATGGCCGCCGTAGTGCAGTGGCCCCTCCCTTGAAAGAGATTGAAGATTCGCCGCTCCCTGACTACACCGACTTTCCATGGGACCGTTATCCCGTCCGCATCATCCCCGTTCTGGCATCTCGTGGATGCGGGTGGGGCCGATGCACATTTTGTAGTGATGTCAAGACGGCAGCGGGACGGACGTTTCGTTCACGATCTGCCGAGGCGGTGTTGGATGAGATGCAGGTTCTCAGCGACCGCCACGAGACACGCAATTTCCAGTTCTTCGATCTGAAGCTCAATTCCAGTTTGGCCCAATGGAGAGGTCTGATTGGGGGGATCCCCAAGCGTATACCCGGTGCGCTCTGGATCGCTACTGTCCACGTGGACGATCGCAAGGACAATGGCCTCTCCCTGTCGGACCTAATTGCCGCTCGTAATGCAGGCCTGCGGCGGGTCAGCTTTGGATTGGAGTCCGGGAGCCAGCGGCTACTGGATGCCATGTGCAAGGGTAGTCGAGTGGAGGATAATTCACGTTTCATCCATGACGCCCACTCCGCAGGGCTCAGCGTTCGCTGCACCATGTTCAGGGGTTTTCCTGGAGAGCGTGCCGTGGATCTTGAGTTGACCGCAGAGTTCCTGGAGGCCCACGCGCATCTGATCGATCGTGTGCGCTTCAACAAGTTTTCCCTCATAGCCGGCACCCCTCTCTACCAGGCCATCCAAGAGAATCCCCTCGCTCTCCCGGGTTTGGTGCTCGATCGACTCGATGCGCGCAATGCGGTAGCTGCGGCCAAGCCAGACGGCCCGATCGGGAGTGGGTACCATCGGGCTCTCTCCCGTGTGTTGCGTCAGGTCCACGCGATCAATCATCGAGAAATCCGCGCCGAGGCCCGGGTCTTCGATGGATTGATGTAGGTCGGGGTCACTTGTCGAAGACGTTGGTCTCCGATGGATTGATGCGGTCTTCGACCGTCTCGATGGTGAGGTCGAGTGCCTCCACGTCCAGGGCCTCCTCGGACGCTTTCGAGGTGGATTGCTCTTGGGCCGTGGCTTCGGCTTGCTCTTGGTCTTCGCGTTTCTCGTCCATTGGATTCTCCTAGAGAGGGGTGAGTTCGTGTGGTTCTGTGGAAGGTGAAGGTGGGGCGGGCGCTGGCTGAAAGGAGGTGATCAGGCCCTTGCTGTGCAGCTGGGCTATGTAGTCGGTGAGGCGCTCGTGCGCGCCGGGGGTGGTGGACTTCAAGCTCTGGAGCAGGTCATCGACGTTGCCGGCCCGCTCAATGGCCTCAAGGACCTTCAGGCCATCCCGGCTCAACTCCACGAACTCGTGCCCTGCCTCATCGTAGACAAGGACGCAATCCTGGGGCGAGAGGGGTTCCAGTTGCTCTTCCGCCACGGCCTGGGCATCGGCTACGAACCGTCCCGTCAGAAAATCGGGGCGCGCAGCCCGTGCGAGGGGATGGGCCAGGGTGTTGGCCGCCGCCACGTGACTGAAGGGCAGGGTGACGCTTGCTCTGGCCGCGTTCGCCCGTAGCGGGCCCCCTGCTTCCCGTGCATTTTGAGCCTCAGTCCGCTGCTTGCACTGCTCGACGAACTCGTCGGGGGTTGTTCCTCGAGCCAGATGCAGGAAGTAGTGGGACTTCTGCATGAAGTAGTAGATGTTGTCGCCCGAGAAGATGGGCAGGTCGGCGCGCAGGGCGTTCATCATCTCGTCGAACATCTCCGCGGCTTCCTGTTGGGTCATCCCCTGCTCGCTCAGGTAGTCGTGGTACAGCTGGAGGTCGGTGCCTGCTCCGTCGAGGATCTTGATGTTGAACTGCTCCGGATCCCGGTAGGTGAGGGCCACCTCATCGATGTGGAACGTCTGCAGACTGACCTCGCGCACCACGTCCTTGTGCTCGCGGATGAAATTCAGCGTGGCGCGTGCCTCTTCCACCGTTTCACTGGGGAAGCCAACCATCGCGTACAAGGTGACGCTAATGCCGGCCTCGCTGCAGTTGTGGGCGATTTCTGAGACAGTACGCGGGCTCTGGGCCTTGCGCATCAGCTTCAACAGGCGCGGCGTGGCGGATTCGAAACCGAAGAGCAGCTTGCGGCAGCCGGATTCATGCAGCCTCTTGGCACCCTCCTTCGTGTAGGCGCGCGGCTCGATGCGCGCGTCACACCACCACTTCATACGCTCCTCCGCAGGGATGCCCGGCTGAGCCTCGATCAGGGCTTCCGGCAGATCGCGGATCATGCCCGGGGGCATGCAGTCCGTGATGAAGCTGAAGTTCCCTACCCCGTGGCGGTCGCGCAGGTCGGTCAGATGACCGGCGATGGTCTCAGCGGCGCGGGTGCGGTAGCCGGGTCCGATCACCGTGGGCAGGGTGCAGAAGGAGCACTCGCCGTAGTAGCACCCGCGGTTGATGTCGTAGGGCAGTACGACCTCGGGGGCGAGGTACAGGTCAAAGGGCAGGCCGTCGAAGTCCGGGGGTGGGGCTTCGCTTAGGGCTACGGGGTGGGCGGGGGCATTGGCGACAGTTTCGCAGTCGGTGTCGGTGTGCTTGAACCAGGTGAGGGAGCCGATCGCCGACAGGTCGGCTTGCCCCGCCCCGTCCCATGCTCGCAAGGCCCCTGCCAACTCGGCCATGGGCGCTTCCCCTTCGTGGAAGATCATGGAGTCCAGGCATTCCTCCACGCCGGCCGCTCCCATGAGCTTCTCACCGATGTAGGCGAGGAATCCGCCGCCCGCCGTGACGTGGCAGTCGGGCAGTGCCGCCTTCACCATGCGTCCCAGAGTCAGTGCTGGGATCAGCTGGCTCCCGTAGACCACGGACAACCCAAAGAGGCGCGGCTTGCGCGCGATCAGGCCCGGCAGAACCTTCTCCCGGAAGAACTCGATGAAGGGGTTCTGGTCCTCGTCCAGGGTCGCGGCAAGGACCTCATCCGAGCGGTCATTGGCGTACCCCATGGTGAAGTTGTGGGGCGTCAACTCGCTGGGGTAATGGGCTGCGGAAACCAGGCGCAGTCCGTGGTACAGGGTGCGTACCGCCGGCACGTAGCGGCCCACGTCATAGAAGTCCTCGCTCCGCAGGACGGCTTTGGCGCTCTCGACGTCCGCGATCACGGCGTTCGCGCTGACCTCACTCTCGGCCGCGCTGCGGAAGGCTCGCAGTTCTCCCAGGGGCAGACTCTCGCGGCCTTCGAAGGCACTCAGTGGAAGGCGTTCACGCACTTTCTCCTGGGCGCGGCGCAGATAGTCTGGCGAGAGGAAGTGGTCGTAGGCCTCGATCGACAGGTCGCGCTGCTCGACGTCTTCAAACCCGGCCTCCTGCAACCAGGCCTTCAGGCAGGGCAGGGCCAGGTAGGGTTGCGTGAAGTGGCCCTGGGGCACGAACGCGAGGGTGATCGGAAAGCTCATTCTGGTTTAGGTATCAGGTAGGGGAGGCGAGGGTCAGTAGCCCCGCTTCAGACAAGTGCTTGGCGGCCTGGACTAACTCGGGCCGTGTACGGGTAAGTGAATCGAACGAGGTCTCCCCTTGCAATTCTGAAAGGAGTTGGGCCACGTCGTGACTCACTCTGGACGTGCGCGTGGCGGGCAAGGGCCCGTCGATGGGGGTGATCGCGAAATGGTGCTCACCCTGGCCAGAGGGGAGCTCCGTTCCCTCCCTCAATGCGCTCGTGAGCTTGGACAGGTCGTGCTCGGTGTTCAGCACGGTGGGTATGCGGCTGACCAGAGCCTGTTCCCACGCCAGGGTCTCATCAACGAGCGGATGGCGGGTCATGCGTGCCAGTCCCTCGAAGCTGCGCCCACTCGCGTCCCATGACCGCCACAACTCAAGGGCGTTCTCCCCTCGGACGCGCCGCAGCAGGCAGAAGGTGCGCGGGTAGCGTTCCAAAACCTCGGGTAGCTCCTCGGCCACCCGGGACAGGTCGCGCAGCCGGTCTTCGGGTAGGGCCAAGAGATGCCAGGTCGAGAAGAGGTCGGGGTGCGCGCGAATCAACTCGCGCTCGGGCTCGGACTCACCCGCGCCCCAGGCCATGTCCGGAGCGATGCCTTCGAGGGCCACGGCGTCGGGGTTGTAGTCTTCGCCCAGTGCGCAGTTCGGCTGGGGGTTCGCCAGGTGCAAGGAGAGGTTGACCCCCGTGCGCAGGCTCGCGTCTGCGCAGAGATCCAGGCTCGCGGCCAACTCTTCGTCCCCTTCTCCGGGCAGGCCCAGGATGAAGGAGAGGATAGGCGTGACGCCCGCAGCGGCGCAGTTCTCCACGAGCTGCAGGACGTCCGTGTCCGCGGCCATGTTCTTGGCGTTCGCAGCGCGTACTTCCGGAGCAGCCGACTCGACCCCCAAGAGCACCCGATAGCCTCCGGCCGCCCCCATGGCCAAGAGCAGATCGGCGTCCATGTGATCCGACCGTGCGCGGCACTCCCACGGAACCGGCGCACCGAGTTCGGTCATGCGGGCACAGAACGCGAGGGCGTGCTGGCGATCCGCACCGAACAGATCGTGGCACAGGTAGGCATTCTTGGCGGCGGGCATGTCCTTGAGGGCCAGAACCTCCTCTACCAGCTTGTCCACGGGCAGCGTGCGGGACCGTCGGTTCCAATACCGGCCGATCGAGCAGAAGCTGCAGTCGTAGGAGCATCCACGACCGGAGTCCACGGGCACCAGACCGTCTGCTTCGCCCGTGACTTCTTTGTAGCGTGCCAGGTCGGGCAGTAGGTCCCAGGCATAGGGCGCGACCGATTTCATGTCCAAGAGTGGGCGCCGATCCGCCTCACGCAGGATCTGATCCTGCGGGTCGCGCCAGGTGATTCCAGAAACACCTTGCAGGCTCTGCCCCTGATCTAACCTCTGCAGAACCTCATGCAGTGTGTCTTCCCCCTCGCCCCGTACGATCAGGTCGATCCACCCGAACCGTTCCAGAACACGCTCCTCGACTTCGCCAACGCCCGGCCCACCCAGGTGCAGGTGCAGGTGCGGTGCGCGCTCGCGCAGGAGGCGTGTGATGACGAGCGCCGCGGGCAGCGTGGCTCCCATGGTGGAGAGGCCGACGACATCGGGCTCTTCGCCGAGAATGCGATCGGCGGCCGCGCTTAGGCTGCCCTGGTCCAGGACACACTCGCTCCCCAGGTGACCCGCTGCGAGCTCGTGGGCCAGATCCACGAGGCGTACGTCCCAGCCCTCTGCCCGAAGCGATCCTCCGAGTCGAAGCACGCCCGGCGGCGGCATGGAGTAGCCGAAGGTGTCGGCGTGGGGGGAGGAGGCGATCAGGATGCGCACGGGAGGGTCATTACGCCAAGGACGTTGGCGTGGATCCAGGTTTACGGCGGACTCGTGCGCACTGTTGGATCCTGTCCCGTGGAGCACAACTCGAGGGCCGCAGAGGCCCCATCTGCCGCCACATCCAGGGCCATCTGAGAACTTTTGGTGGCACTCGACCCCTCTGCGTGAACCTTCGCCCGTCACAGGAGTTACCCTGTATCCTCGTCGCCCTCACCATGCTCCCCGTCCCGCGTCCCCTCTCCAGTCTGCTTGCCTCATCGGGCTTGCATGTCAGCCTATTTGTGGCCCTGGTGGCCTTCGGCGTGGTGCCCGCGGTGATGAGAGGCGAGCCGGTGCCCGACCCGCTGTTCGAGGTGGCTATCGCGGATACCCCCTTCTTGGAGGTCCTGATCACGCCCCCGGCCGAAGAGGACGTCCCCCTGGACGTGGAACCCGCCAGCGAGCCCCCCGAGGTCCCCGAGGTCCGCGAGGTCGAGAGCGAGCCCGAGCCCATCCTCGATCCCAAATTCACACCCGTGGACCTGGATCCCTCCCCTCTGGACGGCGTGCTCGTCATCCTGCCCGCTCCTCCGGATGAGGAGCCCGAAGAGGAACCCGTGGATGTGCCCGAGCAGGTCACCCAAACCGAGCCCCCGCCGACCCGGGAGACAACCAAGCCCGATGGTGAGGACGTCCCTGACCACCCGCCCCTGCCCCTGGCCGCCTTGTGCAAGAGTCCCGTCTACCCCTCGCGTGCCATTCAGCGCGGCTGGATTGGCGTTGTCGTGGCCCGCTTGAAGGTAGCCACCACGGGCGAGGTGCTCTCCGTCGCTCTGGAGGAGTCCAGCGGCTACGGCCTTCTCGACCGCGTGGCCCTCGCCAGCCTGGCGACCTGGCGCTTTCAACCGGGTGAGCGCGCTGGAGTGCCCACCGAAATGGACGTGATCAAGCGCATCGAGTTTCGGCTCTGAGGGAGTCCGTCACCCTCAGCGGCGCTTGATGATCTCCGTACTGGAGTGCCGTTTCTCATCGCCGCAGATCGCGATCCGTCCGCCGTATGCGGCGACGATCTCCCGCTCGGGCACCGTGTCCTCGGTCCAGTCCGTGCCCTTGACGTGCACGTCCGGTCGCAGGGCATCGAGCAGATCGTTGGCCAGGGTCTCGGGGAAGCTGGTGACGTAGTCCACGCCCTCAATGGCCGCGATGATCTCCATGCGTTCCTCGAGAGGGACAAGGGGCCGGCCCTCACCCTTGGTCTGGTGAACGCTCTCGTCGGTGTTGAGGGCCACCACCAAGAGTTCGGCCTGGGTGCTGGCGGCGCTCAAGAGGCGTACGTGTCCCACGTGCAGAAGGTCAAAGCAGCCGTTGGTGAGAGCCAGGCTGCGGCCTTGGCGCAGGGGCGCCAGGCGTTCCTGCAGCTCGTGGTAGTCGGGGACGATGGTGGCGGTCATGGGGTGACCTTCTCGGCGGTGAGGTAGGCGCTTGTCGCTTCGATGATGCGTTCGGGGAGCAGGTCGCGCATGCAGGGGTGATCGATCGGGCAGGTCTTCAACCCGCAGGGCGCACAGTCCACATCCTCGCTGAGCAGGGTCTGGTTTTCCAGGTGATGGTTCGTGTAGCGCTGATCCGTCGGGCCGAAGGGCACGACGCAGGGAATCCCCAGGGCCACGGCCATGGATCTCGGTCCGGTGTCGTTGGAGATGACGACCCGCGCGCGCTCGACCAGGGCGGCCATCTGGGCCAGGTTCAGGACGGGATCCAGCAGCACGGCGCACGGTTCATGCATGTGCTCGCCCACCTGGCTGCCCGTGCTCTCTTCCCCTGGTCCGGGCGCCAGCACCGTGCGCAGCCCGTGGCGTTTTCCGAGCGCGTCCGCGGCCTCCGCAAAGTACTCCGCCGGCCACATCTTGCTGGCGCCATAGCTCGCGCCGGTGATGCAGAGCAAGATGGGTTGGTTCTCGTCGATAGCGTGCTGGGCGAGCCTCGTGGCCACGGCGCTTCTTGACTCATCGGTCACCACGAGAGTCATTTCGTCGCCCTGATCTTGGCACCCCAGGTGGCGGGTGAGCTTCAGGTAGCGTTCGATCATGGAGATGGGCACGCGCTTGCCGTTTTCCTGGTGGGGGGCAAGACGCTCCGTGAGGAGAAGCCGTCGGCCTGGATCGAAGGAGTAGCCGAGGCGCCTCGGAATGCGCGCCAGGAAGGGGCCCATCGCCGAGCTGTGGGAATCGGGCAGCACGAGCGACAGGTCGAAATCCCCTCTCCGTAGGCTGCGCACCCGTTTCAGCATGGGACGCACACCCCGTTCGGGCGAGGGCGTGTCGAGGAAATCATCCACCGTTTCCAGGGGCTCCATGAGCCCGCGCATGAAGGAGCGTCCCTCCACCGTAATATTCGCATCGGGGAACCCGTGCCGCAGCGCGCGTAGCGCCGGTGTGCACATGACCAGGTCGCCGACCCAGTTGGGCAGGCGCACGTGGATGTTCTTGGGTGTGCTCAAAGGAATGTGTCGCCTTGCCCGTCCGCCTTCTCGATCGTGGCCTTGTCGTTATCGACGAGCCCTTCAATCCACCAGTTCACGTCGTGGTAGAGGCAGGTCACCTCCTTGCACTCGACGGAGGCATCGAACTCATCGAGGATGCGTGCGAGTCCGCGTCCGGTTTCTTCCGCCTTGGCCGCTCCGGCGTACCCGTCGGCGGGGGCGAGCAGGGCCTTGTCCACGCCCCGGTGTGCGGGGCAGTTGAACACGCCCGTGGGCGTCAGCACCTGCCGCAGGGCTTGCATGTGGCAGGTCTTGGGTTGGTGGGTGTACTCCTGCCAGGTGCCTTCTTCGAGTGAGCGCAGGTTGGTGGACTCGTAGATCTCGAAGGAATCCCGCGCATCGTTGCGCGCCTCTTGGATCTGTTCGCGGATGCGGCGCACCACGGCGAGCGTATCGTCGCTGGTGTGGGAGGGGTTCATCACCTCGGCGCCATCGTCGAGGCGTTCCAGCACGGGCTTGTAGGAGATGTAGTCGAAGCCCGCCTCTTGTGCGCGAATGGCTGCGGGCACGATCTCGTGGATGTTCTCGAGCAGTTGTTCCTCGTCCCGGCTGGCTCCATTCCAGACGATGATGAACGAGTAACCCAAGCGGGGTGCGGGGTTCGCGGCGCGGATCTTGGGGATCCATGAACAGATCTCATCCAGGTCTACGGCCGCCGAGTTGGGTTGGTGCATCTCGCGGAACAGCTCGTTCGATCCGCTGTCGAGTGAGAGCCGGATCCAGTCGCCCTCTTCAAGATAGGGCGCGATCTCCAGCAGCCTGTCGCCGCGGCTACCGTTGCTGACGACGGCGATCTGCAGGGCGAGCTCCTGTTTCGCGAAGCGCACGAAGTCGGAGAAGCCCGGATAGAGGGTGGGTTCGCCGCCACCGATGAGGATGACCGACTTCAATCCGCGCTCGGCCATGAGTCCGAGCGACTCGCGCAGGTTTTCCTCTTCCATGCGCGGCCCGGTGTTCAGAATGTCCCAGTCGATGCAGTGTGTGCAGGCGTAGTTGCAGGCCAGGGTCAGGTCGAGGTTGATGGAGACCGGTGCCATTTCCGGCGCTTCAGGTTCCTCGCGCCCCTCATTGCGTGCCGCCCGGACCTCCCGCCGCCACGTCACGTAGCGCTCCAGGGTGGGAGCCACCGCGGGCGTGCGCAGCTTGGCCGCAAAGTCGTGGATGGCGTGCGTCATCGGGGAGGCCGCGGGCTCCTGGGGGCACCCTGGGAAGTGTGCTCCCCCAGAATCCTCGCCCACCACCCGTGACCAGCAGATTCCAGCAGGATCAGCGGGGATCGGCTAGTGGGATGCCCGGGATTCGGGTGTCAAACAGGTGGGGGAGACTGGATCAGGGGATGATTGTCCATTTGACCGTACTGGCCTTGTCGGCTGGCTCGTGGAGGGTCAATTCGGAGGTCCCCAAATCATAGGAGTAGTTACCGGGGCTGAATCCGCGCAAGACACTCTGTGGCTCATTCGGGTACTCACCGAGAATGAGGTCCACCGAGTTTCCATCCCCAGTTTGGAAGTAATAGGTGAGGGTTGTGGAGGTGTCGAGGCTTACTGATTTCGGGATCGGCAAGTTCAATTCCGCAATGTTTGCCACGTTGCTCACTATCAGCGCATTGCTACCGGAGACGATCTTCCAATCAAAGGGAGAGAAGGTGCGCGGCATAGTCTGACTGACTTCGAAGCAGTACCAGTTCCCATTCCGGTCGGCGAGCGTGGTGACCAATTCCATGTATGGGGGCGCTTGGCTGGAAAGGGGGGCTAGGAATTTGAAGACCCTCCCTTCAGGAAGGTTTCGCCAGTCATGGTTGTTGTAGTTGGCGCCCTTGTTCAAGCGAAGCATGGGGCCTGATCCGCCGGAATCCTTGAGGGCTTCCGTCAGGTGCGCGTGTGTGCCGCTCGTTTGGTCGATCAGAGACTGGCTGGGCTCCTCGTTCGCAAGGAAGCTCATGGTTGGCACGCGGCAGAGGTTCCGGACCATGTCCGTCGTTGGATCGATCCACTTGTCTGGGCCCATGTCGACGGAGGACACTCGCAGATAGTCGAATGCCAGCAGGGGATTCGTCGGGGGCCCGCCGAAGAGTTCAGGGAGCATCAGGATGGCTCGGGCTGCGGGATCCGTCCAATATGTGTGGGGCAAGGACGTGCTCCCGGAGTGAATGACAACTCCCGCGAACCGCAGGCCATCAAGGGTGTTGAGGTGTCGGGCTGCGAAGTTGGCCGCTCCTCCTCCGCCCATCGAAAAGCCAACGGCGTAGAACCTATCGATGTCCACGTTTCCACCGAAGCCGGGGACAATGTTGACACTCAGCATTTCCAAGGCGGCTTCGGTGTTCAGCTGGCTATATTCGATCCCGTAGTTGAATCGGTGGGCTCCCAAGGGTGCGATGACGACCCACCCGCGAAACATGCCCATACGGAAGTAGTTTGTCTTATTAACCACATCCTGCGGTTCCTCCCCGAACCCGTGAAATAGAACGAGAACCGGCAGGGGCGAGGTACCGATCGTCCTGGGTATTCCCACAAGAAAGGATTCGGAGAAGCTGCTTCCTGGGATGAGACTGGCGTCGATCCTATACCTCAGAATGGTCCCGAATGAGTTGAAGCTGACCAGACTGGGCGGGGCGAATGAGGCAAAGGGGTTGCCGAAACTCCCCCCAAGAACCGCCTCGGGGTCATCATCAATCCCGATGAACCTCCCGTTCGGACCGTAGATACCGATCTGCCCATTCGGGCCCGTGACGAGCGGGGGATGGTCGGGGTGGTCCTGTCCGTACGCGGTGGGCCCGGCAAGGAAGGGGGCGCAGACGAGGGCGATTAGGGGAACGAATAGCTTCAGCATGTCTGGGGATGGATGGTGGTGGGTGGTTCTCAGGCGGGCATGGCTGCCCTTTGAGCCATAGTGCCGGGGAATGGCATTCGGGACGCAGTATGACTCAGAATCTGATCACGGTCCTTCCAGGAGACTGGGTCACCCGCCCCAACTGCTGCCCCGTTGCAATTGAAGCATCCTACACGCCCTCAGCAATTCCAGTTGGGTCTGCCTCCAGGCACCGCAACCTGACTCCCGCAGGGCCCTGATCCGCACTCGGAATTGGGCTGAGGTGTGCTCTCGCTCACCGTCAAAAACAGTACTGGGGCCATGGCAAAGCCGCGCACCCATGGAATAATACGA
>DUDB01000009.1:0-2332 GCA_012959525.1 Planctomycetota bacterium
CGAATCCAACCAGGGGCCACATTGATTCACGAAGGAGTTGGCGTGGCGCAGGTACTCTTGGATGGCCTCTAGGTCGGTGTGGTGCAGTCCGTAGGACCAGATGGTGTGGTCGTACAGATGGCGCTCGCGCAAGAGCTCCAGGATTGCGTCGTATGCCGTCCGGTCGCGGAGGCGCCAGGCCACCTGACTGAGGGATACCTTCAGCAGGTTTGCCTCCTTCATGTGATCGAGCAGGGTCTGCAAGTCGGCACGTTGGGACACCCAGTGCCAGGACTCCTTATCCACAGTCTCCGGGGCGGCCAGCACCGTCATGGCGCGGGCCGGAGCGTGGGCCAGGTACTGACCAGCGCTCGTGGCGTGGGCCGGGTAGTGGGTGAACTCCCCGGCTTCCGGGAAGTAGAACGCGTGCTCGACCGACTGAGTGGCATAGGGGGTCAACTCGAGGGCGTGACTCCGGGTCCTGGATCCGCGTGAGACCGGCAGCGCACCCGTTGGAATCTGAAGCAGCAACTCCAAGGAGAGCGCCTGGGCTGAGGGATTGGTCACCACCACGCGACAGCCGTAGGCCACCCCGCGCACGAAGTCGAAACGGCCGATGGCGTCGGGCCCCTCGCTCAACGGATAGAACTGTTGGCCCACGAGCAAGCCCTTGGCGTTCCCGTCCGGTTGGACCTGAGCCAACTCCTTGGTCACAAGCAACAGCGGGCTCGCGGCTCGAATCGTGACCTCACCGTTCACGTTATCAATGGTGTTCTCTTCAGCCTCGAACGGGAGGTCTAGGAGGGCCAGGGCCATCAGTGCTTCCGCCGTGGAACCAGTGGCCTGGGCAAAATGCGTCGAATGGAATGCGCTGCCCTTGGGCGTCCGTGCAAGATCGAGCCAGAACGCATTGGCGCCGATGGGGGCCTTGCCCTGGGCGGCTTCGTGGTTGCGCCAGTAATTGCTCTCGATGAACTGTTCGGTGGCTCCGATGCCCGAGTACAGATGCTGCACCCGTCCGCGGTAGGCCTTGTCCTGTTGCAACTCGGCGCCGAGGAAGAAATCATCGGCACCGGTCACGGCCTCCGAGTCCATGACCTCCGGCTCCTCTTCGCCGGCGTAGCCCAGGGCCGTGAGCCGGTCTACCATTTCGGATTCTTCCGCAGGTGCTCCGGGAGGCCCAGGCGTTGCGGGGCCTCTATTACCTTTTCCCCCTCCTCCTCCACCGGGGGGGCCTGTATCTCCGGGACCCTTGTAGCGCTTGAGAGCCGACAGCTCCTTGCCCTTTTCCGCCAGTTTCAGGTCTGACCCACCCAGGCTGAAGAAGTAGAGGCGCTCCAGTGTCGCCGGTGCAGGAGGAGCGAGGGCTATGCGGTCGTCGATCAGGCGTGAGACGTTTTCGCCGATGCCCTCCTCGCGGTCAGCCAGCAGGATCTGCTCAAGGGTGTTGAGCCGTGAGAAGGACCAGGGATCGAGGAACCCGCTCAGGTCCCCGTCCAGGAGCCACAGATCCAGGAAGGTCTTGTCCGCCTTGTTGGCCAGGAAGGGCCGCACCACCCGCGAGAAGAACTCAGGATCCTTCTCGTACAAGAACATGTGCAACTCGTGGCAGGCGAACTCGGAGTAGGAGAGGCCCTTGGCCTCGTCATCCATCTGGGGCCAGTCGAGGAGGAACTCGAAGGAATCCAGATCCAGGTCAGGGCGCAGGGTCATGAACAGGTCAAAGACGTCCCTGAGGGTTTCATAGGACGCGAGATCTGAACCGGCCTTGTCCGAGAGGGTCGTCTCCTCGCCAGGGGCAAGAAACTCCATGCGCCGCTTCTGACTGAAGTGGGCCTCCGGAGCCATTCCGTCGGCCAGTCGGCGGTCGCGGCCCTGCATGGCTTCGCCCGTGCGCGTCACCCGGCGCTGCACCATGTTCTCGCCGTCAAAGGCCACCACTCGGATGATGCCGCCCGTGCCGAGTTGAGCGCCCGCAATGCGCAAGGCCCCGCCGGCGTCCGGTCGTAGGTTGGTGAGGACGGTTGATGCTTGCCCCAGGAATTCGAGATTGGGAAAGATCCCCGGCGCTCGACCTGCATTGGATTCCATCTTCCGCTCTCGATCGCTATGCGCTCCGGCTTTTCCCCCTCCACGGCCACCAAATCTCCCACCTGCGCCGCCGCCGAGGCCGATAAGGTCGTTTGTGTCCTGCAGAGCCCAGGGGTTCAGCAGCAAGCCTGGACGCGAAAGCATGTTGCCCGGGTAGGTTTTGGCATAGCGTCGCTCCAGGATGTACCGATACTCCTCACCGATCTGCCGCCCGGAGTGGAACTCGGAGGACGTCGGTCGGATGGACTGAATTGCACCCCTG
>DUDB01000009.1:2348-39020 GCA_012959525.1 Planctomycetota bacterium
CGGGATCGAAGCGGGAGGTCACGACGTGTAGACGCGTATACGGGTTGACCCCGGACAACTGAATGACCAGGTCGTCACCCTCCATCTGGGCACTCGTCACGTGCAAGGGAGTGGCCTGCAGTTCCAGCGCGCGGTTGGCGCCGACCGACCAGCGTCCCTGCCGCTCGCCAGCGGTCACACGCACCTGGACGTGGTCACCTGTTTCCTTCAGGAGAAGGTCGTAGTCTCCGGCGGCAAGCTGCGAGAGCGTGACGAACCCATCCTTCAGGCTCACGAACCCACTGCGGTTGGCCACGGGCGTTCCACCCCGGAGCTCGAGGAGGGACACCTCGTCGCGGCCCAGACGCTCCATGTCTCCCCTGTATGGGATGCGAAGGACGTCACCCTCCTGACCCTGCACCCGGTCAGAGACCGTCTGCCGTTTGGCCGCGAGCGACCAGTGGCCAAAGCCGCCCGGAAGGCCTGAAGACTTCAAGGAGTCGACACCAATCAGGTGGCCCAGGTGCAGGCGCCCCGCGTCGTCCGTTTTGAGTTGAATGGACAGGGCGTCCTGGTAGTCCCGGTGGCGCAGGCTGAGGTTGAGTATGCGCCCCGCCTTGGGCTCACCGTTCTTACCCAGGAGGTCGATGAAGTACCCCATCGAATCCTGGCCCAGGATGGGGCAGTCCACCTGACTTGAGCTGTCGATGGAGTTGGCGGCGAAACTCTGCGTACCGCTCGAAAGCGACTTACGCTTGCCGTCGCTCAGGACCTTGATCTTGGCGGTGAGGCTCACGTTCAGGCTGCTGAAGTCGTTGGGGACCCGGAACTCGTGTACCCACTCACGCCCTTCTCGCAACTCGATGTCGCGCACGTCCACGGACGTTTTCGTTCCATCCAGAGTCCGGGCGGTCAGGTTCAGGCTGACGTCCTCCAGGAGATCGAGAGAGACCCGCTGACCGTTGACCTCAAGGCGCGGGCTGACGAGGAGCTTGGCCCTGCTGCCGGCGAGCAGCGACTCGCGATCCACGTAGAACCCAGCACGTAGCGAATAGATCTCGGCGCGATGGCTGAAATGGTGTACCGAAACGGTTCCACCCGATGTGATTACGACTGTTCGGCGACCGGGCTCCGTGGAGTACGGCAGAAGAACCACTCCCTTCCCATCGGCTTCGTAGCGTTGGCCTCCGAAGTAGATGGCGGCGTCCGTGCGGGGGACGCCCGCTGCGTCGACTACCTCAAAGACGTGGCCAGCCGAGCTGTTCCGCTCCCGAACCTCGAGGTGTCCCTTGCGGATCACTGCCCGGCTCGAGATTCCACCCCCTATGAAATCAATCACGTACACCCCGGCCTCGGTCAGTTCGGGGAACTCGAAGTGCTTCCTGATGCGGCGCAAGCTTGGAGCGTCGTAGGAGTAGGTAGTCTCCGCGCCCGCCACGAGACCATCCAAATCAATGGACGCGTCCACCTCCTTGTTCTCTGCCAGGGCATAGGTCAGGGCGTCGATCTCGAAGACCTTGACGAGCAGGGTCTTGACGTTCTTGATGTCTACGTCCAAGGAGACGGCGGCACCCGTCGCGAACTCGGTTGTCTGGGTTGCGGGAAACTCCAGTTCCACTCGGTTCTCCAGGGCTTCGTAGTAGGCCGGGTCATCGATCAATGAGTACCAGCGCTCCATGTCGCCGGTGCCCGCAAGGATCTTCGTCTCTGCGAACAGGCGGCGCAGGTAATCGGTCTTGACGTAGGGGCTGAAAGACTCCCAACTCTCTTCCTGCCCGAAGAAGTGCTCCAGGTAGGCGCGCACAAGCGGTTCCTCGTCCCCCGGAGATTTGAAGGGAGTGAGAGAGGCATTGGGTTTCTCGACGATCTCCGCGCTACGCCGCGTCTTCAACCATTCCGGGTTGGTCAACGGAGTGCGACGCGGCAGCTTCAGGAACTCCATAAGGGTCTCACGGCTGGGCCGCCCCTGGCCCAGGTCGTGCGCGAGGCGGTGCTGTAATACGTGTGCCTTGAGGTCGTTGTGGGCAGGATCGAGGCGTTGGGCGAAGGTCCACAGACGGTCCAGGAAGGCTTCTCGTTCAGCCACATTGGCGGTCCAGTCCACGTCCGCGCCGGGGCGCAGCTTGGTCAGGTACACGGCCACGAAGGCCGGGTTATTCAGCAGCTTGGGCAGGCTCCTGGCACAGGCCTCAAGCTGTTCGCGGAGGAGCTCGCCATGGATGGCTAGGGAGCCGAACTTGCGGCTGGAACGGGCTTTCAGCTGGCGCACCACCAGGTTGGCCAGCCCAGGGACGTCGGGTCGCTGCAGGCGGTTCAGGAGTTCCGTCAGCTGGCGGTCGCTGAGCTTCCCCGCGGCCAGGGATTCCAGTCGACGGTCCCCGAACCCCGCCAGGGAGTCCGGATGCTGGCGGCGCGCATGGTCTTCCCAGACCTTTGGGGCGATGCGGCTCGGAGCGAGAGTGCTCGGAAGGACCACCTCGTCTCCCGCCTTTTGGCGCGTGTGATCGAAATTCAAGCCCAGTATTCGAGTCAGGTAATCGAGTCCTCGGGGCCAGGAGGTCATGGCCCGCCTTGGATCGCTGGCCCAGCCGACTAGGGCCTGCCGGTTCTCGATTTCTCGCACGCGGGCACTCTGTCCGTGGCGTTTGATCCATGTCTCCAGGATCGCAGGGACCTGATCTCCCTTCCCCTCGTGCTGCAACTGCAGGCAGCTGTAGTAGTAGTAGTCCTGGGTGCCAGGAATGAGCTGCTCGAGGGCCGCCCGTCTGTTTTGCGAGAGGGCGAACACCTCGTCGAATCCAATTTCTTGGCCCTGTGCAGGCGCGAGAGGGGGAAAGCAGAGGGCGAGTACGAACGCGGCGGCAGCAGGATGGGTCATGTCGATTTTGACTGAGGTAGGTCGGAAGATAACGCAGGCTCGGAGGGTAGGTTCACTTGCCGACTCGGTTTCACATCGGGGACTCTAAGGGTAGCGCTGTGACACGATGCCTGGCTAACAAGTGCGTGCCGTAGCCCCGGGGCTGCAGGAGGACATGGGGCATTGGGAGCACCGAGGGGGGGGGCGGGTCACTTCACCGGGGGGAACGACGCACTCCCCAGGGACCTTGGTGATTATCACTTATTCCGTTATGTACGGCCGCAAGGGGCACGGCAGCCCGATTGAGGCAGGTCCGGAGTGTCCAGCATGCTCTAGGCCAGCAAGAACCGTGCATTGAGGCTTCAGCTTCGGGTTTTGCACCTACCGGATCCCGACGTACAATCGGCCCCGTGCGCTAAGCACGTTCCCCTGTTCGTATGGAGATAGACATCCCATGAAACGACTTGCCCTACTCGCCGCCCTCCCGCTGCTCGCCTTCGTGCCGGCCGAGGATCCCATGTCCCCGGAGATCGACGCTAAGAGTTGGTCCCGACACTTGGGGCAGACGCCCTCATTGCAGTCCCTCAGAGGACGGGCTGTCTTGATTGAGGCCTGGGCCACCTGGTGAGGCCCCTGTCGTGGGGCGTGGCCTCACCTCAAAGATGTCTGGAACGAAAACCGGGACGATGGGCTGGTGGTGCTGGCCTTGTCGAATGAGCCCGCGAGCAAGGTCGAGCCCTACGTGGAGCAGTACAACCTGCCGTTTCCCGTGGCCAGCGGTTCAACAGCCGGGGGCAAGCTGGGAGCGATGGTGGGTCAGAAGGGGATTCCCCACAGTTATCTCCTCGATCCCGAGGGCCGTCTCGTCTGGCACGGCCACCCCAATTCACTGACCAAGAAACACCTGAAGTTGGCCATGGCCGGTGCGGACCGCGTTGGCCCCAAGGCCGTTCTTTCCTGGCGTGGGGAGATCGATGGGGCGCCTCCGAAAGCTCTCGAAGCTGCTGCGGATGGAGAGCTGGCCCAGGCTTTCAAGTTGATCGAGAAGGAGGCAGGGAGCGAAGGAGCCGGCGCCCTCGATGAGAGTCTCTCGGCCCACGTGGCGGATCTGCGCAAGCAGATCGACCTAGCCGTAGGTCGCGGTGACTTTGGGCAGAGCCTGGCCGCATTGGAGTCTCTGGCGAAGGACTTGAAACGCCACCCCTTGGGTGAGGCGATCCTGGAACGCCAGCGCGAGATCGAAGAGGATGAGACCATCCAGAACGAGATCGAGGCCGCCGAGGCTCTCGACAAGGCTCTCGAGCTTGTCGCTAACCGCGGTATCAAGAAGGCCAAGAAGAGCCTGCAGTCCGTAGTCAAGCGCTTCCCCTCGACTCACGCTGCCAAGCGCGCTCGGGGATTGATCGGGGAGTAGGGGCCGCTCTACCGGGCCTGCTGAGTCGGGGCGTCCTCTTCTAGCCGGGAAGCCAGATTGCCCCTTGGGGGGCGGCAGCGGTCTCGGGAGGTCTGGATGACCCCCCTCAGGGGGCTCCCAGGCACTATTCTGTCGGTTTTGTTGGCCCGTATGGGGGCCTGCTGCGGATGAGGGTCACGCCCAACGGTCCAAAATGTCGATTCATGAGGTGGGTTACCCACCCCGACCTCTCTTCTCCTTGCCCCCTCCAACGGGAGAGGAGCGAAGGCGTAGCCATGTGGAGAAGCCACTCCCCATCCCCTCATTCCCATGTCCCCTGCCAATCCCCCAGCCGAAGCTGAGACCCCTGCCGATGGGCAGAGCGTGAATCTGCACTTAGCGGCGCGGCAGGAGCACCTGCGCATCGCGACCCTGGTGCTGCTCGGTGGTCCGGGGTTGATGGGTGCCGCCCTCTTGGCCCTGGCCTTGGCCGTGGGGCTTCGAGAGTTCCTCGTGCCGGGATCTTTGGCGCTCACCACTTGTTGGATTCTGTGGCTTGTGCGCCGACGGTTGGCTCAGAGCACTCAGCGCGGAACTGAAGGAGGCGCAGCCTCTGCCCCGGGCCGTCTTGCGGCGCTGGTGCTGAGCCTGTGCGGTGCCGGTGCGGTCGCCGCCTGGCAACTCAGTTACGAGCAATACAAGGCGCCTCTGGCCCTTGGTCTCGGCTCCATCGCCTGGTTGAACGCCACGGGCGTGGTCGTGATATCCATCGCAGCGGCCCTGGTGTTCTTGCTCTTGGCACGCTTCTACGGCACCACGCGCACGGAGGTTCTCGCCGAGGCCCAAGGACTGGCCTCGTGGTTGCGGGTTACCGCTTGGTTGACCTTGCTCGAAACCGCGACCTTCATGCACGGCGACCGCTTGACCTGGTTGGCACCGGCGCTCTCAAAGTTCGAGACGTTCCTCGTCCTTGAGCTTGTGGTCGAAGGACTGCTCATCGCGCTGTTGGCACGGCGCACGGGACGGTTGGCTCTGTCCAGCCCGGTCTTCTTGCGCATCTTCTTCGGACGACTGGATCCCGTCTCGAGCTTCTTTGCCTTCCTGACCGACGCATTCGGTATCGACCTGCGTGGGAGTTGGGCTCTGGCCTTCATCCGGCGCTCCCTGGCTCCGACCTTGCTGGCCCTCGTCGGTCTGGCTTGGGTGGGAAGTGCGTTTACGCTCGTGGGTCCAGCGGAGATGGGGGTCATCGAGGTGTTCGGTGCACGCTCAGGTCGTGCTCCGGTGTCCCCCGGCCTGCACCTAGGCTGGCCCTGGCCCATCGGATCCGTGCAGCGCGTGGCTGTGGATCGGGTGCGCAGCCTGCCTATCGGGTTCGCCCGGGCGAAGAGCGGAGCCTCGATGCTCTGGACGGCTCAGCATGCCGAGGAGGAGTACAAGCTCCTGCTCGGGGATGGTCACGAGCTGATCAGTGTCAACGCGATCTTGCAATTCAAGGTGGGCGATCCGTTGGTCTATCTTTACTCGTGTGCTGACCCTGAGGGCGCACTCGCCGCTGTCGCGGATCGGGTGATGATGGCTGAAACCGTGGGCCGTAGCCTCGACAGTGCCCTGTCCGAGAACCTCTCATTACTTGCGGCCCAGATTGAGGGACGCATCCAGCAGCGTGCAGACGAACTGGCGCTGGGCTTGGTGGTCGTCGACCTGACGCTCATAGGATTGCACCCGCCTGTTTCCGTGGCCAAAGATTATCAAGCCGTGGTGGGCGCGCGCATTGATCGCAACACACGCGTCCTTGAAGCACAGGCGTATACGAACGAAGTTCTTCCAGGCGCTCAGTCCCAGGCCAACCGCCTAGAGAATCGCGCCCACGCGGAGGCCACGGCGCGCGTAGCTCTCGCGCGCGGCGAGGCCGAGGCCTTCACCGCCGTTCAGAAAACCTACGCAGCAGCTCCCGAACTGTTCACTTTCCGCCGTCTACTCGAAGCACGTGAGGCCCAATTGCAGGGTCGCTCATTTGTGGTCATTGACCAACGCTTCGAGAGGGATGGTGGAGCCCTGTGGATCAACGGCTCCAACGCCGCAGACTCCACACCCTTGGAGGATCTCTAGCCCCATGCGAAGCAATACTCTGCGCTGGATCGTCGGATGCCTGGCCGTGATGGTCACCGCTCTTTCGGCGGTCACTTTCACCGTGCGCGAGGAGCACTCGGCCCTCGTGACGCGCTTCGGTAAGCCTCTCGACGAGGTCTCCGAGCCCGGTCTGCACTGGAAACTGCCCTGGCCCATCGAGCGTGCCTCCAGCATCGACCGTCGCACACGCGTCTTCAACACGCGTCACGCGGAAGTGCTGACGCGGGACAAGAAGAACGTGATCCTCTTGTCCTACGCTGTCTGGCGCGTTGCGGACCCCTGGGCATTCTATCGCGCGGTGGGCTCCATTGAGGGCGCTGACAACAAGCTGGAGGGCCTGATTATTGATGCCAAGACCGGTGTTCTGGGGCACTACGATCTGTCGGCCCTGGTCTCCACGGACGAAGAGCTGCTGGCCGTGGATGCCATCGAAGCCGACCTCCTCGCTGCCGTTCAGTCGAAGGCCAAGGAGACCTACGGCATTCAGATCGACCACGTGGGCTTCAAGCGACTCTCCTTGCCCGAGTCCAACATCACCAGCGTGTTCGCACAGATGCGTGCCGAGCGGCAGCGGTCCGCGGCCGTGTTCCGTGCCGATGGGGATCGCCAGGCTGCCCAGGTGCGAGCCGAGGCGGACCTTGAGGTGGCCCGGATCCTCGCCACGGCGAGCGAAACGGCGGCCAAGACACGGGGCGAGGCGGAGGCCGAAGCGGCGCGCGTCTATGCTGCCGCGCACGGGGCCGACGAAGAGTTCTATCGCTTCGTTCGTCAACTTGAGGCTCTGGAGACCCTGCTGGGAACTGGAGCCACCATCATTCTGCGCACGGACAGTGCTCCCTTCGGCTTGCTGGAAGCTCCGACGCTTCCGGTTCCCGCGGGCCAGGATCAAGAGCAAGGAGACAGGGGTCAGTGAAACGCGGCTCCCTACAGCGTCCCTCCCAGGTCCGTGAAACGGCCGGGGCAGAGTGGGCTCGCATGGCCTCGCCCCTCTTGGGGCTGATGGGCTTTGTGCTGCGCGTGTATCACTGGCCGATTCTCGTCCTGCTAGTGCTCTACGCCGCGTCGGGTCTGACCTCCGTGCAGCCGGGCCAGGTGGCTCTGGTGCTGCGCATGGGGCGCCTGGTCGGGGACAGTCCGGGTCAGCAGGTCCACGAGTCGGGCTTTCTCTTTGCATTGCCGGCACCCATCGACGAGGTGCTGCGCGTCGACGTTGAGAAAGTCCATAGCGTTCGCGTGGTGGATCTGGCCAGTGGACTGGGGCTTGAGCAGGATGAAAAGGGCGGACCCATCACCTCCTCGCGCGGATTCTCGCGACGCGACACGATCAACCCAGAACAGGATGGTTACTGCCTGACCGGAGACGACAATGTCCTCCAGGCCGTTTTGCTGGCGCGCTACCGGGTCAGCGACCCCATCCGGTTCGCGCTCGAGATCGAGGATCCCGATGCACTCATGCGCGATGCCGTTTGCACGGCGATGGTCACCAGCGCGGGCACGATGGCCATCGAGGAGATGATGGCTGAGGGGCGCTTCACCCTTTCAAGCATGGTTCGCGAACGCGCTCAGGAGCTGCTCGATGAGGCCGATGCCGGCATGGAGTTGGTGGCCGTGGAATTTGAGCGCTTGAGCCCGCCCTTCCAGGTTCTTCCCGCCTTCCGCGAAGTGGTCAGCAGCATGATCGACGCGGTGACATTGATCCAGGAGGCGCGCGAGTATGGTGCCATCGAGGTGCCTGCGGCCATGGCGCGCAGCACCACACGCATCTCGCAAGCTCGGGCCGAAGCGGCTCAGCGTTTGGGTCGCGCTCGCGGTGAGTCCGATGCCTTTGAGGCGCTGCTGGCTGAATACCGTCAGAACCCCGAGGTCGTGCGTGTGCGCCTGTACCGTGAGTCCATCGAGCGCGCTCTTGCGCCCGCGACCAAACGCTTCGTGCCCCCTCCGGCCGGTGAGCGTTACGAGAACCTCCGGATCACCATTCCGTTCTAATCCATGCAGAGCGCCCTTTCCGCCGTTACCCCGCGCCTAGAGCCTCGGCCTCTGGACCCGCGCGATGTAGAAGCGCCCCTCACTCCTGAGGAGCAGCGCAGTATTGCGATGCAACTCGGCCCGCTTCTACTCGGCGTTGGGCTACTGGGACTGGGCAGCCTGTACGCGCTGGTGGTGCCCGATCAGGCGGACATGGCGGCCCTGATCCAGGCGGTGGCTGCGCTCGTCGTGGCGACACCCATCTTGCGTCGCGGTCTGCGGGGCTTCATGAGCCGCGAACCCGCCAACCTCACCGAACAACTCGTCAGCCTCGCCGTGCTCGCATCCATGGCCGTGGGGGAGTTTGTCACCGCCGGACTCGTGCCCCTGTTCTTGGAGCTCGGCCACCTCTTCGAGGAACGCTCCTCGCGCGGGGCCGTGGCGGCCATTGACGGCATTCGCAAGCTCTCCTCACAACGGGCGACCCGTGTTCAGGACGGGATGGAGGAAGAGGTCGAACCCGACCAGCTCCGCAGTGGTGACGAGGTCCTCGTTCGACCCGGACAGGTCATTCCCGTGGACGGCCAGGTCCTGACGGGCTTCTCGTCCGTGGATCAGGCTCCCATCACCGGTGAGTCGGTCTATGAAGACGTCGAACCGGGCTCCAGCGTCTTTAGCGGCACCATCAACCTGGGCGGCATCCTGCGCATCCGCGCCGAGGGCGTGGGTGGGCAGTCTGTCCTGGGCCGGGTCGTGGAGACCCTGCGCAAGGTGGAGCAGTCCAAGACACCGGCCTTGCGCCTGATCGAGCGCTACGCAGGGGTCTACCTTCCGGTCGTGCTCTCCGTGGCGGGGGTGACCCTGTTTCTCACCGGCGAGCTTGGACGGGCCATCGCCGTCCTGGTCGTGTCCTGTCCGTGCGCTCTGGTTCTTGCGGGACCGGCGGCCATGATCGTCTCCATGACGGCCTCCACCCGGCGCAGCATCCTGATCAAGAGCGCCTCATTCCTGGAGACCGTGGCGGAGGTCGACACACTGATCCTGGACAAGACAGGCACGGTCACCGCGGGAGCCCTGAGTCTGGACCGGGTCGTTCCCTCCGACGATGCGACGGAACAAGATGTCCTGCGAGCCGCAGCGGCCTGCGCCCATGGATCTCTGCACCCCGTCTCGCGGGCCATTGTCCGCGCGGCCGAAGAGGCGCAGTTGGAGTACACGCCCGCCGAAGCCAGTGAGGAGATCCCGGGCAAGGGCGTGCGGACGGCCGGCAGCGAGGCCTGCCTCCTCGGCCGCCGCCAGTGGCTGGCGGACGAAGGTGTGGCCGTTCCCGATCAGGCGCCGACCAGCGGGCCCGGAGTCTGGGTCGCAAAGGGGCAGCAGGTGCTCGGCTATCTCTCCCTCTCCGACCGCCCCCGCGCGGAGGCCCGCGCCGCCCTGGAGCAGACCCGCCAGTTGGGCATGGATCGTCTAGTTCTCCTGACGGGCGACCGCGAGGAGGTGGCCCGGGAGGTGGCCGAGGAGCTGGGCTTCGACGCTTACGTGGCCGAGGTCCTGCCCGAACAGAAGCTCGAGGTCGTGCGCGAGGAGCAGGCCGGCGGCCACAAGGTCATGATGGTGGGCGATGGTGTCAATGACGCCCTGGCCCTATCCGGCTCGGACGTCGGCGTGGCGGTGGGAGCGCGCGTAAACGAGGTGGCCTTGGGCGGTGCGGACGTGGCCCTGCTCTCAGAAGATCTGGACCGCCTGCCCATGATGATGCGCCTGGCCGAGAAGACGCGTTCGGTCGTGGTGCAGAATGCGCTCATCGGAACGCTGTTCAGCGTGGGCATGGTGACCCTCGCTTCCCTGGGCGTGATCACTCCACTGACGGGCGCCGTGCTGCACAACGCTGGCGCGCTGTTCGTGATCGCCAACTCCAGTCGGTTGAGCGCTGGCGAGACGCCTGCTGCTCAGGCCTGACCCGCGCGCCCCAGGCACGTCCCTAGTCGGACGATTTCTCGATGGCCTTGTGCAGGCGTGTTTCCCGCAGGTTGACGGGCTTCTTTTTCGTCCGCGCCCTCAGGTTGAGGGCCTCGACGAAGATAGAGAAGGCCATGGCGAAGTAGATGTAGCCCTTGGGGATGTGCTGGCCCATGCCCTCAGCCACCAGGTTCACGCCGATCAACAGCAAGAACGAGAGGGCCAGCATCTTGAGGGTCGGGTGCTTTTCAATGAAGGCCGAAATGCGACCGGCGGTGAGCATCATGACGGCCACCGCAAGGATGACGGCCACGATCATGACTCCAATGTCTTGCGCCATGCCTACGGCCGTGATGACCGAGTCCAGAGAGAAGACCAGGTCCAGGATCAGGATCTGGATCAGCACCTTGCGAAAGCTCGCCGTTCCCTTCGTGGACTCGCGATCCTCTTCAAGGCCCTCGAGCTTGTGGTGGATCTCCGAGGTGCTCTTGTAGATCAGGAAGAGGCCTCCGATGATCAGGATCAGGTCGCGTCCGGAGATGTCCCTATCCAGGAACGTGAAGAGGTTCTCGGTCAATCCCATCACCCAGGTGAGGGAGAGCAGCAAGAAGATGCGTCCCAGCATGGCGAGCGCAAGCCCGGCCGTGCGCGCACGGCCCTGGTCTTCCTCGGGCAGGCGGCCCGCCAGGATCGAGATGAACACGATGTTGTCGATGCCCAGGACAATCTCCAGCAGGGTCAGGGTGCTGAGAGCAATCCAGGCGTTGGGGTCGGTGATCCAGTCCACGGTCGACTCGGGGGGTGGGGGTGGGGGTCAGGAGGTGAAGGTCAGGGGCTGGCCAGTTGGGACGCCCACGAGTTCGTGCTGGTGATAGACGATCTGGCCACGCAGGACCGTTGTCACGGGCCAACCCGCCAAGGCCGTCCCCTCGAAGGGGCTGCGCCCGGCCCGAGAGCGTAGCCAGTCGGAGGGCAGGTCTTCGGTCACGCTGGGGTCCACCAGTGTCACGTCTCCGTCGCAACCCACGTCCAGCGCGCCCTTGTTTTCGATGCCGTACACGCGCCGCGGACCATCCACACTGAGGCGCACGATGTCCTGCGGGCTGAGCCAACCATCGCGCACGGCCGTAAGCAGCAGCGGCAGAATGGTCTGGGTCCCAGCTATGCCCGAGGGTGAGTGCGGGTAGGGCTTGGCCTTCTCTTCGGGGGTGTGGGGCGCGTGATCGCTTCCGATGCAGGTGACCGGGCCTTCCACCAGAGCACGGCGCAGGGCGTCTTGGTGATGGACGTCGCGCACGGGCGGGTTCATCTGGGCCCAGGTGCCGTGCACCTCGTAGCACTCGGGGGCCGCCAGGAAGAGGTGATTGGGGGTCGCCTCCACGGTGACGAGATCGCCCAGGTCTCGCTCTAGGACCATCTGCATTTCGTCGCCGGTGCTGACGTGCAGGAGGTGCACGGGCCGGCCCGTAGCCTCCACCAGGTTGAGCAGGCGGCGGGTCGCTTTGAGAGCGCACTCCACGTCCCGCACGGTGGGATGCTCGATCACGGAGGTGCCTTCGGTGATTCCGGCGTAACGCTCCGACAGACGCGGGTTGTCCTCGGAGTGCACGGTGACCCGGCGTTTGCCTGAGCGCAGCAGCCTTTCAAGGGTCGGGTCATCCTCAATCAGGAGGTTGCCTGTGCTGGACCCCATGAAGACCTTGATGCCCGCGCACCCGGGAAGGCTCTCCCACTCACCGATGGCTTCGGCGTTTTCAGCCGTGCCACCCAGGAAGAAGGCGTGGTCCGCCGAGGCGCGACCCGCGGCGCGCTCGAACTTGTCCTGCAGGGCGGCGGGGTCGGTGGTGGGGGGCGTGGTGTTAGGCATCTCGCAGAAGGCCGTCACTCCACCCGCCACGCAGGCCAGGGAGCCGGAGGCCAGATCTTCCTTGTGCTCGAGGCCGGGTTCGCGGAAGTGCACCTGGGGATCGATCAGGCCCGGGAAGACCCAGTGGCCGCTGGCATCCAGCCTCGGGCAGTCGGGGGAGACTTCCAGGTCTTCGCCGATGGAGGCCACCTTTCCCTCGCGGATCAACAGATCGGCCTCCCGATCGCCGTCGCGCAGAATTAGCCGTCCGCCATGGATGAGAAGATCGTGGGTCATCGTGAAGGGCTCTCGTCGGTGGTCAGGGCTGTGTGCATGCGCTTGAGGATGCCCTCGGCGTCTTCGAGTTTGCCACTGTTCCATTGGATGCCCAGCCCCTGGTCACCTAACCGTGGGATGACGTGGAAGTGCACGTGGGGGACAGCCTGGTGGGCGCTCTCGCCGTTGTTCTGCAGCACGTTGTAGTGCTCGGCTCCCGTGGCGGCGAGCACGGCGCGGGCGACTCGGGGGAGTGCGCGGCCCAGGGCGGCGGCCGCTTCGTCGGAGAGCTGGTGCAGGTGCTCGCGCGCTTCCTTGGGGATCACCAGGGTGTGGCCGGGAGCCAGGGGCGCGATGTCCAGGAAGGCCAGGGTGTGATCGTCCTCGTACACCCGGTGACAATCGATCTCACCGCTGAGGATCTTGTCGAAGATGGAAGGCATGCTCGGAGTCTAGGGAGTGGGGCAGGGGAGGGAAGAGAATCCTGGGGACTGGTTCACTTCTCGCCCAGAGCCGCTTCAAGCGCCTGCAGATTGGCGGCCAGGATGTCGGGGAAGGTGGCACCCTGTGCACGCTGGGCCGCACTGGGGTTTTCCGCCGGGGAAAAGACCACTGAGCGCAGACCCAGACGGGACTCCAGCGACTCGCGTGTGGCGGGCAGGGCCTCGGACTCCCAGAGGATCAGGGCCGGCTTAAGCGAGCCGTTCAGGCGCTCGAGTTCAGCGAATTGCTCCTCGCTCAGGGGGGCCTCTGGATCCAGATCCAGACTGTGGACCTCCCATCCATAGCGACGGGCCAGATAGTCGTAGGCCGGATGACTGGCGATCAGGCGTGTTCCCTGCGGAATGGCCGCAGCGAAGCGCTCGTGCAGACCATCCAGGTTGGCCTGCAGCTGGGCGAGGCCCGCCGCGAAGGCGGCAGCGTGTTCGGGGAATGCACCCGACATGGTCTCCGCGCAACGGCGCGCCTGCTCCCGGGCCAGTAGGGGATCGAGCCAGTAGTGGCCATCGGTGCCCGCATGGGAGTGATCGCCTTCGAACCCGTGGGAGTGGGTCATGCCCGTGTGCTCGATCAGGGGCTCCGTGAAGTCGGAGGCCGTGTCCACAACGCGCGAGGGGGGCAGGCTGGCGCTGGCCAACCAGCGCTCGAAACCCGCGCCGTTGGTGAGCACCAGGCTCGCCCGCTGGTAGAGGGCCAGCTCCTCGCGGGTGGGCTTGTGGAACTGGGGGTCGGCACCTTCGGGCAGTGGGCAGAGGACCTCCACCGCGTCTCCCGCGATGGCGGTGGCCATGGACTCCAGGGGAAAGAAGGTGGCCAGGACGCGCCCGTCCAATTGGATGGGTTCGGCCTCGGTGGGCCCGCCGCAGGCGCCCAAGCCGAGCATGAGCGCCATCCCGAGCAGGGTGCCCGGAATCGCCCGGGGAGGCGTGGTTGGGGAGAACATCAGGAGCATCGGAGAGAGAATCAGAAGACGCGCACCAGATCCGGCGCGAGGGTGATCAGGAGGACCAGACCGGCTGCCGCTCCGGCGGCCGCCAGGGTGACGATGCCCGCCAGCTCAAGGGCAACCAGTTTCCAGGTGGCGGAGCGGCTGCAGCCGATGGCGTGCAACATGTCGAACTCCTCCTTGCGCAGGCGCGCCGTGAGCGAGAGCACCAGCCCGCCGAAAACCAGAGTCGACAGGAGCAGCACCAGGGCCACCCCGTCCAGGAGGCGCTTGATCTTGAAGGCGTAGTTCAAGAGCTCGTCGACCACCTTGCGAGGCACCACCATCTGATGCACCGCTGAGCGATTGAACTCGGCTTTCAGAATCGTCTTGTCCTTGTCGTCGGCGGGGAAGTACAGAATGGCCGTGAGGGGTAGCTCCTCGGGACTCGCGTGCAGGTGGAAGTCCCAGAGGTTCTCCTCGCTCACCTGATCGTGTTCGATCAAGGCCGGGCTGACCGACACCGAGTCTTCGCTGCGGGAGAGGATCATGTCCTCCTCCAACGCGCCCGGAGAGGTCACATCCCCGTGGCCATGCACCAGACCGCTGACCATCCAGGCCGTCTTGACGTCCACGAACACGGCGTCGTCGTCGGGGGTTGCCGTGGGGGCCAGCACACCGCAGACCGACAGGCGTGTGGCACCGGGTTGGTTGATGTCATAGAGGTTGGTGGGATCGCTGCTCAGAGCGTCCCCGGGTTCAAGCCCCAGTCGCGCTGCCACGGCCGAGCCCACGAGGGCGTCACCGATCATCATGGGCAGGCTGCCCGCTGTCGTCCTCAGACCACGCTGCTCGTAGTACTCCAGGCTCGTACCCACCAGGGTGGCCTCTCTGGCGAGGTGGCCGGTATGCAGGGGCACGGCCACCCCGCGACCGCTCTCCTGGATCTCCTCCAGAAGGCCCATGTGCACCGGCTCCAGGGCGCTCTGGCGGAAGTAGAGGGCGCCCAGGGTCAGGTCGAAGCGGTTGCCACGGGTCCCCGCCACCAGCGGGGTGGCTTCGGCCCGCGCCGAGAGATCCCGTTCATAGCGGACCATCAACTGGCGTGTGGTGGCGGGCAGCAGGAAGGCTACGGTCAGGCAGAAGGTGAGCAGCAGGCTGCGCCAGCGGTGATGGCGGGCGTGGGCTCCAGCCAGATGGACGAGGCCTCTCATCGGGTGACCTCCATGCACTCTTCCAATTGCAGCACCCGATCGAAGCGCTCCAACAGGCGCGTGTCATGGGTCACCACCAAGAGCGTGCTGCCGTGTCGGGCGCAGACCTCGAAGAGCAGATCCATGGCCGCGTCGGTGCGCGTGGCGTCCAGGTTGCCCGTGGGTTCGTCCGCCAGCACCAGGGGCGGTTCGGTGACCAGCGCACGGCACAGGGCCACCCGCTGTCGCTCGCCCTGGGAGAGCTGTCCAGGCTTGCGATCGAGCAGCGTCTCGATGCCCGTGGCCTCTGCCAAAGACTGAGCGCGCTCCCGTGCGTCTGCGTTCAGGTCCAGAGCCTCGGAGACCAGGTAGGGCAGCAGGATGTTGTCGAGCACGCACAGGTAATCGAGCAGCGCAAACTGCTGGAACACCATGCCGACCGTGCGGATCCGCAGGGCGCGGCGTGCCTCCTCATCCAGGTCCGTGAGGGTCGCTCCGTTCAGCTCAATGCGGCCGCTCTCGGCGCGCAGTACTCCGGTCATCAGATGCAGCAGGGTCGTCTTTCCAGCGCCGCTACTGCCCACGCAGGCCACGCGCTCACCACGCTCCAGCAGGAACCGGGGCACGTGAGCCACGAAGCGACCCTCGGGGTAGGCGAAGCGCACGGCCTCCGCTGACAGCAGGGCCGTGTCCGTCAAAAGGACTCTCCTATAGGCGGTGGGTTCTCCTGGGAGTCCTGGGGCAGGATCGGACCGGCGTCCACCCTGCGGGCGGCCAGGATCTCGTGCTCGACGATTCGCCAACCCGCTGCCGTGGCGGCCACGCCGTAGCGTGCTTCGTACTGATTGGTGCGCCAATGCGAGTGATTGGAGTGGAACACCGCGCCGTCCACCTCCCACTGGCAGCGGGCGCTGAAAGTGGGGGAGCCCGTGTCGTCCTGGCCCACGCTCTCGATCAGGAGTTCCTTGAGGCGCAGATCCTGGACCTCGCTTACGGCCCCGCCCTCCTCCTGCATCACCAGCCCCTCGTGGATCTGGTTGTACAGCTCGTCGAGCAGGTCGCCGTGTACGCTGCGCGCCAGGGCGTCATACACATCGGATTGGTTGGTGAAGTCGAAGGCGCGGTAGATGTTCGTGTGCAATGGCTCGAAGACGGCCTTCGCCTGGGAGTGCGAGGGGAGGGCTTCACCGCCGTTGGAAAAGGAGAGGTCCGTGCGCACATTCCAGGCCAAGCTCGCGCCGACGAGGCACGCCGCCCCGGCTGTCAGGAGGACGCGCGGGCGTCTGGATCGTCGAGAGGCCAACATGCTCGCCCCGGCCACGGCCAGGGCCAGGGTCAGAAGGGGCCACTGGGTCGGCTCCGTTTTGGCGAGGACCGGAACGTCCTCGAAGTGGTCTTCGCTGGCACCCGTCAGGCCGCGCCAGATGAAGGTGGGGTCGCTCGCCTTGAGCGTGACGCGGGTGCGTACTCCGCCAGCGCTCAAGTGGGCGATGACGTCCATGGGTACGGGGTCTTCGGGCTCGGACAGAATCGGATCATCGGGAAACGCACTCCACGTGAACTTCACCTCCGAAGGCGGTGTCTCCAGCGGGAACTCCAAGGTCATGCGTAGCTTCTGCATGGCTCGGGTGCCGAAGCGTGGGAAGTGGGCCAGAAGATCGAAGTTCGGGTCGATCACCTCGAAGCCTGCGAGCTGGGGCTGGAGCTGCAGGGAACCCGCCGCCACGGACAGGCGCTCGGACAAGAGTTCGAACAACATGTCCTCCGCCAGCTTGTGTTCTGGTCCGCGCAAGAGCATCTCGTCCTCCCGCGGGATCTCCAGAAATCCATCCACGAAGGCCAGGTTCACGACCACGTGGGCCGTGACTGACTCTCCCTCCACCCAAAGACGCAGGTCCACGTCGGGCCCGTCGAGGGGGTGGGGGTTGGTTGCGGTTAGGCCCAGCATGCAGGTGCCGACCAGGAGGGACCAGGGGAAGCCCATGGGGTGCAGTCTAGCGCAGGGCTACCTTCGACACCTCCTTGCCTCCATTTCGTATGAGCCTGGGGCCTCGCGTGGGATTTCCAGTGCGGGGTTATACCTTGAGAGGGGTGGCGTTACTCTCAATCGCGCCTCCACCCCCCCCCGGTCCATCATGAAACGCCCTTTCTCAGCTCTGGTTCTGCTCCTGAGTGCCGCGCCCGCTGTGGCCCAAGAGCAAGTGTTTGCCACGGAAGCCCCGATCGCCGCCCTCCTGGACGAGCTGGGCGAGGACGTGCGGGCGTACAACGAACACGTAACCTTCCTCGCCAACCCTTTCCTTGAGGGTCGCCTACCGGGGACGCGGGGCATGGAGATCGCCACCGAGTACGTGGAGGCGCACTTTGATCAGGCGGGTCTCGAAAGGCCCGTGGAAGGCGACAGCTATCGCCAGAGTTTTCGCGTGGGCCAGCGCCGAACCGTGGCTGAATCCCATCTGGCCGGGGGCTCGCTGGCACTCACCCACGGCGTGGACTTTGGGGTGACCGGCATGGGCGGATCGGGGTCCGCCAAGGCGCCTCTGGTGTTTTGTGGCTACGGAATCGAGAAGGGCCAGGAGGGCTACCGGGGGTTTGAGGCCGGCGTGGACCTCACGGGCAAGATCGCCATGATCATGCGCTTCGAACCCATGGACGAAGGCGGCAAGAGCCTCTGGGCTACGCGCGGGCCCTGGACGGCCAAGTCCGGATTCAGTCGCAAGCTGAAGGCTGCGGAGGAGCGCGGCGCCGTGGGTGTCTTGCTCGTCAGCCCCCCCGGTGCGGCAGATGACCGCGTGGGGGATCTGATGGTCGCGGGCCGTGGCTCCCGAAGCTACGTCCAGATTCCGGTCCTGATGGCCACTTCGGAGGCCGCTCAGAAACTGCTGAGTGGGGCGGGGGTTACACCATCGTTGATGGATCTGCGCCGAGAGGCGGATGCCCATGGAGTCGTGCGCGACCTGGCCTGCGAAATTGAAATGAAAGCACGCATTGCCGACGAGGAGCTCACTGCCGAAAACGTGATCGGTCTACTGCGTGGGAGAGGTTCCCTGGCCTCCGAGTACATTGTGTTGGGTGCGCACCTCGACCACCTGGGCATGGGGAATTTTGGCTCGCGCGAAGGACCCGGCAAGCTGCACCCGGGCGCCGATGACAACGCCTCGGGCAGCGCCGCTGTGATCATGCTGGCCAAGCGCCTCGCGGAGGAATACCGCGAATTGCGTCCCGATCAGGAAGCTCGCTCGGTGCTTTTCATGTGCTTCAGCGCCGAGGAATCGGGCCTTATCGGCTCGAGCCATTACTGCCGCGATCCCCTGTTCCCCATCGAACAGCACAAGTTGATGATCAACTTCGACATGATCGGGCGCATCGTCGACAAGCGTCTGTCCGTTTCCGGAGCCTCCACGGGCGAGGGGATGGAGGCCTGGCTCGCGCCCATGTTCGAGTCCTCCCCCTTGACTATTGTGCAGCCCGAGAACATGTCCGGCGCCTCCGATCACACACCCTTCTATCGCGCCAAGATGCCCGTCCTGTTCGGCATCATCGCCGATTTCCACGACGACTATCACACGTCGCGCGACGTGGTGAGCAAGATCAATCGTGTGGACGCCGTGCACACCATCAACCTGTTCCACAGGATCTTGAGGGGGGCGGCCTTGCGGGATGAGGCCTTCGTCTACTCGGAGCAGGCGCGGCGTGGAGCAGGGAGGGGTGAAGCGCGCCGAACCCAGCCACCCGCGGCCCCTGCCGCGCGCGTTTTCGTGGGAGTCGTCACGGCTGAGAGCATCGGTCAGCCGGGAATCCTGCTCGGGACGGTGATCGAAGGTGCCCCTGCAGAGCAGGCAGGGATCAAGAGCGGTGACATTCTGACCAAGTGGGCCGGCAAGCCTGTGCAGGATGAGGATGCCCTGCGGAAGATCCTCGAGGGTCACACGCCGGGGGACAGGGTGCAGGTCACCGTGCAGCGCAACGGCGAGGAGAAGGTCTTCTGGCTGACGCTGGGCGAGCGCTAGTCGGAGTCGTCCTTGCTGTCGTCCTTGCTGTCGTCCTTGCTGGGAGCTTCCTCGTCGAAGGGGCTGGGGAACAACTCCGATGGACTGCGTTGGGCCGTTGCCAGCGCCCGCATAGCCACGAGTACCTTCGGTCGTTCCAGAGCGATGTTGGTGCCCTCCCTCGGGTCGGACTCCAAATCGAACAACTCCTCGGTCACGACCCCCTTCCTGGAACTCTGTCGCACCCACTTCCAGCGTCCGTCCAGGAGCGCCTGACGCCTTCCGAGTTCCCAGTAGAGTGGGGGCCGTCTGGCCAGTCGGGCGGGCCGACCCCGTAGGGTGCCGCTGAGATCCACGCCGTCCAGACCCTCGGGATAATCGGCGCCAGCCAAGGAGCACAGGGTGGGTAGGAAATCCTGGAAGGCACACACCCGCTCGCTCGCCGTGCCGGCAGGGACGGTTCCGGGCCAGTGGGCGATCAGGGGCACGCGCAGACCCCCTTCGTAGAGGCTGCCCTTGAGTCCGCGCAGGTTGCCGGTGGATCCGAAGAACTTCGAGTCCGAGCCGCCCGCATAAGAGGGACCATTGTCACTGGTGAAGATGAACAGCGTGTTTTGGCTCAGGCCCTCTTCGTCGATGACTTTCATCAAGCGCCCGACCTCTGCATCGAGGTGGGTGATCATGGCCGCGTAGGCTGCTCTCGGTCGGGGATGGGGCAGGTAGCCCTTGCCCCCTAGATAGGGCTTCTTGTCCCAGTCCGTCGGATAGGCCTCGAGATCTTCATCGGGGACCTGCAAGGCCACGTGGGGGATGGCACTGGGGTAGTAGAGGAAGAAAGGTTGGTCTGCGTTGTCTCGGATGAAGGCTTCAGCGCGCTCGATAAAGAGGTCGGGCGCGTAGGTTTGCCCCTGGTACGTGTCCCAGTCATCGCTGGAGTCCGGTGCCCTCTCGATCTTCTGGTGGGCGGAGAACACTCTGTTGCCTGCCTCCACCCGTTTGCCGTTGTGCCACAGGTGATCGGGGTAGTGGTTGTGGGCCTGAGCCTGACACAGGTAGCCGAAGAACTCATCGAATCCTTGCAGGTGGGGTTCGCCGCTCTCCCCTGGGCCCCCCAGGCCCCATTTGCCAAAGGCGCCCGTGGCATAGCCCTGTTGCTGCAGCAGACGAGCGAGGGTGGGAGTTTCGGCAGGCAGGGGTACCTGGCCTTCGCCATGAGGGTTGTTCTTGCGATGCGCGCCGCTGTTGTCCCGCACGTGGGCGTGACCGGTGTGCAGGCCCGTCAGCAGGACGCAGCGCGATGGGGCACAGACCGCGTCCCCAGCATAGTGGCGGGTGAAGCGCATGCCCTCGTGAGCCAGGCGATCCAGGTGGGGCGTCCTGATGGACTCAGAACCGAAGCAGCCGAGTTCGGCATAGCCCAGGTCATCCGCTAGGACGAAAACGATGTTGGGCCCCGCGGGGGGCGTCTCGGACAGGGCTCCCGCAAGAGCGAGGCAACAGGGAATAAAAAACTGCACGGGTAGCAGTCTACCCGTGCAGTTCGTGTCGAGGGCCACCTATGACCCGCGATTGCTGGATAAGGGGGGTCGTCTCAGGCGTCCCGTTGGCCACGGCCACCGGAGTCACGACCTCCGCGGCCCGTGCCCCAACCACCAAAGCCACTGGTGTTCATGCCTTGATAGTCTTCGACTTGCTGCGGGCTCAAGAATGTCTGGAGCTGAGTGTCGAACGTCTCACCTTGTACGCGCATGGACTCACGGATGGTGTCGCGGTCAAAACCCGCTCCATTGCCACCGCGCATGCCACTGAAGAACTCGCTGCGCTGGAGGTCGCGCTCCGTGAGAAGCTTGCGCATCTGACCAGATTGGTTCGGGTCTAGGCCCAACTTGGTGGTCAGATCTTCCATCGTGCGGTCCATGCGCTCATTGCGCTGGTCGTCGCGACGTGCATCACGCTCCGCCTCCTCGCGGTCTTCACGGGCCTGTATGGCCAATTCGACCATGTCCTGGAAGCGGGCCGGGGGGGCCGTCTCCACGGACTTGAAGGAGGCCAGCATTTCGCGCATGGCGGCCAGATCTTCAGCTTGGGTGGTCTCCAGGTCGCCGGCCGGCTGACGGTCGACGGCGACCATGTCATTGCGTGCCTCGAGGTCTTTCAGTCGCCGGGCGAACTCGTCGAAGCGTTCCTGGACGTCTGTCCCTTCAAGGTTTGATGCCGGTGCCGGGCCGGCTTGCGAGAGACCTGGAGCCAGGTCGTCCGGGCTCAAGAAATCGGCGGCAAGGTAGCCCGCGCCGGCGGCGAGAAAGCTGACCAGGGGGATGATGGCTGTATTCGTCATGTCTAGGCGTCCTCTGCTGTGATTTCCACGGTGTGCTCGATAGTGCCTTCCTGCAGACGATAGATCGTCATGCTGAACTCATCTCTGTCTATCTCAGTGTTCATTTCCACAGAGATTTCGCCCTCCAGCACCAGCTTCACGGGGCGCTGCTCGGCGATGGAGTAGTAGAGTTGGCCTTCGATCTCGACCTCGTAGGTGCTCTCGATGAGCCTCTCTGAGGCCTCTAATGTGAAGGGGTTTTCCCAGGCCGAGAAGGAACGGTCCCGATCCCGCCCGCGGCCGAAGGAGCGCTCGGGCATGTCGCCCTCGGTCTCGAAGGTCAGTTCGATGACCACGCACTCCAAGTCCTGGACGGTCTCGGTGCGATCGGTCAGCTTGGCTTCGGCGTCCCATTCGGCTTCGTTCAGGTAGCTCAGAGAACTGCCGCCGGAGCCGCCCCAGCTCCTGCCGCCGCGTCCGCCACCGCCACCACCGCGTCCGCCCCAGCCTTCGCCGCTGCGCTCTTCGGGCGGGAACAGGGCACCTTGTACGTCCAAGCCCATCGCGGTCAGGATGGCCGCTGCTTCGGGCTCCCAGCTGTCGCCCTCGGAGACCTCATCTTCGGGAAGCAGGCCGTCGAGGGGCAAGGCGAGGGAGTGTCCCTTGAGCATGTTGTCATGCTCCGGATCGCCGTCATCCTTGAGCTTGGCGATGGTGTCTCCATCCTCATCGACGTGCAGGCTGAGGGTCTCGCCATCCAAGGGGCTGGTGCGGTCCATGTCCCGGGACTCTTCGCCGAACCCCATGGTCGTGGTTCTAGTCACGTCACCGTATTCGCGCTCCATGCGGGTGGGAGAACCGTCATCGGCTGCCAGCAGGGTGTCCGTGTAGGTGCACTCCAGGCTGGACTCGGTTCCACCTCCACCGGACCTGCCGCCGAAGCCCTCCATGGGCTCACCGTCACGGGTCATCTCCGAGGCCACGGTTTCCATGGTCTGACTGGTCTCGATGGAGACGGTCAGCGTGCGTTCGGTGTCGTAGCGGGTGTTCAGTTGGGCTGCGCCGACCAGAAGGGTCAGGCCGGCCAGTGCGGGGGTCAGGATGCGTGTCATGTGGAGATTCTCCGGGGGGATGGAAAGTGCCGTGTGCTCAGGAGCACCTTCCTATTGGATGGTGTTTTGGTCTTCTGCGCCATCTTCGGGACGGCGAATCAGGTGAAGTGTAGTGTCTCTGTTGGGAACGTCCTCTGAACCGCCTTCATGGCCCCCCCCCCGGGGGTTACGCTCTCCAGACAATGCCCTGCGACATGGACCCGGGGCTCAGCCGAGGCGCCGGCGCAGGGCCGCGATGCGCGCACGGCTCACGGGGACCCAGGTCTCGTCGAGCAGTTGGACCTTGCCCAGGCCGCCGGCCTGGGTTGCCAGTTGGCGTACATGATCGAGAGCCACGATGGCAGAGCGGTGTACGCGCTGAAAGCGGGTGGGGTCCAGGCTGCGCTCCAACGCACCCATGGACTCGCGCATGAGGATCTCACCGCGCTCCGTGTGCAGGCGCACGTACTGGTCGGCCGACTCCACCCAGTGGATGCTGCTCGTTTCCACCAGCTCGATGCCCCCCTCACGACGGATGGTCAGACGCTCGAGGGGCGCCTGCTCGCCACTGTCTTCAAGCTCGCCGACCGGGCTGCCTGTCTCGGGCTGCACCAGCTGGGCCAGTGCGCGGCTGGCATCCACCACGCGCTCCCGCACCAGGTGATCCCGTGCCCGCTCCAGGGCCCGGGCGAAGCGCTCATCATCGAAGGGCTTAAGCAGGTAATCCACAGCGTGCACGCCGAAAGCCTCGATGGCGTAGCGGTCGTAGGCGGTGGTGAAGACGACCAGGGGCGGGTTTTCTTCGCCCAGGGCTTCGATGACCTCAAAGCCGTTCATGCCCGGCATCTCCACGTCCAGGAAGAGCAGGTCCGGTCGGTTGCGCCGCAGGCTGGCCAGGGCCTCCGCACCATTGGAGCACTCACCGAGGAGTTGTATTCCGGACTCGGCCTCCAGGAGGGAGCGCAGGGTGGCCCGCGCCATGGGTTCGTCGTCCACGATCAGGACGGTCAGGGGGGCGGCAGCTTGCGTCATGAGGTCATCTCACTGAAGGGAAGTTTCACGTGGACCGTGGCGCCACCTCCGGGGGGTGAGTGCAGTTCCAGGCTCGCGGCTTCGCCATACAGCGTGGCCAGGCGGGCGCGTGTGTTCTCGATCCCGATGGGGGAGCGTTCCCCTTCGTCCCGTGCCTCCCTTTGCAGGACGTGCTCGGGAAAGCCCGGTCCGTCGTCGCTCACCGTCAGATGCAGTTGCTCCCCCTCGCGCCTGGCCCGCAACTCCACGCAACCTCCTTCGGGCCGTGGGGCGACTGCGTACTTGACGGCGTTCTCCACCAGAGGCAGAAGCAGTAGAGCGGGTACCCGGGCGGAGGACAGCCCCGGGGCGATATGGGTCTCCACTTGCAGGCGCTCGCCCAGACGGATGGACTCGATCTCCAGGAACTGCTCAGCCAGGGCCAGCTCCTGCTCGAACTCCACCTCGGGTTCGCTGCCGTGCTCGAGGGTGGCGCGCAGTAGCCCCCCCAAGGCCGAGAGGGTGGTGAGAGCCTCGGCCGATTGCTTGCTGCGGATCAGCCCGCCCACCGAGTGCAGGGCGTTGAACAGGAAGTGCGGCTGAAGCTGTCCCTCCAGGCTGGAGATCTTGGCGGCAGACAGCTCAGTCTCCAGACGCGCGGCTCGCAGCTTGAGGTGAGCCGCAAGGCGCTCCACGTCGCGTTCATCCAGATAGGAGCGCGCCCCCCAGCCCATGCCCAGGATGACCAGATACAGAAGGACGCCCAGTTCGATGCGCGGGCCTCCCATGCGGCCCCGTCGTCGTCGTCGGATCTCCTCAGCAGAGGGAAACTGATCCATGGGAGGCCCACCCCGATCCAGGCCCCGTTCACCCCCGCGCTGCTGTCCCTCCCCGCGTCGTCGGTCGAGGCCATCCATGCCTGGACGTCCCCCCCGACCCTGAAAAACTCCTTGGCCTGGAGCTTGATCCGCGCCCGGGCTCGCGTTCCCCGGTGGCGTGTACCCTTGTCGCGTCCAGGTCGGCGTGGGAAGCCATTCGGTGGCCAGATACGTCTCGACCTCCCCGATGCCTCGGGCGATTCCATAGGCCAGACCACCGTGCAGGAGCACGAGTGGCAGGAGCCAGCGCACGTTGCTGGCCAGCAATCTGGCCAGAAACAGAATCGGCTCAGCGGCCAATCCCCAGAGAACCCAATCGACTCCCTTGCGCCAGGTGATGTACTGCCAATCGATCTCGCGGCCATCCTGTTGGGCGGCATCCACGTGCAGGAGTGTGGAAATCGTCACCATCAGCACGACCACCAGGGCGATGAGGAGACGGCGGCGCATGGGGGAGCGCAGCCAGCCCTCAAGCCGCGTTTCCCGACCAAGAGCGACCGGGTCGGGAGCGGTGGGGGTGGTGGGGGGATTCATCGGAACTGCTGCCCGGAGCCATCCGTCGCGGGCTCGCGCTGGGCGATGGGGGGCAGGAGTTCTTTTAGCCGATCCTGAAGCGCCGTGAGTCGCTCGAGGGAAGGATCTCCGGGAGCCGTAGTCATGGTGTTGCGAAGAGCATCCAGGCGGGAGGCCCAGGGGCGTAGCCCCATCTCCATCTCCTGGATGGTGATCGCGGGCAGGCTGCTCTTCGGGGGCCCCATCCAGACCAGTAGCTCCTTGAGCGTACCCAGAATCCCTGGCGTCCAGTTGGCGCTGTAGGCGGCTTCCAATCTCAGAAGCAACGCTCCCGGGGACGGTTCGCGCAAGATGGCCCGGTCCAGCAGTTCAATAGCCTCGCGCGCGTTGGCTTCGATGACCGCTTGGGGCTGGACCTGGCCCGGAACTCGCGCGATGTTCGTGGCCAGCCGCCCGTGAGCACGGAGACGACAGGCATGCTGGAACCAGATGGATGAGGGCGGCACACCTGCGAGCTCGTCATCCAAACCGATCAGGTCCTGCCAGCGACCATTGCCCACCAAGGTCCACCCCTTCCAGATCAATCCAGGCAGACCGGTCCAGGTACGGGCCAGGGTTCCGATGCCTGCCGTGCCGGGCGCACCCCGTCCCGTCGCGGGCAAGGCGGCGCCCACCTGGAAGAAGGGCTCATCTTCTGCGGCGGGTATCTGGAAGTTCTCTGGCAGTGCAGAGGCTCGAAGAGGCGTGGTGCTGCCCATGGCACGCAAGACCGTGAAGGGATAGACAGCCGCTCCGAGGTCGGTCAGCAATGAGGCGTCCTCGGCGAGCAGGGGGTCTGCGGGAGCGAGGAGCTTCCAGGTCGTCTCCATGTCAAGACCATCTGGCAGATCCATGCCCGATGCCATGGCGAGGACGTTGCGATCATCCGTACTCACCGTGCCGCCGGCGCAGAGCGTCTCGATTCCTCGCTGGTCCAGGGCCAGGAGCGCAAGCAACTCGTTGACGTCGCTGATCCCCGCGGCATTCCAATAGTCGGGGCTCGCGGCGATGGGGGCACCGGTACGTACCAGCTCGCGCTCCACGTCGAGCGGCTCGGCCGAGGCCAAGAACAGCAACATGCTGGGGATGGGGCGGTACAGTCGCAGATGCTCGTAGGTGTCCAGCAGGGTCGCGCCCACGGAGGCGAACAGCTCTGGGTTCAGAAAGCCCGCGTTAATCCACTGCACGAAGACACCCCCTGGAGTCAGGTGTTCCTTGCATAGCGCAGCGAACTCGCGCGTGTACAGGTGCGAAGCGCCCGCGGTCCAGGGGTGGGAGGGTTGGGACACTATGATGTCCCAGCGCTTGTCCGTCAGTGTCAGGGCGCCGCGGGCGTCGTTGAGGATCACGTTCAGGCGTGGGTCATCGAACGGGTCCCTGGCGCGTCGGCTGGCGAGCTCCCGGTTGGCCTTGAGCACCTGGGGTTCGAGTTCGACCACATCGAGCTCGGTGATGCTCGGCGGGATGTCTTCGAGGGCCACGCCGCCCCCGAATCCGACCACCAGCATGGATTCGGCTTCCGGTCGGGCGAGTACGGGCAGGGAGGTCAGGAACCGCTCGGCGTTGCGTCCGTAGGGTGGCGTGCCCTCCGGGGTGATTCCCGCTTCGGGCAGGCCGTTGGATCGGATCTCCAAAGCGTGCTCCCGGTCGATGACGAGGATGGTGGCGGAGTGGCCGACTGCGGTGAACAGGACCTCTCCCGCTGCGCCCGCTTCCGGCTCAAAAGGTGCGTGCCGCAAGAGGCGGGTGGGGGCTTGGGGCTGGTAGGCCACCAGGGTCGCCAGACTGGCGCAGGCGCCGATGCAGAGCCAGCGCGCCGTGGGCCAGAGCAGGGTCATCGATGCGGTCGCCGCCAAGGCCAGGCTGACACCCACGGCCAACCGCGCCGTCCCGTCGAAGCCCAATGATGGGATCAACCAGAAGCCTGCCAGCAAGGCACCGAAGATGGCGCCCACGGTGTTCCAGGCGTAGACCCGAGCGCTGGCCTGGCCGGCTTCGGTCCTCGAGCGGGCCAGGATCCTCAGAGCAAAAGGGAAGGTCGCTCCGATCAGAACCGTGGCCGGCAGCAGCAGCGTGAACGCCATCCGGGCCCCGACCGCTTGGGGAGAGGCGTCCGGTTCGGCCATGCGTTCAATGAATACGGCCGGCAGCCCGTCCATGTGGGAATACACCCAGGCGGCAAGCGCTGCGATGCCGAGCTGGCACAGTGTGAACCCGATGGCTGCGGCTCGGCGCGTGCGCGCCAGCAGTGAAGCGATGGCGCCCCCGATGGTGATACCGGTCAGGAAGCTGGCCAGCATGGCGGCGAAGGCGTAGACGCTTCCACCGAGGATGTGGGAGAGGAGCCGCGTCCACAGGACCTCATAGGTGAAGGACACCGAACCGGAGACGGCGATCAGGGGCAGGATCCAGCGCACGCGGCCGTCGGGGATGGTCTCCTGCTCCGCTGCCCGCTCATCCATGGCGGAGCTGGGGGCGGGCACCGGCTGGGGCACGCGAGAGGCGATCAAGGCGGCCAGAATGAAGACGAGTACGTTGGCCGCGACGCCAACCCAGATCGTTCCGGCGAGACCGTACTGGGGCAGAAAGACGAAGGCTCCGGCAAGGGTGCCGACCACGGCTCCGGCGGTGTTGGTCGTGTAGAGGAGTCCGACTCGCGGGCCGATGTGGTCCCGTCTGCGAACGACGTGCCGCGTGAGCAATGGCAGGGTGGCGCCCATGCAGGTCGTGGGCACGAGCACGACGAGAAATGTCGTCAACAGATAGAAGGCGGACTGGGCCGGGCCTCCGGAGTCGACGAGCGCGCTCTGGTCGCCGATGGCCAGGTCCTGCATGAAGCGCGCGGCGCGCAGGCCCCAGGGAACCAGAAGGGCTCCAAGCGCGACCCCGGCCTCAAGGATCCCATACCACAGAACAGGTCGCCTGACTCGGTGCAGCAGTCTGCCTGCGGCTGTCGCGCCAAGCGCAAGCCCCGCCATATAAGCTGCGAGGACTGTGGCGACGGCAAGCTCCGAGGTCCCGAAGACGACCGAGAATTGGCGTAGCCAAGCGGTCTGGTAGACGAGGGCTGCGAATCCGGACAGGAAGAAGCAGGCCAGAACGGCCGTGAACTGAGGGCTGTCGTTGGTTTTCTGGGTTGTGGGAGGCATGGGGTCGGCCAGAGGATCGGGGATTCTGACGCGGCGGAGAAGATTGGAGTGGGTTTTCCTTTCGCTTGAGGAGGATGTGGGACTCGAATCCTGGACGGGTTTAGGCACAATCAGCCCCTTCCGCCCCCCCCCAGCCCACCTATTCCGGGTCCTCCCTCAAATCCCCTCTGCTCGCCTAGCGCTGCGGGTTCAGGGGGCTAGACTCTTCGCCTCAATTATCGCGGAGCCCCCATTGGGCTCCCCCGCACCCTCGTTCCGGGTGGCATAACCTCCGTGTGGAGGCCGCCTAGACGAAGGGCAAGTCCTACGCAAGAAGGAAGACAACTACCATGGCCATCGAAACGGCCCGCAAAGCAGAACTGATTTCCGAGTACGCGACGGTTGATGGAGACAACGGGTCTCCGGAGGTCCAGGTCGCGCTGCTCACCGAGAACATTCGCAATCTGACCGAGCACCTGAAGGTCCATAGGAAGGACTACGGCTCTCAGTTGGGATTGGTGAAGATGGTGGGTCGGAGGAGCAAGCTGCTGCGCTACTTGCGTACGAAGAGCCCCGAGCGCTACCGGACGATTCTGGGGCGGTTGGGCCTGCGCCGCTAGCACCGGATGGGAGCCCTGCGGCACGACTGTGTCCAAGAGCCCCTGTGCGCCGTGTAGGACCTGCGTCCAACGGCATCGGCCGCGAGAATGCGGCGACATGACAGATACGACATAACACGAAAAAAACTAAGCAACTACTGATACCGAAGATTCGGAACTGATCCATGACTAACGGACCCATACGCGTTGAACGCGAAATTTCCGGAGTGCGCATCGCCATCGAAACGGGCCAGGTGGCCCGACAGGCTGGCGGCTCCGTGATCCTGACACTAGGTGACTCCAAGGTCTTTGCCGCGGTGACCGCTGGCAAGGCGCGCGAGGACATCGACTTCTTCCCCTTGCTCTGCGACTACCGCGAGAAGAACGAGGCCGGCGGCAAGATCCCCGGCGGATTCTTCAAGCGTGAGGCACGCCCCACGACCAAGGAGATTCTGACCATGCGCCTGATCGACCGCTCGATCCGGCCCATGTTTCCCGACGGCTACAAGGAGGAAGTGCAGGTCCTGACCCACGCCCTCCAGTACGACGGCAAGAACAACACCGACGTGGCTGCCATGATCGCGGGCTTCGCCGCGGTCCGCATCAGCGGGCTGCCTTTCGACGCGACCCTGGGCGCCGTGCGCGTGGGACGCGTGAACGACGAGTTCGTTGTCTTCCCCGAGGATCCCGTGCGCCGCGAGGAGTCCACCCTGGACCTGGTGGTCTCCGGCCACGAGGGCGGGCTGGCCATGGTGGAGTCCTCCGCCAAGCAGCTTTCCGAGGAGGTCATGGTCGACGCCCTGGAGTGTGCCCACAAGGTGATCCTGGAGGTCGTCTCCCTGATCGACGAGCTGACCGAGAAGGTGGGCAAGCCCCAGGCCGAATTCAATGCTCCGGCAGTGGATGAGGCGCTCAAGGCCCAGGTCTTCGAGCGCGAGGAGGCCATGACCACGGCCGTGCGCACCCAAGGCAAGCAGGATCGTCACGACGCCCTCGCGGCCATCAAGAACGAGTGCGTTGCGGCTCTGACAGCAGATTGTGATGGTGACGATCTTGGCGCTCGGACCAAGACCATCAAGAACATGCTGCACGACCTGCAGCAGCACGTGGAGCGCGAGTGCATCCTCTCGGGAACCCGAGTGGACGGCCGCGCCCATGACAAGATTCGGGACATCACCATCGTGCCCGGCTTCATCGAGCGTCAGCACGGTTCAGCTCTGTTCACTCGCGGTGAGACCCAGGCCTTGGCCAGCGTCACCCTCGGGACCCCCGATGACGAGCAGGTCATCGACGGTATCGAACCCGAGTACAAGAAGAGCTTCTACCTGCACTACAACTTCCCGCCCTACTCGGTGGGGGAGACGCGGCGCATCTTTGGTCCCGGCCGGCGTGAAATCGGGCACGGGATGTTGGCCGAGCGAGCGCTGATGGCGGTCATGCCCACGCGCGAGCAGTTCCCCTACACCGTTCGCATTGTGTCGGACATCATGGAGTCCAACGGCTCCTCGTCCATGGCCAGTGTGTGCGGTGGCTGTCTGGCGATGATGAGCGCGGGCGTGCCCGTGAGTCAGCCCGTGGCCGGTATTGCCATGGGCCTCGTCAAGGACGGCGACCGCCAGGCCATCCTCTCCGACATCCTCGGCTCCGAGGACCACAACGGAGACATGGACTTCAAGGTGGCTGGATCGGGCGTGGGCATCACGGCCTTGCAAATGGATATCAAGATCAAGGGTGTATCCCGCGAGCTCTTGTCCGTGGCGCTAGAGCAGGCTCGGGAAGGCCGGATCCACATCCTGAAGAAGATGCTTGAGGCCGTTCCTGGCCCCGCTCCTGAGGTCTCCGATTATGCCCCGCGCATGGAGACCCTCAAGATTCCCGGCGACAAGATCGGCTTCCTGATCGGCCCCGGTGGGAAGAACATCAAGGCTATGCAGGCCCAGTACAGTGTGCGCATCTCGATCCTCGACGACGACGGAAACGTCCAGGTCTTCGGGACGGATTCGACCCAGGTCAAGGCTTGCAAGGATGCCATCGAGGCCTCCACGCAGACCCCTGAGGTCGGCACCCGCTACACGGGCACCGTGCGCAGTGTGCGCGACTTCGGAGCCTTCATCGAGATTCTGCCTGGCGTGGAAGGCCTCTGCCACATCTCCGAGCTGGCCCACGGCTTCGTGGGTCAGGTGACCGACGTCGTCAACGTGGGCGACGAGATCGAGGTGGAGATCATCAACGTGGATGACCGCGGCAAGGTCAAGGTCAGCCACAAGGTGACCCTGCCCGGCGGCGAAGAAGGTGAGTCGGAAGGCGGCGATCGGGGCCGCGGTGATCGCGGTGGCCGTCGCCGTGAGCGCTCAGGCGCCCCCGACTGAGGTCTTCAAGCCTCGCAGACCCGAGTTCCTCTCATTCGGGACAGACAATGCCCTCCTGGCTCAGCAATGGGCCGGGGGGGCATTATTCGTAGAAGGTACCCTCTAGGTGCCAAGAAAGGCGCAGCCGTTAGCGTTGAGTATCCCGTTCAATTGGCCCGTGCAGCGCCGGGCCTCAAGGGCTATACCAGACCCTGCGCGCGCTAGGCCAATATGATGCCTGAAACCAAGTCCCGGGGACGGCCTCGTGCCATCCGGGCCGATAGTTAATCAAGCCATGCTAATACTCGGACGTACCATTCTTATCGCTGCAGTTCTCTGCGGATCTGCACAAGCCCTCATGCCCCTGACGGGCGCTCCTTCCAAGGACGCCGCCAGCCTGCGCATGCGGCCCGACGATGGGGTCGGGACGCCCTATATCTTCAGCCGTCGGGACAGCATCTGCGGGAAGGGGGGCCAGAACCCCGCAAGCATCACCAAGCCCGCAACGGTGGACTATGAGGCTCTCCTGGCCGCGACCGACGAGGCGCGCAAGATCAAGAGGGACCGGATCGACCCGCAGTCCGCTGAAGGTCTCAAGCTGATGACTGGCGCCAAGCTCAAGGTGCTCAAGGCTTGCGAAGAGGTGCGCGCGATCCACAACCATTGCGGGGTCTGGAAGAAGATCACCCGCAGGGATGGGCGGGCGGTCGCCGATATCACGGCCAAGGTGAAGGCCGAGATGGGCGGAAAGTGACGCGGGCTACCCGTGAGGCTCATCCAATCCAATAGGCGGGCTTTACTGCCTCTGACCCTCCTCGGATTCCTCGCAGCCTGCCGAGGTCCAGCCCCATCGGAGGCTCCACAGGTGGATGCCTTGCGGGCTATCGAAGAGGCCATGGCCGGCGCCCAGGACGGAGTGGACCTGGAGGGTCCAATCGCAGACTCCGCACCGACCGAGGCGGACTATGCCAAGGCGCTCGAGGAGGCCTACCTCTCTGGAGGAGAAGATGGCGCCGCGAATGAAGGGGGCGAGTCCGATCCGGATGCGGTGCCGGATTCCGAAGCGGACCAGGATCCTCTACCCGAGATTGACTTGGATGACCTCCTGCTTGGAGCGTCCGTCCAGGATGAGGGCGGTCCTGTGCTCAACCCCTACGAGGAGTTCGGCGAGCGCATCGTCTGGTATCGCGACTCGGGGCTGATCATGAAGCCCTTCACGTTTCCGCTCGGCTCGGGTGAACGCGTGCAGGCGCTGATCCAGACCCACTCGGGCCTCACCGTCCACGGTGCCCCCGTGGATGACACGAACATGCCGGAGGGCGCGCAGCCTCCCGGGTCCGTGGTGTTGCACCTGCTCAAGGGGCAGGGCGCGGAGACCTTCACCCCACCGCGTGCCGCGGGCGTCAGCAAGCCCCGCTTGGTTCCCCTCTCCGACTGGTTGGTGGTGACTGCGGCCCCAGCGGAAATGCGTCATGTTCAGCGCTTCATCAGGATCTTCGTGAGCAACGCGCGCCAGATCCAGGTTGAGGCCAAGATCGTGGAGTTGACGACCACCAAGACCTCCGACTACGGAATCCGCCCCGTAGATGGGGTGACTCCGATCTTCGGGCTCCCCAATGCGGGCTCCCTGATCCACAGCGTGGACTTCTCATTTGGCAACACCGTGGACGTGGGAGAGGCCATCTTCGGCGTGTCGGCCGTTTTCGATGGGGTGCAGTTCAACGCTCTACTGGAGATGATCTCGACCGATGAGTCGGCCTCCATCATCTCCCAACCCAAGGTCGCCGTGCGGGAGGGTGCGCGGGCGGAGCTGGTAGAGGTGCAACAAGAGCCCGTGATGAAGCTCAACGCCATCAACGCCAACGGCCAGTTCACATGGACGATCACCTTCCGGGACGTGGGCGTGCAACTCTATGTGGTGCCACGCGTGATCGGGAGCAACACCCTGATTCTGGACGTGGATACGGAGGTATCCCAGATCACCGGGACAGCGGCGACCTTCATCGTGACAGACCCCAACGGTTCCACTTCGACCGTGGGGATTCCCGAGGTGGCCCGGCGCCGGGCCACCACAACCGTGCGCCTAGACGCGGGCCAGGGGTTGGTGATCGGTGGCCTGATCTCGGAGCGCACCCTGCAGCGGGAGAAAAAGGTGCCCGTGCTTGGGGACATACCCTTGTTGGGCAGAATCTTCAAGAGCCGCTATCAGGTCCAAGAGCGTACCGACGTGCTCTTCTTCATCTATCCGCGCATACTGCAGGGCATAGATCTGAACCCGGATTTCTGATTCTCGATGCCTGCCTGTCTCCAACGATCCACTGCCGACTCCAATCTCGGTCTGCGCCCAGGGCCTGGGTTGTGGGCCTTGGCGCTGACATGGGTGTGCCTTTGCGGTTGTCAGGCATTTGGATCAGGCGAGCTATCCCCCAGAGAGCGCAGCGCGGAGATCAACGCCACCTGGGAGCGCATCCTCTTGGGTGCGGACGCGCTCACCCCGGTAGCGGACTTCGACGAGGCCAGCTACTTCGATGAACTGGAGGGTCTGTACGCTCAGGCGCCGGTTGTCGCTGCGAAGGAGCCCGACCCGGTTGAGGACACCGGATCTTTGGAGCCGCGGGCCATCGATCCGTTCATGGCCTTTGGCGAGCGAATCTGGGTTGATACCGACACGGGATTCGTCACCAAGCCCTACACCTTCCCGGCGGGGCTTGGCCAGCGCGCCATGACCCTGCTCTCCCTGTACGGGGATTTTGACATTCCCGCCGAGGGCGGGGTGGTGGTCAATGGGGCCGGCTTGAAGCCCATTGGTGAGCAGGGATTGGGCGAGGCCGTCCTTGATCTGCGCCTCGATTTCGACGGTGAACCCTATTCCGCACCATCCGGCAAGACTCTAGAGAGCAGCACCTTTGTGCCCCTCTCCGATTGGCTCTTCGTCCGGGCGCAACCTGAAGTGTTGCTCAAGGCCGAACGCTTCATCGAACTCTTCAGTGCCCGTGTGCGGATGGTGGAGATCGAGGCGCGCATCATCGAGGTTTCCACCTCCGATTCCTTCGACTACGGCATCAGTCCGATCGATTCCAACACGCCCATCTTCGGTCTCCCGAATGGTAGCGCCTTCGCCAACAGCCTGGATTTCTCCCTGGGCAATACGGTGGACTCGGGTGAGGCACTCTTCGGGGTCTCGGCTATCTTTGACGGTGTGCAGTTTGATGCGCTGCTTGAGATCGTCTCCAATCATGAGGAGGTGTCCATCATGTCGCGGCCGAAGGTAGCCGTGCGCGAGGGCGGCCGCGCCGAATTCGAGAACATCGATGAGGTTCCCTTCTACACCCTAGGTGGACTCAACCCCAACGGCACCTTCACGGCGACGTTGATGACCAAGCCCGTGGGCGTGCAGATGTATGTGATCCCGACCATCATCGGGGAAGAGACGGTGCTGCTCAACATCGACATCCGCGCCTCACAGGTGAGCGGTACGGCCATCACCCTGAGCCAGGGTGGCGATGATTCCCTGGGCGTCATCTCCGTGCCTTCGATCTCCGCCCGTCGAGCCTCCACCACCGTGCGCCTGGAGCCGGGAGAGGCCGTCGTGCTGGGGGGCCTCATCGCGGAGCGCACCCTCGAGCGGGAGCGCAAGGTGCCATTCCTGGGTGATATCCCCGTTCTCGGCAACCTGTTCAAGAACACTTACGAGGTCACCCAGCAGACCAACGTGCTGTTCTACATCCGACCTCGCATCCTGCAGGGCATGGACCTGAACTCTGATTTCTAGGTCGGAATACCCCCTGCGTTCGGGAAGAATGTGATCCTCTGGTGCGTCCAAGGACCGCGCCACCCATGAAGCTCCTCCTCTCCCACAAGCCCCGAGGACCCCACACCGAGCGCGGGGCCGTGCTCCTGCTCTCGTTCCTGGTTCTGATGGTGATTATCGCCATCGTCTACCAACTCAATCGGGTCACGGCCACGGATCAGCAGGTGGCCAATCGGGACTTCACCAGCACGAACATGGACCTGGCCATCGAGTCGGCCATGTTGGAGGTGTTTGAGCAGCTGCGGTCTGATGGAGAGTTGCGCCAGGCCGGCGGGGAGGATGATGGAGCGGCGGCCGCTGCTGCTGCCGCGGGGGCCGGGCCGGGAGGCGGAGGCGAGGGGGGCGAAGAGAGTGCTGATGCAAGCGACTCCTTCATGGACGAGTGGGCCCAGCAGGCAGCCACCTCCTTCAACGATCTTGAGTTGCGTATCTTGATCGTGGACGAGGACCGCAAGTACAACATCCTGAACATGCTGGCCGAGGATCCCGACGAGGCCCAGGAGGCCTTCGATCGGGTCGTGAAAATCCTGGACCTGTGCCGTGAGGACACGGAGTTCGACATCCAGGAGACGGATGCCGACGACATGGCACGTATCATGCGCGAGCACCTCCTGCAGCGCGACAACTCCTACCTGCCGCGCCCGGGAGAGCTCTTGTCCTTCGATGAGGACAATCGCTCGCGCGGGATGCCCCTGTCGATCCGTGAGTTTGTGGTTCTTGAGCCCTTCACCGAAGACCACTACAGGGATTCATTCGACAGGGATGGAAATCGGGTCCACGCCATCGATGCATTCCTGACCATATACACCTCACCTACAACCGGTGAGGGCGAGGGGCCCGAGGCGGCCACCAGTACAGGGGGCTATTCGGTCAACGTGAACACCGCCCCGCGGGCCGTACTGACTGGGTTGATGAACTATGGGGACATGGACCCGTCCTTCTGGGAGGACGTGGTGTGGTATCGAAATGACGAGGAAGAGCCCGACCCCGAGCAGGAGCCCGTGGAACCCAGCTTGGATGAGTTCGGCGAGGAGATCTTGGCGACCAAGATCTTTGACGGTCTCGAGGAGCTGGCCGAGGTGCGTGGCTATGACATGATCGCCCCGGAGTCCGCCGAGCGGATGAAGGCGCTCTTGCGCGTGGATAGCGATGTGTTCTCGATCTACGTGACCGCTCGAATGGTGACCCTCGCTGACCGTCACCAATCCCAGGACTTCGACTCGAGACAAGAGAAGGAAGAGTATGAACGCTCGGGGGCGCACATGACGCGTACCGTGCGCTGCGTGGTGTGGCGTCGCGTGGGGGAGGATGACGTGGACATTATCCCGTTGCTTCGATGGGAGGTGCTGGACCACTCGCCCCTCCCGATTCTGGACTATCCCGACGGCTCTCATTGGTAAGCTGTAGACTGGGCCCGATGCAGCGGTGCTCGCGTAACCTCCATGGCCCGCCAGCAACCCAAGAGACCTTCCACCCGCAAGTCGCCTGCGGTGGTCCGTGACCCTCTGCGGCTGGAGGTCTTTCAGCACCTGTTTGCAGCGGCCGCCGAGGAGATGGGCGTGGCTCTCATGCGCTCGGCCTTCTCGCCCAATATCAAGGAGCGGCGTGACTTCTCCTGCGCGCTCTTTGATGGTCAGGGCCGCATGGTCGCCCAGGCGGCGCACCTGCCTGTGCATCTGGGCGCTGCGCCTCTCTCTCTGGCGGCCGCCCGGGAACAGGTTTCCATGGGTCCGGGAGACGTGGTCGTCGTCAACGATCCCTATGCCGGTGGTTCACACTTGCCCGACATCACGCTGGTCTCGCCCGTGTTTCTGGGCAAAGGTAAAGAACCGGATTTCTACTGCCTGAACCGTGCCCATCACGCGGACGTGGGTGGTGCCTATCCGGGTTCCATGGCGCCGGTGGCGGACATCCATGCTGA
>DUDB01000010.1:0-4717 GCA_012959525.1 Planctomycetota bacterium
GCGTCATTGCACGCCGGGACAAGTTCTCCGAACACATCCTGGGGTTCCTGGAAGACGCCTACGCAGAATTCGCGGAGCTGACGGGCCGTCACTACGGCATGCTGTCCTCGTATCTGTGTGACGATGCCGAGGTCGTGTTCTTCTCCCTGGGCTCGGCGGCCGAGAACATCGAAGCCGCTGTGGATCTGCTGCGATCCGAAGGGGAGAAAGTCGGCTCGATCCATCTGAACGTCCTGCGCCCTTTCCCCGAGGCCGCCATCGTGGAAGCCCTGGCCGGACTGCGCTCCGTGATCGTCCTCGAGCGCACCGACGAGTGCCTATCTGGAGACAACCCCCTGACAAGGGACGTGCGCTCCGCACTCTCCCGAGCCAGCGAGGGCAGCCGGACCATTGCTGGCCAACCTCTCCCAAGTCTGCCTGCAGAAAAGCGGCCGCGGATCTTCAGCGGCTCTTACGGTCTGGGCTCCAGGGACTTCCGCCCCGAAGCGGTTCTGGGCGCCTACGAGTTCGCCACGGGCAAGACGGCCCGTCAGGACGGCGCCCAGGCCAGCGACGGCACGAGCTATTTTGTCCTGGGAGTGGATCACCCGCGCCAGGTCATCTCCGCACGCACGCCCTCCCTCCTGCCTGATGGCTCCATCGCCGTCCGACTGCACTCCATCGGCGGCTGGGGCATGATCACCACGGGCAAGAACCTGGGCGAGATCATTGGCGCCTTCGGCGACGACCTCGCTAAAGAGAACGCGGAGATCGACGCCTTCGGCCGACCGGCTGAGGTGCTGCACGTGAGCGCCAACCCCAAGTACGGCTCCGAGAAAAAGGGTGCACCCACCGCCTACTTCCTGGTCGCAGCGCCCGAACGCATCCGAGTGAACTGCGATCTGCGCCACGTGAACGTGGTCCTGTGCTGCGACCCCAAGGCCTTCACCCACTCCAATCCCCTGGAAGGCATGGCCGAAGGCGGGACCTTTGTCTGGGAATCCGCAGAATCCCCGGAGACGGCCTGGGAGCGAATCCCCATTCACCACCGACAGGAAATCCACGACAAGAAGCTACGCATCGTCACCCTGCCAGGATTCGATATCGCGCGCGAGGCCACCGACCGGCCAGACCTGCAGCTGCGCATGCAGGGCAATGCCTTCCTCGGAGCGTTCTTCCGCGTGTCCAGTTTCCTGCAGGACAACGACGTCTCGGAGGACCGCTTCCGCGAGGTGGTCGAGGCCCAGTATGTCAAGAAATTCGGGCGCTTCGGAGAGGCCGTCGTGGCCTCCAACATGACCGTCATGACCATGGGCTTCGAGCGCGCGATGGAGGTCCCCCATGGGGCCGTCGACGCCCCGGACCGCTCCAGCATGCGCGTGGAGGCACTGATCGCCTGCGGAACCTGCGATCTGCCGAGGACCCCCTCGGCGGCGCAGGAGAAACGCGCACCCTTGGCCAGCACCTGCACCTTCGACTCGGAGTTCCGTGCTGGGCTGGGTTATGACCAGCCCGCCTCCACCCTGGCTTCGGTGGGCGTGATGGCCGCAGGCACCGGCTCCACGGCGAGCAAGTACGTGGCGCGGCGCGAGACGCCCCTATGGATCGCGGAGAACTGCACCCAGTGCATGGAGTGCATCGTGGCCTGTCCCGACACGGCCTTGCCCAACACGGCTCAGGAGATCTCTACCGTGTTCCGCGCCGCGGCGCGGGGCTTCGTATCAGAGTCCGAGTCCAAGGACCTGCTGCTGGCCGAGCTGCCCGCCGTGGAAGATCGTGTACGCACCCGCATGATGGCCGGGGTCAAGGAAAAAGCACCCGCGCCATTCAAGGATCTGGTGGAAGAGGAGATCGGCACCCTCACCCAGGTGGACGAGCCGACGCGTGATTCGTTCCTCGAGGTCTTCCGTCGTATTCCCTTCGCCTACAGCATGACCCCCGCAGTGTTCAGCTCCAAGGAGCGCAAGGACGCCGGATCGGGCGGCCTGTTCGCCATCTTCGTCTCCGACCTTTGCAAGGGTTGTGGCGAGTGTGTGGAGGAGTGCGGTGACAAGGATGCCCTGGTTATGGCGAGCGAGACCGAGGAGCTGAACGCCGATCATGTTTCGGGTACGAATTTCATGGACTACCTGCCGGATACGCCCTCGACCTTCCTGGGTCGGTATGACGAGGAGGACCCCGAGCAGTCCCACGCTCTAGCCCTCAAGAACCATCTGATGGTGCGCAGCAACTACGAGGCGCTGGTCAGCGGCGACGGTGCCTGCGCGGGTTGCGGCGAGAAGAGCGCTTTGCGCGCCCTGGCATCAGTAACCGAGGCCTACATGCGGCCCCTGTATCACCGCAAGGCCGAGCGCCTCATGGAGAAGGCTGACCAGATTGAGGCCGCTGGCCTTTCAGCCCTGGAAGGTATGGAGGCCAGCGCCCGAACCAACCTTGTACGCGTCGTGGCCCAGGTCGTGATGGGGCGTGGCGGCGAAGACGAGGAAGACACGGCAGCACGATTAGAGGGCGCTGACAGGGTCACGGAGGAGGAGATTCTCGCCGCCCTGTGTGCCGTCATGCGTCAGGAAGCCTTCAACCACCGCGATCTGCAGGCCGTGGACGGCTACCTGCCAAACGGCATGAACGTCATGGCCATGGGTGCCCATACGGGTTGCAACACCGTCTTTGGCTCCACGCCTCCCAACAACCCCCACCCCTATCCTTGGATGAACTCCCTGTTCCAGGATGGCGTGACCGTGGCTTGGCTCTTTGGCGAGAGCTTCATCGCCGACCATGCGGCCCGGTCCGTGGTGCCCGAGCGCATTGCTGACATTCTTCTGGGCGAAGAAACGACGCCGGACGATGGCTGGGTATTCACCATGACCCACATGACCGACCACCTGATGACCGAACGCGAGATTCGCGAGTTGCCCAAGGCCTGGGCCGTGGGCGGCGACGGCGGCATGGGCGACATCGGCTTCCAGAACGTGTCGAAGGTGGTGCTTCAGAACCGGCCCAACGTGAAGATCATGCTGCTCGACACGCAGGTCTACTCCAACACGGGCGGGCAGAACTCCGACTCCACTCCCATGCCCGGCGGGGGCGACATGAACTCCCTGGGCGATGCTACCCAGGGCAAGTTCACCGAGAAGAAAAACGTGGCAGAGATCTTCACGAGCGGTCACGGTTCGCCCTATGTGGCCCAGGTCTCCCTGGCCAACGCAGGCAACCTGTTCAAGTCCCTGCTCGACGGGCTCGCCTACAGGGGCACGGCTTTCTTCCAGTGCTACACCGCCTGCCAGCCCGAACACGGGGTCGCCGACGACGTGTCCTCTCTGCAAGCCCGTCTGGTGCGCGACTCGCGCTGCATGCCCGAGTTCGTGTTCAACCCACAGCTGGGCGAGATGAGCCAGGATGCGTTCTCCTTGAAGGGCAACCCCAACCCGAAGGAAGACTGGGCCAAGGTCAAGTCCAAGGTGCTTGGAGGCAAGATCACCTTCACCATCGCCCACTGGGCGGCCACGGAGGCTCGCTTCCGCCGCCACTTCAAGCCAGCATCCAAGGCCGCAGCCACGATTCCCCTTGAGGACCTGCTGCTACGCATCACCCAGAACGACGTGGTGGACCGCAAGGTCTTGGACCCCACGCACCACGCCTACGTGCCTGATTTCGAGGCGCTGATCGTCGTGGATCGGGGAGGCAAGAAGGCAGAGCTTGTGTGCTCGCGGCAGATGGTCCTGTTCTGCGTAGAGCGCCGGAAATCCTGGCGCATGATTCAGAGCCGAGCGGGTGTCGTGAACACCGACTACGTGGCTCAGCGCGAGGTGCTCGCCAGGCTGCACGCAGGGACCATCAGTCGGGAGTCCTTCCTGGGCAACACGCGCGCGATCTTTGACGGCGACGCCGAGGGCGACGGCGAGGCATCACCTGCGGACGAGCCCTCGCCATCCTCAGAGATTTCCTCGGCGAACTAGGCCGGGGGCGATCAAGTGGTCAAGAGGTGTGCCGCACTTGAGAGGGCGCTACTCAGGAAGGACCCGCAATCGGATCCAGGCGCTCATCACTTCCAGAACCTCTACAGAGAACGTCTCTTCGATTTCGCCGTACTCCGTGATCAGCCCGGTCTCGCAGTGCTGGAAGAGGTGGTTCAGGCCCGGAAAGGCACGCGTAGTGTGGTCCACATTCTCGGCCACCTTCAGGGCTTTGGCGATGGCATCGAGATTGGCCTTGAAGGGCACCTGCAGGTCCAACTCTCCATTCAAGGCGAGCACGGGGCAGTGCACCTTGCGCAACACGGCCGCCGGATCGTGGCGAATGAAAGCCACCATCCAGGGGTTCGCGAGTTGGGCGAGGGCCGTCTTGAGACCCTGCTCCTGCTCCTCGGCACTCGCCGCCATGAAGTCCTCATCTTTCTGAATCGCCTGGGTCAGGGCCTGTTCCAACTCTTGCGACGAAAGGGTGGCGTCGGAGACGATCGCGAACAGGTTCTTCTGTGACTCAAGGGCCGCAGAAGTGGTGTCCTCGTCGATTCCGGAGGCGCGCATGATGGCCTCATTCTGCATCACGAGCAGCTTGTCACCTCGCACGCCGGTGCCGGCCAACAGGACGGCGAAAGCCACGTCGTCCCGTTGTGTCGCCACGATCGGCGCGATGATTCCCCCCTCGCTATGCCCGATCAGCCCGATCTTGTCGGGGGCAATACGAGCGTGGCGCTGGAGAAAATCAATCCCCGCCCCCACGTCACCCGCGAAATCAA
>DUDB01000010.1:4863-38449 GCA_012959525.1 Planctomycetota bacterium
CAGAATGGCCGCGGGAAAGGGGCCTTCGCCCTTGGGCAGAGTAAGCGTCCCCGCCAAGGTGACGCCGCCGGTGGGGTTCTCGTATTCAACTTCTTCGCTCTCATAGGGGAAGGGGCCCTTTGGTTCCTGGGGACGCGGCCGCTTCGTGGGCTCGGCCACGCCTTTCAGGGAGACTTCGAAGACCTGGCCGCCCTGCCTGAACTCCCCATCAAGGGTGGCCCCATCCACAGAGGGCGACACAGCAAATGTGGTTCCGATGGCACCCAGGTGGACCAATACGGACCTCTCGCCGGCGTAGTCCACGCGGCCGATCGGGTACTGAGCAGGCGACTGATCCGGACTGACCATGTAGCCCGTCAAGAACGCGCCCGAGCCCTGTTCAACCATCAAGACCAGACGCAAATCCACAACCCCTACCTTGAGAACCCCTTCCCATGAACCGATGAGCTGCTTGGCCAGTTCAGCGGGCAGGGCCGGAGGAGGCGGTTGGCGCTCGCAGCGCACGGGCGTCTCACTACCACGCTGTTTCCAGGATCCAATCAGCTCGGAGCCCGATTCGTCGAGGTTGGCCTCCATGGTAGCTCCCGCGACCTCTGACTGAATGAGCAGCCGTTTTCCATCCCATTCCACCGTGTCCCAAGGAAGGCCAAAGGAGAGTTGCGCGGGCGTGTCGACCGATCCCCGCCAACCACCCTGCCCATCGGCCACGAAGTGCAACACGATTTCCAAAGAGCGTTCAGGAGTGGCGATTTCCCCCTTCCAGACGCCGCCTAGGCTTGACGCGCCGTCCTGAGCGGACAAGGGCATGAGCAACGTCAGGGTGGCCAGGATTCGCATGGGTAACTTGTGCATGGATGGATCTTCTGGGAGGATCGCTGACTTGTCGAGCAAAACTCTCTGCCAATTGTAAGGGCTCGCTCCACGCAGCCAAGGAGTCCGGAGTACCCTGCCTGCGTGAAATACTCCATGAAATCCGTGTGCCTTGGTGCCCTCGCCCTGCTCGCCTCCCCTGCATGCTCAGATGCCACAAGCGAACCACTAGACCTTGACCTGACGAATTTTCGCGTCCTTGAAGGCACCGTGGTTGGCGGCGGACAGGTCGACGTGGACCAGTTCCACGCCATGGCCGAGGATGGGTACTCCCTGGTGGTCAACCTGCGCAGCGAAGCCGAGTCGTTCCCTGAAAACGAAGGAGAATTGGCCCAGGCGGCAGGCATGAACTATCTGCACATCCCCCTGGGTGGAGGTGATCTGGTGGGAGCCCACGCAGTCCAATTGGCAGCAGCCCTCGACACCCACGGTGACGGGAACGTCCTGATCCACTGCGCAAGCGGTAACCGGGTCGGCGCTCTCTGGGGCTTGCACGTGGCGCTGCGCGATGGACTGGGCGCCGATGAAGGTGTCCAGGCCGCCCGTGACGCTGGTATGCGAAGCGAGGGCCTCGCGGACTGTGTCCGCGCGGCCCTCAGCAAGTAGTTAGTCCGCTCTGGCGCCTCACACGCCGGATGAACCTTCTCAGGCGCTCAGCAAGATCCTTGCTTGCTCCGGATCGATGGTGGACCGCAGCCGCACCATGACGTTGGAGTGGATCTGGCACACGCGGCTCTCCGTCAGCTGCAGGATCTCTCCGATCTCTCGCATGGTCTGGCCGGCCTTGTAGTACTGCAGGATGATGAAGCGTTCCCGATCGGTCAGAGAGCGCGTGATGAAGCTCAGCACGTCGGCCTCGTTCAGCACCTCGGTGGGCTCGACGGCCTTCTTGTTCTGGAGAGTGTGGGCCATTTGCTCGCCGCTCCCGTCCGGACCGGACCACTTGCCGGAGAGGGACACCATGCGGGTCGCCTCGGAACGGGAAAGGCGTCGGCGAAGTTCGGCCTCGTCGCAATCCAGGCGGGTGGCCAGCTCTCCCTCAGTGGGTTCCCGTCCATATTCCTCACCCAGGTCCTTCAGGGCTCGGTCGATCTTGCTCGCTTGAAGCCGCACCTGACGGGGCACCCAGTCCTCCGATCGAAGCTGGTCCAGGATGGACCCACGGATGCGAGTCGAGCAGTAGCTCTTGAAGCGCACCCCGCGGTCGGGGTCGAAGCGTCCGATGGCGTCCATCAACCCGAACACGCCCGAGCTGACCAGGTCATCGAGCTCCACGGAGCTCGGCATGGTCCGCAGGAGCTTCAGGGCGATGATCCGCACGAGGGGCAAGTACTTCTCCATCAGCGCGTTGCGCACCTGGGTCTTGCCCTCCTCGTCCTGACGCTCTCCTGCGTCGAGGTACAAGTCCCACAGGCTGTCGGTATCTAGAGCAACTAGCTCAGATGAGGAAAGCGAGGCGCACCCCTTACCTGCCAAGGGGTGCACCTCTTTCTCTCCCTCTGAAACTCCCCGGCTTTCCGAACGGCTGGAACGAGAAGTAGCCTCTATGGGTGCTGAGCACTCAAACCTAGCCCCCTCAGGCTCGGTCGGGCTTGCCTCTCGGCCGCTGTCGCCGGCGGAAATCTCCGGGGAGCCAAGGTCGGCTTCAATACTGCGATCTCTCTCCGACCTGTGGTTGTTGTCCGTGATCATCATGCTCCCTTTATCGTGCTTTCAGACTTGGTGGACAAGTTGTGGCGCACAAGCGCCGGCTTGGAAGAACCTACCCCTGAAATCCAAATCGAAGGGAACCATCAGTTCGACCCCGCTCGATTCAGATCATCGCTTGGAAACTGCACGACTCCCTCAACAGGGTCTTTGACCCGTTGGGTTTCCCACGCGCACAGAGCCTCAACCGGAAGAGCCCGGGTGTAGTGGTAGCCCTGCACGCCTTGGCAACCGATGGCTTGCAGGATCTTGGCCGTCTCAGCATCCTCGACGCCTTCGGCCAGGGAGTGCAAGCCCAGGCCGCGGGCCAGCTCGACCATTGCCTTGACGATAACGCGCGCATCTGCATCGTCCTTCAATTTGGAGATGAACGAGCGATCGATCTTGAGCTCCTCGAAGGGCAGTTCGTACAGGTGCTGCATGGAGCTGAAGCCCGTCCCAAAATCGTCAATCGAGAGGTGAAAGCCCTTGAGCCGAAAGCGCACCAGAATGTCGATGTAGCGGACCGGATCCCGCATGGCCTCGCTCTCGGTGATCTCCAACATCACACGATCGGGGTCGATGCCCGCTGCACGGGTCCATTGCTCGAGACGGTCCGGGTACTCCAGATCCTCGAAGAGAACCGGTGAGTAGTTCACACACAGACTCGCATCGCCCCACCAGGGCTCGATGGACGCGAGCGACTTCTGAACGACCACTCGGGTCAGCTCCCCCATCAGGCCCGCCTCGACGGCCAAGGGGATGAAGGTACTGGGGGGCACATCCCCCAACAGTGAGCTATGCCAGCGCGCCAAGGCCTCGTAGCCCGTGGTCTTGCCCGTCGACAAGCTCACCTTGGGCTGAAAGTGAACGTCCATCTCTCCGCACTCCAAGGCCACCGCCAGCTCGTCCGCGGTGGGATTGCGGCTCTTGGTGGCAACCTGCAGGGGGCGCAGAAGGCCTTGGAGGATGGTCAATTCCATGGGCTTGGAGGCGGGCTCGATCATTGCCAGGCCCAACTCGTCACCGAGTCGCCTGGCGGATTCAAGGACCTCCTTGGCCGTCCCGGACATCAGGCAGACCTCTGCCTCACATCCTGCCGCAGCCAAGCGGCGCAGGACCTCCACCCCGTCCACTTCCGGCATGTTCAAGTCCAGGAGGACGAGACCCGTTCTCCCCCGCACGTCAAAGACATGAGCGTTCGAGGCCTCATTGACACATTCGGACACGATGTGCATCTTGTCCGCGACCTTCTCGATCAGCCTGCAGATACGCTCGTCGTCATCGACGATCAGAAGTTTCGCCATGGACCGGGTCATTTCTCCACCGCTGTTCGAGGCTCTGGTTTCGGAAATAGTCATCATGTGGGAGGGGAATTGAGCTTGGAATGGGAGGGGATGGTGGGGGACGGACAGTTGCTCCTGCTTGAACGCTAGACTCGCCTGCATACCCGCTAGTGTCAACGCTGGCACTGCATGGGTATGGGTTGGAAATACCAATGCGGATTCGCTTCAGCGGCCCATACCTTTCACTAACCGGGGACTAGAGTGTATTCTCCACGGGTGGTCCTTCAGCCGCCCACCTACGGGGACAACGATCGGTGTTATGCTCGGCACGCCTCCCCCTGGAAACGATCATGCCCCCTCAAGAACCTGCATCTCCGCCGCCCACCGGCACCCAGTCCACCGTGTATGTCGTGGACGATGACGAGCGCATCCGACGTCTGGTCGGCCGCTTGCTCGACGACGTCGGAATTGCGCATCAAGCGTTCTCTGATGCGGAGTCCTTCCTGGAGGAGTTCGTCCCTGGCTCCCCGGGCTGTCTCCTGCTTGACGTACGCATGCCCGGGATGGGAGGGCGCGTACTGCAAGACACGCTCATAGAGCGGGACATCAATCTGCCTATCCTGTTCATGACTGGTTACGGGGAAGTCTCCGTAGCCGTCGAAGCCCTGCACCATGGTGCCGTGGACTTCCTGGAGAAGCCCCTGAGCCCGCAGCAGCTCATCGATCGGGTCCAGGTCGCCCTGAACGAGGACAATGAGCGCCGCGGCCGTGACTCCGTGCGCGAAGAACACGCCTCGATCATGTCCCAGTTGACTGAGCGGGAGATGGAGGTCGTCGAGATGCTCCTCGAAGGCAAGACCAACAAGCAGATCGCCTACAAGCTCTCCGTCTCATCCCAAGCCATCGACGCCCGCCGGCTGAATGCCATGAAGAAGCTGGGAGTTGCCTCCGTGGCTGAATTGGTGGCCTTGGTGCTTCGTATCCGCAACAGTTGAACGGGAGCCGGGTGCCAGAGAGACATCCGCTCCAAGCTCCTCCAGATCCCGACTTCTGGACTCGATGAGTTCGGCCCGCCCGGCTACCCTGTTCGGGTGCCTGCCTCCCCCACCGACGAGCAGTTGATCAAGCGCTGGCAGGATGAGCCCGCGCCGGTACTGCCGTTGTTGCACGCCTTCAACGAACGAGACGGGCACATCTCCCGCGAGGGCTTGGAGGCCATCTCCGCGGGGCTGCGCATCCCCTTGGCAAATCTGCACGGGAGCGTGACTTTCTATCACCACATTTCTGGCGAACCGGAGTCCAGGGATAGGCCGCGGGTCTGCATGGGCCCCATCTGCCGTCTGAATGGGTCGGAGCAGTTGCTCCACGACCTAGAAGGTGCAGAGCCCATGGCATGTGCCGGACGGTGCGACGACCCCATCCCCGTACTGCAGGCGGACCGCGCCCTCGTGGGGCTTTCCGGGGACAAGCTGCAGCAGGCCCCCTCGCCGCTGCCCCCTCTCAATCCTGGTGGCCTCGAAGAATGCTGCTTGGCAAGCGTCCGCGAACCTGATCGCGCCACCTGTTCAGGCTACATGCGCACGGGCGGCTACGCGGCCTTGGCCAAGGCGCGCGAGATGGAGCCCGAAGAGATCCTGCAAGTGCTCGAAGACTCGGGCCTGGCGGGCCGTGGGGGCGCAGGTTTTCCCACAGCGACGAAGTGGCGGGCCGTGCGCGATGCCCAAGGCGGGCCGAAGACTCTGGTCTGTAATGCGGACGAGGGCGAACCCGGCTGCTTCAAGGACCGCGTACTCCTCGACCACGACCCCCATGCGATTCTGGAAGGCATGGCCATCGCGGGACTGGCCACAGGGGCAGCGCGTGGCTTTATCTATCTGCGCTACGAGTATCCGCAGACCCTGGCCATCCTGGAGCGCGCACTGGAGGAAGCCAAAGAGCACCTGGACGGATTCGAGTTTTGCGTGCGGCGCGGCGCGGGCGCCTACATCTGTGGCGAGGAGACCTCCCTATTGAACAGCCTGGAGGGGGAGCACCCCTTCCCTCGCAACCGCCCGCCCTTTCCCGTCACCCATGGGTTTGAGCAGACGCCCACGGTGGTCAATAACGTGGAGACGCTGGCCAGCGTCGCCCCCATCCTCGCCCGCGGAGCCGAGTGGTACGCGGGCCTGGGGCTCGGAGAACATCGGGGCACGAAGCTCATCAGCTTGTCAGGGGACGTGCTGAGGCCGGGGAACTACGAGGTCCCCATGGGCTTCCCGCTCAAGACTCTGCTGTTCGATTGGGCCGGGGTGCCAGAGGGTCGCAAGGTTCAGGCCGTGACCATGGCCGGTCTTTCGGGCGGCTTCCTGGGAGCCGCCGATCTTGATGTCACCCTCGATGAAGCCTGCCTGCGGGCCAAGGGCTCCTTCCTGGGTGCCGGTGGCATCATGGTCTTCGACGACAGGCGGGACATGTTCGAGATCGCGCGCCAATCCATGGAGTTCTTCGCCAGCGAGGCCTGTGGCAAGTGCTTCCCGTGCCGCATTGGCACCGAGCGTCTGACAGAGCGACTCAGTGAGCCCTCAGGAGCCCTGGCTCCTGAGGCGTGGACCGAAGAGGTGCGAGCCATCGGCTACACCATGATCGAGCTCAGCGCCTGCGGCCTGGGCAAGTCCGCGCCCTTGATCACTGAAAGCCTTCTACGCCTCTTCCCCGAGGAGGTCAGCGCCAAGCTGGAAGCACGATGAGCCTGGACCTCACGCTCGACGGTCAAGTTGTTCCCTTCCAGGAGGGTGAAACTCTGTACGAGGTGGCCAGCCGCCACGGCGACAAGATCCCGACCCTGTGCTACGACAAGCGACTCGATCCCCTCGGGGCCTGTCGGCTTTGCGTTGTGGAGGTAGAGGGCGCCAACGGGCCCCTGGCCTCCTGCACAACACCCGCCCGGGCGGGCATGGCCGTGCGAACGGTCACGGAGGACCTCGAGCGCCACCGCAAGACCCTGGTGGATCTGGTGCTCTCGGAAAACCCCAAGGGTGCCGAGATCGACCCTCTGCGCGGTCTGGCCTCCCAGGAGCTCGCCCAGCTCTCCGTGCGCTACGGATCCGACGGCACGCGCTTCGCCGGAGCCACTTCGGGACACTCACGTTTCGACGATCCCAATCCCATGATCCTGAGGGACTACGATAACTGCATCAGCTGCTATCGCTGCGTGCGTGTGTGTGCGGAGCAGGAAGGCGACTACGCCATCAGTATCACTGGGCGTGGATTCGGCACCCAGATAAGCGCCGAGTTCGACGTGGATCTGGAGGACAGCGACTGCACCTTCTGCGGCCAGTGCATACAGACCTGCCCGACCGGAGCCCTGGGCGACCTACGCGCCCTGCAGCACGCCGATCTGCCCGAGCCCATCACCGCCACGCGCTCGATCTGCCCCTACTGCGGCGTGGGCTGCAGCTTGGACCTGCTCACCAAGGGCGAGACCTTGGTGGGAGTACAGCCCGCCATGGACGGTCCCGCCAACGAAGGTGCCCTGTGCATCAAGGGCCAGTTCGCCTGGGAGTGGGTGCAGCACCCCGACCGGCTGACGGAACCGCTGGTGCGCAAGGACGGCGAGCTGGTTCCAGCCACCTGGGAGGAGGCCCTCGACCGCGCGGCAGCGGGCTTCGCCCAGGCTGGCGCCGAGCACGGACGGCGGTCGGTTTACGCCGTTGCCTCCGGCCGTGCACCCCATGAGTCGGCCTACTCGGTACAGAAATTCATCCGAGTCAATTTCGGTACGAATCAGATCGATAATTGCAGCCGTGCCTGACACGCCCCCACGGTGGCCGGTCTGGCCGCCACACTCGGACGGGGCGCGATGTCCAACCCTCTGGCCGACATGGACAAGCCGGACGTCATCTTCTGTATCGGCACGAACATGACGGAGACCCACCCGGTGGCCGCCACCCGCCTCAAGCAGGCTCAGGCCAAGGGTGCCATCCTCATCGTGGCGGACCCACGGCATATCCCCCTTGCCCGACGCGCGGACATTCATCTGCCACTCCGGGTGGGATCGGACGTGGCCCTCTTGGGCGCAATGGCCCACGTGATTGCCGAGAGAGGTCTCATGGATGAGAGCTTCATCGCCGAGCGCACGGAGGGCTGGGATTCCGTCCGCGAGCACCTGAAGAGCTTCACGCCTGAGTGGGCTGAAGGAATTACAGGTGTGCCCGCGGCCTTGATCGAGCAGGCAGCCGTGCTCTACGCACAAGCTGATCGCGGCGCCATCTACTACACCCTCGGCATCACCGAGCACATCTCCGGGGTGGACAACGTGCAGAGCTTGTCCAATCTGGCCTTGATGACGGGCAACTTGGGCCGTGAGGGAACGGGCATCAATCCCATGCGGGGCCAGAACAACATCCAGGGAGCCGGAGACTGCGGCGCCCTGCCCGGCAACTACCCCGGCTTCCAGCCCGTCACCGACCCGGCCATGCAGGCCAAGTTTGAAGAGGCCTGGGGCACGAAAGTGGATCTGGAGCCCGGCATGACCAAAGTGCGGGCCCTGGAGCACGCCGGAGAGAAGATCTTCGCCATGCTCATCTGCGGTGAGAACACCCTGATCTCCGACCCGGACTACGACCATTGCGAGCGCGCTCTGGGGCGACTCGACCATCTCGTGGTTGTCGACATCTTCAAGACCGAGACCGCGGAGTTGGCAGACGTTGTCCTGCCCGCTTCTGCGTGGGCCGAGACCGATGGTGTCTTCACCAACACAGAACGCCGGCCCCAACGGGTGCGCGCTGCCGTTCCCGCCCAGGGTCAGGCGCGCCCAGATTGGTGGATCCTGGCGGAGATTTCCAAGCGCCTGGGTAGTGACCAGTTCGAATACAACTCGGCCGCCGAGGTATTCAACGAACTCTGCTCCCTCTCTCCGCTCTATGCGGGGCTCGATTGGGACCGGATCGACGCGGGACGCTACCAGTGGCCGGTCCCCGAAGCCGATCACCCGGGCACTCCGATGCTGCACGTGGGTGAGTTCCCCAGAGGCAAGGGGCTCTTCAAAACCCCCGCCTACAGAGACCCGGCCGAGGTGGTAAACGAGGACTATCCGGTCTGGCTCACCACGGGTCGGAGGCTGGAGCATTACCACACACGCACCATGAGCGGCCGCTCGACGGGGACCGAGTATCTCCTGAACGAGGAGACCCTGGAGGTCCATCCGGCTGACGTGCAGGCCTGGGGCCTGGAGCACGGCGGCATGGCGCGCATGTCGAGCCCGCGGGGGAGCGTCCTGGTGCGCGTGGCCAGCGACGACACATCGCCTCCGGGCACGGTGTTCTGCAGCTTCAGCTTCAGCGAGGTGCCCATAAACAAGCTGACGGGCTCAGGCTACGACCCGATCACCGACACCGCCGAGCTGAAGGTCTGTCCCGTGCGAGTCGAACCCGTTTCGGGCTAGTGGCCCACCCGGGATTAGAGGATGGCGACACCGCATGGTGTCGCTCGCCTGGTCTGTTCTGGCTATGCTGGAGCCATGAATCTACTCGCTCCCTGTTCCACCGCCCTTGCCCTCTGCGCCGGGCTCACGCCACTCCAAGATCCCACGCGTGACTTCATCGCCGGCCAGGTCCAGGTCGAGGAAAAGACCTACCCCTACGTACTCCTTCCTCCGTCCCAAATTGTGGAGGGCGAACGCTACCCGCTGGTTGTCTTCCTACACGGCATCGGTGAACGGGGAAGCGACAACGAACTTCAAAAAGAACACTTCCCCAAGCGCATGGCAGCCGCGGCCTACTCCGAGCGGTTCCCCTGTTTCGTGCTCGCTCCTCAATGCCCCAAGGACCAGCGTTGGGCAAATGTTCGCGAGTTGGATAGTGGCCGGCGGATTCAGGAACCCGACCCCACGGGAGCCATGCAGGGGGCGATCGCGGCCTTGGCTGAGGTGGTCCGTACGCAGCCCATCGACATGCAACGCATTGCTCTGACAGGCCTGTCCATGGGAGGCTCCGGTGCCTGGGATCTGGCCACACGCCACCCGGGCTGGTTCTCCGCGGCAGCCCCGGTTTGCGGCGGAGGAGATCCCGAAACCGTCGTCCGTCTGGCCGGCCTCCCAGTCATGGTGTGGCACGGTGCGAAGGACACGGTCGTCCCCACCAAACGCTCTCGCGAGATGGTCGAGGCCCTACGCAAATTGAAGCACCCGGTGGAGTACACGGAGTTGCCCGGAGTCCACCACGACGCCTGGAACCACGCCTATGCCCCGGATGGCTGCCTGGAGAACCTGATCGGGGCTCGCCGCGACCCCGAAATTATCCAAGAGGAGACGGTTCGTCTCCTGGCGCGGGCCCTCGCTCCCGACGAGCGCGTAGCGTTCTTGGGGGATTCCATCACCCAGGCTGGCAATCGGCCAGGCGGTTACGTCGACCGTATCCGGGCCGTGTTCAAAGAGGAGCGCCCCGACGTAGGCGTCATCCCCGCAGGAATCAGCGGCCACAAGGTCCCCGACCTGCTCAAGCGCTTCGAAGCGGACGTGATCCAGAAGGGCGCGACCCTCGTGTTCATCTATATCGGCATCAACGACGTCTGGCACTCTCAGAGCGGAAAGGGCACATCCCCCGAGGATTTTGAGAGTGGTCTGCACCAGTTGATCGACACCTTGGAAGCCTCCGGAGCCCAAGTTGTCCTGGCCACTCCCAGCGTGATCGGGGAGAAGCCGGCTGGAGAGAACAACCTGGACGCGATGCTCGAATCCTATGCGGCCATTTCGCGCCGGGTAGCCGCGACGCAAGGGGTCACGCTGTGTGATCTGCACACGGCCTTCGACAGCTACCTGAAGATCTTCAACCCTACAGGGGTAGCCAAGTCGGTGCTCACCAGCGATGGAGTTCACCTGAACGCTGCGGGAAACGTCTTCTTGGCGACCGAGGCCGCCCGAGCTCTGCGTCAGGCAGTCCTGGCGCGGGACTAGGGGGCGGTGAGAGGAACTTCAGGCACAACGAGTCGCACGCATCCGCAGCAATAGACTCGGGTAGACTTCCGGTAAGCCCAACCTTGCGCCAGGCAGATCCATGCTCTCGAACCACCCCCTACTGGTCCTTGCCTTCCTGGCGGCATGCAGCCCCACCGAGCAGGCCCAGGAAGGGTCGCCAGAGACGGCCACAACCGTCGAACTTCCGGCGTATCGCGGCGTGGTTCTCGTCACGATAGACACCCTGCGCGCAGACCATGTCAGCTTGCATGGGTATCTGCGGGAGACGACGCCCTTCCTCGATGAGCTGGCCGAGCGCAGCGTCGTCTTCGAGAACGCCCAGGCCTCCATGCCGTTCACCGGCCCGAGCCACTCCTCCATATTGACGGGCCTGCATCCTTTTCAGCACAAGGTGATGGTCAACGGCCAGTCACTCAGCCCCAAGATCCCCAACGTGGCGATGGCTTTCCGGGACGCCGGATACCGAACGAGCGCCTTCGTGAGCACTAGTTTCCTGAGGAGCGTCACAAAGAGCTTCGACGAGGTCTCCCTGGGCAAGCGGACCGGGCGCGCAACCGTCAAGCAAGCCGTGCAGTGGGCCGAGGAGCTTGAGCCCGGAACGCCATTCTTCATGTGGGTGCACCTGTTCAACGTGCACGAGTGGGAGGTGGAGAAGCTCAAGAAGGAGCGACGCCCCGAACTCGCGGAGGGGTCTTTCCCGCTGGACCCCGATGCCTGGTACGACTACCTAGCCAGGCACCACGGTTGGCCGATGGTGCAAGCCACCGACCCGTTTCCGGAGTTCAGCTGGGATTCCAACGGCAGGGTCATCACCAGCCGAGAGATCCTGCTGGAGACCGTCGACCTCTATGACGCTCGGGTCCAGTACGTAGACGCGTCCGTGCGCCTGCTCTTCAACAAGCTAGGTCAGGTGATCGGTGAGGATCCCGCCCTATGGCTCATCACGTCCGATCATGGGGAAGGGCTGGGCAGCCACAACTACAAGGGCCATAGCGGCAAGATATTCCAGGAGCAGCTTCACGTGCCCCTGTTGGTTTTCCAGCAGCCGGCTCTCACGCCGCGCCGGGTCTCAGGTGTGGTCTCGCTGGTGGACGTCGCCCCCACCCTGACGGCCGGATTGGACCCGCAGCCACCCGCTTGGGAGAGCCTCAGCTTGTGGCCTCTTATCCTGGGGGAACAGTCAGGATTCTCGCGGCCAGCCTTTGCCCAGCGCAGCCCCGTGGGCTCTGCAGGTGACGTATTTGCCCTTATCCATGAGGGCCAAAAGTACCTCTACCGCGCCAAGCACCAAGATGCCTTCTACGACCTGACCACCGATCCACAGGAGCTGAGTAGCAACATCGATGCCCCTGATGCGGAAGCCACTCGCTCCATGCTACACGCCCAACTCAAGGCCCTCGACTGGAGCGTCGGCGGCCAGGACACGGACATCAGCGACCTGCCGGAGGATATTCTCCAAGAACTGAAGGCCCTCGGATACGTCGAGTAGCCACCAGGAAGGTGGTGCGATGGCCGTCGAACATACTCGTCCCCGTGCCGGCGATCTGGATCTTGATGTGGATGCGCTCGGCCGGCCTGGACAATGGAGAGTGACCCCCGAGGGCCAGGCAGGTCAGGGCAAGTGGGTGAATGATCCGCATCGTTCGGGTCAGGCCCTCAGCTGGAGTGAAGAAACCCAGGCCTGGCTCCTGGGGCCACCGGCTGCTCGACCACCTGGAGGCCTGTTCCTAACCCACGCTGGACGCGCGAGGTTCGCAAGAGTTCCGATCCTGATCGACCTAGCGCATCAGATCCAGCAGCGCCTCGCCGAACGCGTGGCCCATGCGATTGAACCAGATGGCGCTGCCCAGGTAGTGGTAGGCATGGTCGGAGCCGACCTTCTCCCACTCCTCCACGTTATCGCGCCAGGTTGGATAGAGGGCCTCGGCAGCCTTGTCGACCAACACATCCGTGCGCACGGCTCGTACGTTTCCGCGGAACTCGCTCACCTTCTCCATGGCAAGTTGCGCCTCTTGGACGGCGAGCATGGGTCCCTTGGCAGGCTTGGACTGGTTCTGCCCCATCACCCCGATCACGAATGGCAACTTGGGGGCCTTCAATTCCCGCCGCACGTCCTTAATGAAGTGCTCCATGTTCGAGGCGTACTCCACTTCGGCGCCCTCGTATTGGTCATTCCAGCCCTGAAACCAGACGAAGCCTGCGAGTTCGGGAGACTTGCCCTTCAACGCCGGAAACAGGGAGTCCATCTCGGCGAGAGTGCTCTGCACTTCCTTCATCATGTTGCGGTAGGAGCTGCCGTACTCCGCGCGGATGCCCTCCAAAGTCGGCATGGGGTCATCGCGGTTGTTCTTCTCGTTGTTCTTCTGGGTCCTCTCGGTCTTCTTCACAAGCTCGGCCTGGATGCGCTCCTCGGGAATGCCGGCACTCGGTGACCGGAACAGCTTGAACAGCGAGTGTCCGCCCCAGGCCGGCTTGATCAAAAGTACAGGCTCGTCAAATGCGTCTCCCAGGACGGTCCCGAGCTCAAGCTCCACGCCTGTCCGGTTTGGTGAGCCGTAGCCGATGGTCAGCCCGCCGTGGCGGTTCAGGTACTTGATGAAGACATCATCGCGGGTGATCCACTGGTCGTCCTTGCGCAGGTGCGCAAAGAGGTCGGCGGTCTTCTTGTCCGTCGCCTGGTACTCGAGCAGCTTGTTCTGCGCCTTGCCCTCCATGTTGGACTGCCCCGCGAGGATGAAGACCTTGACGCGACCATCCGCCAGAGTGGGACCGACGAGAAGAACGATGCCCACGAGGAGCCAGGAGAGGATGCGTGTGTTCATGGGGAGTGACCTGGAACAGCCTGCTCCCGTACCCGTGCCTCGGGTCCGGTGAGAAGCTCGCCAAGAGGGTAACCCGGGAGCGGAAACGACAGGGCCACGAACCGGGGCAAGACCCGTTCATAGCGAGGGGGGGGGCAGCGGCTGGCGGCGTGTGGTCTTCGGGCGGGTAGGCACAGAGCGGGGCCCCACAGCACTCTTGGCTTGATCGGGCGGTTCCGGGTGCAGACAATTCCCGTCGATCCTCACACCAAAGGAAACTGACCTATGACCCGTCCGCAGAAAATCGTCGGCTGTGTTCTCGTTGTCTTCGGCATCCTCCTGTGCCTTTCATTCTTCGATAAAGGAGGTCGTGCGGCTGATCCAGCTGCGGTCCTGGGGATCATCGCAAGGACTTTTCTCGTCATGCTGGGGGGCTGGGTCCTGACCCTGGCCGCCTGGCGATCCGTGTCCAGCTCCTCCCAGCACGAGATGATCCTGATCGGCTCGGTCTGCATCCTTGGCGCGGCAGCGGTCTTCTATTCGACCTGGGCCGCCCCCATCTCCCTGGCCCTGCTTGTGGGCGCCTCCATCTTCAGCAGGGCCAAACAGGGGCCGGCAGGGTGAGGTTCATTCCCGTAGCTGTCCAAGGCCCTACGGCACGCATCGCCCAGGAGCCTCGCTAGGATGAGTATCGCATCCTTCTGCGTCATCGTGGGCGTCTGGGAGATCGTGTTCGGCCTCCCCATGCTCGTTCGACCTGCGGCGACCATTCGCTGGCTCCGGGACACGCTCGGAGACCACACGACGATGAGGCTGATCGGCTTCTTCTTCCTCGTCATCTCGGTGCTCGTGCTGAGCGAGGGTGCCCGGGTCGGAGGCGATGGCCCCGGGCTGGTGCGCCTCTTGGCGTGGGTGACCGGGGGCAAGTGCCTTGTCATCTGCTGGTGGCCGAGGCAATTCACCGGCATGACGGACCGGTGGTTCCACAATGCGACCGTGGTTCGGTGCGGGGGGCTGCTCGCGACCGCAATCGGGGTGTGGCTGCTGGATCTGAGCGGCTCGATCTAGGGCACAAGCCCAAACGCGCCAAGAATCGGGTGTCGGGCCATTCCAAAGAGCTGCGTTCATTTCGGGAAAACAATAAACAGCAGATCCGCAGCCACGGGCCGGGGTGCGTGGGTCTCTTACGGGCGGAGTATCGCTCTTCCCCCCGATCAGGCTCATCCCTTACCATCAGGCCCAGCCATGCGTTCAACCATTGCAACCCTCACCGCCCTCTGCTTGTCCACCACAGCCTTCGGGCAGTACCCCGAACTTCACTACGACCCGATCGATCTCGGGACGCTGGGCGGAATTGCCAGCCAGGGCCATGAAGCACACGGAATCACCACGGCCCTCGATCGCGCCGTGGTCGGGCAGGCCCAGACACCCTCCGGGGATTGGCATCCGTTCTTGTGGACCGACGGCCAGATGCAGGATCTGGGGACCTTCGGAGGACCGCTCGGCAGCGCCGCCAGCATGAACCTGTTCGGAGTCGTGGTCGGCCACGCGGATGCGCCGGGACCTGCGGCCGCCAACCCGCGCGCCTTTCGCTGGGATCCCGTCAACGGACTCAAGGATCTCGGGGACCTGGGTGGAGGACGCAGTTGGGCCACGGGTATCGACCTGTACGGTGAGTCGATCTGCGGGCACAGCGTGCTCGCCAATGGAGACACGCACGGCTTCTTCCGAAGCGCGCAGGGCGGCCCGCTAGTGGATATCGGCACCCTCGGCGGCAGCACCAGCTTTGCCGATGGCGTCGACGCCTCGATCGTCGTCGGGGGAGCGACTACCGCGACCGGATCCATGCGCGCCATCTACTGGCATCCTGCAATGGGCCTGGTCGATCTGGGCACCCTGGGAGGAACCACCAGCCGTGCCACGGCCACGGCCAACGGATCGGTCTGCGGCTGGTCGCGCACGGCCTCGGGGGAGACCCACGCCTTTCTCGTCACCTCGCCCCTGCAGCCCATGACGGACCTGGGCACTTTGGGTGGCACCATCAGCATGGCCCTGGGCATGACCAACGCCGGGAGAATCGTCGGGACCTCGGAGACCGAGGACGGCAGCCTGCACGCCTTCTACTGGGACAATCTCAGCCAGCAGATGCTCGACCTCAACGACCGCATTCCCGAACACTCAGGCTGGGTTCTGGAGGCCGCGACCTACACGGACGATTACGGTTTCATCTCCGGCCACGGCATCCACCAGGGAGTGCGGCGCGCCTTCATGCTGCGCCCCTTCAAAGTTCAGGTGGTTGGATTCGCGGGCACGACCAACACCCTCAAAGTCGACTTCTGTGAGCCGGGAGAGCCGATCTTCTATGCCTGGTCCTTGCGCGGAAACGCCGTCAGTTCTCCAGGCTTCTTCGGTTCCAGGACGGGATTTGGCGGCCTGAACTATGCCGGTCGCGCCACCGCGAAGAGTTGGGGACAGGCCACCCTTAACCTGGACGTTCCGGCATCCGTGTCCGGCACCACCGTCTACTTCAAGGCGATTGCGCCCAACCGCCGACTGGCCAGCCCCGAGGTCGCCAAGACCTACTTCTGAAAAGGACTAGTCTCGCAGAAGCAGGCTCAGGACCTCGTGACGGAATTCGACACCCTCCCCTGGCGTGTCCACCCTGGCGGACAGACCACAGGCTTCTTGCAGCCAGATCTCTACTTCTGAGGCCACGGTCTCGTTCGAGACGGCGGTCACGAGAGGCAGCGGGCCCTGAGCATTCCAGACCAACCGGACCTCCACCCCCAGGGCTGCTGCCCCGGCGGCGCGGCCGTCCGAACTGGTTCTGTGGGGCGCGCCGTTCACCAGCAGCACCTTCTTGAAGAGCCCCGGAGCGAGGAGCGCCAGGTCCAGGGCGATGGTCGCTCCCAGGCCCTCCCCGACCAGCACGACCCTGCCACGCTCCAGAGTGGTGTCGGCGAGCGCAGCACGCAGGTGCACAAGCAACTCCCGAGAGCGGGGGCGCGGGTCCGCCAAGATGGTCCTCTCGTCGTCGATCCAACTCTGGCCGGCCTGGGGCAGAGCGCCAAGGCCAAAGGGGGCCGGCGGCGCCAGGAGGATGAGGCCTTCCTTGCTGGCAAGTGCGGGCCAGGGCCCAGCACCCATGGACTCCCGAGTGACGCCCTCTCCGGCAAGCAAGACCAAGAGCCCCGGCTTGTCCGAACGGGGCTCCGGCTCCAGCCTGAAGACCCGCTCACGTTCGGCCTGGAACGCCCGGCCCTGGTCCAAGACGGCCTCCAACGCCGCTCGACCCTCTGGGAGAGTTCGCAACGCGGCGAGCTCGGGGTCCATGTTCATGACCTCGATACGGCGCTGAGAACTCCCGTATCCGGCTCGGCGTGCGCGCTCGATCCAACCCGCAGCCTCCAAGGGTGATGCGTGCAGGGCCAGGGTGCAGGCGATGTTGTAGGGAGCCACGGGGTCTCCCGGTAGGATCTCGATGCACTCCTCGAAGGAGGCGCGTGCTCCCTCCACGTCGCCCGCGACGTGCGCGGTGATCCCGGCCTGGAACGCCGCACGGTAGGCAGCGGACTTGCGCGGAGCCTCTTCCAGGGGGTACGGCGGCTCGCTGGCGGCGGAGTCATTCAGCAGTCGCTCACGCGCGGCACGATGGTCCGCCGCGAGTTCGAGGGAGCCAGCCCGCAGAGCCCACTGTTCCAGCAGTTCGTGCACCCGAGCCATTCGGACGAGATCCGGCTGCCAACGCTCACGGTGGATGGTGAGAGCCCGTTCGAGGGCAAAGCGCCCTTGCTCCGGGTTTCCTTCGAGCAACTCGATCCCGCCGGAGACCTCATGGACCTCCGCCGCCAGGGGCTGCGTCGATTGTGGCCCGAGCAGATCCATCAGAATCCCGACCGATTCCCGGGCCTGCTCCGTCTGTCCCACGGCGATGGCAGCACGGGCCAGGACCAGGCGTGCGCGCATCCCAGCCGGGCTGCCCTCTTCGTGGAGTGCCTCATAGGTGCGCACAACGCGACCTGAGATTCCCAAGGCCATCTCGTGCTGCCCCAGCGCTAGGCGCACGGCTGCCAGCCGTCCCAGGGTGGCCACCGTTTCCGAATGCTCCTGGCCCAACACACTCTGTTGAATGGCGAAGGCACGGTCCAACAAAGCACCCGCCTCCTCCAAGAGGCCGAGTTCCTGGTGAGCCTGCGCGCTGGCTGCGAGCAATGCGGCACGCGTCTGTGGTTGAGAGGCGCCCATGATCTCCAGATCGTTGCGAGCTGCTCGCAAGAGCTCCCGAGCACCCTCTCGCGCCGCTTCACCTGAGTCCCCCGACAACTCGAAGAGCCCCACGAGGAACTCCACAACCTCGTTGCGCAAGACCAACTGGTGCTGAGCCTCGTCGCGCTCCTCGCTGATGGCCCGGTTGATCGACATCAGCACAACGGGCAGCGCCAGAAGAGCCACAAGCACAGCCCCCACCACCGTGGCCAGGACGGGTCGACGGCGGACGGCGCGTGACAGGCGCCGGCCCATTCCGATCTTGCGTGCCTGAATTGGCTGGTAGGCGAGGAATCGCCGCAGGTCGGCGGCCAGGGCGCCCGCACTGGAGTAACGCCGCTGAGGGTCCTTCTCCATGGCGGCCAGGCAGATCGTCTCCAGGTCGTGGGGAACGGCCGGGTTCACTCGGCCGGGAGGTACCGCGTCACGGGTCAGAATATCCCTGAAGAGCGCCGGCGTCGTCTTTCCCTCGTACGGCCGCTGCAGCGTGAGCATCTCGTAGAGGGTCACACCCAGGGCGTAGACGTCCACTCGGGCGTCCAGATCGCGCCGGTGACCCGAGAGTTGCTCCGGAGCGATGTAGTAGGGCGTACCGGTGAACTCCCCCGTGCGTGTCAGTGCTGGCTGGTCGGAGAGTTGAGCCAAGCCGAAGTCAAACAACTGCGCCCGCCCGTCACGGCGCAAGAGAACGTTCGATGGTTTCACGTCACGATGCAGGACTCCGCTCGTGTGCGCGTGCTCAAGGGCATCGGCAACGTCCAGGATGATGCGGCAGATGGACTCCACGTAGGAGTGGCCCATCCAGACTCCCTCCGTGTGGCCAACAACGGTGTCCAGGTCGCCACCTTCCAGGTCGTGCACATCGCGATCCATGGCCTGAAGCTGGGACACCGCCTCGTCCAGTGGACAGCCCCTCACGTACTCCATGGTGAAGTAGGCCAGACCCTCCACTTCACCGACGTCGATCACGGGCACGATACAAGGATGGAGGAGTTCCGTGAGGGCGCGGGCCTCGCGTGCGAACCGCTCGGCGGCGCGATCCCCTTTCTGGATCGGCATGGAACTCATCTTGAGCGCGACCTCGCGCCCTTGGCGTTCGTCGCGAGCGAGATAGACCGTGCCCGCGCCGCCCTGTCCCAGACGGTTCAGCAGTTGGTAGTTACCGAAGCGGCGAGGGAGCCCGTCATCTTGGGAGGTGCTCATGAGGCCCGAACGCTCCAACGACCCCAGCCTCTCACGCAGCCGGGCTTCCCACTCGGGATACCGACTCAACACCGCCATCGCGGCCTCCCAGCCACTCTCGGCGTGTTCTTCGATGCACTCAGCCAGAGCGTCTTCGAAGGCGTCCGCGTGTTCACTCTCTTCGGTCAAGTCGTGCAAATTCGTAGCGCCCAGAGGCCTCGCAGCGGGCGGCAGTATTCTCCCCACTTATCCTATACTGGCGCCATGACGAGCGACGACACCGAAGTCCGTACGGCCACCCTGGTATCCAGAGCCGCAGAGGGAGATGCAGATGCCCAAGATGAGCTGATGCGTCAACACCTGCCGGGCTTGCGGGCATTTGTGCGCATGCGGCTCGGGGCTCGCCTGAGAGCGCGCGAGACAAGCATGGACCTGGTGCAGTCGGTTTGCGGGGAAGTGCTGCGGGACCTTCGGGATTTCGAGTATCGCGGGCAAGGCAGCTTCCGGCACTGGCTCTATGGCTGCGCCGAAAACAAACTCCGCAAGCTGGACCGATTCTGGAAGCGACAACGGCGGGACCCCCAGCGAGAAGAACGACTGGACGGCGGGGATGAAGCGACCCTGGTATTGAAGGAGCTGGGTGATTTTTGCACGCCCAGCAGGGACGCCATGGCGCGCGAGGAATTGGAACGCATCGAGACAGCCTTCGGAGAACTGTCGGAGGATCAGCAGCAGGTGATTCTTCTCAGTCGGGTGGTGGGTCTCCCGCACGCGGCCGTCGCCAAGGAACTCGGCCGGACGCCCACAGCCACACGCTCGCTTCTCTCGCGCGCCCTGGCACGCCTGGCCGTGCTCCTGGAGAGCCCATAGAAGCTGGGCCCACAGCACCCAGGTGCTGCGGGCCCTCACAGGAATCCAAGGACTCTCCGGGGATCAGGGCTTGAAGGTCACAACGTACCCGTTGCTCAGGTTGAAGCCGGTCCCACAAGTCCCCTTGTCGTCGCGGTACCACATCTGGAAAGTCCAGGTGGAGCCACTGAAGATCTGACCACCAGCGCCGAAGTTCTGTTGAGTGAAATCGACGATCCCCGCCTGGCCAAAGAAGCCCAGGCTGCCAGACGCTTGCGTGGGAAAGCGCCGGAATCCGCCGGCTCCGGCCGAGCAAAGCCGACCATCGCCCATGATTCCACCGGAACTTGGATCGTTCGCCATGCAGAGCAGCCCAAAGCGATTGGACGGCACGTTGGTGACGAAGAGGACCATGTCATCGGCGCTCACGCTCCCACTGCCCGTGGCGCGCAATATGCCGCCTACACCGAGGCTATTGGAACACCCGGCGCTTGGATCATCATTCCCACAAGGGCAGGCGATTCCATAGCAGTAGGTGAATCCGGGTTCGCTGGAAGACGTCATCAGCGCCGTCGATACGCTCATTCCCGAGAAGTGCTGCTGATGAATCCGGGCACTGGAGAAATCGACACGCTGCAACCTGCCATCGCTGTCGGCCGTCATGATGTCGCCCTGGTGTACGGCCAGGCCGGACGTGTCTCCACTTGCTCCCCAGTGAAAGTTAGCGGCCTGGGTGGCGAAGTCGACCAGGGTCAGGGTGCCCGAGGGAGACCCCATGATGAGGTGCGTGCCACCGTCGGTCATCGAACTCACGGGACCCGCGCACGTTCCCCAGAATTGGAAATCGAGGGTGTTGTTCAGGTCCTTCATCACCACAAAGCCCATCAGGCTCCCCACGAAGATCTTGTTCTGGTGGATGACCAGGGGACCGCCGTCCATGCCGAAGGGCAGGATCATGGTCTCCATGACTCGGCCCGTCTGCAGGTTGACGCGCAGCACACTACCGGCCGTGTCCGAGACGAAGAGTTCGCCCTGGTGAACGCTCAGGCCGCCGCAGGCGGCCGGCACGCTGAAGAGCCAGGTCTCCACCTCCAGATCGAGGTCGTGGCGGAAGACGTTCCCTGACGAGTCCCCCACGAGCAGGTCCGCTCCGTCGAGAGTCATCGCGGCCACGGGGCTGCTGCAGCTCAGCGTGGAGGTCGTCTGGCCGGTCACGGGGTGGGTCCGGGCGATGGTGCCCACAGAGGTTCCCAGGAGGAGTTCCTGCGCGAGACAGGGTGTGCCGAGGGTCAGGGCCAACAGGAATGGACGGGTGTATTTCAGCATTGCGGGCCTACCGTGGAGGTTCTTGGGGGGGGTGTTTGAGGGAAGGGGATCAGCTTCAATTCTATGAGGCCCGCCCGAGGACGAATGTTGCAATCTGAATCCGGTTTTGTCGCCCCTACCCAGCAATGGGCCATTCCAGGCCCAAGGAGAGGGTCTGGGAGCCCCTGCGCGGGTTTCCGCGTGCCGCGGGACCCGAGCGCTCAATGCCCGCCGTTCACCGGATGCGCAAGAGGTGACCCTCGGTCCGGATGATGAGCCCATCTTCAACGATGGCCGGCGTGGCCATGCACAGCTCTCCGAGGCTGTTCGTCCCGAGGATCTCGAACTTGTCGCCCGCCCGAATGACAAAGGTGTCGCCATCTTCGCTCTGGCAGAACACCTTGCCGTCATAGGCCCACAGGGAGGAAGTGAACGCACTGGCCGCCTCCGCGATGCGCTGCTTGCCGTAGATCTCCTCACCCGTCAGGGCATCGAAGCAGGCCATGAACCCCTGGTCGTAGAGCACGTACAGGCGCCCGTCATAGAGAACGGGTGTGGGGTTGTACGGTCCGGCCTTCTTCTGACACCAGGCGATGAACTCGTTCTGGGTCTCGGCTCCTTCAAGAGAAATGTCGCCTTGGGCTCCGGGACGGATCGCAAACACGGGCTTGCGCCGATCTCCCACGTACCCGGAGGTCACGTAGACCATGCCATGCGCCGCAAATGGAGTCGGGATGGTGATCGATGACATACCCCCCAGCTCCCAGAGCGGTTTGCCGTCGAGTCCGTAGCTACGGATCCTGCCCGTGCCGGGGGTGACGATCTCAGTGCGCTTGTCGTTCTCCCAGATGAATGGGGTGGCCCAGTTCGACTTTTCGTCTCGCTCCACGCGCCAGATTTCCTCGCCCGTCTTGCAGTCCAGCGCCACCAGGAACGACTCTTCCTCGTTGTCGTTGACGAGGTAGATCCGGCCATCGTGCAGCGCAGGCGAGGCCGCGGTCCCCCATCCGTAGCGCGTCGGCACACTCTTCCATCTCTTTGACCACAGGGGCTCTCCCTCAAGATCAAAGCAGAAGAGCCCGACGTTCCCGACGTAGGCATACAGGCGCTCCCCGTCACAGACGGAAGTCTCCGAAGCGAGAGAGCCCTTCACGTGATGGCCGTGTTCGGGCACACCGCGATGGAGCTCCTTCTCCCAGGCCACCTCGCCGCTATCCAGCTTCAGGCAATACACGACCCAGCGGTAGCTCTGTTTCGGCGCCGATCGATTGCCACCGAAGTACAGGCCCTTCTTGACGGGCTCTGGCTCACCCTCTTCCTGGATGGCGGTGGTGACAAAAATCCTGTTGCCCTGGACGATCGGTGACGACCAACCACGGCCCGGGATTTTCTTCCTCCACGCGACGTGCTCGGTCTCGCTCCAGGTACTCGGCAACTCCGAGTTCGTGCTGACTCCCAACGCACCGGGCCCACGGAACTGGGGCCAGTCCTGCGCCGTGGACGCCGGGGCCATCAAGGTCGATACACCGAGGAAGAAAAGTATGCGCATGGGAATAACTTTGGAGTCTACACGCCTCAGCGGATCGCGCGGGCCCCGGATTCCAGGGCTGGCCGCGCACTCCACAGACAAGAGTACCGAAGCCCGTTGGTGCCCGGCGCGCAAGAGAATAAGCCCGGATCGGCCAGGCTGGCGGGGGATCGCTGGGTGGAGCAGCAGTTGCATGGCTCGGGTTCTCCCGTGTGGGCTATCCTGAGCGCGCTGTTCCCGGTCGAACTGCTTCCGTCCTTCAATGCAAAAATTCACGCCCATCCTCCTCGGCCTGACCTTCCTACTCAGCGGCGTTCTGCCCGGCGCAGAGCGCCCAGACGCCGAGCGACCCCCCAACTTCCTCTTCATCATCGCCGACGATCAGTCCCCCTTCGACCTGCGGGTCTACGACCCCTCGTCGGACCTCGAGACTCCGGTGATCGATCGCCTCGCGGCAGAGGGGATGACGGTCGACGGCGCCTACCACATGGGCTCCTGGTCGGGGGCGGTGTGCACCCCATCGCGGCACATGGTGATGAGCGGGCGCACTCTCTGGCACCTGCCGAAGAACGGCGTGCGCGGCGTGAAGAAGAACCCGCTGTGCCCGACCGACCTAGAGCAGAACACCCTGGCCGCCGTCTTCAACCGCGCGGGATACGACACCATGCGGACCTGCAAGATAGGGAACAGCTATGGGGCAGCGAACCAGCAGTTCACCGTGTGCAAGGACAAAACCAACCGCAGCGCCTCGGACGAGGAGGGGAGCGCCTGGCACGCGGAGCAGGTCTTGAACTACCTCGATGAGCGCGCCGAGAGCGGGGATGAGGACCCCTTCTTCATCTACTACGGCTTCTCCCATCCCCATGACCCACGCTGGGCCAAGGACGACCTGTTGGAAAAGTACGGCGCCGACAACAACGTGGTTCCGGAGAAGGCGAACCCCAATTCACCGCACCTGCCCGAGAACTACCTGCCCGCGCATCCCTTCCCCCACGGCCACCCGGGCCTGCGGGACGAGGTCAAGGTCCAGGGCGTGATGGAGCGCCGCGATGAACCGACCATACGCAACGAGATCGGTCGGCAGTTCGCATGCGGGGAGAACATCGACATCCAGATCGGGCGCGTGCTCGAGCGGCTCGAGAGCATGGGCGAGCTGGACAACACCTACGTGGTCTACACAGCCGATCACGGCATGGCCATCGGACGACATGGCCTGCAAGGCAAGCAGAACCTCTACGAGCACACCTGGCGCGTGCCCCTGATCGTGAAGGGGCCGGGCATCGCCGCCGGCTCGCGAGCCCAGGGCAACGTCTATCTCCTGGACGTCCTCGCCACCCTGTGCGATCTGGCAGAGTTCCCAGCGCCCCCCACTTCCGAAGGCATCAGCTTCGTCCCCGTGCTGGAGGGCGAGGAGGAGACCGTGCGCGACGTCCTCTACGGCGCCTACTGCGGGGGCACCAAGCCCGGCATGCGCTGCCTGCGCCGTGGGGACTGGAAGCTGATCAAGTACGACACGCTCGATGGCCAGGTGCACGAAACGCAACTCTTCGACCTGTCACGAAACCCCTCCGAGTTGATCGGGGAGCACCACGCCGAGGCCGTCATCGCCCTGACGGGCCACGCGCCCGAGGCGCACGAGACGAATCTCGCCGACGATCCGCGCTACGCGGAGCAGCTCGCGCAGATGGAAGCGCTGCTCCTCAAGGAGATGGAGCGCCTCGAGGACCCGTACCGACTGTGGGACCAGGAGCACTAGGGGCCGCGCCCTCGTGCTCCAGGCCACGCCGCGAGCAAGGAACGGTAAGAGCTCAGGCGCCCGTAGTTGTCTTCCTCAACCTGGACACGCGCCACGGAACCACGCCATAGACCACGAGGCAAGTGAAGCCAGCGGGGATCCAGCCCATGAAGAGCGAAGCGACCATCGGGCCGCCATCTGCGAACGCTTTTTCGCGAGGATGCGGGAACGCTTGTCACGCCCTATATCCATCCGCGACCTCCATGAGCAGCCCTCCCCAGATCACCGATATCCCCAGCAGGAGCAAGGTCAGGCGAATCCACAAGGGCTCGCGCAATCCGCCCCACACCACGAGACCGATTCCACCGACTAGAGCAGTGCCAGCGTACGTGTAGAGCGCTTCGTGATAGGCGGTCATGGAGCCCATCGATTCCAGGCTATCCCGATAAAGGCCCGGCCGGGAAGTGCACGTTGCGAATACAATTCCTGGCGCCCCCGACGAAACGTCCGTCGCCGTATCCCCAAACAGGCCGCCCCATGTTCCTCCCACGCACGACCACCGCATTCTTCCTCGCCGTTCAACTGCTGCTGCTCGCAGCCCCCGCCGCCGCGCAGGTGCCCGTCCAGCTGCCGGACCCCGACGGCAAGCCAGCGGACATGCGCAAGCCAGTGCAGGTGTACATCCTCTTGGGCCAATCCAACATGCTGGGCGCCGGCAAGATCAATGGCGAAGACGGCTCGCTCGAGCACGCGGTGAAGGAGAAAGGGCTCTACCCCTACCTCGTCGACGAGGAAGGTCAGTGGACCGTGCGACAAGATGTCCGCAACGTGCGCGTCATGGGCAGCGGCACGGGTGGCATGAGGCAGTTCAACAACGAATTCATGACCATCACGGGCGGCAAGATCGGCCCGGAGATCGGTATCGGACATCACGTGGGCCATGCCACCAAGGCTCCGGTCCTGGTCCTAAAGAGCTGCATCGGCAACCGCTCGCTCGGCTGGGACCTCCTGCCTCCGGGCTCCGAGCAGTATGAGTATGAGGGCAAGATCTACGCGGGCTACAAGGAGTCCCCAGACGCGTGGGACAAGGGCACCGAACCTGAGCCCATCGGATGGTATGCAGGCATGCAGTACGACGGAGACGTGGCTAGGGCGAAGTTGGTTCTCGCTGAGCTAGACAAGTACTACCCCGACGCCAAGCGCTACGAGGTTGCGGGCTTCTTCTGGTGGCAGGGCGACAAGGACCGCTACAACGCCGCCCATGCCAGCAAGTACGAGGAGAACCTCGTGCGGCTCATCAAGCGGCTGCGCGAGGACTTCGATGCGCCCAAGGCGAGCTTCGTCATGGCCACGCTTGGACAGACGGAGAAGGGCGCCACGGGTAACGAGGGCATGATCCTCGATGCGATGTTCGGGGTCGACGGCAAGTCCGGCAAGTACCCCGAGTTCAAGGGCAACGTCGCTACGGTCTACAGTCACCCGCTGTCCAAGGGCGGCAGCTCCAATGGTCACTACAGCGGCAACGCTGAGACCTACATGAACATCGGCCAGGCGATGGGCAAAGCGATGGCGGAGCTCATTGAGGAGAAGGATCGGAAATCCAAACGACGGCGCTAAGAACGTAGGTGGCGACCGGAGCCCGGTCGGGGAGCTCGAGTTGAGCGGCGGGAGCCCCCTTGGCCTCATGCCATAGTGGTCGATTCGCAAGGCGTACTACCTAAGACAATGCTCCACTTCGCCCCCCTCCTACTCCTGCCGCTCCTGCAATCTCCCGCCCTTCCTCAGGCGAGCACGCCCGCCCCTCGGACGGCACAAAGCGACCATGGGCTTGGGGGGAGCCGCACGGACAGCAGTCAACGGTGGCGAGGCACACCAACAAATGAGCTCGGCAGCGAATCCGCGCTCGAGCTGCCACCCGTGTTCAGCGATCACATGGTACTGCAGCGTGACAAGCCAGTGACCGTCTGGGGCCGCGCGACGCCCAGCGCCCGCGTAGAGGTCAAGTTCGGCGATCGAAGTGCGATCGCCCAAACCAATACCGAAGGCCACTGGAGTCTGGTCCTCGATGCCATACCCGCCAACAGCATGGGACGCCCATTGAGCGTGCATGCCACTCACGCTGACAAGGCCGAAGAAGTCATTCTGCACGACGTGGTATGTGGCGACGTCTGGCTATGCGCGGGCCAATCGAACATGCGCTGGCGAGTCAACCAAGCCACTGAATCCGCAGAACTCCTCGAGGGGGCCGACCTACCGAACCTACGGTTACTGGACTTCGAAGGTCGGCTCTATCCCAATTCGACCGCGTACGATCCAGAGTTCCTCAAGGAGCTCACTGCCGCCAACTACTACGCCACGGAGGGCTGGCTTCGGTCGACCGAAGAGGCGGCCAAGACCTACTCCGCCGTTGCGTTCGCTTTTGGAAGGCGGTTGACGCTCGACCTGAACGTTCCGATTGGCCTGGTTCATAATGCGATCGGGGGCGTACCAGTCGAATCCTACCTGCCAACAGCGGGTGAGAGCGTCGATCCCAAGGTGCGCGAAATCATGGACTCTTGGCTGACGGACGAGCGCTACCCAGCGTGGTGTCTGCAACGTGTCAACGAGAATCTGTCCGCGTGGCTACAGGACCCGACGGGTGCCCGCCCGCACCATCCATTCCAACCGTCATTCCTTTATGAAGCGGGTATCGCACCTCTGCGTAGATTCCCAATCAAAGGCGTGATCTGGTACCAGGGTGAGAGCAACGCGACGGCTACCGCGTCCGGTCCCGCAGCCGACAAGGCGCTCAACAAGGCCGCCTTCATCTCCCTGATCCATGGCTTTCGAGAAGCCTGGAACGACTCGGGCCTACCGTTCTACTTTGTTCAACTCCCGGGACTCGACCGCGAGTGGCCCCTTTTCAGGGAGATGCAAGCCGAGGTCGCAGAGGAAGTGCCCGGCACGGGAATGGCGGTCAGCATCGATCTGGGACACCCGACCAACGTGCACCCCGGCCGCAAGGCCCCCGTCGGCGAACGCCTCGCTCGCCTGGCCCTGGCGGGTACCTACTCAGCCGACGTCACCTCTACAGGGCCAACGGTTCGCGAGGTCCAACCCCAGGGCCGTCGAGTGCGTGTCCTGTTCGACCATGCTGTCGGCCTCCGGACGTCCGACAGCGAGCCCATCCGCGAATTCGAAGTGGCGGGAGAAGAGCAGGTATTCCGGCCCGCCTGGGCAACCATCGACGGTGACGCAGTGCTGGTCAGTTCACCGGACGTCAAGCAACCCTCCGCAGTGCGGTACGCCTTTCGCGACGACCCCGACACCAACCTCGTCAACGCGGATCTACTGCCGGCTATTCCATTTAGATCTGACCGGTGGGCCATTTCCCCAGCCGAGCCGCAAGCGGGCCGCACCAGCTTCGAGAACGCCGAGGTCGGTGAGTTCCGCGATCTCAAGCTAGAGGTCGGGCGATTGGAAGCCGCATCGGGGCACGCCGCGATTACGGATCGTTTCGCGCGTACAGGAACACAGTGCCTTCACCTGTTGGGCGGAAACGACCGCGAATTGACTCTCAAACATTCTGATCGCGCCTCGCGACTGCTCTCCTTTTGGGCCGAGCGCTGGACGCGCAATGAACCGTTCGAATTCCGTGTCGAGGCCCGTGCCCGCGGAAAATGGAGCGAGATCTACAACGGCGACAAGGTCATCCGTGTCGGAGCCCGGCTGCTCAGCCACGTGCAGCTAGAGCTGCCCGTGGGGACGAGCGAAATACGCTTCCGCTCGCGATCCCCAGAGAACAGCGGCGTGCTGATCGACGACCTCCGATTCGAAGTAGCCCGCCCCATGCAGGTACTCGACTGCTCGCATGCAAGTTGGACCGCGCCGGCACTCCTCGGGCGAAGCGACAACCCTGTCACGAAAGTGTCAATCGCCACGTCCGGGACGTTGAAGCCCCTGTCGATACTGAAGTGCACGGTCGAAATCCCCCAGGAGATCCGCTTGTCGGATATTTCCCAGGTGCGGGTAATCCATGCGAGCGGCGAAGTATTCGGCAAACCGCAGGCGGCAGCACGATCGATGACCTTCAGTGGCAAGCAAGCACTTCAGGCCGGAGTCGACCACTTCTTGATTTCCCTGGAGCTCACGGCGAACGCAAGCCTCGACCGACAGGTCGCAGCCGCTTGTTCCAAGTTGACCCTCTCGAATCGTAAGACGATCCGACCCGATGGCGGCCCCACAGCCCAGCGCATCGGCGTGGCTTTGCGAGTCGCCGGACAAGATGACTGCCACACCTACCGCATTCCCGGTTTCGCAACGACCAAGGCGGGCACACTGATCGCCGTCTACGACAACCGCTATGGCAGTTCAGGCGACCTCCCTGGAGACATCGACGTGGGTATGAGTCGCAGCACCACCGGGGGCCGAACATGGGAGCCCATGCGCGTCATCATGGATATGGGCAGCAATAGCAAGTGGCGCTTCGACGGCGTTGGCGACCCCTCGGTCCTTGTCGATAGGGTCACGGGGGCCATCTGGGTTGCTGCGACCTGGAGCCACGGCAACCGCTCCTGGAACGGATCGGGGCCCGGCCTTGAACCCGTGGAGACCGGGCAGTTCATGCTAGTGAGAAGCGACGACGACGGCTTGACGTGGACGAAGCCGTTCAACATCACGCGCCAGGTGAAGGACCCCGCGTGGCGGTTTGTCTTGCAGGGACCCGGCAAGGGCATCACGCTCAGCGACGGCACCCTGGTATTCCCCGCGCAATTTCGGAGTGCCGACGACTCGCCCTTCACCGGCAAGCCCTTCTCCACGCTGATCTGGTCGAAGGACCGAGGCGAGACCTGGAACATCGGAACCGGAGTCAAGCCCGACACGACTGAGGCGCAGGTCGTCGAGCTTGGGGACGGTACGCTGATGATCAACTGTCGTGACAACCGCCGCGGTTCACGCTCGGTCTATACGACCCGAGATCTCGGCGCGACCTGGCGGGTGCACTCGTCGTCCCGTAGTGCCCTACCCGAGCCAACCTGCATGGCAAGTCTGATCCGCCTCGAGCACGAGGAGTTCGGGCCGCTCTTGCTGTTTTCCAACCCGGCGACGCGTACCGACCGACGAGACATGACGCTCAAGGTCAGCCGTGACGAGGGTCGCTCGTGGCCCAGTCGTTGGCACACGCTCTACGACCAGCGGCCCGGCTTCGGCTACTCGTGCTTGACGCGGATCGACGAGGAGCACGTCGGTGTGCTTTACGAAGGTCGTCGCGAGCTCTACTTCCTTCGCCTGTCCATTCGGGACCTGATCCAGACCAAGTAGCTCTAGGCCTCTTTGGCAACCCTGGTATCCCCTCACTCAAAGAGCATGCACAGCCGCCCCCGCAGATCTGGCCGCCCCTGGGCTCGTGCACTCTCTCTGGCCAATATCTCTGGGCTTGAATGATGGTTGCCTCAGACAGTCTCAGGTCAAGATCCGGTTCTCAGCCAATTGAGTTGGGCAGTGCGGCGCCTTGGTCAACAATGGGCATGGAATGATGCATGCCCCAGGATTTAGGATGAGGTGGGCCGTCGCCACGATCGCATGGAGTGCCTTGTGTCTGGGGATCTCGCTGCACCAGAAATCGGAGAAGCGCTGGTTCATCGACGAAGACTATCTCTATGAACACGGGAACGCGTTGAGCGCGGAGTACCTAGAAGAGCACGCGCCGGAGTTCACGAAGCGTCTTGAGGGCTTGCTGCCATGGGTGGTGCGAATCGAAGTGCAGCACTCGCCCACCGACGAGGCCTACAGTTCGAATCACGGTACGGGAATCCTCCTTGGAGACGGGCAGGTGCTAACCGCCAGACACGTGCTGAGCGAGAACGTCACGGGCGACGTCTCGAAGATCCTCCTCACGCGATCTGATGGACGCGTACTGCAAGCCGAGGTAGATCGGCAAGGAGCGCAGGACTGGGCGCTCTTGCGCATCCTGTTGGAGAAAGGGGCGCCATCGCTCCCGAACTCCCCCATCGAATTGGGAAGCGCGACCGAGGGAGAGACAGCCATCCTCTTCGGTTATCCCGCCATGGTTGGCCTGAGCGAGGAAGGGGGGGTGCTGCCCTTTCGCAAGGGTGGTTCCCAGGCAGGGTCACCGGCTAGCACCCTCTCTCCAATGTTGATTGTGAGTTCCGTGCTGGACGCACAGGCCATGACGCTCGATCCCATTGCCGGCTTTCCTCCGACGGGAGGCATGAGTGGAGGTCCGGTACTGAACTCCCGGGGACAAGTCATCGGTGTCCAGGTATCCGTGTCCAAGACCACGGACAACGCAACCGGGCGCACGCTCTACTACCGCATCAACGCAGTGCCTGCCAGCGCAGTGCGACGCTGATTTTTAGGCGGCGGGAAATCAGATCGGCCGGGGAGTGATGACTTTTGGTCTTCCTCCGCGCCGTCAATCCTGCGCGGCAGTGAGTGCGACCCTGACACGTAGGTCTTCACCGCTCTCGACCGTGAGCGCCACACTCTCACTCTTGATTTTCCGGCCTTCCACACGGAGCTCATGGGCCCCCGGGGCCATGACGAGCCCATCGTCAGGGAGGTGCCCCGCGTCGTGCAGCAGGACGCCGTCGGGCGCAAACATCCGTATCCTCTCAACCTCGTCGCTTCGATTTTCCGGCTCGAAGGACACCAGCAGTCGCCCGGGCCATTCCAGATGAATCGTCCCCAAATCGATCAAACCGAGCTGATTCGGAGACGCGACTCCGAGGCTGACCTTCCCGAATCGCGGTGACTTCAAGACCACCTGTAGTGGTGGGCCGAAGACAGGACCGACCTTGAAGGTCCCATCTTCCTTTGGAGCCCCGGTCACGATACTAGCGGGAGCTCCGGGCTCTCCAATGAGCAGGCGGACATCCCCGACGGCGGCGCCAGTCGGATCCAAGACTCGCACAGCGAGCGTACAGGGAACGCCGGCCGCCTCCTCCAGCCAGAGGTCAAGCCCTTCGCCCTGCACGTCCAGGTTCGACCAGCGACCCAGGACCACCTGCCTGCCACCATCGTGAACCTGGTACGCCACCATGCTCTCGATCGAGGGCGGGCAGTTCGCGATCTGGAAGCCGCCGTCGTCGTCGGTCGCCACGCGATCCTTGAACTGCGCGCTGGTGACCAGGAGGTGCACACCCGTCGCTGGCCGACCGTCGTGGTACCGCAGCCGGCCGGGGGCCCCCCGCTGAGCGAGGGTCGCCATCCAACGGGACTCCTCGTTCTCCCGCAAGTGGATCGCCTCCGCAAACGTCCCGTGCGCCGGCTCGACGGCGAGCATATCGATAGGACCGGGCGGCAGATCGGCGATACGGAAGCTGCCGTCGTCGTTGGTTACCGTCACCAGGCGCTGGTGCGCGCTCTCGCCCCAAGTGGCCGAGACTCGCGCCCACGGGACTGCCTGCCCAGCAACGTTTGAGACCACCCCGGCCACGGAAACAGCTCCCCGCAATCGAATGTGCAAGAACTCGCTTGCACCTGCGAGAGCCTCCACCCGTCCGTTCCATTCGACGGAACGACCCTCGACCGCTGGAACCCGGACGTCCGTCATGCCGGGCCGAAGGCCAAATCCAAAGAAACGCCCCTCACTATCGGTCATCAGCTCCATCCGATCGGACTGCTCGACCGCAGTGCCGTCCTCCTCGATGGACGCCGGACGGGAATTCTGAGCGTTGAGGATAATGGTGATCCCCTCGGCAGTGCTGCCGTCGGGCGCGGTCGCGAGCCCCTCCAACGCAGCGCCGGGGCCGGTGAGAATCAGCCGGACCCGGTTCTCGGGCCCGCTCGGAACCCGGACCACCGGCGAGGGACCGAAGCCCTGGGCTCGCGCCCCTATGCGGGACACTGGGTTCAGACTGCGGACGCGGAACAAACCGGCTCCATCGGATCGAGCGACAACCTCTCCGCCTCCATAGGCAAGAACCACTGCATCGGAGATGGGCAGCCCGTCGGGCGTGAAAACCTGGCCACGGAAGTCCGTGAGCGGAACGAGATCCCAAACCCGATGCTCGGAAGGCCTCTCGCCCAGGACCACGTCGAGTCGATCCGAGCCAATGTTCAGTCGGTAAGCTCCTGCCGGAAGCTCCGTGAAGCGCAGGCCGCCTCGCGCGTCGCTCCTCGCCCGCCGCGGGTCGACACCCTCTACGAGACCGACTAACCGCGCCCAGATCAGAGCCGCTGGCTCGGCGCTCCCCAGCCACCGGAGGTCGACAGTCAGCTCGTGCGTCACGGGCAGAACGTCCCGTGCTGCAGCGGATTCCCTATCGGGCCCGCGGCCTCCGGGGACCGAGAGTCCTGGTTCGTTGGCACCCTGTCCATCCGCCCGAATCCCCGCCCCGGGGGGCACGGTTTCCTGTCGATCCGCAACCTGCAGCCCCCCGCGTACGTTCAGGCCCGACCAGATCCACAGGCCTATCGTGGCCGCCACAATGATCCCGGCAACAGCGAGCAAAGTCTTCTTCAAGAGGAGTCCGATTCCGGGGATGACGACTTGGGCCGCGCGGACGAGCAAGCCTCCCGCTGGCTCGGTCACCCCAGCAGTATAGGGAGGCCCGCACCACACGGCTCCCCCATCTTTGCCGAGTCCTCTCTTGGAAGTGATAGCGGAGCGCCGCTTGGCTCGGCTAGGGAGGAATAGCCCCCACCAGGCAGAACAGCGCCAGCACGGCGACTACTTTGACTGCAGGCAAGGTGACCCTGCGCCGGGTGCCCTCGCCGACCTCGACCGCCGAGCTAAGCACACACCAACCTCCCAGGACTTGCTCCGTGCTTGATCAGGGCTTGCGTCTAGAGTCGGGGAATGTACGCCCATGCACTGCTCTTGCTCATCGCCGTCGCGGCACCCGCAGCCGCGCAGCTCCCAGCCGATTCGCTCCCCACCGACACCTCGCGCCGCAACGTGCTGTGGATCTACGTCGAGGACACCAATGACTGGATGTCCGGCTACGGCGACGAGGTTGTCGAGACGCCGAACATCGACGCGCTCGCTGCGCGCGGGACACGCTTCACGCGGGCCTACATGCCAGCCGGGGTCTGCAGCCCGACGCGGGTCATCGTTGCCCCAGGCCCATCTACATGGGCGGGACACCTGTTTCATCTCCAGGTATTGGTAGCGGGGGCAGG
>DUDB01000011.1 GCA_012959525.1 Planctomycetota bacterium
CCCACGTCCTCCGGAGAAACGCCCTTTGGAGTTCCTATCCGCAGGCTCGCCCGCAGGAATTGCCCTTCTGAGGCCGCCACGGTGCCGTACGGGTCTTTCAAATGGAGTCCGGACAACTAGAGAATCTGCTGCCCGTTGGACGATGAAGACAAGTCCTCCTTCCTTCCAGCCCCCAGTCCCCCATGGAAATCACGGTCCAAATCGTCGCGTTTGTCTTTGCGAGTGCAATCCTTGCCCTCCCATTTATCTTGACCTTCAAGTGCATACGATTCGTCCAGGCTAGGCTCGGTATCCATCGGACGCCCGCAACAAGTCGTGCCAAGGGTGGGCTGTGGTCCTTCCACTCCAAGACGCTCTGCTTCTCCTGCAGAGAATACGGCGCTGTGGTCGGAAAGCCATCACTGGGTGGGACAGTGAACAACTCCGGTTTCGCTAACTGGCGAGTGCCGCTTGACCTCCATCTTCCCAAGGCCCTGGCTGAGTTCCTTGAAGAGCGGCGCGAGTGGATCGATGGTCTGGAGGAGAAACACCTCTCCTTGCTCGGCCCCGAGGGACCGGACTGGCAGGAGTTCTCTGACTTCCTGAATCGTGAGCTTGAGCGAGCAGGGATTCGGAAAGGGGTCCTCCTCCTCAAGAGACCGCATCGGGTCTCTCCTGACCTTGCTCGCATGCTTGCCCTCAGTCACCACTTGCAGAGGAAATGGGACACCCACCAGGGCTGGTTGGAGGACTGGTCCAGGACAGCCGGTCCCCAATGGTCTGAGGCCATCCCAGGCGAGCTGGTTCGCGTCTTCGGAGATCGCTACGAGTCTCTTCTCGCGTACGTCGAGTGGTTTGGAATCACCCGTGGCGTCCATCTCTCAATGAAGCGCATCCGGAAGCAAGCTCAGGCTATTTTCCTTGAACAGCAGGATGCTCTCCGCGCCTCGTCACTCAGCTCACACTCTCAGGGAATCGGAGTGACCATTCAGGATGTGGACGCAATGGACCCCTTCGACTTCGAGGTCTTCCTGGGCAAGCTATTCACCAACCTCGGGTACACCATCACGGAGACCCCAAAGACCGGTGATCAGGGTGCAGACGTTCTCCTGGAGAAGAACGGGAGCTCCACAGTGATCCAGGCAAAGCTCTATACAAGTCCCGTTGGAAACAAGGCTGTACAGGAAGCACATGCAGCCAAGGCCCACTTCCATTGCGACTCGGCCCAGGTAATCACCAACAACACCTTCACCCGGTCAGCCCAAGAGCTGGCCGGAACCACAGGCGTTCAGCTCGTTAGCAGAGAGGGCCTGACGGCGCTTCTGGAAGGCTACAACGCTGCACTCCAGTATCGGCAGGTCCCGGTCCCGGCTGCCTAGTCGCCACCTCTGCTCCGGACCGGATCGGTGCCTAGGTATCTGGGCTGCGACAAGCTGTCGGCCAGACGGCTAGGGGCATGGCCAGCGTTCGCAGGAACGAGAGAGGGTGCCAATCTGCGCGGGAGAGCAGTCTACGGTACTGCGAGCATGGACCACGAGCAGACGGGGGCTAGCCGCTAACGGCTCACGGGGGCGTCACTCAAGAGAGTGTGTCGACCTCACCCTATAAAAAGAGATAGCAGTCCATCCGCGGCCTCTTCGGGGGTCTGCTCGCCGGCACGCACGCTCTCCTGAGCCGCCTCCAGACGGGCCGCCACCTCAGGGTGATCCCGGAACGCGTCCATCAGTCTCTCTTCCAGCGTATTCCACATCCAGCGCGCGCGTTGCGCCCGGCGCTTCTCTTCGAGCACACCTGCCTCGCTCAAGGAGTGGCGATGCTCTTGGACCAGCTCCCAGAGCTCGTCCAAGCCATCTCCCGTCTGTGCGCTGATAGCCAATGCGCAGGGCGTCCAGTGAGCCGATTCAGGGCTGGCATAGTGCAGGGCCGCGGCGTGATCGGCCACCGAAGCCTTGGCCAGATCGACGCGCTCCCCGTCGGCCTTGTTGACGGCGATGATGTCGGCGTGCTCCAGAATGCCCTTCTTGATGCCCTGCAGCTCGTCGCCGGCACCCGGCAGGGTCAGGACCAGGAACAGGTCCACCATATCCGCCACCGAGGTCTCCGACTGGCCCACGCCCACCGTCTCCACCAGCACCACATCAAAGCCCGCGGCTTCGCATAGTTCCATGGCCTCGCGCGTGCGACGGGCCACCCCGCCCAGGGTCGCAGCCGAGGGTGAGGGGCGGATGAAGGCACCCTCGCTCTGGGCCAGCGCGCTCATGCGCGACTTGTCCCCCAGGATCGAGCCGCCCGAGAGGGTGCTCGAGGGATCCACGGCCAGTACCGCCACCTTGAGGCCGCGCTCGATCAGCCGCAGGCCCAGGGTCTCGATCAGGGTGGACTTGCCCACACCCGGGATGCCACTGATGCCGATGCGTTGGGCGGACCCGGACTTCTGGGCCAGACGTGCCAGTAGCTCGCGGCTGGCCTCGCGATCGGTCGCACGCCCGCTCTCCACCAAGGTGATGGCCTGGGCCAGCAACACCGGGTCCCCGGCGAGGAGTCCCGCTTCAAGTGTGTCGAGATTGGGAGGGGCCGCCATGGGTCAGGAGCCCTCTGCGCCTTGAGTCAAGATGTCCAACAGCTCGCCAGCCGCCTCCGAAATGACCGTACCCGGCCCGAAGACCGAAGAGGCGCCAGCTGCCAGAAGATCGGGTACGTCCTGGGGCGGGACCACGCCTCCCACCACCACGAGAACATCATCGCGACCGAGTGCGCTGAGCTCTGACTTGAGGGCAGGAACCAGCGTCTTGTGCCCCGCCGCCAGACTGGAGACGCCCACCACGTGCACGTCGTTTTCCACCGCACTGCGCGCGGTCTCGGCGGGGGTCTGGAAGAGCGAGCCGATATCCACATCAAATCCGAGGTCACTGAAGGCCGTGGCAATCACCTTCTGACCACGGTCGTGCCCGTCCTGACCCATCTTCGCCAGCAGGATGCGTGGCCGACGGCCGACAGCCTGCAGGAAGGCCTCCACCCGGTTACGGACCGCGCGCACGGTTTCGCTCGACTCACCCATTTCGCCTGAGTATACGCCACCCTGGGTGCGGATCTGCGCCTGGTGTCGGCCCCAGACGCTTTCGAGAGCGGAGGAGATCTCCCCCACCGTGGCACCGGCGCGGGCGGCCACGACGGCAAGGTCGAGCAGGTTGCCGCTAGAATCCTCTGCGCATTGGGTCAGAGCGGCCAGAGCGGCGTCCACCTCGGCCCCATCCCGGTCCCGGCGCAGCTCTTCCAGCCGCCGCATCTGGGCCTCGCGTACTTCGGTGGCCTCCACGCTACGCACCTCTATCGGCTCGGGGGAGTCGCTCTCGAAGCGGTTGACCCCCACGATCACCTGGCGGCCGGAATCGATGCGCGCCTGAGCGCGGGCGGCGGCCTCTTCGATGCGCAACTTGGGACTGCCCGCCTCGATGGCGCGGGTCATGCCACCCATGGACTCGATCTCGTCGATGTGCTCTTGGGCGCGCTGGCACAGGTCATGGGTCAGGCGCTCCACAAACCAGCTGCCACCCCAGGGGTCGATCACATCGCAGACGCCCGATTCCAGTTGCAGTTGCAGCTGGGTGTTGCGGGCGATGCGCGCCGAAGCATCGGTGGGCAGGGCCAGGGCCTCGTCCAGGGAGTTGGTGTGCAGGGACTGGGTGCCCCCATGCACCGCGGCCAGGGCCTCGATGGAGGTGCGCACGACGTTGGTGTGCGGGTCCTGTGCGGTGAGCGACCAGCCCGAGGTCTGGCAGTGGGTGCGCAGCATGAGCGACTTGTCGGACTTCGCCCCCAGGGACTTCATCAGCCTCGCCCACAGGAGCCGCGCTGCGCGCAGCTTGGCGACCTCCATGAAGTAGTCCATGCCGATGCCGAAGAAGAACGACAGCCGCGGGGCGAAGTCATCGATGTCGAGCCCAGCCTCCATCCCTGCGCGCACGTACTCGATGCCATCGCTGAGGGTGTAGGCCAGCTCGAGGTCGGCCGTGGCCCCGGCCTCCTGCATGTGATAGCCCGAGATCGAGATCGAGTTGAAGCGCGGCATGCGCTTAGACGTGTACTTAAAGATGTCGCGCACGATGCGCATCGATCCCTCGGGCGGATAGATGTAGGTGTTACGCACCATGAACTCTTTGAGGATGTCGTTCTGGATGGTGCCCCCGAGCTGCTCGGGGGCCACGCCTTGCTCTTCGGCGGCCACGATGTAGAGCGCCATGATCGGCAGTACGGCACCGTTCATCGTCATGGACACACTCATGGAATCGAGCGGGATGCCACTGAAGAGGATGCGCATGTCCAGGATCGAATCGATGGCAACGCCCGCCATGCCCACGTCCCCCGTGACGCGCTCATGGTCGGAGTCGTAGCCCCGGTGGGTGGCGAGATCGAAGGCGATGGACAGACCCCGCTGTCCGGCGGCGAGGTTCTTGCGATAGAACTCGTTGGAGGCCTCGGCCGTTGAGAAGCCCGCGTACTGGCGCACGGTCCAGGGCCGGCCCACGTACATGCTGGGATAGGGCCCGCGCACGAAGGGCGCGAAGCCCGGCAGGCTGCCCAGGTGTGGCAGGCTGTCCTGCTCGGGGCCGTAGACCGGATCGAGGTGAATGCCCTCGGGAGTGTCCGTGCCCGAGCCTCCGGTTCTGGTGGCATCGCCCGACCCCGTGCCCGACCCCGTGGGCAGGTCGTCGAACTGCAGCTTGGAGTAGTCAGGCAGAGTCACGGGGAAGGCTCGGCTGAGGTGATGCGGTAAGGCGGGGAGATCGTGGTCGTGGCAGGCTCACCTGACCCGACAGGTTACCCGGCGAGCCGCTTCGGGAGGAGCATAGTACTGCGCCAACCAAGGCCGCCACAATCGGGGAGACCCACAGAGTCCCCGTGCACGCCAATCCGCCCGCGCAGGCTTAGTTCCCGCATGGGCAAGGCCTAGTAATCCGCTACCAGGGAAGGGGCGCACTGGCGCCCAGGCCTGGGCCGAGGACCACAGCATTGCCGAAGAAGCGGGCGGTCGCGAAGTGAAACCCGCGGAAGCTTGGCATCGAGGTGAAGAGGATGATCTGTCCATCCCCCATCGACTCGCGTGTGAGCCATGCCGAGTCGCCGACTCGCTCTGCCGCCTCTGGCCAGAGCAGGCCGGAGAGGCGAACGTGTCTGGCTGGGGAGAAGCGCACGGCGGTTTCAACGCCAGCAGGGGGAAGGTAAACCGAGGAACCGCCGAAGAGAACCGGCACCCGTGCGCCAGCGCCCACCGTCAGCCACGACTCAGAGCGGGCCTCTCCGAGGAGCATGGCCCCACGGGGAGAGAAGCGGCGCATCCAGGCATCGCGATCCTCTGCGGACTCGCCCTCGACGTGGGCGATTGAAATGAACTCCTCCTCTTCCTCTTCCTTCGGGGCCGAGGCCTCAACAGCGGCGCCAGACCAGATACCCTTGGCATCCACCGTCACGCCCCAGGCCCTGCGCTCACGCTCGGCGACGGCGGCGTAGCTCTCGAGCTCCTCGAGAGCGTGGCGTCGAAGAACCACGGCGGAGAGTCCAGCGCGCTCGGACGTGAGTGAGGCGGCCGTGTTCCCGCAGGCGACCAGCGTCCCACCCGCGCGGACCCAGGTCTCAAGGGCCTCGGCCTGGTCCGAGGCAATGGCGCCGGCACCGGGGGGCAGGACGAGGACGTTGTAGCGGCGCAGGTCAACGGAGGAGAGGGACTGGGCATCGAGGATGGTGTGCACGAGCCCGAGCCGCGTATCGAGGTAGTGCCAGAGGTGCCCGAAGGTGTCCGAAGAGGTGGGCGCATTGCCTACGATCGCAACGCGCGGGCGGGTGAGGAGGTGGAAGTGCCCCCCACCGAGGTCCGGCCCCTCATCGGCCGAGAGGCCGGTAGTGAGAGCGTGGGCGCGGATGCCAGCCGACACGGCTGCCGCTGCGACAAGGCTGTCGACATCAACGACATCGTTCTCGTGCCTGCGAACGAGCAACGAGCCCCGGGAGAACTCAACACCGGCGCTGGTGAACGCCTTGTCGGAGGCGTGCACCTGCAGACCTGAGTCCATCGCTCGCACGGCGAAGACAAGGGCGTCGTCCGTAGTGGCGTCGACAGCCCAGGCAACGGGCGTCTCCTCAGCACTCGAAGCGACGACGCCGCCTGCCGCACCTGCAAGCTCCGTGATGAACTCGGTGCGGACATCAGTAGCAAGCTGACCCCAGAGAGCGTCCAGGTCGAGCGCGTGGGGCAAGGACCAGGCCATCGTGTCGTAGATCTTCGATTCATTCTTGCGCTCGAGAGACTCGCGCTCGGACTGCAGAGCCTCGACCGTGAGCTTCGTGTCGAATTCGCAGTAGGCACGGACGGCGCGGCCCATCGGCTGTGCCGCACGGATGATCAGACTGCCGGCGGGCGAGGAAACCGACTCGGCCGAGACCGCTCCGAAGCGGTCAGTGGCTCCGGTCGTGAAGAACTCCTCAAGGGATCGCTCCACCTCGATCCCCTGCCCGACGAGGATGCGCACCAACTCGGAAGTGCGGGCCGTGTTGCCATCGTGCCGAACGACGAAGACGTCGGAGCCACCCGGTGGGTCGGCTACGACGCGGCGCGCGTCAGCGAGAAAGCGCCCCAGGAACCAGTCGGCATTCTCACGCAGAGCCTCAAGGCAAGCCCAGGAGGCGACGGCCTGATGGTGAACCGACTCGCGATAGGTCAGCACAGTCCCGGAGGCTCGGCGCAATGGGTTTCCAATGACAGCACCCTGCTCATAGAGAATTCCGATGGCACCGGTGAGGCCCGCCCACGCATCGGAATAGAACGGAGCCCAGCCATCTGCCCACTCACGGGTGTAGTAGTCCCAGCTGTGAGCGTCGAACGCCTGGGCAATGGCGCCACCCAAGACTTTCTGGCTCCCACTCAGATCGGCGGGGGAGTGGGGATTGAGGGGATCCGCCTGGGGATAGAAGAGGTAGGTGTCCAGCCCACCCATTTCATGGGCGTCCACAAGGAGCTGCGGGTGGTAGCGCAGGATCGCTCCCCAGCGCCCGACCGTCTCCGGCTGGGTGCCCGCGATCCAGTCGCGGTTCATGTCGAAGAGGTAGTGGTTGCCTCGCCCCCTTGGCCAGCGACCGCGCAGGAGCCCCGAGTGGTCGAGGGACTTCGTGTAGCCCGACATCTGATGCGACTGGGTGAGAATCCGCTGACGACCATCGGGGTTCATGATGGGATCGATGACCGTCACAACCTCGTCGAGCATCGCGAGCGTTGCGGGATCCGTGCCCGCGACGAGGCGGTAGGCGAGGGCCAGGGAGGCGTCGCAGCCGGAGGTCTCATCGCCGTGGATGGAGTAGCCCATCCAAGCGAAGGGGAGAGCGCGTTCGAGTACGGCCCTGCCCTGATCCACGCTCAAGCCGCGCGGATCAAAGAGGCGCGCATTGTCGGCAAGTAGCGCCTCGAGCCTCTCGTGGTTTTTGGGGCTCGTGATCACGGCATGGTACTGCGCGCGACCCTCGTGGCTGGTGCCGTGCTCGACGAGGACGAGCCGTGCGCTCTCGGCGGCCCAAGCCTCAAAGCAAGCGCGCAACTCCACGTCCGTTGCCATGCGCGAACCCGTCGCCTGCCCCAATACACCGGCAGGGTCCGTAATGTCTTCGCTGTAGCGTGCTGCCGCAAAGAACGGCACGCCGTAGGCCTGAGCGCCCTCGGGATCGCCGACACGCAGCGAGTCGTCGAAATCCTGCACCGGAACGAGTACTGCATGCGGAGAGGCGCAAGCGATGTGAGCCCCAAGCAGGAGCGGGACGAGCGCGAACAGAGCGGTGGAGTGTTTCATGGGAGTCAAAATATCCCCGCCAGTGGCTTTGCGCCATTGGGCTGGCCTCCGTGGTGGGGTCCCGCAAGGCAGGATCTTGGCGGAAAGAGTGCCCCTTCCCATAGGATACACGTTCTCCGACGCCGTCCCCCTCGAATCGACCCCCATAGAGCCTCTCGTAGCCCGTGCGAGCGGAATCCTGTCATGTTGATAGCCAGCCTTGCCCTTCTGTTCCTTCCCCAAGACCCGGCTCTTGTACACCCTGTCTCTCTCGACCGCACGGGTATCGAGTGGGCCCTCCCTTTCGAGGCTGCACAAAAACGAGCGCGTGAGGAAGGCCGCTTGCTGGCCATCAAGCCGGTCGCATTTGGCACGACCGTTACGGGGTGCTGGTGACCTGCGGCGGAGGTGCTCCGGTCGGGGCCTTTCACCGATGAGAGGGTAGTCGGCCTCCTGAACGAACGGTTCATCCCCATCTACTTCGATCTGTCTCCGAAGAGCCCCGCCAGTGATGCCGCCGCCAAGAGCTTCGTAACCAAACTGAAACCCGAACTGGGTGGAAGCAGGGTGCCTACACCACCGGTACTGTTCGTTACCGCCGATGGAGAGTTGCTTGGGGAAGCCAGCAACTACGCGAGCGAGGGTGAGATGCTCGGTGCTCTACGCGACGTCCTACGCCAGAATTCGAAGTACGCCGGGCTATCTGATGGTGAAGGCAAGCGTCCGCGTCTTGCTCGAGCCCGTACGCACCACTATCTCGGAGAGGATGATGCGGCAATCGCGTTGCTCTCCGAACCACGGAATGCCCGGGAGAGTCTCTTCATCGCGCAAGTCGCCCGCCGCGCCGGCGACCTCGACCACGCCGAGAAGGTCCTGGGAGAACTCGATTCGGACGCGTGCGCAGATGACGTCGCGCTCGAGCTTGGCTTGATCGCATTCGCTCGCGGCGATGTGAAGACCATGCGCGATCGGCTGGCTGCACATTCCGAGGAAGGAGCCCGCGCGCCCGAGGCCCGCTACTTCCTGGGGATCGCACTCTTCCACTTGGGCCAACACGCCGAGGCGCGCGCAATCTGGAAGAAGCTTGTCGGCAAGCATGGCGAGCACCCTTTTAGCTATCGCGCCGACTGGGCCTACACCCAAACCACGGACAACGGTCCGGCAGCAGCGCCCACCTCGTTTACGACGCAGGGTCCGAAGAGCCTGTTGGGACGCCATGGTTACATGGGGCGAAAGAACCCCGATCTGGCACAGCGTCCCGGCTGACCGGCCGTCTAGTTTCGGGGTCCTAGGGCGGATACCGCCGGATCGAGGCCCTCCGACCCCAGGTCAAGGTCGCAGCATGACCCGCAAGGTAGGGCAGGCCGCCCACAAGGGCCTGCAGGAGAAGAGGGCCCACCCCCAAATCCCCCCGTGTTTTAGGATTGAGCATGTTCGCGACTCGCTCGCCGGTCGAGTTCGCATTTGAATTCCTGTCACCTGAACCCTCACGAATGTGGGGCTTTGCCGTCGATTCACACCCGAATTGATTCAGGCGCCCCACTGGATCCCCCCACTTAATTTCACCATGAACCTTCGCCCTGCAATCCTCGCGAGCTGCGCGCTCCTCGCCACCAGTTCCGCATTCGCACAGGTCACCGACCCGAACACCGGGAATACCTACGATGTGATCACATCGCAATTGGCCTGGACGGATGCAGATGCGGACGCGAAAAATCAGATGTTCGGCGGCACCCCCGGCCACCTGGCCACGATTACGAGCCAGGCAGAGTTGGACTTTGTGATGGCGAACCTGTTCATTTCACGCCCCTGGCTCGGCGGCTTTCATGACAAGGCCGACCCCAACTACTCCGAGCCCGCCAGCGGTTGGGCTTGGGTCACGGGTGAGGCCTTCACGTTCACGAACTGGGCCGCGGGCGAACCCAACGACACGGCTGCCAATGGCGGCCCTGAGGACTACCTCGAGATGTTCAAGGACAGCAAGTGGAATGACACCAACAATACCGGCGGCGGCTGGACGGACTCCTACCTCGTCGAGTGGGAGGGCGGCGGCGCCATCGGCACTAACTACTGCGGCCCCGCCAACACTAACTCCAGCGGCCAATCGGCGGTAATTTCAGCCACGGGCTCCACGATCGTTGCAGCGAACAATTTGACGCTCACCGTGAGCCAGTTGCCTCTCAACCAGTTCGGTTACTTCCTGAACTCAAATACGCAGGGCTTCATCCCATTCCCGGGCGGCAGCCAAGGCAACCTTTGCCTCGGCGGGTCAATCGGCCGGCACAGCAAACAGCTCGGTAATTCAGGCTCTACCGGTGTCCTTTCGATTGCCGTCGATCTGTCAAACCTGCCGCGCCCGTCAGGCCCCTACCAGGTCCTTGCCGGCGAAACGTGGAATTTCACCTGCTGGTTCCGTGACAAGAACCCGACCGTGACCTCCAACTTCTCGGACGGGATCACGATCACCTTTCAGTAGCTAGTCGGAAGGTGCACTCCGGGGGATGAGGCGCACCTAGGCAGCCGTTGCGGCGGAGAAGGCGCGTGTGTGCCCACGCGCTGATTGCTGCGCGTTCACTCTTCGGGCGGCCGCGCCAGGTCCGCCTCCGCCGCGATCACCCCGAACGCGTTCCAGGGACCTGATTCGACCAACGCACTCCAGTCCGCTCGGGCTCCTTCCACGTCGCCGTTGGCGTAGCGCCAGGCGGAGGCGCCGTAGCGGCGAGTGACGTCCTGAATGGCATCTGACTCGGAGCCAACGACGTCAGAGAGGTCCAAGCGACCCGCGTAGAGCAGACACAGGTCGAGATAGGCGTGGTTCTCGATCACGTCCCAATCAGGTCGGACCCTGGCCACCGCCTCCCGCGCCTCGTTGGAACGACCAGCACGCATCAGGGCCTGATAGCGCCAGTTCAAGGCAGAGGCGCGACTGTCATCGTTGGTGGCCGCCTTCTGACAAGCAGTCCATGCGTTGGCGGACTCTTCCCAGCGCCCCTGCAGATGAATGGCAAGCGCCAGGTGGTAGAGGATGTTGCCGTGGTCGGTGCTGCGAGGAATGTTGAAGGCATTGGGCGCACCGTCAGGCTCAATGCGATTGGGATGGTCCCGGGCCAAAGCCCAGGCGCGGGTGAGGTCCGCCTCGGCACGGGTAAATTCGCGCAGACTGATGTGGCGATGACCGCGATGGCGCAGCAGGCGGTAGCTATCCGGAAACTCCCGCAGTCTTGCCGTGAACCACTCAATGGCCTCCGAGTAGCGCCCGAGGTAGCCCAGTCGGCGACCGACCCAGATGGCGTTGGCCTCGCTGGGTCCTGCGTTCCAAAGCGACCTGGCCTGCGCCAGATCTCCCTTCAGGCGTTCGAGCCGATCGCCCTTTGGGACGATTCGTTCCAGGGGGCGGCCAAACAGGGAGGCGGCTTCGATCCCCGGACTATCGGGGGTCAGGCCGCAGGAGCCAACCAATGAACCGAGCAGAAGGGCAAGCGCGAGACGAGAGAGTGACATGGGCATGAGATTGACGCGAATCCGGAGGCTCGTGTGGGCGGAAGCCCACGAGTGGTTCAGTCGTCGTCCCCGCCATATCCCAACGCACGCAGGGAGTCGAGCTCTTCTTCCGTGGCGGGACGACTCTTGGATTGACCACGCGCAGTCTGCTCAGCCAGCAAGCGCTCGGCCACGGCGGACAGCTCCACCACCTTCGTGGGATAGAGCACCGCGACGTCGTGCAACTCGAAGGGGTCACGGTCCAAGTCAAACAACGATGATCCGCCGTCGGAACGATGCATGAACTTCCAGCGGCCCGTAGTGAGACCCAATTCCGACCTATGCTCCGTCAGCTCCGCTCGAGCCGAGCTTTGAACCAGAAGGGGCCGAGGCTCGAAGGAGTCGTGCAAGACGTCGAACCCCCGTGACCGCAGTTCGTACGCGGTCTTCTGTTCGGAATCCTGCAGGTTCGTCAACCCGAACAAGGTGGGGCCAAGATCGGTAGCCGAAACCAGTCGGCTCTCCTTGCGCGGGTCCAGGCCGGGGGCCCTGAGCAAGAAGGGCACGCGTACCTGTTCATCCCACGAAAACCCGTGGCCAGGTTCCCGGTGTTGGTTCAGACCCTCTCCATGGTCCCCCATGACGGCCACTACCGTGCGGTTCCACAGGTTGGCCTCCTTCAGATGATCCAGCAACACCCCGATGTGGTGGTCCATGAAGGCGATCTCACCATCGTATTGGTTGACACTGCTGAGCAGGTTCACCTTGTGCCCCTGTTCGGTGCGCTTGACCTTGCTACGGAAGACCGTCAGGGCCACGGCCCTGTCACCTAACCACTGGCGCAATTCCTCTGTGGTCTTGAAGGCCTCGTTGTAGGGACTGGGAGGGAGATACGGACCGTGAGGATCAAAGTAATGCACCCAGAGGAAGAAAGGCTGCTGCCCAAGCCCCTCGAGCCAGGCCATGGCATGACGTGTGGTCTGTGCCGCGTCGCGCTCCTTGCTGCGCGTGGGTTGGTTGTATATCTCAAATCCGGTGGCGAGGCCTGCCTCGGATCGCAGGGGAAACGCACTAACAAAGGCCCCCGTCCTGTAGCCAGCCGCTTCATAACTTTCAGCCAGAGTGACGAGCGATGGGTCACGCTCGTAGATGAACTGCTTCTTGACGTTGGCCAGAACGCCATGCTCGGCTGGCCAGACGCCCGTGAACATGGAGGTGTGGCTCGGCAGGGTGGTGGACATCGGGACCAAGCAGCGTTCGAACAGAACCGATGAAGCCGCCAGTTCATCCAGATTGGGCGAGGTCTTCCTGAAGTACCCATAACACCCCATGTGATCTGCGCGCATGGTATCCAGGGTGATCACGACCACATTGGGACGCTTCAGTGCTGGCACCTGCGCCGCGGCCAAGGTGCAAACACCAAGAGCAGGAAGGCAGGCCAGAGCGAGTCGGGTTCGAAGTGGGTTCACGGGGCTATCGTAACGGTTATCGGCGCCACCACCGAGTCGGTCATCATCGCAAACTTTCTCGGTCCCCTCTGGACCAAGAGTAGGGCTCCGGGCCCACGCAAGGCTGACTTCCTATCCGGGACTCGCCCGTGGTTGCGGGTAGATGGGCATGCACGCGCGCAGAGGCTCGCGGCCCTGTGGCTCTAGGAGGTTCCCTCAGTTCAGGTCCGGGGAGAATGCAAAGGAGTAGTATCATCTTCAGTCCGAGTACGCCCGCTACTCAAGTCTCCTTGAAGCCCCCCTCCACCCTCTTTGACGACTACCTCGCACGCCTGGAGCGTGGTGAGGCTACGGACTTCGAGTCCATGTGCGCTGAGAATCCGGATCAGGCCGGCGAGCTGCGTCGGTTGGAGAAGGCCCGAACGTCCGATGTCCTGGCCGAGAAACCGACACAGGTCTCCTTGTTCCGAGCTGACGACGGGCCTGAAACGGTCCTTCACGGGGCCTGGAATCTGGCCGAGGGTCGCATCCTGGGGGACTTCCGCCTGGTGAAGTGCATCGGCCGCGGGGGCATGGGTGAGGTTTGGGAGACCGAGCAGCTCTCCCTCTCCCGACGGGTAGCGCTGAAGGTCCTGCTCCCGGAGCGGGTCGACACCCGGAACCTGGACTACTTCGCTCGCGAGGCCCGCGCAGGGGGCAAGCTGGCCCACCCCGGCATCGTCGCGGTCTACGGCACGGGCGAGACGGAGGGTGTGCACTGGATCGCCATGGAGTTGGTGCAGGAGAACTGCGACCTGGGACACGCGCTGGACGGCTGGCGCGAGACTGAAGAGGTGGGTTTGGAATACTACGCGCACGTAGCCGGGTTCGTCGCCGAGCTGGCCGATGCCCTTGAGGCAGCGCACGTCGCCGGGGTGATCCACCGCGACATCAAGCCGAGCAACGTCCTCGTGACTCCCGACGACCGTCCCAAGCTGACCGACTTTGGCCTGGCCAAGCTCATACACGAGCAGTCCCTGTCGGTGGTCGGCGAGGTTGCGGGCACGTACTACTACATGAGCCCCGAGCAGGTGGCCTTGAAGCACGTGGGCATCGATCACCGGACCGACATCTTCAGTCTGGGAGTGGTGCTCTACGAGATGCTGACCTTGGTGCGGCCCTTCTCTGGGGACACCAGCGAGCAGGTGGCGCGCAAGATCCTCTGGGAAGAGGCGCCCGACCCGCGCAACATCCGCTCACGGACGCCACGAGATCTGGCGGTGATCTGCGGCAAGGCGATGGAGAAGGAACCGGCGCGGCGATATCAGACCATGGAGGAGCTTGCGGCGGACCTGCGTAGACATCTGGCCCATGAACCGATCCTGGCGACTCCTTCAGGAGCCCTAGTGCGGCTGCAGAAGTGGTCGAGGCGCAACCCGACGAAGAGCGTGGCGGGTGGAGTGGGAGTGGTGGCGCTGGTGGCCATTTCCGTGCTGGCTTGGAAACTGAACCTCAAGCGGACCGCCCTCGCCGAGACGAACGAGCAGCTGCAGACCAAGACCACAGAGGCCGAGGGCAGCGCCTCGTTGGCGACGCAGCGCGCTGACGCGCTCGCCCAGGCCAACGAACAGCTGGAGGCCAAGACCGCCGAGGCTGAGGCCAGCACCTCGCTGGCCATTCGACGGGCCGACGAGCTGGTGCGGGCGAACGATGACCTCAGCGCAGAGCGGAGCGAAGCAGAGTCCGCGCGGGCGGAGGCGGCCGCACAGCGCGATCAAGCCGAGAAGCGCGCCGAGGAGTTGCAACAAGTGTCGGAGTTCCAAGCGAGCCAGCTCGCGGGAGTGGATGCCGAGGCCATGGGGCAGACCATTCGAACGATGGTGCTTGAGCGAGCACGTGCCGCTGGTGAGCAGGCCGGGCGGGAGCAGCAAGTGTTGGCCGAGGAACAGGAGACACTCAAGGGACTGTTGGATGGTGCGGACTTCACGGGTCTGGCGCTTGGTGTACTCGACCAGGAGGTCTTCGAGCGAGCGCTTGAGGAGCTGGAAGAATTCGAAAATCAGCCTCTGGTTCAGGCGCGGCTCCTGGAGGTTGTAGCGATAACCTTGATCCGGCTTGGACTTGTGAACAAAGCCCTGGACCCCCAGAAAAAAGCCGTCGCGATCTCAAGGCGAGAATTGGGAGATGAACACCCCAGCACCCTGACGGCAATCGGGAACCTCGCCACCGTGTGCTACTCCGTCGGTGAGTTCAATGAAGCAGAACAACTCTGGCGCGAGGAATTGAAGGTCTGCCGGCGGACGCTGGGTGACGAGCACACCAGCACACTGACTTCGATCGCCAATCTCAGCAATCTCCTGAAGGATCAGGGGATGTACGACGAGGCCGAGTCTCTGATGCGGGAGGCTCTTGAGACACTGCGTCGCACCCTGGGCGAGGAGCACCCTGACACCCTGAGTGCGGCAAACCACCTGGGTCTACTGTTCGGAACACAAGGCATCTTCGACGAGGCAGAGGCACTGTTGCGCGAGGCGGTCGAGGGTCAACGAAGCACTTTGGGTGAGGGGCACGCCGATACTCTGGTTTCACTCAGCAATCTGGCTGGCATCTTCCTTGCCCAGGGCAAGATGTCCGAAGCGGAACCACTCATGCAACTGGTCCTCAAGGGCCAGCGACAGAGTCTGGGAGACGATCACCCTGTGACGCTGCTCTCGCTCAACAACCTGGGTTTGGTGCACTACCATCAAGGCAAGTTCGACGAGGCGGAGACCTCATGGCGAGAGACGCTGGCGGCCACAAGACGGACGCTGGGGGCGGAGCACCCGGACACACTGCTGGCAATCAACAATCTGGCCAGCCTCTTCCATGGTCAGGGCAAGCTGGATGAGGCAGAGCCGATGCTACGCGAAGTCTTGGAGATACGGCTCCGCACTCTCGGGGCCGAGCACCCGGACACATTGATATCAACTGGAAACATGAGCGGCCTACTCTGGGCCCAGGGCAAACTTGACGAGGCGGAACCGCTAGTTCGTGACGTGGTACGGATCCGCCTCCGATCCCTGGGCGCTGAACATCCGGACACTCTGCTGGCAAAGAGCAACCTGGGCAGCCTGATCTGGGCCCAGGGGAAGCTGGACGAAGCGGAGCAGATCATGAGAGAGGTGGCGGAGGGAAACTCGCATGCCCTGGGCGTTGACCATCCATCGACTCATACGTCCCTGGGGCTACTGGGCAGCATCCTCCTCCAGAAAGGTAGGCCTGATGAAGCTGAGCCGCTCCTGCTGCGAGCAGTCGAGGGCCTCCAGAAGTCCCTTGGGTCTGATCACCCCAAGACCCTGGCAGCCAAGAAAGATCTCGAAGCCCTCCGCGCGGCGCGCGCGTCAGAGACAGACAAGTAAGGGCCGCTAGCTCTCGAAGAGTTCGGCGGGTCGCCGGAGGGGAAGAGGCCGGATGGCTCGATCCGGGCCGTGGGTTGCAGCCATGCCTGTGCTCAGCACGTCCTCACCCGGATGTTGGCTCGCGCCGAGTACGTGAGCCTCACCTTCCTCGAAGCTCTCGCGGGTCTGCTTCCAGATTGCGTCCAACTGGTCGTGCCACCAACCATCCAGCAAGCAGGCGGCTGCACCACCGCGCTCCTCGATTACGCGCACGTGCTCCCACGCGCTGCGGGCCAACTCTTCGGTGCGCCGCTCCAGGTGGTAGCTTCCGGCTGCCGGGTCAGCCACGCGGGCCAGGTGGCTCTCAAATGCGAGGACGCTTTGTGTGTTACGAGCCAGGCGGGCGCCCATTGAGCCGGGTTCGTCCGCCAAGGCATCGAAGGCCGCGGTCGTGATCGCATCGGCACCACCCAAGACGCCAGCGATGGTCTGGTCCGTGGCCCGCAGGGCGTTCGTCATGGGATCCAGCAGGGAGTGGGTCGATAGCGCTCCTCTGGCGTGAATCCAAGCGGGCGCAGGTGAGGCCACTCCCGCGGCCCGCATGACGCGCTCGATCAACACACGCAAGGCACGCAAGCGCGCGATCTCCTCCATGATGTCGGGCCCGACGGCCACGGCGACGACGAGTTGGCTGGCCACGGCATCGGGCCCCACTCCGCCTGCCTCTGCGGCGCGCAAGGTCTCCAATAGGTTTGTGATGCCTGCGGCCAGATCCAGTGAGAGGTTCGCACCCGCCCCCTGCCAGGAGCCTGTGTCCAAGCGCAGCGCGCGCCCCGATGGCTGGCGCTGGGCTCCGGCCTGCACCACACCGGGCACCTGCTGGAGATATCCGTCCCACTCCGGAGACTCATAACCGTCCCTGGCCAGACTGCCCAGGGGATCGAAACCCATGTGCAGTATCCCCGAGCACATTCCAAACGCATCCAGCACGGCCAGGCCATCACCGTGGGATCGCATCACGATCGGGGTCGTAGGCTTAACCTCGGCAAGCCCATCGAAACAACCCGCGGACCAGGAGAGCTCGAGGCCCTCGCTGCCTTGGCTTAGTACGGACTCAGCATCAGACGCATCTCCATGCAGGGCGGCGATACGCAGCCAGCCCCTGGAGTAGCGCCCGCCCAGGGGTACGCCCACCGGCCGGTCCTCCCGGGTGGAGAGGGCGCCGGGCGAAGTCTCCGATCCCGCGCGCTCGCGCCACTGGGAGCGAGTCACGGGCGGGAACATCTCTTCCCCATCAGAGGGCTGAGCGCTCACGGCTACCTCATCCTGTTGCGGCGGAAAACGATTGGAACTGTCGTCATGAAGAGGCCACAGCCGGGGGTCATCATCTGGGAACCCGCTGTGGGAATCGGAGGCTATCATACGCCAACCATGCATACCCAACGTCCCTCCTGTCCCGCCATCACAATCACCCTGGCCGCGCTGATTCTGGACTGCGCCTGCGCGGGAATGCCGCAGGAGTCCGACTCAGTCGAGCCGGAAACCGCTGCGAGCCAACAGGACGAACCCGAGGCCACAACGCCTGAATCATCTGACCCCGCGGGGCCGCGATTCGTCGAGCCTGCCGATTACGGAAAATTCGAATCACTGCGCGGCGGAACGCTTTCCGAGAATGGCGCCTGGTTCGCCTATGAGGTCAGCCGCGTCGACAAGACGCGCGAGCTCCACGTTCTGTCCCTGGCCGACGACACCATCGAGACGGCGGTGCTTCCCTGGGCAAGCCGGGCCACGTTCTCAGCCGATGGAGCTTGGGTGGCGTGGTCCTCGGGCGTCTCGGACGAGGAGGCCAAGAAACTGCGTGACAAGAAAGAACCCGTGCGGTCTGACTGTGTTCTGCGTGATCTGGACAACGGTGATCAACGCGAGTTTCCGGGTGTTGCACGGTTCACCTTTGATGAATCCGGCCGGTTCCTCGCCCTGCATGGCTACCCGGCAAAAGGCGCGGATGAGAAGGGTACCGATCTCCGCATCCTCGACCTTGAGCGGGACAGTGAGCTGACGCTTGGCAACGTCGACTCCTTCTCCTGGTGTGAGGTGGCCCCGTTGCTGGCCATAGCGATGAAGACCGGCTCGGACGCAGGCAATGGCGTGCAGGTGGTCGAGGCCGAGAGCAATCGGGTGCGCAATCTGGATGCCTCCAAGTCCGAGTACTCCGGGCTGCGCTGGCGCGAAGAATCCTCGGACCTCGCAGTGCTTCGAAGCGTGCTCCGGGAGGAAGAGGGAGACGACGACAAGAAAGAGAAGAAGGGTGAGGACGAAGAGGAGAATGAGTACGTCGCTCTGGCGTGGCTTGACGTCGAGAACTCATCCGATGCACCGCGAGTACTCGATCCCTCCGCAGCCGGACTTGAGGCCAATATGCTCGTCTCCAATTCCGGGGGCCCACGCTGGTCCAAGGACGGGAGCAGGATCTCGGTGGGCTTGAAAGAGCGCGAAGTGGATGACGCTGACGACACGGGCGAGGAACCTGAAGCTCCTGATGAGGAGGATGAGAACGGTTCCGAAGACACAGATACCGAAGATGCGGCTCCTGACAAGTCGAAAGACAAAGACCTCGACCTCCCCGGGCTGCAGGTCTGGCACAGCGATGACTTGCGCATCTACCCGCAGCAGAAGAGTTCGCAGGGCCGCAGCTCGAGCCGCACGCTGACTGCGGTCTGGCACTTGGAGAGCGATCGCCTCGTGCGCGTCGCAGAAGATCTGCTGAACCGGCACGAGCTCCTTGAGGGCTGGGACCGTGCACTGGAGCGGGACACCGCCCCTTACGCCTGGGGTGAGATGTTCGGCCGCCCGTACCATGACCTGTGGATCACCGACACCGAAACCGGCGAGCGCCACATGCTCCTGGAGAGGGTGCGGCACTCCTGGGCCAGCACGGGAGGCCGGTACATCCTCTCATTCGACGGCACGGATTACTGGGCCGACGATCTGGTCGAGGCCAGCCACGTGGCCTTGACCAAGAATGTCGAGGCACAGTTCGGCAACACCGAGTACGACACCCCCACCGACCTCCGCCCACCCTACGGAGTCAGCGGTTGGCTGGAAGACGACGCGGCGGTGCTGCTCCGGGACCGCTTCGACGTCTGGCAGGTTGCCCTCGATGGCAGCGGCGGTAAGCGCCTGACACGTGGCGCTGAGGGTCAACGCCACCACCGGCTCCTCGATCTCGATCCCGACGAGCAGGCACATGACCGTGGAAAACCCATGTACTTCCACGTCCGCGGCGACTGGACGGAGCGGCAAGGCTACTCGCGCCTCGATCCGGGCGAGGAGTCCGCACGGGCCTTGCTTGATCTACCCAAGGGCGTCAGCGGCCTGAGCAAGGCCAAGGAGGCAGATGTCTACGCCTTCCGTATCGGCGCCCGGGACGACTCCCCCGACTGGTTCACCTCCGACGCGGACCTCGCTCCGTCCAGGCAGGTCTCCACAACGAACGACTTCATCGACGAGTTCCACTGGACGCGCGCTGAGCTCGTCGAGTGGACCAGCGATGCGGGTGTACCCCTTCAGGGGTGCCTTCTGTATCCCGCTGATCACGACCCCTCGGTCCGTGCCCCGATGATCGTCTACACCTACGAGAAGCTGTCGCAGCAGCTCCACAATTGGAGAGGACCGAGCGACACCGACTACTACAACCAGGTCGTGTGGACACAGGCGGGGTACTTCGTGCTGCTACCAGACATTGTCTATCGCGCCCGCGAGCCAGGTCCCAGCGCCCTCGACGCCGTGCGGCCCGCCGTCGCCAAGGTGGTTGAACTGGGTCTCGTGGATCCTGACCGTGTCGGCCTGATCGGGCACTCCTGGGGAGGCTATCAGGCCGCCTACCTGCCTACGCGGACCGACATTTTCGCCGCCTCGGTTGCGGGGGCGCCGCTCACCGACTTCGTGAGCTTCATGGGCCAGATCCACTGGTCGGGTGGCTTTCCCGAGACCAGCCACTGGGAGACCGGCCAGGGTCGGATGGAGGTTCCCTACTGGGAGGACCCCGAGGCCCACCGACGTAGCTCACCCATGGAGAAGGTGCATGAACTCAATACGCCGATACTGATGATGTTCGGCGATGACGACGGCTCCGTCGATTGGGACCAGGGCACGCAGTTCTACAACTACGCTCGCCGAGCCGGGAAGCAGATGGTGCTACTGGTCTATGAGGGCGAGGGCCACGGTCTGCGCCAGGATGCCAATCGCCGCGACTACCACCGTCGGATTCTGGAGTGGTTCGGCCACTATCTGAAGGGAGAGCCTGCTCCCGCGTGGATCACTGACGGCGTGAAGATCGACGACCTGGAAGATGAGAGGAAGCGCCTCGCGGACCCAAAGGACTGAGGCGGACTTCAGCGGTGGAGAATGGTCGCGCAGGGCGCGACCATTTCCTCACATGTTGCGGCGGTACTGGCCACCGACCGAGTACAGGGCTGCGGAGAGCTGGCCAAGGCTCGCGACCTTCGCCGCATCAAGCAGGGTGTCGAACACGTTGCCCCCTTCCACGGCGCTATTCTGCAAATTCTCTAGTTGCTCCGGTGCGCGGGCTTCGTTGCGGGCCTCGAAGGCGTGTACGGAATCCACGGCGTAGTCCTTTTCATCGGCGGTGGACCGGATCACCTCATCGGGGATCACTGTCGGGGAGCCCTTGGGATCGCGGAAGGTGTTGACCCCAACCACGGGTAGCTCGCCGGAGTGCTTGCGAGTCTCATACAGCAGGGACTCCTCTTGGATCTTGGAGCGCTGGTACATGCGCTCCATCGCCCCCAGCACCCCGCCGCGCTCCGAGAGGCTGCGGAACTCGGTCAGCACCGCCTCCTCCACGAGTTCGGTCAACTCGTCGATGATGAACGCACCCTGCAGCGGGTTCTCGTTCTTGTTCAGTCCCAGCTCACGATTGATGATCAGCTGGATTGCCATGGCGCGCCGCACACTTTCCTCAGTGGGCGTGGTGATGGCCTCGTCGTAGGCGTTCGTGTGCAGGGAGTTGCAGTTGTCGTAGAGCGCGTAGAGCGCCTGCAAGGTGGTGCGGATGTCGTTGAACGCGATCTCTTGGGCGTGCAGGGAGCGGCCGCTGGTTTGGATGTGGTACTTGAGTTTTTGGCTGCGCTCGCTGGCACCGTAGACGTGCTTCATGGCCGTGGACCAGATACGGCGCGCCACGCGACCGATAACCGCGTATTCCGGGTCGAGGCCGTTCGAAAAAAAGAACGACAGGTTCGGAGCGAAAGCGTCCACGTCCATACCGCGTGAGCGGTAGTACTCAACGTAGGTGAAACCGTTGGCCAAGGTGAAGGCCAGTTGCGTGATGGGGTTCGCACCGGCCTCCGCAATGTGGTAGCCGGAGATCGAAACCGAGTAGAAATTGCGAACACCATTATCGATAAACGACTGCTGCACGTCCCCCATCATCCGCAAGGCGAACTCGGTGGAGAAGATGCAGGTGTTCTGAGCCTGATCCTCCTTGAGGATGTCGGCCTGAACCGTGCCGCGCACGACTGAAAGAGTCTCGGCACGGATCCGGGCATAGTCTTCTGCGGGGAGCACCTGGTCGCCAGAGACACCCAGCAGCATCAGTCCCAGCCCGTCGTTGCCTTCAGGGAGCTCCCCTTGGTAGCGCGGGCGCTCGGCACCCAGGTCGGCATAGATGGCCTCGATGCGCCCCTCGACCTCTTCCTCCCTTCCCTGCTCGCGAATGAACTTCTCACACTGCTGATCGATGGCGGCATTCATGAAGAAGGCCAGCACCATGGGCGCTGGCCCGTTGATCGTCATGGACACCGACGTGCGCGGGTCGGCCAGGTCGAAGCCCGAGTACAGCTTCTTGGCATCGTCCACCGTGCAGATGGAGACCCCAGCGTTACCGATCTTGCCGTAGATATCGGGCCGACGATCCGGGTTCTCTCCGTAGAGGGTGACCGAATCAAAGGCAGTGGACAGGCGTTTCGCGGGGAGATCGAGAGAGACGTAGTGGAAGCGGCGATTCGTGCGCTCCGGACCTCCTTCTCCCGCAAACATTCGCGTCGGATCCTCGCCCTCGCGCTTCAAGGGGAATACGCCCGCCGCAAAGGGGAAGGCGCCGGGGACGTTCTCGGTCAGGATCCACCCCAGGATCTCGCCCCAGTCTCGAGATCGGGGCAAACAGACCTTGGGAACCGCCGTGCCGGACAGGGATTCTGTAGTCAGGTCTTTCTCGATGGTCTTGCCGCGCACCTCGTAGGAGTAGCGCTCCGCCTTGTAGCGGATGACCTGCTCAGGCCAACCCTCAAGCGCGTGGCGACAGTCGGGGTCCAGGCGGTCCCGCAGCTCGGCGTAGTGCTCCAACAAGGACCGCACGGATTCATCATCCCCGTCTTCGGCACCGAGGGCGGGCGCCACACCGGTTTCGACATCTAGCTGCCCAGTCCGCAGAAGCTCGATGGTGCCCGCAAGTTGGAACATGCGCCGTGCCAACGAAACCTGACGGGCGGTGAATTCTCCATACTCATCGCTCTTGTCCGCGATTTCGGCAAGGTACCGAACGCGTTCCGCCGGGATGATTGATCCCAAGCTGGCTCCCTGAGCCTCCGGCTCGAGGTTTGGCTCAAATGTCCCCGAACTCTTCTCTGAGAGCGCCGCCATGAGAGCCACGTACAGCGAGTTGACCCCCGTGTCATTGAACTGCGAGGCCACCGTTCCGTAGACGGGCAGGCTCTCAGGATCCGCCTCGAAGGCGCTGCGATTGCGCCCCACCTGCTTGCGCACGTCCCGCAGAGCGTCGAGAGATCCTCGCTTGTCGAACTTGTTGATGGCCACGAAGTCGGCGTAGTCCAACATGTCGATCTTCTCGAGCTGGGTCGCTGCACCATACTCGGCCGTCATTACGTACAGGGAGACGTCACAGTGCTCCACGACCTCTGTGTCGGACTGCCCGATGCCCGAGGTCTCGAGGATGACGAGGTCGTACCCGGCCGCCTTGCAGATATCCGCCGCATCCTGGACGTGCTTTGAGAGTGCCAGGTTCGACTGACGCGTGGCGAGAGAGCGCATATACACACGAGGGTCATGGATCGCATTCATGCGGATGCGGTCTCCAAGAAGAGCCCCCCCACTCTTGCGCCTACTGGGATCCACCGAGATCACCGCAACCGTCTTGTCGCCAAAATCCGCCAGGTAACGGCGTACGAGTTCATCTACGAGAGACGATTTCCCAGCCCCCCCCGTACCGGTCACGCCGAGGACGGCGGTCTTCGCGCCTTGACCGTGACTGCTCAAGACCTGGCGCAGCTCGTCGAGGCGATCGGGTTCGTTCTCGGCCAGAGTGACGAGGCGGCCAATGGTCTGGGGGTCGCGCTCAATGGCCCCAAGGCCATCCACGGTGCGCTCCACCGGAAAGTCACAGCGCTCCAGCAGATCATTGATCATTCCCTGTAGGCCCATGGCGCGGCCGTCATCCGGTGAGTAGAGACGCTCGACCCCGTGGGCCTGCAGCTCCTCGATTTCGGAGGGCAGGATCGTGCCTCCTCCCCCGCCGAACACCTTGATGGAGGCCCCCCTCTCGGCGAGCAGATCCACCATGTACTTGAAGTACTCCACGTGTCCGCCCTGATAGGACGTGATCGCGATGCCCTGCACGTCCTCCTGAATGGCGCACTCGACAATCTCAGCCACGGACCGATTGTGGCCCAAGTGGATCACTTCAGCTCCGGAGGCCTGCAAGATTCGCCGCATGACGTTTATCGCCGCGTCATGCCCATCGAATAGCGAAGCCGCCGTGACAATGCGCACGGGATGCTTGGGGCTGTAGGGCTCGGGAAGAGCAACGGGACTTGTAGCCATGGGAGAGTCCGCCACGCGAGTCACCCAGAGTGTCGCGGGCACGGGAGCCCATGGTACCGCCCGGGATGGGAGAGTCGCAATCGGACCAGAGGGTTGACTGAAAGAGAACCCTCCCGAAGTCGTCGGAAGAGACCCACTGGACCCGTTATCCGCCAGCCAGCGCGGCGACCTCGGCCGCAGAGAGAGCCCGATCGTAGATCCGCACGTCATCTATCGCTCCTTGCCAGGGGCGCACGGACGGATCAGTCGGGTTGCCCCCGATCCAAACCGGGACACTTCCGTCGGTCGCGATACTGCCCGCCTTGCTCCGGATTCCCACTGTGGCGCCGTCCAGATAGAGCTTCATGGTGACGCCGTCGTAGACAGCCGCCGCATGGAACCACTGGTTTTCCGTCAGGTTGCCAGACGAGGCGATCAGAGTCGTTGTCGACCCGCCGGCCTTCAACCTGAACCGCAGGCGGGTCTTGGAGCTGCTCTTGATCGTGCTCATCATCCAGAAGTGCTTGGCTTCGGCTGTTCCCGTCGCCTTCGAGATAATGCGCCCATCGTTGTAAGGCGAAACTGCAAGATCGCTGGAGTTGATCCAGCCGGCCAAGGTCATTGCGCTGCCAGCAACGTCAATCATCCCAACGTCGACATAGTCGTTGACGCCGTCGAGGCTGACCGCATTCGCCAGCTTTCCCGTCGTCCAATCGGCACCGTTGGTAAGCGTACCGTTGTAGCCGTTTCCAGAGACATCGGCTGCAGTCGTCCCGGTCCCTTCGTCAAACGGCCAGTGCGCGAAGATCGCAGACATCACTGTGATCGATACCGTTGCCTCGTTGCTAACCCCGGATCCGTCGCTGGCCGTGAAAGTGAACGCGTCTTGCCCCATGAAACCCGTGTTCGGCGTATAGGTCACCTGTGGAGGCGTCCCGCTCAGCGTGCCTGAAGCCGGTGCCGTCCCGATGCTGTAGGTCAAGGAATCACCGTCAACGTCGGTAGCCACGAGGATTATCGCCAAAGCCGTATCAACACTCGCACCCACGCTCTGATCCTGAGCAACCGGGGCGTCGTTTACGGGGTTGACGGTGACCGTGATAGTCCCCGTATCCGTGCCCCCCTTCCCATCGTCGACTTGGAACGTGAAGGCGTCGCCGCCGTAGTAGTCCGGATCGGGCGAGTACGCCACGGTAGGAGGAACGCCCGAGAGGGTGCCGTTCTTGGGGTTGGACAGAATACTGAAGCTCAGGGGATCACCGTCGGCGTCTGAACCCTGGAGAACGATGCCTGCCATGACGTCCTCGTCGGTGGTCAGGGCATCGTCCACCGCTACTGGGGGAGCATTCCCCGTCAATCCCATGATCTCCCCTGCGGTGAGGGCCCGATCGTAGATCCGCACGTCATCGATCGCTCCTTGCCAGGGGCGCACGGACGGGTCCGTCGGATTGCCTCCGATCCAGACCGGAACGTTTCCGCCTACCGCGATGCTGCCCGCCTTGCTCCGCGTTCCGACCAGGGCTCCATCCAGGTACAGCTTCATGGTCACGCCGTCGTAGACCGCCGCCGCATGGAACCATTGGTTCTCGGTCAGGTCGCCAGATGAGGCGATGAGAGTCGTAGTCGACCCGCCGGCCTTCAACCTGAATCGCAAGCGGGACTTGGAGCCGCTCTTAATCGTACTCACCATCCAGTAATGGTCCGTTTCGGCTGTTCCCGTCGCCTTCGAAATGATTCGGCCATCGTGATAGGTCGTGATTGCAAGGTGACTGGAGTTGCACCAACCCGCCAGGGATATGGCATTGCCCGCAACGTCAATCATCCCAACGTCGACATAGTCGTTGACGCCGTCGAGGCTGACCGCATTCGCCAACTTTCCCGTCGTCCACGCCGCACCATTGGACAGAGTGCCGTTGTAGCCGTTTCCGGAAACATCGGCTGCGGTGGTTCCGGTCCCTTCATCGAAAGGCCAGTGCGCGAAGATCGAAGGCGTGACTGTGATCGATACCGTTGCCGCGTTGCTGACCCCGGGTCCGTCACTGGCCGTGAACGTGAACGCGTCTTGCCCCATGAAACCTGGGTTCGGCGTGTAGATCACCTGTGGAGGCGCCCCGCTCAGGGTGCCTGATGCAGGCGCCGTCCCGATGCTGTAGGTGAGGGGGTCGTTCTCAATGTCGGTGGCAACGAGGGTGATCGCCTGGGCGGTATTAACCGTTGCTCCCACGCTCTGATCCTGCGCGATCGGGGCATCGTTTACCGGATTGACGGTGACGGTGATCGTCCCCGAATCCGTACCCCCTTTTCCATCATCCACCTGGAAGATGAAGCTGTCGCCCCCGTTGAAGTTGGGATATGGCGCATAGGTCACCGCTGGCGGCGTGCCAGACAGAGTGCCGCTAGTGGGTCCCACCAAGATGCTAAACGTCAACGGGTCACCGTCGGGGTCCGTTCCGTCCAACACAATCCTGGAAGGCGTGTCTTCGTCGGTGACCAACGCGGCATCAGTAGCCACCGGTGGGGAATTGGTCACGTCCACCGAGATCACAACCGTGCCCTCATTGCTATCGCCGATGCCATCGTTCGCCACGAAAGTGAATGTGTCCCCACCCGTGAAGCCCAGGTTGGGCGCATAGGTCACCTGCGGAGGAACCCCACTCAAGGTGCCGGATGTCGGAGGCGTGCGAATGGCGTAACTCAACGGGTCGCCCTCTACGTCGATCGCAACCAAGGTGATGGCCAACGGAACGTCCATGTCCGTCGCCGTGCCCTGGTCCTGCGCCACCGGCAAGTCGTTCACGGCATTCACCGTGATGGACACCGTCCCGGCGTCCGTTCCGCCCTTCCCGTCGTCAACCTGGAATACGAATCCGTCGGCGCCGTTGAAATTCGTGTTGGGTACGTACGTGAGGGATGGCAAGACCCCCGAGAGCGTGCCACTCACGGGACCTGAGAGAATGCTGAACGTCAGCGCGTCACCATCCGGGTCCGAACCTTGAAGGACTATGCGGGCCGACGTGTCCTCGTCGGTGACCAGCGTGTCATCCACCGCTACCGGCGGTGCATTGCCGATCAGCGCCAAGACCTCCGCCGCGGAGAGGGCCCTATCGTAGATCCGCACGTCATCAATCGCGCCTTGCCAGGGACGAATGGTGGGATCCGTCGGGTTGCCGCCGATCCAGGCAGGAACGCTACTACTGACTGCAATCGCCCCCGTCTTGTTCAGGCTCCCGACCAGGACGCCATCCAGATACAGCTTCATGGACGCGCCGTCGTAGACGCCTGCTGCATGGAACCACTGATTCTCGGTCAGGTTGCCCGAGGAGGCGACCAGGGTCGTTGTCTGCCCTCCCGCCTTCAGCCGAAACCGCAGGCGGGTGTCTGAGCCGCTTCGAATGGTACTCAACATCCAGAAGTGCTTGGACTCCGCGGTCCCGTTCGCCTTTGAGATGATGCGCCCGTCGTGGGAGGGGGTGTTCGCGAGCTGACTCGAATTGAACCAGGCCGCCAACGTCATGGCGCTGCCTGAGACATCGATCGTCCCCACATCGACGAAGTCATTGGACCCATCAAGATCAACTGCATTGAGTCGAGCCCCTGCCGTCCAAGAAGCGCCGTTCGTCAGGGTACCGGTCTGACCGTTACCGGAAGTGTCGGCAGCCGTTGCGCCGGCCCCTTCATCGAATGGCCAATGCGCCAGGACGCCGATAGCCGCTGTGAACGTGGCTTGAGAGTTCGGAATGATCGCGTTGCCAGCGAGATCTTCCACGCCATTCAAAGTAAGCGTGTAGACCGTATTCGGTGAGAGCGTCGATGTGGTCAGGGTCACTGTCCGGCCATCAAGGCCGAGGGAAGCAGCAGAAACAATCACGCCATCCGAGACTGCGTAGTTGGCTGCATCACTGGCGGTGACCCAGTCGACTGATTCTGAAAAGAGAATACTGACGAGACTGGGTGCGTAAGCGCTAACCGTGGTGATCACGGGCGGCGATGTGTCCGGAGGCATCGTCACAGAGGCCTCTGCCGACGGCAATGACTCGCCACCCAGAGTGTTCCATGCCGTGACTACGTAGTAGTAGGTCTGGAGGGCGACAGCGGTCGAATCGTAGTACTCACTGGTGCTGACTCCCGAAGCGAGCTGGGTGCTGGCGTCTGCAACGAATCCCGATACCGTCGAACGGTAGACGGAATATGTATCGAGAGTTGGCTCGGTGTTGTCATCCCAATCGAGCCAGACCAGGGCATCGGTCAACGCCGAGGCCATGAGGCCGGTGGGCGCAGCAGGAGGACCCTGAGTGCTGTCGAAGCCGAGATTCTCAAACAGCCAAACCTTATCGTTGTACCAACCGATAGAGATGATATCGAGATCGCCATCTCGGTCGATATCGAAGAGTCGTGTTCCATCGTGGTGATCGATTCCTACACCACCAGGGTCAACAAGATGTTGGGTGAAAGTTGCCCCCAATCCGTCGTTCTCGAAAACGTAAACGGCACCATTCCCCCAGTGCTCTCCCAAGACTACGTCCACATCGCCGTCACGGTCCATGTCCGCTGCATCGAGACTCCAGCCACCGCCGAGGTTCTGCCCTATCGTGTGCACAGGCCACAGCTGCGTTGGGTCTGCCGGATTCTCCAACCAATAGAGGTCATTCGTTGCTCCACTGAAGTGTGTGAACCCGACCACTGCATCCAGGTCGCCATCGAGATCCATGTCGACCAGGCGATTACGATCCGGCGTTCCCGTCGTCGTCTTATCACCCCCAATTGTTGAAGACTGAAAAGACGTCCATGTGCCCGCGTCGTTGCGCAGCCACCTTGTGCCTTGATAGACGTCGAGATCCCCATCCCCGTCGATGTCCCCAACACTGAGCCCCTCCCCCTGCGAGATAGGGTGGATCGTGGTCGAGTCGACCGTGGAGGGTACGGTCAAGAGCTCAATTCCAGACTGTCCCCACTCCCCACCCTGCCAGGAGAGTACGGCCTGTGTCGGGCCCCCATCCGCAAAAACGCCGCAGGCCACGCCTTGAAAGAAATCCTGCGTACCGGGGAAACTGGAGCCGTTGGCCTGAACCGAGAAGTTGCCTACGCCGTCGTTGAGGGCGAGGTAAAACTCGCTGAAGTCGTCCGAAGGCGCGGCTCCCTTGGATCCGAGAATGTCCACATCTCCATCACCGTCAAAGTCCCGGACAACGCACATATTGTTGAGTGGTGCCCCGATTGTCTTACGCACCCAAGAGGACGAAAGGTCTCCGGGGTTCTTGTACCACCAACCGCCCGTAATCACGTCGCGCTGCCCATCGTTGTCGACGTCTCCGCCCGCAACGAAGAAGGGCTGCCAAGGCGCAAGAGGGTCCAGAAGATGCGTTCGCCACTGGTCGAGAGGGATAGTGTTCGGCTCGGCCAAGAACACGTCGATGCGTGGCGAGCCATAACTGAATGGTTTGACCAACAGATCAATGTCTGAATCCCCGTCGAGATCCATGGCCCGTGACATGTGGTTCGCGAGCCCGGTCGAAATGACCTCTAGCGTAAATCCACCCGTTCCATCCCCCCACCCGATCCACATCCGTGCGTTCGCCCCAGCTCCTGGAGATCCCATTTCAGCTGTGAAGACGTCCAAGTTGCCATCCCGATTGAAATCTCCAGCTTCAAGGGAATGCCCGTGCTGCACCAAAGGAATCAGAGTTGTCGAATTCCAAGTGGAGCCATCAAAGGCATAGAACTTGAACGCCCCGTCTCCGTCACCGGAGTTCTGAAATACCTCAAGATACCCGCCTGGAATGAAGTCCCTCGCAAGGGTCCGGGCAGACGTGTAGCCGGGATCGATCGGCATGGGGGTGTAGTTCTTAGCCCCGTCATAACGCAACCAGTACCCACCGACGATTATGTCCTCGGTCCCGTTTCCGTCGATGTCCGCGACATCCAAGCCCTCGGGGTTGACCGCAGAGAAGGTCACATCCACAAAACTTGGCCACGGAGAATTCGTGAGCGGATCTGAGGGTATTTCATAGATCCGTAAACGGGACTCGGTTGTTATCCAGGTAGCGAACTCCGCGGCTCCGTCTCCGTCGAAGTCACCAAAGCCCTGATCGTGATGCATCCTCCCACCGGAATCCTTGATCAGCCGCCGTACCCACGGGACGGACGGGTCGATGTTGGGAAATGGGTTCTCCCACCACCACACGTTGGGCCCGGAGAAATCCTGACCGAACACAACGTCAAGATCTCCATCACTGTCTATGTCAAAGAGGGCTCCTCCGGCTTCGGGTGCCAGGAAACCGGCTTCAATCGTTATGAGAGACCAACTCGCGCCAGCACCCAAGTACCCCACGACCGAGTTGCCCCCCCCACGCGCCCCGATGATAAAGTCATTCTGACCGTCGTTGTTCAGGTCGCCGACTAGAGCTGCCGTTTGATCCGGCCCACCTGGCGGGGTCGGAATGTCACCAAGGGTGCTGGAGAGGTGGGTCCACTGCACCTGACCCCCCTGGGGCGCCGCAACCGTTGGGGACACGAGCGCAACGGCCGCAACTATAGCTACGGATCTGACCTGACAGGCGGAGAGCTTCATCGAGGAGGAAACGGAATTGAAAGGGCCTAATTAATTGCGGCAGCGGACCTGAAGCAGGAGCAAGTATAGGCAGCCGACAAGAAGGTGGGCGCCCTTTCTCGCCCACTCCCTGCTTTGGGCCTGGAACTCTTCAAGACAGGAATACAACTTCCTGCATCGGACCAAGACAGGCCACAGGGAAGGCGCCTCCCCTGGCAGTTGCGGGTCGGGGGTCGCGCTTGGTGGGGTCCACTGTAATTCCGCACCCACCGGAGCAGATTTCCATAGAGTTACCGGTCGTGCACACCGAGGAGAATTCTGGATGAGGACCACGATCACAAGAATCCAAGCTACCTGGCTGATTCATGCCGCAGGACTGGCAGCACTCGCCTTGGCCAACCCGGTCTCCAACATCAACAGCGAGAGACCCAACATACTCTTCGCCATCGCCGACGACTGGGGCTGGCCCCACGCTGGTGCCTATGAGGACGCGGTGATCAAGACTCCCACCTTCGATCGCCTGGCCGGGGAAGGAGCGCTCTTCCATCACGCCTACGTCTCCTCCCCGTCGTGCACGCCATCACGAGGGGCCATCCTGACCGGACAGTGGCACTGGCGACTGGAGGGTGCTGGCAATCTGTGGAGCGTCCTGCCCGACCACTTCGATACCTACCCTGAGATTCTCGCCGCGGCTGGATACGCAACAGCTTCGAGAAGCAAGGCCTGGGGACCGGGTCGAACGGAAACGGCAGGGCGGCATCCGGCCGGCCCACCGGGTCCCAAGAGCCTGCGTGAGTTCGTTGCATCCGTACCTGAAGGGCAGCCATGGTGCTACTGGCTGGGAAGCCATGACCCGCACCGTGGTTACGTCAAGGACTCCGGCGCCAAGAGCGGCATGGATCTCTCCAAGATCGAGCTCTTCCCCCACTTCCCCGACTCGGTGGAGATACGCGGCGATGTGGCGGACTACTACCTCGAGGTGCAGCGGTTTGACCGCGTTGTAGGTGAAGCGATTGCCGACCTGGAAGCGCTCGGACAGCTGGACAACACCCTAGTCGTCATGACCGGCGATCACGGCATGCCCTTCCCGCGCTGCAAGAGCAACAACTACGACAGCGGCGCCCGGGTGCCCTTGGCTATTCGTTGGCCCGCACACGTGAAGGCGGGCACGGTACTGAACGACTTCGTCAGCCTCATCGATCTCGCGCCGACCTTCTACCAAGCCGCAGGGGTTCCCATTCCATCCGACGTTTGCGGACGAAGCCTGCTGGCGCTGATGGCGGGGGTGGACGAGAGTGACCGCAGCTACGTGCTACATGGCAAGGAACGCCACGTTCCAGGACAGGAGGCTCCTAACAATGGGGGCTATCCGACCCGCGCTCTGCGTACGCATGATTTCCTCTACCTGCACAATTTTTTCCCCGATCGCTGGCCCAACGGAACTCCTCACTACCAGAAGGCCACCATCCCCAACGCATGGCTAGCCGACTGTGACAATGGCCCCACCAAGACCTATATATTCGAGAATCGGGACAAGGATGAGCACCACCGCAGGCTCTATGACCTGTCTTTTGGCAAGCGTCCCGCCGACGAACTGTACGACCTGAAGAAAGACCCCAACCAGTTGGTCAACGTTGCGGCCGACCCCGCCTACGCCAAGACCCTGATGGCATTGAACAAGCGCTTGTTCGCCGAACTCAAGGGAACGGCAGACCCGCGGGTGACCGGCAAGGGTCCTGACTTTGACCAGTTCCCCTATCTTGGAAGCGGCCCAAGATTTCCCGGTACCCGCAAGTAGCATCAGCCCTGGCGACTGCCCCGTTTGGACCAGCGTCCGGGCCAGATCCCGCCGAGAATGAACGACCTAGATCCTAGAATTTGTCGAACGCCCCCCCCTTGAGGTGTCGTGAGGGGCATGGGTTGGATTGGCCAAGTATTCGCCAGCCAAGGTTAAGGTCATATTTGCGAGCGCCATGAGAGAAACAAAGTCCACGAAGTTCAGAGCCCTCATCACCGCACGGCCCCTGCCCCTACTGCTCATTCTGGGTGGGGCGTCTATTGCCCTGGTGCTTTGGTCCGTCTCAGGCTCGTACCATCGCAGCATCGAGGTGTCTGCATTGCGTCACGCGCAGCAACTCTCAAGCGCGGTCAAGGAGTTCCGCACCCTCTATACGTCGGAGGTGGTAGAGAGGCTGACTGAGCGGGACGTAGTCGTTTCGCACGACTACAAGCAGCACGGCGGGTCCATTCCTCTGCCAGCGACTCTCAGCATGATGCTCGGCGAACGCATCGCCGCAGGTGACTCTGGTACAGATGTCAGGTTGTACAGCCCCTATCCCTTTCCTTCACGGGAAGGAGGTCTACCTGACAAGTTCGGCCAGCGAGCGTGGTCAGAACTAAGTGAGAACCCCGGCGCGCCGGTCTACGCTTTCTCGGAAACGCCCGCCGGCTTGGTGCTACGCTACGCTACGGCTGACAGAATGCGACCGTCTTGCGTCCGATGTCATAACGCCCATCCCAACACCCCCAAGTCCGATTGGCAGGTTGGGGACTTGAGAGGAGTGCTCGACATCACGCTTGCGCTTGGACCTGAGATTGCTGAAGCCAACTCAGTGCTGCAAAGCACGGCCTTCCTGCTCCTCTTCGTCGGCGTGCTGGGGCTTAGCGCCCTGTGGGTGGTGCTGACCGCGTTCCGCCACAGTTCGGTCAAGGCTACCAATCACGCCAAGGCGATGGATCAGGCCAATGAGGACTTGGAGACGGCGCTCGTCGAGCACGAACTCTCTTCGAGGGAGAATGACACTCTCAGGGGTCAACTCATACACGCTCAGAAAGTTGAGAGCCTGGGCCTTCTTGCGGGGAGCATAGCGCACGACTTCAACAATCTGCTGACGCCCATCATCGGGAATGCAAATCTGTTGAATGACGATCTTCCGGACGGGTCACCTACAAAGCTCGCAGTCGAGGACATCGAGTCAGCCGCAGCCTCCGCTGCTGAGCTGTGTCAGGAGATGCTGGCTTTCTCTGGCAAGGGATCATTCGGCGATTCCATCATCGACATCAACGAACTTGTTGCGAGCGAGGAAGATCTCTTGCAAACCACCCTCGAGGACAACTGTGCTATCGAATACGACCTAGAAGCTGAACTTCCGCCCTTCCGGGGAGTCGAGAGCCAGATCCGACAGGCGATTCTGAATCTAGTGTCGAACTCTTCCGAAGCCATTGGAGATGAAAAGGGCGTGATTCGGATTCGCACTTTCTCTTGCGAAACTTTCCCATCGGAGGGCGGGACGCCGATCTTCGACTGCCTTGAACGCGGACCTTATGTCGTGGTTGAGGTCACCGACAATGGTAAAGGAATGTCCAAGGAAACGAGAGAGTTGGCCTTCGACCCGTTCTTCACAACGAAGGCCACGGGTCGTGGCTTGGGCCTTTCTGCGGTTCTCGGAATCCTCAAGGCCCACCGAGGGGCCATTCTCTTGACCAGTTTCCCCGAAGTTGCCACCCAGGTTCAATTGGCATTCTCTGCCGTGCCCCTTCCACGCCTCGATCAAGAGCCCACGGCAACACCCACAATGGTAGAAGAACGCCACTCGGGCAAGATACTGGTGATCGATGATGAGCCAAGCGTGCTCCGACTAGCCGAGAAGGTCCTGCTCAGAGCCGGTTTCGACCCTCTAATTTCGACCGGAGGCAAGGAGGCCGTGCGCATCCTTGAGCAGAACGCTCCAGACCTTGCATGCATCATCCTCGACCTCACCATGCCCGACATGAGCGGCGGGGAGGTGTTCGAGAAGATCCGGCGCATCCGCACCGACCTCCCAATCCTCTTCTGCAGCGGTTTCGACGATGACCAGTTCTATCGCGATCTGAAAGACCCTGGGCCCTCGGCGTCCATCCCCAAGCCTTACCGGCCAGCCGACCTCGCCTCCGCAGTGGAGGCATTGTTGGCGGCATGCCCTAGAGCCTGATCGCCACTCGGCGAACAAGCCGTGACCCCGGGTGCGATCTTCTTGCCTGCATTGCAGGTGCTTTCGCGGACCCGTGACTCGGTGTGCTTCAGAGGTTGAGGGCGATCACACCACCGACCACGGCGGCCACTGCTAATAGCAGGCTGATGGGCCACCACCACAGAAACATCTTTTGAACGAGCATGAAGCGAAGCCCCATAGCGATGGCTGCCAGGTTGGCAACACCCGCAACGATCAACAACAGAAGTCCAAAATCCGCCAGGTGATTCGATGCATTGCGCCCGAGGATCAAAGAGACCCCTCCCAGCAACGCACCCCCGCCGATGATCCCCATTGCCACGGCAATGGCAAAGTACCTACCACCAGGATTGCCTGGTTCGTTGCTGGCCATGGATCGATCCTAACACGAACCCACTGCGACGCCGGCGCCCTGGGAACCCATGCGAGGGAGCCGGCAAGGGCCGCCCCAATCGGATCGCGCCGGAGATCCCCAGCAGCACTCCCTTGCGCGGCATGACCGTGACTTCGGAAGCCCTGTAGGCACTGCTACACCCATGCATCGCCTACCTGTATTTTTTGGGCCTACTGGTCCTTGTAGCGCCTATGCTGGTGTTCGAAGGAGACTCTTGTCTTGCAATCTCTATCCAAAACCTCAAGCCATTCAGCCCCCATGCTCCGGACAACCCTAGCCATTGCGGTTTTCTTGCCGAGCGTCTTCTGCAATGCACCGGACAACGGGGATGACCCGCCCAAGGCGAGCGATGTCGACGCTGCGGGCAAGCTGTTCAAGAGTTCGTGTGCGATGTGCCATCTCCCGCCAGATCCGGAGCATCCGACGGACCGGGCCTGGCTCAACCAGGTGAAAGACACGGCCTGAAGCAGCACACCCGCTAAGGCCCGTGCGGCCTTGATCGAGTATCTGGAAGGCAAGCCGATCGAAGTACCGACGGCTGTGACCAAGAAAAAGCGCAAGCGGAAGGGTGAGGGCACGCTTACCTCCAACATTTCCCGGGGCGATCTCTTCCTCACAGATGCCCAGGGCAAGTCATTCCGCGTCTCGTGGGACACGAAGGGCAAGGCAAAGCCGGAACCGCGGTCCCTTCCGGCCGGAAAATACAGGCTGCGCACCTATCGGATCGAACACGAGGAGAAGGGCGTGAACTGGCACGTCTCCGGAACGGCCCACAAGATTAAAGAAATCGAGGTGCTGGCCGGCAAGGACGTGAAGGTCGAGATCGATCCGCGCATCCACGTCGGGACACGCGTCTCAGGGAAGAGGGCCATGATGAGCATCACCGGTGCCAAGGGCGCCGGGCTGACAATCTATCGGTCAGGAGCTCGTATTCCGATGGAGTACCGCCTGCTCGATGCAGACAAGAAGGAGTTGGCCAAGGGCACGATGGAGTACGGCTGAGGCGGCGGCGCCTCGGCTCAGTTGGAGTCCCGTGTGAAACACACCTCGATGGAACTGATCTACGCCAAGCCACCGTTCGAGGTGATCGGCGGCTAGCTGGCCCCTGGACCGGGTACGCTGCGTACCCGGTTCCGCCCACCCTCGAAGCTACTGGCGGGGAACGACCCCTCGGATGGCACCTCCCAAGCGGCAGGGGCCAGCAAACCCTCCTCCGTGCGCGCAGGGGAGTTGACCGTGCCGAATGGATTGCCTCAGGAGGTGTCCGGCAAGGCAGAATGTGAACCGTGATCATGATCAATCGAGGCCGCGGTCAGGACAGCGAAGGCGAAGCGCAATTCGCCCCCGGAGACCTGGTCCGTCACCGGCGCTACGGATACAGGGGACTGGTCGTCGCCTTCGACCTCACCTGTGGCGCAAGCGAGTCCTGGTACCAGTCCAACAACTCCCAGCCGGAACGGAACCAGCCCTGGTATCACGTCCTGGTTCACGGATCCCATCAGGTCACCTACGCTGCTCAGGACAGCCTGCTTGTGGAGCCCCAACCCGGCCCCATCGAGCACCCGCTACTGGAAGCGTTTTTCTCCTCATTTGAAGGCGCGCGCTACGTACGCAATGACCGCTCCTGGGAGCTCGCCTAGAAGGGCCAGCACCTTCGACGCTCTCGCCCCCTCCCGCGAGGCGCGGCAACCTACGCACGAGAAGACATGCAGCCCGTAATAGTCCTCTACGACTCCGAGTGCGGAGTCTGCAACCAGTTGGTCAGTTGGTTGATCCGGCGCGATCGGCACCGCCGGCTGACCTTTGCGAGGCTGCAGGGGGCCACGGCTCGGGAACTGCGCGACCGCCAGCCCGCGATTCCCAGCCAGGCCAACACCCTGGTTCTCGTGCGGGGAGCGGAGCCTGACGAGCAGGTTCTCCTCCGCACCCGCGCCGTCCTGGGAGTGCTCGCCCTCTTGCCCTGGCCTTGGCGTGCTCTGGGTCCGCTCGGCGTCCTTCCCTCCGCGCTGCTGGATCCCCCCTATCGCCTGTTCGCCGCGGTACGCAAGCGCCTGGCACCGGCGCAGAGCGGGCAATGCCTACGAGGGCCGGATGAAGAGGGGCGTTTCCTGCCCTGAGTTCAACCTGCTTCGCATGGGCACCTGAACCCGACTAGGCCAACGGTCGCCCCGCCTGACTGGGCACGGACCCTTCCCATTCCCTATCTTCTTCCCATGGACGAACCTCAAGAGGGGATGGGTTTCTATCGAAGCCAGGTCCTGCCGCGCTGCATGGCTCTGGCCATGGGGAATGAAGGGCTCGGGGAACATCGAGAGCGCGCCTTCGGAGCCTTGTCAGGGCGAGTGCTGGAACTGGGATTTGGTTCCGGGTTGAACCTGCCCTACTACCCTCCGGAGGTTACTACTGTCCTCGCGGTCGAACCGGCCCTGGTCAATAGGAAGCTCGCCCGCAAGCGCATCGACGCGAGCCCGATCCCGGTCGAATGGGTGGGCTTGAACGGGGAGAGCCTCCCCGTTGAAAGTGGATCGGTCGATGCGGTGACATCTTCATGGACCCTGTGCTCCATCAACGGCTTGGCTGCTGCACTCGCGGAGGTTCGCCGCGTACTCAAGCCAGAAGGCTGCCTACATTTCGTCGAGCACGGTCTGGCTCCTGACCCGTCGGTTCGACGATGGCAGGCTCGGCTCAACCCACTTCAGCGCTTCTGCTTCGGGGGTTGCTCTCTGGACCTACCCATCGACCTCTGCCTGGAAAAGGCAGGTTTCGAGATCACCGAACTGAAGACCGATTACATACCGGGCTTGAAAATCCAGTCGTTCCTGTACGAAGGCGTCGCCCGCTGATCGGACTCTGAGGCAAGCCTCCGGGTGTCCGCCCCCTAAGGGTCTAGGTGGCTAATCAATCAGAGCTCCCGCCCCATACTTACCAGCGCGTAGAAGTGACCATGCACCATAAATTCTCGCTGCAGGATGCCTTCACGCACGAAGCCACTTCGCTCGTAGAGGCGAATGGCCCTGGTGTTATCTTCGCGCACCCTTAGGTTGATCTTCCGCACGATCTCGGTGCCCTCCGCCCACGCGATCAACCGCTCAATGAGCATTGCCCCGATCCCACGCCCCCACCAGGATTGGCGCACGCCCATACCGAACTCCCCAGCGTGGCGAGTACGTTGACGGCGACCGCCTTTGAAGTTCAACGTCCCGACGATGGCCTCGTCCACCACACCGATCAGAAATACCTGGTTGTCCGCATCCGGGAATGACTGAATGTAAGCCTCCTCCTCTTCCAGGCTCATGGGGAGTTCCCCCGGGCTCCTGGTCGTGAATTCGGAT
>DUDB01000012.1 GCA_012959525.1 Planctomycetota bacterium
AAAATTCCCTTCTCCTCCTAAAAAACTAGGAATTTTCCCTTCAGAAATAGCTAAGGCGGTTCCCCAATATACCATTCCTGGCCCCATAGCAAGATCACACAGAACGTCTTCTGTTCTGTCATAACATTCTCCTCGCATAAACTGATGTGGGAAGGGCAAGGCCAACCAATAGAGTACTTCCACCCTCTGATCATGCTTACCTCCCCCACCGCTTCCGTCTTGATTCTTGCGAGCCTGGTCACGGCCTGCGGGGGGAGATCTCCGGAGCCGAGCACCGCCGCTGAGCCAAGCCGGCAGTCCACCACGGAGCAGGGCCCCGTCCTCCAACCGGATTTTGACGCGCGTCGGCAGAGAGGATTGTCCGGCAAGCCTGAGTGGGTCAGCGCAGGCGACCTCGATGGAGACGGGCACGAGGATCTGCTGGCCACCACCCTGTCTCCCGGCACCCTGCACGTATTCCGTGGTAGCGCCGATGGAATGGCTCAGACCCCCTCCGCATTGGAGATCGGGGACTATCCCCTGCGCCCAGTTCTGATTCCCGAACCGGACGGAGCGGGCCATCAGGTCATCGTTGCTGATCGGGCATCGGGGTCAGTCCGCTGGTTACGGCCCTTGAATGCCCCGGGGGATCAGGTCATCACGCAGACCGAGCTTGGTTCACCTCCACGGGCCATGGCAGCAGGTGACATGGGCGGAGATGGCCGTTTCGAGCTCATCCTCGCCCTAGACGGCCCGCAGCTCGCCGTGATGGATACGGGGGCGGTGCGGCAGATGCTCCCTTTGGCTGCGGACATCCCACGCTGCATTGTCCTCGCGGGCGATTGCCTGTTCGTGGGGAGTCAAGCCGAACGACGGGTGGATCGCTATCTGTGGCGCGATGGCGCCGTCCTTCCCGAGCCTACGAGCTTCAATCTGCCTGGAATTCCACGCGACCTCGCCCTGGATGACGTGGACGGCGATGGTGACCTGGAACTCTTGGTTGCTGGAGGCGCAAACAGCCTGTGGGTCCTGGGTTGGAAGACTGCTGGCGGCCCGCTGGCTCTCGAGCCGGATCGGGCAACGACCAAGATGCTCACCTGGGAGCAGCACTCCGTGCCGATCGGCCTTTGTGTGCGTGCACCCCGGCTGGGCGAAAGCAGCGCGGCAAGCTCCCCTGAGCGCATGGTTCTTAACTATGCGTCGATGACCTATTCGCGCCTATGGGAGCTCTCTCGATCAGGGCCCATGGGGACACACGGCGGGTACGCAGGCCAGACCCCCACATCCGCCACCTTCATCCACCTAGATGCGGATCCTTTCTTGGATCTTGTCGTCGCGAACCGTGACTCCAATGCCCTCAGTCTCCTGAGTGGCAGGGACGCACACACCTTCCAACAACCGCAGCGGATTGCCGTGGGCGGGTTCCCCAACGCCATAGCCCAGGGAGATCTGAATGACGATGGCCGCGCGGACCTGGTGGTTGTGAATTCCAAACAGGACAGTATTTCCATCCTCGTTGGGCGAGGAAAGGGGCTTGCCCGCCTGGGAGAGATCCACGTCGACCGCGGGCCGCATGCACCGCGCATCCTGGATCTGGATGGGGATGGCCACCTGGATTGCGCGCTGCTCACCTCGGACGCCACGGGGTGTAGGTTCCGGCGGCTGTTTGGAGACGGCACCGGAACCCTCACGGCAGACCCTGCTGCCGGCGCCCAGCGCGTGGGCACCGGCCATGGAGATTGGCTGCTATGCGACGTCACGGGCGATGGTGACCAGGAACTTCTCGTTATTTCGCCCGCGTTGGATCAACTTGTAGTCTTCGCCGCACCGGGCCGGGAACCACTGCGCTACCTGCACACCCAGCCCTTTCCAGGCGCGCCCGTGGCGATTGCCGCGCTCAGCGCCGAGCCGGGGCAGACACCTTCCCTCGCCATCGCCATCAGGGGCGGGGAACAACGGGGCGTCCTCATCGGCACCCTAGGCCGTAAGGCACCCGACGGTCCTCTCTCGTGGGCCACCAAGCACGAAGTTTCTCTGCCCATCGTGCCGATCGCTCTCAAGGCCGCGGACATGGACGGTAACGGTTTGGAAGATCTTGTCGTCCTCGGCCTAACCTCCGAAACCGGGGTCCAGGGAAACCTGATCCCGGTCCTGCAGTACGAAGCGGATGGACTCCGTCACTTCAGCCATTGGATCCGCATGCCGACGTCTACGACGCCTCGGGACCTGGACCTTGCGGATCTCAATGGCGACGGTCTACCTGAGGTGTTGGTCTGCGCCCAGACCGCTCACATCGTGGACCTATGGGAAGGTGGCGCCCATGCCAACGGCACCTTCGCGCTCTTCAGGCGTGACGGTATCGGTACCGGAACCGGCGCCATGGCTGCGGAGGTTCTGGACCTGGACGGCGAGGGTGGACCGGACCTGGCCGTGGCCGATGGTCATGCCGATCAGATCAGCCTGGTCATGAACGCAACAGAGCTAGCGCCCTAACCGTCCAAACGCTTCAGCCACGTGATCAGGGCCGGACACAGTCGAAGCCCCCCCCCTGCGTCGTTGAAGCCCGACTTCTCGCGCTGACCAAGCAGGTAGCCGTAGTCTCGACGATAGTGCTCGTCGCTGGTGAGCAGGAGGGTCGCGGCCATGGCCCTCACCCTTTCATCGGAGAGGGTGTCCGGCTCGCCGTAGCAGAGAGCCAGGCCCTCAAGCAGGTTCGCAGGGACTCCGGGTAGGTCTCCAACCTCGACCGTCACCAGGTCAAACCCCATAAACGTGACGTCGCCGAAAGCACCATTGCGTTTCTGCTGGGCCTTGAAGTGCGCGCGCATGGCAGCCGACAGCAGCGGCCGTAACTCGTTCTCCAGGGTGGGCTTCTGGCCGGCACGCTGGAGCATGAGTTTCCAGCACCGCACCTGGTCAGCAGCCACGCTGCCACCCATCCGCAGGCCATCGCGCCACATGTCCCGGTAGTGGGTCCAGCCCTCATCCACCAATGCGCCCATCCCGGCATCATCGGGGAAAGCCGCCAGCATCGTCACGGCGCGTGCCCCGTATATCCCAAAGTCGTCGTCAAACCCCGGATCCACGTCGTGCCAGTTCCCGGGCCAGTGGTGGTAGAACTCGAAGGCCGCCAGTGCGTTGCGGACCGCCTGTTCCATGGCGTCGTCCCCCACGAGAGCTCCCAGGCGGGCCAGTTGAGCCGGCACGTCAAGGCGCCGCAGGGGATTGGTCGCAAGGGTGACCGCCCCATCGGTCGCCCGGTAGGACGCCGCGACCGTCCCATCCGGGAGAATGCCCCGCTCGAGGACCGCACGGCCCATTGCGTGTGCCGCGCTGAGGGCGCGGCTGCGCAGGTCCTGGGGAAGGGTCCCGGCGGGAACCTGGGAGGCGTCGATGAGGAACTCCAGATCTTTGGCAATCTCTCGGAATTGGTTGCCATCCGCTCGCTGCTTGCTCGCCACCCAACGCCTGGGCAGGTGGGTGGTCTCATCCAGGCAATGGTCGAGGTAGGCCGCGAGGAAAGACTCGAAGGCCGAACGCCAAGCAGGGTTCTCCTCCCACTCCAGGGCACCGAGAAGATAGGAGAACAGCGGGAAGTACGCGCCAGGGAGTTCATGCACCTTCCCGTTTCCCTGAAGCGTCTGCTGGCCTGTGATCACGTCGAACTTTCGATCCCGGAAGGGGCTGCCGGGTTGCCGGCCGCGATCCAACCAGGCCCCGAAAATGTGCGTCAGGCGTTCGACTACTGCTGCTCGCAGCTCCACCTCGCTAGGGCACGGAAGTGGAACCCTGGCCTGCAGTTCGGCCCAACGTACAGGGGCCTCACCTTCGGCGCTCAGCCCCAACACAAGCCGCGGCTGAATGGCGCGACCGAGGTCGCGCTCGACATCAGCGCCAAGGACAAGGAACTCCTCACGTCCATCGGGGGACCCCACCGTGCGCTCAAACAAGCCACCCGCGCCATCTCGCAGTTCGACGCGGCCTACTCCATGCACCACTCCACTTATCCGCAAACCTGAGATCAGAGGGCCGTAAGCCGGGAGGGGCTGTGTGGCGCTGGAGCCCGGCCCCGTCTCAAGCCACGGAGCGTCCGCCTCCGTCACGACCCGTGCCTCACCCTGAATGCGCCACCATGGGATCTTCCGTTGGCGAACGGGATCGGCCCCCTCGTAGGCCTCCCGCAAGTCGCCGTTATCCAGGAGGTCGAAGGAAGCGACTGTCCTAGCGAGTGGCAGCGGATCCTGGGCGGGAGCAGCCCCAAGGGAACCCAAGCAGACCACGAGGAGGCTCAGTGTTGAACCCGGATGCCAATAGGTGGGCATGGTGTTCAAGATTCTAGCCCTTTGAACTGGCCGCCTCCCGGTTCCATTGGCGATCCTGGCTACGGTTCTAAACCTCACCGTCGCTCACGCAAACCCACCATGGCCCCCCCTGCCCCCGAGTCTGCACCGTGGACGAGACTTCTGCCCTGGATTGCGCTGGGCCTGGGGGCTTATGGGCTGTTGGACGGGATCGGAGCGGGGAGCACTCCTGGTTCCGACGAGTGCATGCATTCCATCGCGGCCCTCAGGCTTTTCGAGTTGATCCGCTTGGGTGACTGGTCGGGTTTCTGGCGTGAGTTCCATAAGCCGGAGTTCTACACGCCCCTCGGACGCCTGGGCATGGGACTGGGATACCTCGGGGGACTGGAGTTCGACGCCCCGCGCACGGCCACCGCCTGGGCATGGATCTTTACTACAGGCCTCTGCATCCCCCTGACCCGGCGCGTCGCCGGAGGCGGAGCAGTCGCGACGCTGGCTAGCACCCTGTGCGTCGCCATGATGCTCGGCTCATGGCTGGCCGTCAGTTACTGCCGGGGTGCCTACCTGGAGGGTTGGTCGGCAGCGGTCACCCTCTTGTCCCTGGGCGCTTACTTGAAAGCCCGCGATGGCACCTCGCGGCCGTGGGCCATCACCTGCGGCCTCCTCTTGGGGATGGCCATTCTGGTGAAGGCCACCTACGGCCTCTTCGCCTTGGGCGCCGTGGGACTCTCAGGGATCTTCGACCTAGTGCAGCGACCCAAGGGTGTGGCACCCGCACTATTGGCTGGCAACGTGTTCTTGGGAGCCTTGCTGTGCTTGGGGTGGTGGTTTGTGCTGCCGCTACCCATGGGCTTCGATTATGGGGCGCTGCATCGCGCCAACTTCGTGGAGTACCTCACCAAGGCTGGGGCTCTCAATTCTCCGGGGCCAGGATTCATCTTCGTGGCCTGGGCATTCATGGCCTGCTACTCCCTGCCTATATTCGCCGCGCAGGTGGCCGGGTTGGCGTGGGGTTGCAAGCGCTGGTCCTGTCCAGCCACGCGCATGTGCGCGATCCTGGGGATCGTGGGACCATTGGCCTTTGTCCTGTACCCATTCCGGATCGATCGGTTCCTCATCCCCACCCTGTTTGGGGGATGTGTCTTGGGCTCCACAATCCTGGCCAGGTTCATATGGCGCCCCGATGGGGCCAGGCAGAGAAGCCTCCGGATGGGACTTCTCCTGGTGACAGTCATCGCCTCTAGTTCCCTGGAGGCGGTGCTCGGGCCAGGCCAGCGCTGGGTCAACCCCTTCGCCGACAGGAGCGTTCCGGCTGGCGGCCCCCGTGGGACACAAGCCCTCTTAAACCAAGCGGTAACCCACCTGAATGCCTACGTCCCCTTCCTGTGGATTGGAGGGACCGGAACCGAACTGCCTCCCACCCTGGTCGACTGGACCCTATACCAGACGCAGCGGGTGCCTGAAGTCCTCTTCAAGGATCGGGATGACCAGGCGTGGTTCTGGGAGGAGCCGACAGGAGCCGATGGCCAGCCATGGACCCGAGGTGATTTCCAGGAATACACCAGCTCCTATTTTCACGTACTCGTCCTCGATCCGCCCGATCCCAGATCGCGACCCAGGGAATTTGAGGAACGCTACGCGGACTGGATGACCACACACCCCGGCTTTGAACTCCTCGCTACGGAGACGGGCACACTCGATGGGCAACCGTTCCGCGTTCGCGTTTACCGGAAGTTGAGATGATCCCCGTCCTGCGCCTGCTCCACGGGTCGCTGTAGACGATACAGATGACTCCGGGTTCGCACGATCAGGGAGTCTCCCAGAGCCGCCGCCGAGGCCATGCAGCCATCCTCGAGCGAGTTCTCCGCCAATTTGACGAAGGTCCGGCCAGGAGCAATCACAGTGGTCTTGCCGTCCCTGTCGAAGAAGTACACCCGGCCATCGGCGTGGAGAAGAGAGGCCGAAAACTCACCACCAAGGCGCTCCTTCCATAGTTGCGCCCCCGTACGCACGTCAAGGCAGGAAGCCACGCCACCATCGCTGACCGTAAACAGTTCGTCACCGACGATGACCGGTGAAGCCATGGAGGGGATTCCGCGGACCACCTTCCAATTCACTTGTGCTTCGGTCTTGTCGTTATCCGAGTTCGGAGCAGGTAACTGAACAGACCATAGCTCCGGGCGCATGAAGCCCGTATTCAGCAAGACTGAAGTTTCGAAAGCCAAGGGCCTCGACGACATGGAAAAGCCGCCATGCTTCACCCGCCACAACTCGCGACCGTCTGCCGGATCGAGACCATAGGTCGCCTGGGACGCGCTGCTCACAAGTTGGGCTTTCCCGCCCACCTGGACAATTATCGGGGTGGAGTAGGCCTTCCGGACATCCGGGATCAGCCCATCCAAGACCGTCGCGTCGCGCTCCGATCGCCACAGTGTGGCCCCTGTGGTGGATTCAAGGGCAAGCATGAACTGGAAGTCGCCCCCATCCATGTTTAGCAGCAAGCGGCCATCCAGTAGCACTGGCGACGACCCGGGCCCCACTATGTGATCGCAAGGCAAATCCGTCCTACGCCACTCCTCATCCCCGCTCTCGGCATTGAGGCAGATCAGACCCGCGCTCCCAAAACTAAAAAACACGCGGCCCTGGCCTGCCGTTGCTGAAGGGGACGCATAGCTATTGAGTGGGTTGCGCTCCTCCGGATTGGCAACCTTCAGCAGCACCCGATCCAGCAGTACGTCGCCAGTCTCAAAGTCATGGCAGATCACCCTACGCTCATGGCCTTCGGGGTCGGCGGTGGTAAACCAGATCCGTCCAGCCGTCACGATAGGTGAGGACCAACCTCGACCCGACACGGCCGCCTTCCAGCGCACGTGACGGTCCTCAGACCAATCCAGCGGAGGACGCGCATCCTCTCGAGCATGGCCATCCATGGTTGGCCCCCTATAGTCCACCCAGTCCCCCTGCTGTTCCTGCCCCAGGCAAGCGGCGACAGTTAGGACGTGAGCGAGGATCAACGCGGTCAATCCTGCAATCCGAGCTTGCGAAGCTTGGGGCGAATGACGATCTGGCAGTACCTCTGAGTGCGATTAGCCCGGTAGTAGTCCTGGTGATAGTCATCCGCAGGGAAGAACTCCCCCGCCTCAGTAATCTCAGTCACGATCGGGCTTTTGAAAGAGCTCGTTGCGGCCGCCAGAGACTCCTCCGCCTGCTGTCTTTGGGCAGGCCCGTGATAGAAGATGGCTGAACGATACTGCGTCCCCACGTCGGCCCCCTGAGCATTCAGGGTGGTCGGATCATGAAGCCGCCAGAACCAGTCGAGCAGTGCGGTGTAGCTGAGTACTTCGGGGTCGAAGTGGACCTGGACGACCTCGGCGTGGCCTGTCAGGCCCGTGCAGATGTCTCGGTAGGAAGGGTTGGGGAGCTCGCCGCCGGTGAAACCACTGCGGACCTCCTCGACCCCGTCGATTTGCTCGAGGACGGCCTCAATACACCAATAGCACCCCGCACCAAGGGTGGCTAATTCAAGAGCCGGGGTGGAGTCACTCACTGCTGGAATTGCCTCTGGTTCGGGGTCGGGACTGCCGTTCACGGAGCCGCGCTCGCCTCCCTGGCAGCCGCAGCCCAAGAGGGCCAGGAGGGAAGCCATGGGAAGGAAACGGGGACGCATGGCTACAGGGTAAGTCTGGGAGGCCGCCCGCACCACTCACATTACCTGACCCCGATTTGAGTACCCTGAGACCATGCTTCGGACCCTGCTCCTCGCCTTTCACCCTTCTTTGGTTCTCCTGATTCCACTGGCACTGACAGGTTGTGCCAACCCGGGCCCCCTCGGGCCGGATTGGGAGGCGCTCAGCCTGACCGTCTTCCCGCCCATCACGGAGGCCAGCCTGCGGGGCATCGCCGCATGGGATGAGGACGTCGTCTGGGCCAGTGGTAGCGCGGGCACCTGTGTGCGCACAACGGACGCCGGACAGACCTGGACGGCCTTGCAAGTGCCGGGGCTTGAGGAGCGCGAGCTCCGTGACATCCATCTCTTCGGACCGGATCGGGCCTTGGTCCTGGTTGTCGGTTCTCCAGCCGAATTGTGGAGAACGGAGGACGCGGGCGCGCATTGGCGTCTTGTACACAGGGACGACGACCCGGGTATGTTCATGGACTCGATGGACTTCTGGCCCAACGGTCGCGGGTTGTGCTTCGGGGACCCGGTCGGAGGTGCATTCACGATCTGGGTCAGCGACACATCCGGGGAGGCATGGTCCACCGTACCGCCCGAAGCCCTCCCCGCCCCGCACCCCAATGAAGCGGGCTTTGCCGCCAGCGGCACCCTGGTCCGTTGCCTTCCTGGCGGCCGTGCTCTCGTGGCAACCGGGGGTGGCGCCGCGCGAGTGCTGGAGACCCACGACTACGGGGTTAGTTGGGAGGCGCATGCCACGCCCATGGCCCAGGGCGGCACGGCCACGGGCAGCTTCTCCATCGGCGTGAACGAAGGCGGTTCGGCCGTGCTCGTCGGTGGAGACTACACCGACCCTCAAGCCAGGGCCGGTTCCGCGGCCTACAGCGTCGACGGCGGCAGGCACTGGCAGCCTGCGGAGGAACCACAGCCGGGTTATCGCTCCTGCGTCCAGGCCGTCCCCGGCACTGTGTCAGGTACCTGGCTGGCCGTCGGGAAGGGCGGCTTCAGCACCAGCGATGACGGCGGCCGGAGTTGGTCAGGGCTGTCCTTGCCCGGGCACTACACAATGAGCTTCGCCCCCTACCACGGCGGACGTTTCGCGGTGGCCTATCTGGCGGGAGCTGCCGGGGCCATCTCCCGCTTGGAGATTCCATGCGAGCGCTGACCTTCCACGGCGTCGAAGATGTCCGGCTCACCCAGGTGCCGGACCCCACCCTATTGGACCCACGTGACGCCCTCGTGGTCCCCCTGCGTGCGGCCATCTGTGGTTCCGATCTGCATGCGGTGCAAGGCCGAGAGAAGGGGCTCGATACCGGCACTGTGCTCGGCCATGAGATCTACGGGGAGGTACTGGAGGTGGGCTCCGAGGTGCAGGAGATTGGCCCGGGTGATCGTGTCGTCGCGCCCTTCACCACATCCTGCGGCAAGTGCGTCCCCTGTCTTAACGGACTGACCGCACGTTGCGAACTCGGGCAGCTCTTCGGATGGAGCTCCAACGGCCAGGGGCTCCAGGGGACCCAAGCTGATCTGTTGCGAGTCCCTCTCGCTGACTCCACCCTGGTCCGAGTGCCCGCGGGGGTCTCCGGGGCGCGAGCCCTCTTGAGTGGCGACGTCCTCTCTACCGGCATGTTCTGCGCGCTGCAGGCCGGCGCCGCCGACTGTGAGACCCTTGCCGTTGTGGGTGCTGGGCCCGTAGGCCTGATGGCGGCCTTGTGCGCTCTGCACCTGGGAGCCGATCAGGTCTTCGTCCTGGATTCAGTTGCTGAGCGCTTGGAGTTGGCGGCCCGCTTCGGGGCCTCGCCCCTTTCGATCGTGGACGGAGCGGCCCGCAAGGAGCTCCTCAAGATTACCGCTGGCCGCGGAGTGGATGCGGTCTGCGAGTGCGTCGGCTCACCCGCCGCTAGCCGTGCGTCCATCGACCTCCTCCGGGCAGGAGGGACTCTCTCCGCCGTGGGTGTCCACACTGAAGACTCCTTCGCCTTCAGTCCGGGCGAAGCCTACGACAAGAACCTGACCTACCGGGCCGGTCGTTGCCCGGCCCGTGCCTTAATGGACACGACCCTCCCACTAGCCTTGGACACCACCTGGCCATTGGAAGAGCTCTTCACCCACCGCGTCCCGCTAGAGTCAGGGCCAGACGCCTACAGAATCTTCGGTGCGCGCGAAGACGGCTGCATCAAGGTCCTGCTGGAGTTGGGCTAGGGGACGGCGGAAGACGCCCGGCCATCAGCTCGGCTGCCGGACGGGTGATCTCCTCCTTATCGAGGAGCATCCGAACGATTGCCGTGAGAGGCGTGGCAAGCAGGGCCCCCACCAGACCCCAGACCATTCCCCAGAAGATCAAAGCCAGCAGAATGGTCACCGGATGGAGATCCATGGAGTCCCCAAGGAGTTTCGGCTCCAACCAATTCCCGACTGAGAACTGGAGGCCGCCGGGCAATGCAATAGCCAGAACCTGAACGGAAGTGCTGTAGTCCCCGAGGAGCACAATGGGCAGCGGCATGAGAGTGGCAATCAGGGATCCCACGTTGGGCACAAAATTCAGCAGGAAGGCGAACAGTCCAAAGACCAGCGCCATCTCAACACCAAGCAGGGTGAGAAGAAGCCAGACCCCCAATCCGGTCAGGGCCGAAACGCTCAGCTTGGTGCTCACGTAGCCGCGTATACGCTGCTCCACGTCACTCAGCGTCCGGTTGCGGGCGCTGCCGCGCGCGCTACCCGCCATGAGGAACATGACGAAGATGAGGACCAACATTCCCTGCGAGGTCAGGCTCACCAGCACGGACGCCAAGCTACCCAGCGTCGCCTGCGCCGCGCCACGGGCCGAGTCTTGAAGGGAAGCACCGGCCAACCACTCATCCAGGCCCAAACGCGCAACCAGACTGGACCCCTGAACGCGTTGTAGCAGCGCCTGCACGTTGGCCTGGTACACATCCTGATTGGCTTGCAGTTGATTGATGGAGCGGGCCACCAGGGTGCCGAACGCGGCCACAAGGCCAAGCCCCACGAGTGAACTGATCACAAACGCAATCGGAATGGGAACCTTCAGTCGTCGCGCCAGGAGACGGACCACGGGACCCAGAGCCACCGAAAGGAAGAATGCCAGGACGAATGGCACCAGCACGCCGCCCAACCAAACCAAAGCACCACCGGTGGCAACGGTAGCCAGAATGACCAGCGACAGGGTTTGCACCCGCTGGTGGTTTTGATCCGTTCCCAATGAGTTCATGCCAACCAACTCTTAAAGCGGGACCCTAGACGACGCCGTAAGCGAGCATGGCGTCGGCGACCTTGACAAACCCGGCTAGGTTGGCGCCCCGTACGTAGTCCACGCGGCCCGTTTCATCATCACCGTAGCACGTGCACTGGGCGTGGATCTTGGCCATGATGTCACGCAGGCGCTTGTCCACCTCCGCAGCCGACCAGGAATAGCGCTGGGCATTCTGGGACTGTTCCAAACCCGAAACGGCGACACCACCCGCATTGGCTGCTTTGCCCGGGCCGAAGTGCACACCGGCTTCACGGAAGACCAGGGCCGCGTCAGCCGTGCAGGGCATATTGGCTCCCTCTGCGACAATCTGGCAGCCTCCAGCCACCAAGGCGCGAGCATCGTCAGCGTCCAACTCGTTCTGGGTCGCGCAGGGCAGAGCCAGGTCACAGGGAATATCCCACGGGCGCTGGCCCGCCTGATAGTCACAGTTGAACCGCTCGGCATACTCACTGATCCGGCCGCGACGCACCTCCTTGAGGTCCTTCAAGAAGGACAATTTCTCGTCCGTCACACCCTCAGGGTCGTGAACGCGCCCACCAGAATCAGAGAACGAGACCACCGTTGCCCCCAGTTCCAGTGCCTTCTCTGCGGCGTAGATGGAAACGTTGCCCGACCCGGAAATGACGACGGTCTTGCCCTCCATCGTTTCCTTCTGGTCGCTGAGCACCTCGCGCACAAAATAAACGAGTCCGTAGCCGGTCGCCTCCTTGCGAATGAGGCTGCCGCCAAATGAGAGCCCCTTGCCCGTCATGGTTCCGACAAACCGGTTCTCGATGCGCTTGTACTGTCCGAACAGGTAGGAGATCTCCCGGGCGCCCACACCGATGTCACCAGCGGGCACGTCCGTATCCTCACCAATATGCCGATACAGCTCGGTCATCAGGGACTGGCAGAAGCGCATGACCTCTGCGTCCGACTTCCCCTTGGGATCGAAATTGGACCCACCCTTACCACCGCCCATGGGCAGGGTGGTCAGCGCGTTCTTCAGGCACTGCTCAAAGCCCAGGAACTTCAGGATTCCCTGGTTGACGGTCGGGTGGAACCGCATCCCCCCCTTGTAGGGGCCGATGGAGTTGTTGAACTGAACCCGCCAGGCACGATTTACCTGAACCCCGCCGTTGTCGTCTTGCCAGCAGACACGAAAAGAGATGATCCGGTCCGGTTCCGTGATGCGCTCCAGAATGTTGACCGTACGGTAGCGCTTTTGCTCCAACAGAAAGGGCATGACGCTCTCGACGACCTCTTGGACTGCCTGGTGAAACTCGGGCTCACCGGGGTTGCGCACCACGAGGCCGGCCATGAAGTCCTCAACCTCGTCCTTGCGGGAAACACTAGCTTGGGTCGCCATGGGCCTCGATCCTTCGTTTTTGGGTAGCAGACAACTCTGGGCAGGTCCGAGCTAGACGAATGGTGTCACGCCCGGTACGGCCACGGTGCACTCTGGAGCCGGCCCAAAGGCCAGTGATTCTGGGGTCAGGTCCAGGGTAGAGTTCCAGGCCTGCTCCCAAGTGATGGACTGGCCCGTATACGCAGCCAGTCGGCCCATGATGGCCATCATGGTCGAATTGGCCATGTAGTCACCATTATTAATGGGCTCGTCGTTGCGGATGGACCAGAAGAAAGCATCGTGTTCGTTCTGGTACATATCGTCTGAGCCACGCCGACGCTGGCTCCAATTCTTGGAAGCGTCGTTACGGTACCGCCAACGCTCACCATCATCCGTATGGATGCTGTGGCCCTGGATATTGGCCACGCCCTTGGTGCCATACACGTAGTCCGAGACATTCGACGCACAGCCACTCATCTGACGGCAACTGGAGAACCCCACGACTCCGTCCTCCCACTCGTAAACGGTATTGAAGTGGTCATAGATATTCCCAAATTTGGGATCCGTCCGTTTACTGCGTCCACCGCTTGAGGTGGCCTTGACGGGGTAGACGTTCCCCATGGCCCACGCCAGTTTGTCCAGGGAGTGGATGTGCTGCTCGGCGATGTGATCCCCGGAGAGCCAATCGAAATAGAGCCAGTTACGCATCTGGGTGTCCATGTCGGTCCAACCGGGCTGGGGCGTCCGATACCAGAGCTCGCCCGTGTTGTAAGTGCACTGCAGCGTGCGAATGTCGCCCACGGCACCCTCATGGATGCGACGGACGGTTTCCTGCTTCGCGAACTGATAGCGGTAGCAAAGACCGCTGACCATGCTCAGCCCCTTCTCTTCCGCCTTGCGCGTTGACTCGATAATCGAGCGCAGGCCCGTGGCGTCCACCGCCACCGGCTTCTCAACGAAGAGGTGTTTGCCGCGCTCCACGGCGTAGGCCACGTGCATGGGGCGGAAGAAAGGAGAGGTGGTGAGGAGCACGACGTCCACCGCCTCGATCACCTGTTTGTAGGCGTCAAAACCCACGAATCGATTCTCCGGGGGAACCTGAACACGCTCCTGGATGTCGGCGCTCGCCTGCAGGGTTTTGTGGCTATTCTCCAAGTGGTCCGAGAATGCATCCCCCATGGCCACAAGCACGGTTCCCTCATCCGCGCGCAAGGCCTGCGCGGCCGCACCTGTGCCCCGGCCACCACACCCGATGAGCCCCACGCGGAGGACACCATCACGCTTGCCGGCCTTTCTCTTGGCCATGGCCCATGGAGCAAGGGCTCCGGCAAGAGCTCCTGAGGCGCCGGTCTTGAGGACTAGACGGCGAGAAGGAATAGAAACCTTGGGGATGGTCATGCTGCGCTGGGGAGGGTGAGGCCTGAGAGATTCAGGCGGTCATCGGTGTCGGTCGTGTCTACGCGCCCCCATCATCGTGACCCACCCCTCAGATCCGCAAGACACTGTCTCAGCATTCGAAGGGTCCATCTCAAGAAGCATGGCCTCAACACCCTGCAAACCCTCGATGAACTGGTCGATGCCAGCGGGCCCTGCCACGCACAGAGCCGACGCAAGTGCGTCCGCCTGGGCTCCGGTTGGGGCGACAACTGAGGCCCTACGCCCCCCCAACAGGGCCCAACCTGTGCGGGGATCCAGGATGTGCGAGTAGGCCTGCCCTTCCAACCTGAGGGCTTGGTAGAGATCCCCCGAGGTGGCCACCGCCCCATGGGCCAAGACGAGATGCCGATCCGGGCTGGCATCAGGCCCCCAATCCAACGCAATGCGCCATCCCTCCTGGCCCGGGGGTGGCCCGGAGACAACCAAATCGCCACCTCCTTCCACGAGGGCGCTGTCGATACCGGCCTCTGTGATTACCGCCAGCGCCCGGTCCAGCGCAAAGCCCTTCCCGATTCCACCTGGGTCCAGGCCCATCCCCGCCCGCGTGGGCCAGACCTGGGAGTCCTCAGGGAGTAGCACCAGAAGATCCATCCCAACCTGCTCAAGAGCGCGGTCGATAGAGTCCGGCGCAGGCAATTCGCCCTGTCGGAAAGCGCGCCGCCAGAGCCGCACGAGTGGCCCCACGGTCAGGTCGAAAGCCCCATCCGTCTGGGCGTGTACCGCTCGAGCCACAAGGAGCATGGCCATCAAGTCGGAGCTCACCCGTACGGCCCCCGCTTCGGATTGAGGCCCGGTCAGCCGACGCAGTTCACTGGTGGGGTCGTAATCGCTCAAGACCCCATCGAGTTCACGAATGCGACCCAGGGCCTCAGTCATGACAGCCCGCGCGCGGGCCTCATCACGGGCGAAGAGCACAACCCGAAATTCGGTCCCCATTGCATTCGCCCGCATCTCATTGCGGACCAAGCGGCCACCGCCGCACCCCGCGCCAAAACAGCACAACAGGACAACAGCAAGTAGGTGTTTGCAGAACATATCCAACCGCCCCCGATGGGCGCCGTGTAAGGTGTGGCACAAGCTACCCGCGGCACCCATTCGACTCCATGCTCCAGCGCACCCTTCAATCCACACTCGGCCTACCGCTGCTTCTGTGCGTGATCAGCACGGGGTACTCCGCCCCCCAAGATCCACCCGCCCCCGAAGGCGCATACCCCACCGCGCCGGACGAACCCGGGCCGATCACCCCCTTGAAGGCCCCGGACATGGACGCTGAGGGGGGGCTGCTCGCGTATGAAGAGGTCCTCCCAGGTACCGATGTGGCCTTCACCCTCCTGCCCATTCCTGGCGGCACCTTCAAGATGGGCAGCCCCCCTGACGAACAGGACCGGGGTAGCGGGGAGAGCCCACAGCACGAGGTCGAAGTCGCTCCATTCTGGATGGGTAGGTACGAGGTGACCTGGGCTGAGTACCACGCCTGGCAATTCAAGTTGGACCAGGCCAGGCGCCAGGCGCCGGGCCCCAGCGATCCTTGGGCTGATGCCGTCTCGCGACCCACCCCTCCCTACGTTCCCATGGATTTTGAAATGGGGATCAAGGGGTGCCCTGCCGTATGCATGACCCAACTTGCAGCCAAGCAGTACACCCGTTGGCTTTCAATGAAAACCGGACGGTTCTATCGCCTGCCCACTGAAGCCGAGTGGGAGTACGCATGTCGCGCTGGAACGGTGTCAGCCTACTCCTTCGGTAATGACGTCGATGACCTAGAGGACCATGCGTGGTTCTTCGACAATGGTGATGATCGGTACCACCCTGTCGGTCAGAAGAAGGCCAACCCGTGGGGCCTGTTCGATATGCACGGCAACGTCGCCGAGTGGGTGCTCGATGCCTACGACGCCAAGTTCTATGCCGAAAGTGATTCAAATTCAGCGACACGGGTCAACTGGCCGACGGCGCTCTACCCGCGAGTCGTACGGGGTGGCTCCTGGGATAGCGACCCAGAGGATCTGCGCAGCGCCGCCCGACTGCGGTCCAAGAAGGGCTGGAAGGTCCAGGACCCGCAGCTACCGAAGAGCATCTGGTACCATACCGACGCGAGTTTCGTAGGGTTCCGCCTCGTGCGGCCCCTTACCCCTCCCGGCCAAGATGAGCGTGACCGCTACTGGGAGGCCGACCTGGAGAGCGTTCGTACGATTCAACTTAAACAGCGCCACGGCGGACGGTGATCCGCGCTCAGGGCGCGCCACCCCAAGCAAAACCCATGCCGCAGCCTCACTCCACACGCCGCTCGTTCCTCAAGACGTCAGCCTCCACAGCCGCAGCAGCCGGGACGATCCCAGCTCTTGCGTCGGCCCTGAGCCGCAGCCAGCCAATGGATGACCGCACGATCCGGGTCGCCCTCGTCGGTTGTGGCGGGCGCGGAAGCGGGGCCGCTCGCCAGGCCCTGTCCACGGCGGGCTCGGTTGAGCTAGTGGCCATGGCCGACGCGTTCTCTGATCGGCTGGAGGGCGCCCACAAGGCCATCTCCACCGCCGTACCGGGTCGTGTCAACGTGCCCGAAGAAAATCGATTCGTGGGATTCGACGCTTACGCCAAGGCCATGGACTGTGATGTCGACCTGGTCATTCTGGCGACCCCACCGGGCTTTCGCCCCATGCACTTTGAGCACGCTGTCAGTCTTGGCAAGCACGTGTTTATGGAGAAGCCGGTTGCGGTCGACGGCCCCGGTATCCGAATGGTTCTCGCAGCGGCCCAGGTGGCCAAGGATAAGGACCTAAAGGTGGGCGTAGGCCTTCAACGCCACCACTCTGCCAAGTACCAGGAGACCGTGAGGCGCATCCAGGACGGCGCCATTGGCGATGTGGTGCTGCTGCGTTCCTATTGGAATTCAGGTGGAGTATGGACGCGCCCTCGAATGGAAGGGCAGACCGAAATGGAGTACCAGATGCGCAACTGGTATTACTTCAACTGGCTCTGTGGGGACCACATCACGGAGCAGCACATTCACAACCTGGACGTGGCCAACTGGGTCAAGGGCGGCCCCCCGGTTACCGCTCAAGGCCAGGGAGGCCGCCAAGTCCGTGACGGCATCGACCACGGGGAGATTTACGATCACCACATGGTTGAGTTCACCTATGCGGATGGGTCGACTCTGCTCAGTTGCTGCCGACATATCCAAGGTTGCTGGAATAGCGTCTCCGAGCATGCTGCCGGGAGCCGCGGGACGGCCAACATCGGAGCCGGAAGAATCGATGCCGTGGGCGCCTCCCCATGGCGCTTTCGTGGTGAAGACCCCGACCACTATCAGGTCGAGCACGACGTTCTGGCCGCCGCCATCCGGGAGGGCACCCCGCACAACGAGGCTGAATACGGAGCCCACAGCACGATGACCTCCATCTTTGGGCGCATGGCCACCTACTCGGGTCAGCGCATCCAGTGGGATGCGGCCATCGGGTCGCAGACAGCCCTCGTTCCCGCCGCCTACGCCTGGGATGCCGCGCCCCCCACCGTCCCCGATGAGGACGGCCGCTACCCAATCCCCATGCCGGGCACGACCCCCGCGTTCTAGGGCCCCACGCCCCTACCCCGTAGATCCTCAATCCTCTCCCCTCTCATGGTCTCTAAATCTCCCGTCTGGTTTCTGCTTGCGTCGGCCCTAACCGCTGGGCTCCTCCTGCAACTCACCAGCGTTCGAGCGGCCACCACCCCCCTTCAGGACCCGGACACCGAGGACACCGAAGAGCATGAGGAGACGCCCATGGAGAAACAGATGGAGCGGGTGGAAGATGCCATGCGCTCCCTCCGACGCTCCGTACGGAAGCCCGAGTCGCGGGCAGACTCCCTGGCCCACGTGCAGGAGTGCCAGGAGGGTTTGCTGCTCGCCAAGGAGCTGGAGCCCATGATGTTGGCTCGCATTCCAGAGGCGGAGAAGGCGACCTTCAAACGGGATTTCAGGCTGGGAATGGTCGAAGCGTTGGAGACCTACCTGGAACTGGAGCGCGCCCTACTAGAAGAGCGAGACGACGACGCCAAGGATCTGTACAAGAAAGCCGCTGGCCTCGAAGATCCGGCCCACGAGATCTTCACGGAAGACGGCTAGAGTTTCGAGGGAGCGGCGGCCACCAACCGGCCTTCAGCAAGCTGTAGCAGCCGGGGTGCCCTCCGTGCCAGCTCAGCGTCGTGGGTTACGAGCAAGAGCGTCCCTCCGGAATCGTGATAGGCGGTCAACTGCTTGCACACAAGTCCAGCGCTCTCGGGATCCAGGTTGCCCGTTGGCTCGTCGGCGAGCAGCACCTCGGGCTCGGCCGCCAGCGCGCGCGCGAGGGCCACACGCTGCCGCTCCCCGGCGCTGAGTTGCTCCGGCAGATGAGACGCTCTCTCTCCCAGGCCCAACTCACCCAGGCGACTCAAGGAGCGACGGTCCGCTCCCGCCCCGGGGTCGCCCAGAGCCACGTTGGCCTGGGCACTGAGGTAGGGAACCAGGTGCATGGATTGAAATGCGAAGCCCAACCGAGCGCGCCTGATCCGCCTGCGCTCGCTGCCCGACAAGGCGTACAGGTCCTGACCGTCGAACCGTACGCGGCCCGAGGTGGGGGTCAGCATTCCTCCCAAGGCCAGCAGGAGGGTGGACTTCCCCGAACCACTAGGCCCGCAGAGGGCGACGAACTCCCCGCGCGCCAGGTCCAGATTGACGTCGACCAACGCGGGCCCCTGACCTCTGTCCGGGAGATAGCCATGGCTAAGTGCTGAGGCGGCCAGCATGGAATCCGAATCAGCCATGGCGCAGAAGCCTCACGGGATCCTGACGCAGGCACCAGAGCGTGGCCGGCAACGAGGCGATGAGGGCAAAAAGCGGCGCGCCAAGCAGAGCCCCAAGCCAGAGGGGCCACCCCGTGTGCAACTCCGTCACCGCGCGAGTGAACAGATCGGGTCCGTACCGTTGAGCCAGGCCCTCCCCCAGGGCGCAGCCAGTCAGGGCGCCCGTGCACCCGATCACGACGGAGCGTCCCAGGAGCATCGTCGCCACGCGCAGGGGGCTGTGCCCCAGGGCTCCGTAGACCCCCAACTCCTCACGCCGATCGCGCACGTTCAAGGCCCCTAGCGCGGCGATCAATGCCCCCGCCAGAAGAACGAACAACGGGCTGAACAGGGCCAGCGTGCCTTCGGCAAGTTGCCGTTGATCACGGCGTGCGTCGGCAGCGTCTTGTCGCCGTAGAACAATCGTGCCGGGCAGAAGAGGTGCGAGCTCTTCGCGCAACAGGCCCAGAGGGTCCTCGACCTCCTCGCCGCAGTGACACTCAAGCGCTTGAATCTCGTTGAGCCTCCCAGGCATTCCTAGCCATACTTGCGCGTCCACCATCGACACGTAGATGGTTCCGTCTTCAACCGTCCCGCTTTCCGTGAGGCAAGATTGCACCCTGGCCTCATGACCCAAAACCGAAAGAGAGTCTCCCACAGCAACGTCCAGAAGTCTGGCGATAGTCCCACCTACAACCGCCTGACCCGATTCGAGCACTTTACCGAAGACGGGCTTCATCACCTGCCCACCCTTGAAGCGCTCACCCTCGATCCCCACGAGGAGCACGCTCACACCTTCCACCTCGACGCGCTGTTTGAGCAGGGGAACCAGTCGGTTCGCCACAGCCTGGTCATGCACGCGGTCCATGTAATCAGCGGGGATGGAGTGATCGGAATACCCACGGGCCCAGTAGCCAGCCAGATCCGTCTTGTCTGACAGGATCAGCACGTTGAGGCCGACGTCGCGCTGGATCAGGCGCGTCTCCTTCTCCCCCGCCCTGGCGAGCGCCAAGGCCACGACCACCAAGGCGACGGCGATGCCAACGACCATTGCTCCGAGAAGCGCCCCGACCCAACGATGGCGCAGCTCCTGAAAGATGAGGCGGAGAACGCTCATGACTGGCGATTACGCGTAAAGACCCAGACGCACAGGCACACGATCACAGCGACGAATAAAAGGAAGGCACAGACAACGAGGTCTCTTACATTAGGCGCCCAGGAGCCGGGTGAGGGACGGGGCTCACCGGGCGGCTCCTCGAAGGACCAGTCATCACCCACCACGGGGCGCAGAGAATTGGAAGTCACGGCGGGCTGAGACGCTTCACCCCCGGAGGACGGAAGTGATGCGGCTCCTTCAACAAGTGAAGACTCGTTATAGCCGAGCAGCAAGGCGGCTACACCGCCGGTTGAACCCGATCCCCGGTGGCCGGTTTGTACCTGTGCGAGAATGCGCTGGACCTCCGCAACGACCAATGGGCTCTCCGGATCGAACCCCAGGCTGGTGGCCGCTCGGCGTTGCATGGTCGGCGTCCAACGAAGGGGAAGGCTCGGTTCGCAGAGCCACTGCCGATCCGTATCGCACTCGCAAGAAGAGCCCACAAGGGCCAACTGGGTCACCAATTCCGTCTCGCGGATGGACTCTCCAAAAAGGACATCCCCGGCGCGTTTGGCTCGGCCGTAGAGAACAGCCACGGCTGGACGCTGTAGCGGGTCGGACAAGCCCATGCTCCAGAGGCTCACAGGCGTGGCCTTCTGCTCGGCGACACTAATACGTCGGATACGGGCCGGGTGCTGGAGGGGTCTGGGCAGGGAAGGCGCGAGCCGCCTCAACGCACCCACGGCGGCCTCCACTTCGGCAAGTGCCGCTGTGTTGGCCGCGGGGTCCTCGCCCTCAAAGATCCACATGGAAGCGAACGTGCTCAGGGCCTCCTCAAGCCACTCCGCGCGCAGCGGAGAATCGAGAGCCCAGTCAATCGCGAAGCGCAGCTCATCCTCCGGCCCACCGACAGGGTGCCGCGGCACAATCAGTGGCGGGAGGTCGGCTCCGGTCAGGAACCAGGATGAGTCGAGTCCGGCATCCCGGAGTAGGCCGAGCCATCCCCCGCCAGTCGTCCGAGACGCATGCAGTCCCGTCACACGCAGGTTGCTGTCCTGGCACAGCACAGCGCCCAAGGTGGAGAGCTCCTGAGAGAGGACGGCTCCTTCCAGATCGGCTGCCGACTCCACCCATGTAAGCACGTACTCATCCGGCTTGAGGTTCACGAACCCAATGTCCCGAATGGTGTAACGGCAGATTACCGAGGCCGCGCCCATACCCAGCAGGGCGAGAGCCGCATGGGTGCGCATCAGTGGGCCTCTTGGGGCAAGAAGCCCATGGAGGCTTCGATCCAGGACCCGCATGAGCACCCGCCTCCGCCTTCGGGTGAGAGCAACATGCCATTGCCCGGGATGGTGCTAATCCAACAGTCTGGTCGTAGCCGACTCCAGGTAGAGGAGCCGCCTTCCTCAGTATCCCAAACACAAAGGTCTCCTGCCCGCAGGATCAGGGTGTTGGAAGTGGCCGCGTAACTTCCGCACTGATGCCCTTCGGGGAACGCCATGTCCAAGATCTCGCCGGTCTCCAGGTCGAAGACCCCCGGTCGCGCGTAGACCTTCCCACCCACGAGGGCCGGTCGGGAGAGGTGTTTGCCGTGGTGGTCGGCCTCCCATGCGTACTTGTTTCGCCAGCGGCTCTCGCCCGTGTCCGCGTCGAAGGCGTAGAGCGCTGAGTGGCCACCGCTCGACGAGAGCAGAACCAGATGCCCGTCGGTGTGCGCCAAATAGAATGCCACGGTACCGGCCATGGGCTTGGCCTCCCGCTGCCATAGCAGCTCACCGCTGAACACATCCAGGCACACCAGGGCCAGATCCGACCACAGGTCCGCCCCGTCCAGTCGCCCCGAGGCGGGATCCAGGTCCGGATGACGCGCCTCAACAAACCAGATGCATCCATCCGCAATCGTCAGGGTCGCATCGAGAATTCGACCGCCCTCGTAGGTCCACGATGGGGCCCCGCTTGATTTCCTCAGAGCAAACAGCGCGTGGCTCGCGATCTTCTTGGCCGGCTCACCATCGTGACCGTCATACCAGGCGCTGGACCCCCACCATGCCGTGTGCTGGGCGCCACCGGGTGTCGCGGTACCAATCAAGTGATCGTCGATGGATGCCACAAACCCCCAATCGCCCACAACCCCACGCGGGACCTGATAGGTCTTCAGTAGTCGTCCGTCTTCTGCTCCTAGACGCTCAACCCTCTGCCCCATGGCCACAAAGAGGCTCTGTTCATCGGCGCACCAGTTCGATGAAGACCGGGGGATATTGAAGCGCGCCAGTTCAGGACGCTCCTGATTCCAGAGTGGCTGACCGTTATGCCCATCAAGCGCGATGATGCGTTGATGCCCCTGGAGGAAGAGTCGGCCCGCCACCGCCAACGGAGAGGGCTTGCGGTTCTGGCGGTCGGTCTGGTAGCGCGGTCCCGGGCGGCCGACCCAGACCAGATTGAGATCGTCGACTCCGTGCGCGCCCGCCAACTCCTCACCACCAAAGGCTGAGTTGTCGGGGGAGGCATACATGTGAGTCCAGGAACCAGCCCCCTCAAGCTCGCCCCGCAAGAGGAGCCTGAAGCCTTCGACGTCGGTCGTTGCGGACCATGAGGCGCCAACCTCCAAGCCGCTAGCATCCAGGCCAAGAGGCAGCCACGCCATTCCTCCGGAGGGCCGCAGGGATTCCAGGATGCCGCCCTGCAACCAATCACGCGCGCTCTCCAGGCAGCTAGGGTCCACCAGCAAGGTATTGACCGAGCAAGGCGGAAGGTCGGGCGTCACTCCGCTTGGAATGCAGTGCACGTTGACTCGCTGTCCATGGAGACCCGCTTCAAGCAGAACCTCCCGGAGGGCGTGGGCTCTTTTCTTGGTTGCCGCGACGACCAGAACTTGCGCCTCGGTGTGGCGCACTCCATCCAACCAAGGGCCCTCTGCGCTGGCCCCAAGAACCACGACGATCCCACGGCCCGGGTCCGCTTCACGGAGGATCTTCGACCACGGCTCCCGGGCCGCACCACCCAGCAGGCCTGGAAAACCCAGGTCGAAGTGCGTGTCGCACTCCAGCACGGGGCCCCTCAAACCGGCCGACTCCAGGTGGTAGGTGTACAAGGTCTGGGGAAGCAGAGCGTGGGTCGTCAACTCGTGATGCCGAGCAACTTCAGAGGAAGACACGATGACCTGCTCCCCTCGGGGACTCACCAGAACCCAGCGTAGCTGTGCAGCGGATGGCAGATGAACCCGCAGTCGCGCTCGCCCCTTGACGGGAAAATCGATGACAGGCCCGCCCGCCAGGATCAGATCCGGCCCATCTTCAGGGGCAGGCCCGGCGACCTGCGTGGGCGGAGGTGCGGGTCCAGGGAATAGGGCCTGCTTGCGCTGATAGCGGCGCAGGATCTCGTCAGCGGTCAGTGCGTCCGTCCAGACGGCGAGTTCATGCAGAGCCCCATCGAGCCGGAAGAACTCATCGTCATCCCTGTAGGCTCCAGCCTGATAGAAGGCCTGATCGGGATACTGGATGGCACCTGACTGAGCCGTGGTCTCCGCGACGGCCTCCCCGTCCACGTACAGGCGCATGACCCGTCCATCGTAGGTGCCTACCACATGGTGCCAGCCACGCAGGGTCATAGACTGGGGAGCCACAAGCCAGGTCATGGGCCCGGCGCTCGCAGTGCCCTTGATGGCGAAGCCAAAGCGGTCCTGCCTGAAGCCCAGCACCCACCCCCGCTCATATTCGCCGTTGTCCTGCATGGCTCCGATGAGGCCGCCCCACTGAGTGGCTCGGTCCACACGCACCCAAGCCTCTGCCGATATCGTCTCGCGTGGCAGGCGGTCGAAGTCTGCCCGAGCAGAGAGGGGGATCTCCTGGGTGCTGCCGTCCAATTCCAGCGCGTGCAGTTCGCCAGCCTGGATCAACTCCAGAGGCCCGCGAATATGTGCCGCCGGCCCATCGGGGCGCCCTAGGTTCAAGACCCAGGGGTGGGTAAATGGGTTGCCCTCGCGGAGCGGCCGATGCTCAATGGTCGGCTCCTGGAAGAGGTAGTGGTCCAGCAGGTCCGGGTCAGCGTCCGCGGGGAAAGCCGGTGGTTCAGTCAGGCTAGAGGGGATAGCCCGGGCCAGATCGTCACGCACTCGGCCAGGGGCGGCGTCGTCCTCCGCGAAGGCCATCAAAACACCTTTGTCGGTAGCGACGAACAGTTGGCTCTCCGTGCAGGCCAAACCATGCACCCGCCCTGGCACCTCCGCTTCCCAGACGAGCGCTCCGCTCAGAGCGTCGCGCGCCTCCACCCGCCCCATGCCTCCAAGGACCAGCCAGGAACCCACCATGATGAGGGAATCCGAACACGAGGTCTCCACGGTCCAGAGGATCGACTGTGTCGGGCGGTCCAAGGCGCCGAGCTGTCCAGGGGAGAGCATGTAGGCCACGTGCTCCCCCACCACCATGGCGGTCCCCTTGGAATAGCTTGCAACGGACTCTCCACCGGTCCCCTTAGAATCGGTGATCCAGCCATCCTTGTTTCCCGGACCGTGCAGGACTCCACCCTCCGGATCGATGATGCAGAAAGAACCACCACCTCCCGCGAGGGAGCCTCGAGACTCTCCACGCACATGATCGAGAAGGAGAGGTGCAACACGCCCCTGAGGAACCACCAAGAGATCGCCGGCAACCGCCATGGTTCCTTCGAGGGTCATCCCCGCACCGAGTGTCCTGCGGTAGCAACCGGGTGCATCCACTGAGCCCGTTTCGGCGTCCACTGCGATGATCGCGCTCGACTCCCAAGGGAGGAGGGACGCGCCAAACACGGCTCGCTCTCCAATGACGCAAACCCCCGTTCGGACAGGATGGGTCGAGATCATCCTGCCGTTGTTCCAAATGCGTGCCGCATCCGGCTGGCCGGCCACACGCCAGACACGCTCGCCACTGATAGCATCCACGCAATAGGCGGAACCATCGTCACTGCCAAAAAACACGCGCCCACCCTGCACGTGGGGAGTTACACGTACGGGTCCACCCACGGGGTGGCGCCAGAGAGTCTGACCACTCACCGCATCGAGGCAGAATACAGCGTCTTCACTGGAAGACCCGAAGTAGACCCGCCCCGCGGCCACGCTTGGATGAAAGACTGGATCGTAGTTCCGCATGGAACTCAGACCCGCAAGCCCGGCGTACGCGTCCCACCGCGCGGGGCCAGGCCATGCCGGGGAGGGCCCGTGTGTCGAGGCCCAACTCCATTGGGGCGCGAGTCGGGGCACTTCGAGCGTCGAGGGCGACACGCCGCTGCGCCGCAGGTCCCCTCGATGGGTGGGCCAATCTGTGCGCGTGCCCTCCTGGGGAGCCCACGCGCTGCCCCTCTCGGTGAGCACAGTCAGGCCCATGAGGAGACAGATGAAGAAAGAGAACAGGGCGCGCATGGCTTACATGATTCTACGGATTGCCCACCCGCCAATGGCGGCCCTGTCTATAGAATCCCGGCCCATGAAGGGTCCTGGCCTGTTCCTGATTATCTCCGCCTCAGCGCTCCTGGGAGGGGTGTGGTACAGCCAACGCGCCCACTATGGAGGACCGGACCAAGACGCCGGTTCCACCCTGACCCTGTACGTTGCGGCCGGTGTTCGGCGACCGATCGATGAACTCCTTAAGGAGTATGAGCGTGAATTCGGGGTCCGTGCGCAGGTGCAGTATGCGGGGTCCGGGACCCTGCTGGCCAATATGGAGGTGGCCCGCAAGGGCGATCTCTACGTGCCCGCCGATCAGGCCTTCATCGAACGGGCCAGAGCGAAGGGGCTCATTCGAGAGTCCCTGCCTCTTACGGGGCAGCGCCCGGTCATTGCCGTAGCCAAAGGCAACCCACTGAATATCTCCGGTGTTCAGGATCTTTTGACCGATGGGCTGCGCCTGGGCCTCGCTCAGCCGGAGGCGACGGCCATCGGAACCGTTACGAAAGAAGCCCTGCATAAGGCCGGGTCTTGGAATGCGGTCCGAGCCCATGCCCTGGTGGTCAAGCCCACGGTGACGGACCTGGCCAACGACCTCTCGCTGGGAGCTCTGGACGTGGCGATCTTATGGGACTCGACCGTCAATCAAATACCCGGACTGGAAGCTATCGAGGATCCCGCCTTCGCGGAATCCAACTCGTCCGTACTCGTGGGCGTCATCGCCAGCTCCGCTCATCCCACCGCCGCATTGCGCCTGGCACGGTTCCTCTCAGCTCCAGACCGGGGTGGACGGACGTTTATTGCACACGGCTTCCAACCATCCCAGGGCGACCCATGGTCCGAGATTCCCTCCCTCGACCTCTTCTGTGGCGCCATGCTGAGGGGAGCCATTGATAGTGCCCTCGACCGTTTCGCTGAGAGGGAGGGAATTGAAATCCGTCGCACCTACAACGGCTGCGGGGTATTGGTCGCTCAAATGAAGGCCGGAGCTAATCCCGACGCCTATTTTGCCTGTGACGAGGCGTTCCTTGACGGTGTGCAGGCGCGTTTCCATCCCGGCCGAGTCATCAGCAGCAACGCCCTGGTGCTGATTACGCAGCCCGACAACCCCCTCGGCCTCCATGGATTGGATGATCTACTGCGGCCAGGCCTCCGGGTTGGACTCGGGGATCCCGACAAGTCCGCATTGGGCGCCCTAAGTCAGCGGGTGCTGACGAACGCCGGCTTGACTCAACGGCTATCAGACACGGGCAACGTTCGCGTCTGGACGCCTACTGGCGACATGCTCACCAACCAATTGCTCACAGGAGCGCTCGATGCTGCGCTGGTCTACGCATCCAACACGGCCAAGGCCGCGGTGCAGGTCGTGGAACTTGGCCTCCAAGGCGCGCGGGCTCGCCAGCCGTGGGCGTTGGCAAAGGAGACGAGGCACCTCTTTCTCCTTGACCGACTCTATCGGGCCCTCACCGATGAAAAACAGCGCGCGCAATTCGAAGGTGTCGGCTTCGCGTGGGAGCTTGGGTCATGAGCGTGCTTGGGCCGGGCCGCAGCACGGGCGATAGGATCTTCTTCGGCACCCTTATCGGTCTCGGCATCGCCTACATCTTGATGGTGTTGGGAATGTTGGTAGCTGACGCCTCCTTCACCACCCCCGCCGCAATGGCAGCGGCTTTGGCCAAACCCGAGATACGGCACGCTTTTGGTCTGTCCTTCACCACGGCGACGGTCACAGCCATCCTCTCCGTGTGGTTCGGCGTCCCCATCGGCTATCTCATGGCGCGGCGTAATTTCCCGGGGAAGAGCCTCGTGGATGCGATTCTGGACGTGCCCATCGTGCTGCCCCCGATGGTGATTGGACTCTCCCTCCTGATCCTCTTCCAGACCGGGCTGGGCCGACAATTAGAGTCCGGGTTTGCGGCCCTGTTTGGGGTTGGCATTACCTATGAGGTGCCCAGCATCATCCTGGCTCAGTTTGCGGTCTCCTGCGCCTTCGCCATCCGAACCCTACGAGTCACCTTTGATCAACTGGATCCGCGCTGTGAAGACGTAGCCCGCACCCTCGGCTGCTCTTCGCGCCAGGCTTTCTGGCACGTGGTCCTTCCGTCCGCTTGGAAAGGCGTACTAAGCGCAGGCCTACTGGCGTGGGCTCGCGCCCTCGGTGAGTTCGGGCCGGTGCTTGTCTTTTCTGGCGCAACACGCATGAAGACGGAGGTTCTGCCGTCGACGGTCTTCCTTGAATTGTCCGTGGGTGATCTGGAAGCGGCCGTGGCTGTCTCCCTGATCCTCGTTGCGGCCGCGGTGGGCTGCCTCCTCCTTGGACGGCTGCTTGGTTTGAAGGTGGGTCGATGAGCCTGCGCCTTGAGCAATGCAGCGCGAGGGTTGGAACGTTCAACCTGGGGCCGGCGGATCTGGATCTGCCAGGGGGTGCCTACGGGGTCTTGATGGGTCCCACCGGCAGCGGCAAGACCACCTTGCTTGAGTTGATCGCCGGTCTAGCACCCCTCACATCCGGACGCCTGAGCATAGCCGGCCAGCCCTCCAACGAGCTGCGACCCGCGGATCGGGGGATCGGCTATCTACCCCAGGACGGAGTCCTGTTCGACACCATGACCGTGGCTGAGCATCTCGATTTTGCGCCACGCTTCGGCGGCTGGACCCAGGCCCGCCGGCAGCAGCGTGTCGAAGAGTTGGCGGAGCGACTCGGGCTCAACTCCCTGTTGAAGCGCAAGCCGGAGGGGCTATCGGGCGGGGAACGTCAGCGCGTGGGCCTGGGCCGGGCGCTGGCGGGCAGACCCAAGCTACTCTTACTGGACGAGCCACTCTCCGCACTGGACGTAGAGATGCACGCAGACCTCGCCCAATATCTGGCGACGATTCGCGACGACCAAGACGTAACCGTGCTGCACGTCACCCACAATCCCCAGGAAGCCGACCTCTTGGGCACCCATCATTTTCGCCTGAATGAAGGTCGGATCCTTCCTACCTCATGAAATTGACCGTTGAGTGGATGTCCCAGTTGCGAGTGGCTGCCGGGAGTGCTCAGCAGCTCCTTGATTGCCCGGATGGAACCCGCCTGACCGAGGCCCTTGAGCAGGCCCTGGCAGAGCTGCCCCCGGATAGGGCACTCGCACTGCGGCCTCTGTTGCTGGCCGACGAGGGCCTCAGTTCCACACTCTTAATAGCGGTGGACGGCGTACAAGTCCCCTGCGGAACGGATCCCGAACTCACGGCTGGGGCGACGGTCCTCCTCTCGAGCCCCATCGCCGGAGGATGAGCATGCAGCCCGATCAGGTACCCGCACTCAGTGCACATGAAAGGGAAGTCTACTCCTGGCAACTCACGGTTCCAGGCCATGGGGAAGCCGGACAGCTAGCGCTACGAGGAGCTAGCGTGCTCGTCTCCCGCGTGGGTGGGCTGGGTTCGGCCGTCGCCCTGGAGCTGGCTGCCGCTGGGGTTGGGCGTCTGATTTTGGCCCACGCGGGAGACGTCCAACCGAGCGACCTCAATCGACAGCTACTGATGACTCATGACTCGATTGGGAGCCCTCGGATCGAATCCGTGGAGCGACGCCTGAAGGAGCTCAACCCGCGCCTTGAAACCCTCTGCGTTGCCGAGAACATCCAGGCGGACAACGTGGAGAAATTGGTCGCTGAGTGCGACCTGATTGTGGATTGCGCCCCGCTGTTTGAAGAGCGTCTCCTGATGAACCGTGAAGCCGTGCGTACCCAAACGCCCATGGTGGAGGCCGCCATGTATGAACTTCAGGCTCAGCTCACCACGATCCTTCCAGGCATGACGCCCTGCCTGGCCTGCATTACCCCCCACAGTCCACCTGCCTGGAAGAGGCGCTTCCCCGTGTTCGGTGCGGTCTCCGGCAGCGTGGGATGCATGGCTGCCATGGAAGCCATCAAGGTCATCACGGGCAATGGGGAGCCACTGGCCGGGCGACTCTTGACCTACGACCTGCGGGACATGTCATTCCGCAACCTCACGATCCAAAGGCGACCCGACTGTCCCGTGTGTGGCACGACGCCCTAAGACATCCAAGGCCACCCCACCCCACGCAACAATAGACCTACCCGGAGCCTACTTGCCCACAGTCCTTCTCCTGTCCGTCGTTCTGCCAGCTATCTGCCTGCCCGCGCAGGATCTCCAGGACTACGGCACGCCGCCCCTCACCGCACCGTTCACAAAACTTGACACGCTGTGCGTCAATGACTGGTGGGCCCGAGGACCCTCGCCGATAGTCGAGACACGCGTGCCCAGAGAGCAGGTGATCGCTTTCGGGATCTACACCGTGCACGCAGGATCCCTGAAGCTCACGGCGCAGCTCTACCCTCTGTACCCACGGGAGACCCGGACCGTTCGACTGGAGCTCCTTCGAGATGGAGAGTGGAAGGAGGAGGCGCGAGCTGAGGTCCACGACCTGGGCTGGTCCGCCCTCCTGCGAGTGGACGGCTGGAGTGCCGACCAGGATGTGCCGTACCGTCTCCGGCATGGTGAGGAGGCCCTGTACCAGGGCTCCATTCGCCGCGACCCCACCGATAGCAATGAGATCACTGTCGCGGCCCTCTCCTGTAACTCGAGCAGGGACCGCGGCCTTCGGCCGCGCTACGTACGCAACATTCTCTGGCATGATCCTGACCTGGTGTTTTTCGCTGGCGACCAGAGCTACGACCACAGGGAACACACGGCGGCCTGGCTCAAGTTCGGCCTGCAGTTCAAAGAGGTTTTCCGCGACAGGCCGTGCATCACCATCCCCGACGACCACGACATCGGCCAGGCCAACCTCTGGGGAGAGTCCGGCAAGGTCGCCAAGCTCCGCGGCAGCGCTGACGGCGGCTACAACCACCATCCTGATTACGTGCGCATGGTGGAGCGTTGCCAGACGGCCCACCTCCCTGATCCGGTGGATCCACGTCCCGTCGGCCAGGGCATCGGCGTGTACTTCACGAACCTGCGCCTCGGGGGCATCGATTTCGCCATCCTCGAGGACCGCAAATTCAAGTCGGGGCCAGCGGGCAAGATCCCCAAGCAGGGCCCCCGCCCCGACCACATCACGGACCCCGACTACGACCCTGCCAGCATCGATCTGGAGGGTCTGGTGCTACTCGGGGAGCGCCAGCACGCCTTCTTGCGGAGTTGGGGCCAAGCCCGGGAGGGTGTCCGCATGAAGGTCGTCTTATCCCAGACTGGGTTTTGCGGCGGAGCCCACCTTCATGGAAGTCGGGACAACCGACTCTTCGCCGACCTGGACAGCAACGGTTGGCCCCAGAGTGGCCGCAACGAGGCCCTGCGCTTGATCCAGGCGGCGGGCGCCATCCACATCGGGGGCGACCAACATCTCGCCACCGTCATCCAACACGGCATCGATAAGCACCGTGACGGGCCCTGGGCGTTCATCGTACCCGCCTGCGTAAACACCATTTATGGCCGTTGGTGGAGCCCGGACAACGACGCGCCCGGTGAAGCCCGTGACCCGGCCTCGGCGCTGCCCTTTACCGGGGACTATTGGGATGGCTTCCGGAATCGCATCACCATGCACGCCTATGCCAATCCCGATGCGGAGACCAATGGGGAGGGGTATGGGTTGATCCGCCTGGACAAGCGCGCGGGGGAGGTCACTTTTGAGTGCTGGCCACGCATCGTGGACGTGAGCGCCCCCGATGCAGCCCAGTTCCCCGGCTGGCCCATCTCCTTCCCGATCCGCAACCGGTAGGCCTCCCGGTTGAAGAGGCTCTGGCCTGCTCCGACTACGGCTACGGTTGAGATTCTCAGGCCGGGATGAACTCGTTCTTGCGGTGATGGGCCGCACGGCTCGCCTGAACCAAAAACTCGCACGGAATGGTGATCTGATTGGGCCAAGCACTTGATCCGGGCGGATCCGCAGCGCAACATGGTTCGCTTCGAGTTCCGCCCTCCCCCTCCGCCTCACCATCCCCCCCCCGTGAGCCTAGCCAAGCAACTCCGCCCCCTCCTTCCTGCCCGTGCCCGAGGCCGAGGGAACGATACCGTCGAGTTCATCGTCATTGACGATCACGACTCCACTCAGGTTCGCGCCACGGTTCACGGGCACGAATCCCAGGAGGTCCTGCTGCGACTGACTCCGCCTGCAGCCTGGAGCGTCTCGTGCACCTGCCCTCTCTTCAAGAAGACCGGCGCCTGCAGGCACCTGTGGGCCGTGGTCAAGGAAGTGGATGAACGTGGCCTGGAGATCGTCACCGCGGTTGACCTAGAGGCCAAGGATGCGAGCATCTCCACCCTCGACCCCTCCCGCGAGGTCTGGCGGGGCCGGTTGGGCAGCGTGCACAGCGAACTTGAGAAAGCCGCCCCCGATCCCTGGGACGGACTCGTCCCTAGCCGTGTCTCTGCCGGGTTTCAGTTCCTCTACGTCCTAGACCTCGACGATACCGCCAGCGGTCGTGGGTTGGTCCTGCGCCCCTTCTGGCGTGAGCGCCACCGCAACCACCGCTGGAGTCGCCGACGCCCCTACGACCCCGAGGCAGAGGACGCGGTCGAACTCACGGACCCAACCGACGTGCGCATCTTCCGCGCCCTACGCGTCGCCCGCCGCTCCGCATGGACAGCCTCCTCGCACCTCTCCAGCTTTGGTGGCAGCGGAGCCTGGTGGCTGGATGATGCCGAAACGTCGGAGGTCATTCCCCTCTTGTGCGAATCGGGCCGGGCCTATCTACATGCCGGCGGTGAAGAGGAGACCGAACCCCTGCAATTGGATACGGATGAACCCTGGGCCTTTGGAGTCAGGCTGGAGCGGGACGAAGATTCACAGCGCGCTAGCCTGCACGGCTACCTGGCCCGGCGTGAGGAGACCATGGACATCGAGAGTCCGCTCCTCGTCCTGGAGGCGGGCTTCCTGTTCACCCCCCAGCAAGTGACGCCCATCGACGCTCGCGGAGCATGGCCTCTGCTTCAGACCCTGCGTACGGATGGCCCGCTTGCCGGGCCGCTCGAGGACGCGGGGGACCTGGCCCAGCGGGTACTTGACCTGCCGGGGCACCCCCTCCTCGCGGGTGAAGGTCTGCACCTCGCGGAGCCCCGCTCACCATTCCCCCACCTGCGCATCTCCGCGCCCGGCCCAGAACGTGCCCCGCTGACCTGTCAGATTCAATTCCAGTACGGCGACACCTTTGTCGACCTGGGAGAGGCCCGCGGCGCCGTGCGCGAGAAGGAAACAGGCCTGGTCGTGCGCCGGGCCTGGCACGAAGAACGCGACGCTCTACGGTCATTCCTTCTGTCCGGAGGCCGTCCTGCGCCAGAGGGCGATGGCATCAGTGGACGCGTGGATGCCGCAGACCTCGACGAAGTGGTGCTGCGCTTGACCGGCCTCAATTGGTCGGTAGAGGTTGGCGGAGAGCTCTGCAAGACGGGCGGCGCACTGACACTGCGCGTCTCCTCGGGGATGGACTGGTTCGACCTCGAGGGCGAGGTGGATTTCGATGGCAGCCTGGTCCCCATCCGCCACCTGCTCACGGCCCTAGAGAAAGGAGACCGTAGCCTCACGCTGGAAGACGGCACTGTGGGCTACCTGCCGGATGACCTTCGGCGGCAGTGGGGCGTACTCTCAGGTCTAGCTCGACGAGAAGGCGACGGACTCCGCTTCCACAAGAGCCAGGGATGGCTCCTAGATCGGCTTCTGGCCGGCAAGCCGGGGGTCTCATGGGATGAGAAGTTCGGTCAACTGCGCGACACATTGAGCGCCTTCAGCGGACTCGTGGAAGAAGAGGAAATCGAGTCCTTCCTTGGCGAGCTCCGGTCCTATCAGCGCACCGGGCTCAACTGGTTCCGCTTCCTCCGCGACGTCAACTTCGGAGGTTGCCTGGCGGATGACATGGGCCTGGGTAAGACCATTCAGGTCCTGGCCCTGCTGGAAGACCGTCGCACTAACCGCGAAGGCCATCTGCCTTCGCTTGTGGTGGTACCCCGCTCGCTGATGTTCAACTGGCGGGCAGAAGCCAAGCGCTTCACTCCAGACCTCAAGGTACTCGACTATACCGGCCCTCAGCGCGCGGAGTTCCTCCCGATCCTTCCAGATCAGGACATCATCCTCACCACATATGGGACCCTGAGGCGTGACATCCACAACCTCAAGGACATCCTCTTTGACTACGTCATCCTCGACGAAGCGCAGGCCATCAAGAACGCCACCAGCCACTCCGCCAAGGCGGCACGCCTCCTGCGTGCAGATAACCGCCTCGCCCTCTCCGGCACCCCTGTGGAGAATCACCTCGGAGAATTGTGGAGCCTATTTGAGTTCCTGAACCCGGGCATGCTCGGCCGCGCTCGCGCCTTCAAGGGCCTGATAAGCGCCCGCTCGGAGGCTGGCCTGGACGAGGCCGGTAGATCTCTACTCGCTGCAACCTTGAGTCCCTTCATCCTGAGGCGCACCAAGGAAGAGGTGCTCCCCGATCTGCCTCCCAAGGTCGAACAGATCCTCTGGTGTGAGCTCAGCGGCGACCAACGCGACGAGTACGACACTCTGCGAGACCACTATCGCAGCGGCCTCGCAAACCAGGACGGCAAGCGGGACAGTTTCTGGGTACTCACGGCCCTCCTGCGTCTGCGCCAGGCTGCCTGTCACCCCGGGCTGGTGGAGAAGGACCGAACCGAAGAACTCTCCGCCAAACTCGACGTCCTACTGCCCCACATCGACGAGCTAGTAGAAAGCGGCCACAAGGCCCTCGTCTTCAGCCAATTCACATCCCACCTGGCCGTGGTTCGACGACACCTGGAAGATGCCGGGCACCCATACGCCTACCTCGACGGCAAGACTCGCGACCGCGAAGCCGTGGTCAGCCGCTTCCGCGACCGACCCGACTGTCCGCTCCTCCTCATGAGCCTCAAGGCTGGGGGGCTCGGGCTCAACCTAGTGGAGGCCGACTACGTGTTCCTGTTGGACCCCTGGTGGAACCCCGCTGCCGAAGCCCAGGCCATCGACCGCGCCCACCGTATTGGCCGCATGAACAAAGTCATGGCCTACCGACTCATCGCCCGGGACACCATCGAAGAGAAGATCCTCGAGCTACAGGACAAGAAGCGCGCGCTCGTCAAGTCCGTGCTTCCCACCGGAGACGGACTGCTCAAGGCCCTGTCTATCGAAGAGATCGAGGGTCTCTTCTCCTAGTCCGCCCGCGTGCGGTCAGCCGTCCGCTGCGCCAGCAGTCGGGCTTTCAGTCGAACCACGACCTCCGGCTCCTCCAGCCACAGGTTCCTGGTCTCGTAGGGATCACGCCCGAGGTGGTACAGTTGCCCCGTAGGGCCGCCCTCCTCCGGGGCACGGGTCTTGGGGGCGGTGAAGCCTCCCGATCCCAGGCCCTCAATGAGCTTCCACGGCCCGGACCTCAAGGCGAACGTGCCGTTGATGGAATGGTGAATCACATCGGCGCGGGCCGGCTTCCGACCCGCCTCCCCTCGAAAAGCCGCCCCTTGGTCGAAGCTGTCCTCAGCAGCATCGGATCCCAAGGGAGCCTGCGCCAGCGCGGCTAGGGTGGCATAAACATCCGTCAAGCAAAGCAGATCCGCACACTCAGTCGCAGGTGGGACCCGCCCGGGCCAACGGACGAGAAAAGGAACCCGATGGCCCCCCTCCCAGATGTCCGCCTTTTGCCCGCGGTAACCGAGATTCGCGTCATGGCCATGACGCTTGATGTCCGCGTCGGGCCAGTGGGATCCATTGTCTGAAGTGAAAACCACCAGGGTCTCAGAGCCAACACCAAGGCGGTCAAGTGCCGCGAGGACGTCCCCCACCAGACCATCCACCTGGCTGACGAAATCTCCGTAGTGCGCCACCTCGGAATTGCCCTCGAACTCCTCGCTGGGCAGCCAAGGTGTATGAGGGGCTGAGAGGGCCAGGTAGAGAAAGAACGGCTTGTCGGGATCGGTCCGCACGCTGCGCTCGATGAACTCCACCGCTCGAAAGCCGAAGCGCGGCAGAACTTCCGCATGCCTAAAATCTGGTGAAGCGGGCCCCTTGCGCCAGAACCCTCCACCCTTCTGCCGCCGATGAGCGCTACCTTTAACGGTAACCGTTGGGGGCTGAATGGCCCGATCTCCAAGCACGTACACGTAGGGCGGAATGTCCAAGGAGGCGGGGATCCCGAAGAACTCGTCAAAGCCTAGGTCTAAAGGGCCCGGATGAAGCGGTTCGGCGAAGTCCACCGGGTTCTCAGTGCCGAAGCCCAGGTGCCACTTGCCCACGGCCCCGGTCTGGTAGCCCGCCCCGGCCAGAGCATCCGCCAACGTGCTCCTGTCCGTTTGGATCAGGCAGGGGTCATGCCCCCAAAGGACTCCGGTCTTGAGCCTCGTCCGCCATGCGTAGCGCCCCGTCAGCAGGCCGTACCGGGTGGGAGTGCAGACAGCGGACGGACTGTGAGCGTCTGTGAAGCGCGTGCCCGCGCGGGCCAACCCGTCCAGATGCGGCGTGGGGATCTTGGAAGCGGCGTTGTAGCAGCCCAAGTCTCCAAGACCCAGATCGTCAGCCAGGATCACCACAAGGTTGGGCTGCCCTGGCAAGGGGACTGGTGCTTCCTGGATAGGAAAGGCCGCGCACAGGACCGCCAAAATCGAGAGTGGGGTGAGCATGGCTTCAGCTTATCAGCGCGGCACTACGAATTGGGGCCCGTCCGAGTAGAGCCGAAAGGGCTCCGTTGAGAGCCAATACGCCGCCAACTCCCCAGCCCAGGAGTCCCCAAGCCCAAGTGGGTCGGAGGCTCTACGCATGCTCTCCCAGACCCCATGATTCACGAGTCGGTCGTCCACCTGCTCGGTCCGGAAGGAACGGGAATAGCCACGGTCCAATTGCCAGGCCAGGGCGAGCCCCGACAAGACGGGGGTCAACTGCCTCTCGTCCGTCACCACCAGGTGAACCCCAGCGCACACTTCGCCCTTGAAGCGGCTTGAACGAGGTGTGAATTCAATGTCTACAAAGCGCACGCCGGGAAGCCCCAGGTCGTTGAGGTCGGCAGCCAAGGTGCCTCCCGTAATCCAAGGCGCCCCGAACTGCTCGAAGGGCTCATCGCATCCACGGCCGACGGACAGGTTGCAACCTTCAAGAAGGCCCACCATCGGATACAGGAGCGCCTGACGAGTGTTGCGGAGGTTGGGTGAGGGGTTACGCCAAGGCAGGCCCGTGTCCTCCCAGGACATGTCTCGCATCCAGCCCTCCATGGCCACCACTTGGAGGTCGACCTCAAGGCCCAGCTCGGAGCGAAAATACAGACACAGTTCGCCGAGGGTCAGCCCGTGAGCCACCGGGGTGGGTTGGTAGCTGATGAACCCGACACGGTCCCCATCGGCCCTGGGCCCGCGCGGGCCGAGAAAAGCGATGGGATTGGGCCTATCGAGGACAAGGACGGCTGTGCCGGTCTTGGCGCAGGCTTCCATCAGGTAGCCCACCGTGGTGGCGTAGGTGTAGAACCGCACGCCCACGTCCTGGAGATCCACGACAACGGTATCCAGGTCATCCAGGTCATCGAGTTCTGGCCGACGATGCTCTCCATACAAACTCAAGATGGGCACGCCCTGCCGATCATCATGTTCGTCGGGCACGTGCCCCTCTGTCGTGGACGCCATGCCGTGCTCGGGTGTGAATACGCGTACCAGATCCACCTCAGGGGCGGCAGCCAACAGGTCCAGGGTTCGCATCCCATCGCCCGTGCGACCGGCGGAATGGGTCAGAAGTCCGACGCGTTGCCCAGCCAGGGCAGCGCAACTGTCGCGCGCCAAGACGTCCACTCCGGTCCGCACCGCGATGGGGTCTGCGGGTGCGAGGAAGGCCCTGGCTACCGCCGTGCTGACTTCTCGGCGCAGACCAATCACGCTCTGATTCGAGTGGGGGTGCAACCGACTGCACAAGAAAACAACGTACACCTCACTTTCTAGGTCGAACCACAACGCCGGCCCCGTGAACCCACTGTGCCCGAGGCTCCGTCCGCGAGGAAAGAGATCCCCCCGCGGTGATGAGTAGACGCTGTCAACGTCCAGCCCAAGCGCGCGACCGCCCGACCCATCGGGCAACCAGCTCGCCTTGAGCATGCGAGCCACAGTATCCGGCGCCAAAATGTGCTTGCCCTCCCAAGCCCCCCCCGCCAGCAGCATCCGTGTCCAACGGCCCAGATCCCGCGCGGTCGAAAACAGGCCCGCATGCCCCGCCACTCCACCTAATGCTCTGGCCCGCGGGTCGTGGACCTCGCCCCTCAACCAGCGGCCCTCCCAAACGCCCGTCGGGGCGCAACGCTGCCGTATCTCCAAAGAGGGCCGGAAGGTTGTGTCGCGCATGCCCAGCGGAGTGAAGATCTCCTCCGCGCAAAACACTTCCAAGGGGCGGCCGTCCACCTCCTCCACCAACCAGCCAAGGAGGATGAACCCCACGTCGCTGTATCGAAACTCGGCACCTGGAGCCGACAGTAGGTCCAGGGCGCAGACCCGCTTGAGAGCCTCAGCACGCCCAGCGAGATAGTCATCAATCGGGTTGTCCGCCGTGAGCCCGGAACGATGCAAGAGCAGGTGCTCCACAGTGACCCCCGACTTGCCAGCGTCCCCAAAGGCCGGGAAGTAATCGGCGACGGGGGCTTCAAGGCTCAGCTCCCCGCGCTCCACAAGGATCATGATGGCCGTGGCAGTGGCAACGGGCTTGGTGAGAGACGCTAGGTCAAAGATGGCATCGGGCCGCATGACCTCCGGCTCAGGGGCCACAGCCAGGGCCCCGCTCGCATGCATGAATGGAGCCATGCGTGGCTGTGCACCACCCTGCCCCACGTGCAGGACGGCGCCAGGGATCACGGCCTCTTGCACAGCCTGATCGAGAAGGCGCACTGCGGGAAGGAGGGACGACTGAGCCACCCCATGGACGCTCAAGCCCCCAATCACAACAAGCCATCGCAGGGTGGCGGTGCGGGTCAGCATGGCCGCATCCTAGCGAACACGCCCCCTACCAGGGCCAGACCATAATGACCCGGCCCACGATCCACTCGCCGTCCACCCAACCAAGGGTCTGCGAATCGGGAGCAGACTTGTCCTGGGCATCATGCCCAAGCCAAAACTGGGGCCCCCCCGCCATCTGGCGGCTTTCCCGAATGAGGCCCAGGTGCACGCGCCCATCGGGCCCAGCGTAGATCACGGGGTCGTCCACCCGCAGCTCCCCAGGATAGAGGTCCACAAGCAAGGAGTCCCCGGGGCTAAACCGCAGGAGCGGTGACGGGGAATCGACAGGAAGTTGCATGCCATCGAAACGGACCAGCAGATAGCCCACCCCAACCAGAGCCAAGATCATGACCACACGCCGGAGGCTCACGAGCAGACTCTTGGGGGTCACAGGGCGACCCCCTCGGCGAACAGCGCAGAGGCCCGCTCTGGATCGGCATCTGAAAGAAGTCCACCCAAGCAAGCCACGCCCACCGCACCCGCATCGATCACAACGGACGCCCGCTCAGGGGTTAGCCCGCCCAATCCCCAGACGGGGACACCCGCAGTATCCACAAACTCCTGGAGGCCGCCGGGTCCCACGGGATCGAGGTGAACGGACTTGCTCAGGGGAGGAAACACCGGGCCGTGGAACAGGTAGTCGGCTCCCTCCCACGAAGTTGGGCTGTCGCCAGCATGCGTCGAGACCCCAACCGCCGTATCCCCTCCGACGCATTGGCGGGCCGCCTGGGCACTCACCGAACGGAACCCCAGATGAACACCCTGGGCTCCCACCGCGCGCACCAGATGAGGCCTGTCATGCAGCCCCACCCAACCTTCATCGAGAATGGCAACGAGGTCCACAGCCAGTTCGGAGAACGCGCCATCAGGTAGCTCCGGCTCTCGCAAGAGAACCCCACGCAGCCCACCCCGCCATGCGGCACGCACCCGCTCCAAGAGTTCCGCCTTGCGCGCCACCCATCCCTCCCCGAGCATCAGATCTCCAGGGCTGAGTGCGAGGAGGCGAGGCGGCAGGATCGGACTCATCCCAGTTCCACCAGGTAGGACAGTTCGCGCAAGAGAACACGCATGCGGGCCGGGCTGACGCCACCCCTCAACTGAACCCTCTGCCCGTCAAGCACCTTGAGCACGTAGCCGCGCACACCTGGGTCCTGGACGAATTTCTTCATGAACTGTTCGTCGCCACCATGGACGATCAGATCCGGTGTAACGCGCACCAGGCCCGCCTGGTTGGCCCAATCACGAATGGAGTACAGGACGTTCTGCGGAACAGGCACCTGGGAGTTCCACTCCAGCGTCTCAATCATGCGACTCAGGCTCATCCCGTCCACCAGTGCGCGATACAGTGACCCCGAGGTGATTTTGAAGTGCTTGAGATCACCCTTCCCGTCACGCTCGCAAAAGCGGTCCAGATCGTGAATCAATGACGCGTCGTCGTCACTGGGGAAGAGCACGACTTCGAAGTCCGGGGTAACCACCAGGTTGCCAGAGCCTCCAGAGGAGCGGTCGGGGTCCACTACCCCCAACAACCTCGCACCCGTGGGCGTCAAGCGCATGGCAACGGGATGCCCCGAACCGTCGTAGCCCAGATCCACCAAGCCCAACAGGTGCACCCGTTGCCGCAGCCACCGCACGAGACTCCAGGAAAGACGCTGCAGGTCCTCACCGGTCTTGCTGCGGGGAGCCTCGCTGCCAGCGAAATGATCCTCCACACCCAGTTCGTCCAGGCGGCAAAGGTAGTTATTGCGAGCCAGGAACGGGAGATACATGAGGTCGTACCAAACTCCTGGATCGATACGCTTCGTCATGCTGACCAGGATGTGCCGCAACCGCACCTGGTGATAGGTATCCCGCTCGGATGTCGGCTCTTCAATTATGAAATCAAACAGCGCCTGCAATTTGTCGTCAAGAGAGCGTTCGTCCCAACAGCGACCCTCGGGGGTCAGCGCAAAAGTCCGCATCCCTGTGGGCTCGATCAACTCCTCATAACGGGCGAAAGAGTAGATGAACTTCAGGACATCCTCGCGCTCAACCTCGCGGCCCGGATCGGGGATGAGGTCTTTCAGGATCCGCTTGCCGGTTGTCTTGAAGATCTCGCCCTTGGCCGTGAAGCGTACGTTGTGATCCACAATGAAGGCCAGGAAGCGGGTGACGTTGGCCACAAGGTCCACCCCCATGGAGGCCGTAACATGCGGCGCATCCGGATCCCCCGGGACGGCAACACGCTTGAGCCAGGAGAGGGTCACCTCGTTAAAGACGATCAAGGCCTCACCCGAATGGCCAATGCCATAACGCCCCAACTCGAGGTTCTCGAGGGTGCCGACCAGGGACTCTTCAAGGATTTTCCCCCAACGCAGACCGTTCCAGTGTGGAAGTTCGGTCTCCATGCGGTCAAAGAACCCCTTGGGCAGAATGCCCCCGAATTCCATGACCACCTTGCGGATCAAGTCCTGGAGGCCCTCGGGCAACCGGTCAACCCGAGACACGCAAGAGGCCTCGTTGGAGTACAGCTTGTACAGTTCACGGACGCGGGCGGGGGGGGTGCGGGCCGCGCGCTCGGGGTCGTCGTACATGCGGTCGAGGTGCCCACGCAGTGTTAGAGCGTCGAAGATGCCCCGCCGACGGGCGCGACGCTCACCAAGCAACGTATTGCCCAGGTCCTGGCAGATGGCGAGGCTCCGCACTCCATCGGAGGACACTCTACGGGAGGCGCACTCCTGCACGAGCGCGCGCCGGCGCAGGAGCTCCAGGCAGGCCTCCAGGTCATAGCTGGAGAGATGCGCCAAGTCATTGGAGGCCACAATCTCCCCAACGGTGAGCTCGAAATGTGGCGCAGCGAGCAGCATGTCGTGCACGGCCGATTCACCACGCCTGAGGCTCTCGACACGATCCAAGACCCGCGACGACTCCCCCATCCATCCGCCCACATCCTGGCGCAACTTCTTCAAGGTGCCCGGGATCTTGCCGGCATTTTCGCCGGCCCAGAAGCGCCATGCTTCGCCAAGATCAGCCTTGGAGAGGGCCGCCACCACTTCGGGAACGGAACCCAGCGCACGGCCATAGCCCACTCCGTTGCGGGCCCCGTTTGAATGTGACTTGGGCCGGGTCAAAGGGCCACTCCTGAACCATCGGAAGGGCTGGGGTCGGCCTGGGCGACTAGAGGGTCGTCACCGGCCGGTGAGAGATCCAAGGCATGCGCCTCGACGATTCGATAGCCGTACCCTTGCTCCGTCAAGAAGAGTTGGCGGCGCTCGGCATATTCCTGATCCTTGGAGGCAAGGGTGACGATGGCGTAGAACGTCGCGTCCGATCCGTCCGACTTGGGCCTGAGGATGCGGCCCAATCGCTGGGCCTCCTCCTGCCTGGACCCGAAGGTCCCAGAGATCTGGATCGCCACGTTCGCGTCAGGTAGATCAATCGCAAAGTTGCCCACCTTTGAGACGACCAGGGTCGGGACCTCGCCCGTCCGGAATTGGGCATAGAGCCCCTCGCGGTCAGCCTGCGGGGTCTTGCCTGTAATCAGCGGGGCGCGAAGTTCCTGGGCCAATCCACTGACCTGATTGATGTACTGCCCGATGATCAGGACGCGATCCCCTTCGTGGAGGCTGAGGATTTTTTTCACCACAGCCGTCTTAGCCGGATTCTCAGATGCGATCCGGAATTTGGAGCGCGCACCGGCACTGATGTAACGCCCGCGCTCCTCCTCATCGAGGGGCACGCGGACCTCCACGCATTGGGCGCTGGCGATAAATCCCTGGCCTTCGAGCACCTTCCACGGAACGTCATAGCGCTTGGGACCAATGAGGCAGAAGACCTCATCCTCCCTACCATCCTCTCGCACGAGGGTCGCCGTCAGACCCAAGCGGCGCCGGGCCTGCAGTTCCGCGGTCACCCGGAACACAGGAGCGGGGAGAAGGTGCACCTCGTCATAGATAACAAGCCCCCAGTTCTCCCTCCCGAACAGGGACAGGTGTTCAAAGCCCTCGGCCTTGGAACGTCGCCAAGTCACCATCTGGTAGGTGGTAATGGTCACGGGGCGGACCTCCTTGCAGGCCCCCGTGTACTCACCCACCTGCTCCTCGGTCAGCTCAGTCTTGTCCAGCAGCTCCTGCTTCCACTGCCGCACCGCGATTGTATTGGTCGTGAGGATCAGAGTCTTAGCGCCCACCCTCTCCATGGCAGCCATGCCCATCACCGTCTTCCCTGCACCGCAGGGAAGGACCACGACTCCACTCCCACCCGTGGCGGATCCTCCGGCATGGAACGCGTCCGCCGCGAGGCGTTGGTAGTCCCGCAGCCCGAAGGGGGCCCCGCTCAGGGTCTTCTTCCTCAGGCGAATATCCAGGGGGTCCCCGTCCACGAACCCGCCGCAGTCGTCTACCGGGTAACCGATCCGGATCAGAGCCTGCTTGAGAGTGCCGCGCTCCAAGGGATCCACAAAGACCTGCCCCTCGTCGTCCACCTCCACCCGCCCACGGACTGAGGTGTGGCCCAGCACATCCGCCAGCGCTGACGAGTCACCCGCCACAAGCTGGAAACGCTCATCATCCTCCACGCGAACGATACGCAGGAGACCATAGCGACTCATCCAGCCGCGTATCCGTTCTACTATTCCAGGCGGGACAGGGACGCAACTGAACTCGTCGAGAGTGCGCTCCACGTCCTCGGCCGTCACGCCCAAGGCCGCGGCATTCCAAATGGAGATGGGGCTGACGCGGTAGGTGTGCAGATAGTCTGGGCTCTTCTCCAACTCTGCAAATGGCGCGAGGGCGTCACGAGCTGCCGCGTAGCGCGGGTGCTCGGCGGTCCGCGGTCGTCCCTGCTCATCCTTGGCGGGACGACCGTCCGCATCCGCCACCGTTTGGACGGTGTGCAACATCAGCGTGCCATCAGACTGCACCATCAAAGGCTCGTTAGGACCCATCTAGTTCACTCCCCCGCCCACGGGCTTAGCCCGGGCCTTCCCCTTGGAGGCCCGCCGCGGCCGCACCAGGGGCTTGCCCCGACCGCCCAGGAAGGGCGCCGTACGGGAGCTTGTATGGGCTTGCAGTTCCGCCGGCGTTCCTCGGGCGATGACCCGGCCGCCCCCCGCTCCACCCTCGGGGCCCAACTCGATAAGGCTATCGCAGCTGGACAGGAGGTCCGTGTGGTGCTCGATCAATACCACGGCGTGTCCCCGGTCCGCCAAGGCACGCAGCGCTGCATGCAATCGCGTGCAATCGCTCGCGGCGAGCCCCGTCGTGGGCTCATCCAACACGATGATCGAGGGGGCACTAGCCTGCGTCACCTGGTTCAATCGAGCGAGCTCCGAGGCGAGTTTCACGCGCTGGGCCTCCCCTCCGGAGAGCGTGGTTGAAGGCTGGCCGAGTCCCAGGTACCCAAGTCCGACCTCCTGCAGTGTCTGCAGGATCTGAAGGCACTTGGGCTGGTGAGCCATGTACTCTGCGGCATCATCAACGGAGAGCGCGAGGACGTCGGCCATGGAGAGCCCCCGGTGTTTGATCTCCAATACCTCTGGTTTGTATCGCAAGCCATCGCACTCTTCACAGGTGAGCCACAGGTCTGCCAGGAACTGCATCTCCACAAGTCGCGCCCCACGGCCATCGCAGGCTGGGCAACGCCCTCGAGTGGAGTTGAACGAGAAATGCGCCGGTCCCATGCCCGCTTGGCGCGCGGCCGGGGTACGCGCGAACAGCTCCCTTAGGGGGCCCAGCAGTCCCGTGTAAGTGGCCGGAACAGAGTGCGGGGTGCGTCCGATGGGCGTGGCATCAACGACTACGACGCGCAACTCTTCAGGGAACACGCAAGACTTCCAGCGTCCCTCTGAGGCCTCGCCCTGAAGTGCAGGCAGCAGGGTATCAAGGACCAAGCTGGACTTGCCAGATCCGGAGGGGCCGCATATCCCCGTCATGCGACCGAACCCAACCTCCAGGTTGGCCCCCTTCAGGTTGTGGACCCGGGCGCCCGCCAAGAAAATGGGCGCGGGCAGTTGGGTAGCTACCGGTCTCTCGGGAGCCGCGGGCAAGCTAAGTTCGCCCCGCAAATAGGCGCCGGTCATGGAGTGGGGATTAGCGGCGATGTCGGCCGGCGTCCCCGCCCCCACCAAGCGTCCACCCTGGCGGCCGGCCCCAGGCCCCATGTCTACAATCCAGTCAGCCCGCGCCATGAGGGCCCCGTCGTGCTCCACGACCAGGACGCTGTTCCCCCTGTCCCGCAGGGCACACAGAGCATCGCACAGGGATTCCACATCAGCGGGATGCAGACCCACCGTCGGCTCATCAAGGACGTAGCACACGCCTACGAGCTCCGAACCCAGGCTCGCGGAGAGGCGCACCCGGCGGGCCTCTCCACCCGAGAGGGTGGCCGCACTCCTGTCCAGAGTGAGATAGCCAAGACCCACTTTCTCGAGCAAGGAGAGCCGGCCTGTGATCTCGGAGATCACCGGCGCGATAACCTCCGCTAGGGCTGAGCGAAGCTTCAGGGTGCGCATCCAAGCCAGCGCGTCGGTAACGCTTAAGGAAAGGACCTCGGGAAGCCGCTTGCGCTGCAGGCGCACGGCACGAGGCGCGGGAGCCAGGCGCTCCCCCTCGCAGGTCGGACAGCAAGTCTTGCGCATGACGGTCTCCAAGAGGGCCGCCCATCCGGGGTCGTCCGTCTTGCGATGCCAGGCATTGACGTGGCCACACAACCCCGTCCAGGGAAGGGTCAACTTCTCCACCATCTCGGTGTTGCGCGTTGTCTTAGTGAGGGTGACCTTGTAAGTCGCCCGAGCACCGACGCCGCGCAGGAGCAGGTCCCGACTCTTGCTAGTCATGGCGCCGATCGGTTGATTGAGATTGATCCGGTGAGAGCGTGCAACAGCCCGCAAGAGAGTCTCGTAGTACCCCTTCCCCTTGGTGAGGTAGCGGCCCAGTTTCCCCCCAATGGCTCCGTCGACCAACGCCAGGTGGTCGTCGGTGACGAGCAGGTCGGGATCGCACACCACCGTCTCACCGAGCCCGGCGCACTGCTCACAGGCGCCCACGTGGGTGTTGAATGAGAAGTGCCGGGGTTCAAGGGCGGAGTCGAGCTGGAATCCGCACTCGGTACAGGCCCCCGAAGTGGAAGCTTCCAATCGGAGCCCCTTGGCGCACTGAAAACTCACCCGGCCATGAGCCAATGCCGCAGATTGCTCAATGCCCTCGGCGATGCGAGCGCGCTTGTCGGCTTTCAACGCCATGCGGTCCACCACAAGATCTAGGCTCTGCTGACAGTCCACTCGCTGCAGGGCATCGAGGCGATGCAATTGACCGTCCACTTGTGCGCGCACATAGCCCGCCTCCATCCAGGAGCTGGCCAGGCGCCGCATGGCAGCCTGGGGATCCGCGGGAACGGGTCGTCCATGGCCAAAAACCGGAGCGAGCAACAAACCGCTCTGCCCTGCCCCTTCTCCCTTGAGCCAGCGCCGGGTGAGTATCCCCGGATCGGCGGGCTCGAGGACGCCCCCATGCTCGGGGCAACGGGCCGTCCCCGCACGGGCCCACAACACCCGGAGATGGTCATGCAACTCCGTCGTGGTAGCCACGGTCGACCGCGGATGCGCACCGATGGTGCCCGCTTCTACGGCAACGGAAGGCCCCAACCCGGTCAGACTCTCCACGGGCGGACGGTCCCGATCCCCAAGGAACTGGCGCGCGTAGGTGGAGAGGGACTCCACGAACCGGCGTCGGCCCTCGCTGTGGATGGTGTCCAGCGCCAGGGAGGTCTTACCTGAGCCCGAGGGCCCCGTGATCACGGTCAGGCTGGCGTGGGGAATCGAGACGTCCAGGTCACGCAGGTTGTGAGTACGGGCACCTCGCACCTCTATGGACTTGGGGGCCGACTCATTCGAAACCGACGGGCGCCGTTTTCGTCCCGCGCCCCCGCCCTTCACTGCCAGGGCCCGGCCCGTGTGCGACGCCTTGCACTTCGACACCTCTTCAGGTGTCCCGCTGACCACGACCCTTCCGCCCCCGGCACCCCCTTCAGGTCCCAAGTCGAACAGATAATCTGCCGCTTCGACCAACTCGAGGTTGTGCTCAATCACGACGACCGTGTGCCCCTGGTCAACAAGGCACTGCAAGGCTCCCGCTAGACGCCCCACATCCTCCATGTGCAACCCCGTGGTAGGTTCATCGAGCAGATACAGCACGTGGCCATGGGTGCGCTTCTGTAGGTGCGTGACGAGCTTGATCCGTTGGGCCTCGCCCCCCGAGAGGGTCGTCGAAGGCTGGCCCAGGGTGAGATACCCCAGTCCCACGTCGCACATCCACTGCAGCGGTCTTGCGATTCGGGGGTGGTCCTTGAACAACACCAAGGCCTCATCCGCCGTCATGGCGAGGACACCCGAAATGGAGTGTCCGCGGTAGAGCACGTCCAGGGTCTCAGCCTGAAAGCGGGCACCACCGCACTCCACACAGGGCACGGTCACGGGAGCAAGGAATTGCAACTCTACCAGCTCGGAACCGGCACCCTTACACACCTCGCAGCGCCCACCTTCAACGTTGAACGAGAAGCGGGACTTGCCGTAACCCCTCACGCGACTCTCGGGTAGAGCGGCGAACAGGTCCCGAATAGGTCCTAGCACTTTGGTGTAAGTCGCAGGGTTGGAGCGTGTAGTACGGCCAATAGGTGTGGCGTCCACAACCACCAGATCCGTCAACTGCTCCACGCCCTGCAGGCTCTCGTACTCCCCGGCCACCTCGCACTCGCGCCCCAGGGCGCGCAGAACGGCGGGCCTCAAGGTGCGCTGGATCAGGGTCGACTTGCCGGATCCCGACACCCCGGTTACCGCCACGAGGCAGCCTAAAGGCAGATCCAGGTCAACGTCTTGGAGGTTGAACGCGGAGGCGCCGGTCAGGCTGAGGAATTTTCCGTTCCCAACGCGCCGCTCGGTGGGCGCGGGCAACCGAATCTCCCCGCGCAGCAGGCGCCCAGTTGGAGTATCCGCCTTGGCCACCACCTCCGGCGTTCCTTCCGCTACGACCCGCCCCCCGAGGTGGCCAGCACCTGGGCCGACGTCCACGATCCAATCGGCCGCGCGCAGGGTGCTCTCGTCGTGCTCAACCACCACGACGCTATTCCCCTGGTTCACCAGGTCCCGGAGTGCTTCGAGCAGCGCCAAGTGATCCCTTGAGTGCAAGCCGATCGAGGGTTCATCGAGCACGTACAGAACACCCACCAGGCCCGCACCCAACTGGGCCGCGAGGCGAATGCGCTGCGCCTCCCCACCGGAGAGCGTGTCGGCACCGCGTTCCAGGCACAGGTAACCCAATCCGACCTTTTCCAGAAAAGCCAGACGGCGCCTGACCTCGGAGAGCAGATCACGGGCGATTCGAGCCTGACGCTTGTCGAGGTCCAACGCCCCGAGCCGTCGAGGCAACTCGCTCACGGGCAAACGGCACAACTCTGGAAGCGTCACGCCGCCCAACTGGACGTGCCGTGAGGCCTCCCCCAGCCGAGAGCCGTCACATTCGGGGCATGCCGTGGTCGTCAGGAAACGCCCCACGAGGCGTCTCTGGGTCCCCTTTGCGGTCGCGCGCTCCAGCTCCGTCAACACCCCGCGGAAAGGGCGCCGCCAGGTCCACTCCCCACGTCCGCGCTTCCCCTGCCAGCGCTTCTTGTCCTCGAATCGCTCGTCACCCGTACCCCTAAGAACTATGTGCCGCGCCTTGGGGGTTAGCTCAAGCCAGGGCGTGTCCAGGCTGAAACCGCCAAAGGCAGCGATCTGTTCCAGAAAGTCAAAGTCCACCCTCGGGAAGAGCAGGGCACCACCGCTAGCTCGAGTAACGGCTAGAGCGCCATCCCGTATGGAGAGCAGACCATCCCCCACGACAGCTTGCTCGGTGGGCGCCTTGAGGGAGCCCAGGCCCTTGCACGTCGGGCAGGCTCCGTGAGGCGAGTTGGGTGAAAATAGCCGCGGCTCCAGAACGGGAAGCTCCCGCCCCGTCTTGGAGCAAACAGCCTGGGTGGAGACGCTCTGAACTCCGTCCTGCGTCACGACGAGCATGCCCCCATCTCCAAGCTCCAAGGCGGCATCAACAGATTCCCGCAGGCGGCCCGGATTGTCCGTGCTTGGCTTGAGACGATCGACGATCACCTCGATGGAGTGCATCTTGTAGCGGGCAAGCTCTGGAACTTCCTCGATGCGTTGCACCTCCCCATCCACTCGAACCCGCACGTACCCCTTGCGGCGCAAATCTTCGAAGAGCGCCTTGTGCTGTCCCTTCCGATCCCTCACCAGTGGAGCGGCTAATTGCACGGCCTTGCCCTCGTAGGTGCGTAGCAACTCTTGCACCACCGATTCCGGCGTCCGGGACTCTACCGGCTCACCCGACCAGGGGCTGTGGGCAACACCGGCGCGAGCGAAGAGGACCCTCAGGTGGTCGGTGATCTCGGTCAATGTCCCCACGGTGGAGCGGGCCCCTCTGGGTATGGAACGTTGATCCACGGCAATGGCGGGTGACAACCCACTGATGCTCTCAACGTCAGGCATGGAGATCCCCCCAAGGAATTGTCGTGCATAGGCCGACAGGGTCTCCAGGAACCGACGCTGCCCCTCCCGGTAGAGAGTGTCGAACGCCAACGACGACTTCCCTGATCCGGAGACGCCCGTCACGGCCACCAATGCGTTGCGCGGCATGTCCACGTCCACCCCCACCAGATTGTTCTGGCGAGCACAACGAATGCGTATGAGATCATCCGGGCGGATGCGCTTCATCGAAGGGTGGGTACGGCGATTTGGGAGTAAGCCTGGGCCTGTCCGCCCCCCCCTGATTGGCTCCTGGGAGGGGCCTGAAGAAGGGTCTATTGGGGATTTGGGCCGCCCAAGCGAGTCGGTCATTGTAACAGCCCCACCTTCAATCCTCCTACCCCCCGCGGCGGCGACCGACTCCAGAATCCACCCACACCTGGGTCCTATCCGTCCTGCTCAACCCGAGCCAGATGCTGGATCATCGCCCCGTGAAGCGCAGGGCACCCAGCCACGATACTGCCCCCTCGGAGCCAATCCTCCTCGCCCCGCACGTCCGTCACACACCCACCCGCTTCAAGGACCAGCAGCCCCCCGGCGGCCACATCATGCGGCGAGAGGTGATACTCCCAGAAGCCGTCCAGCCGCCCATCGGCGACATAGGCCAGGTCCAGAGCTGCGGACCCCATTCGGCGCAGGCCCCGAGCCTCATGGAAGAAGCTCGCAAACTGATCCAGGTTGGAGGGGCTGAGTTCGCTGCGCCGATAGGCAAAACCCGTTGCCAGAACGGCGTCACGGATCGTCTCGACGGGCGAAACCTGCATCGGCCGCCCGTCAACACTCGCACCCCCTCCGCGTACCGCGCTGAAGGTCTCCCCGAGTACGGGTGCGTGAATGACCGACACCTGTGGCTGCCCGTCAAACCAGAGGCCCAGGGAGACGGCAAAACACGGCAGTCGATGGATGAAGTTGACCGTCCCATCCAATGGGTCAAGAAACCACCGCGGCCGATCATCCAACGCGTCACGGGTCTGCTCTTCCGCCTCGATGGCGTGTCCGGGACAGGCGCTTCGCAGGCGGTCCACTAGAACGCGCTCGGCTTCAAGGTCCGCAGCCGTCACCAGATCCCGGTAGTTAGTCTTCCGACCGATTGCCTGAGGATCCAAATTACCAAGATGCCCGAGCAGAACGTCTCCGGCCTCACGCGCAGCATCCTGGGCGAGGGCAAGAAGTTGCTGCCGCTCTGCAAGGTCCATCACAAAGACACCAGCAGGCTACAGATCCGATCCTGCATGGGTTTCCAGCAGCGCGTATTGAGCCCGGGGGTAATGCGGTATTCCACCAGGATGGAAAAGGCCAGTGTGCGCTCCGATGAAGTCCGCACCACCCCGGCGAGCGCGCTCGTGCCGTTAATAAAACCGGTCTTCCCCCAGACACGCCCCTTACTACTCTGGCCGGTCAAGCGCCGCTCTAAGCTTCCCCGCAGGCCAGAGAGAGGAAGCGCCTCCAGGAAGAGGCTTGCGCTTCCATCATCCCGATCCATGACCGCAGCGATCAGTGCTGTCAACTGGCTGGCGCTGACACGGTTGTCCCGGCTCAACCCGGAGCCATCCACTTGCACAAGGCCGGACGAGGGGACGCCTAGGATCTCCAGGGCGCGCTGGGTCGCAAGCGCCCCCCCGATCCGGTCCCCTTGGCCGGCAGCCTTCGCTCCCAGATGCAGGAACATCTGATCGGCCACGGAGTTGTTGGAGTGGGTGAGGATCGGGATTAGGTACGAGGCAAGGGGGGTCGTGATCTGGGCCACCTCACGGCCGCCAGGCCCACCGCGGAACCGGCGAAATCCGCCCTCCACGGACACGCCTCGCCGGGCGAGCCCCGCAACCACTGCATGCCCGAACAGGTCGACAGGGTCTGGGTGAGCGAAGCGCCATGCGCGCTCCCCGGAGCCAGCCGGAATACTCCCCTCCACCGTCACGCCCCACTGATTAGCCCCCACCCGCACGTCATACCTGCTGCTTCCGGAACCCGTTACGACACTCCCCTTGGGAACCAGACCGTGGCCACGCGGAAACACACGCACTTCGGCGGCGCCGCCCACCCGCCCTGGCGTCACCCAGGCTGTAAGGCAACCCGCGTTGGCGCTGAAGCCCCCAGACAGTGCGCAGTACTCCTGCCAATAATCGTTGGGGGGCGGCCAAGCGGGTCCCGGAGTCGGCTCGGGGTAGCTCCCCTCATCAAGGATCAAGGCACCCCGAACGCGACAGATGCCTTCCGCCAGGAGGGTGTCGGCAAGCGGATCGAGCCATGGATCCAGGGAGCCGTCCCCTCCCTCCGCGTAGAGGGGATCTCCATCTGCACGGACGACGAGGTCGCCAAGTAGAACACCCTCACCTATGGCCCCGAGAGCCTCGACCGGGGTGACGAACTGGGCGGCTGGACCAAGAAGTACAAGTGCGGCAGCGCAGGTGACCAGCTTCTGGTTGGAGGCCGGACGCATGGGGATTTGCCCTTCGATATCCAGAACGACTTCGTGGAGATCGAGGTCCCGGACATGCGCCGTCACGCGAATATTGGATCCGTTGGCCTTGCCCTGACTAACAGCCGCAGCATCGCTGCAGGCGTGCTGAATCGCCGCCTCCACTGCCGACTTGAGGGTGCGATCCAGGTTCCAGGTCCAGGGAGCGCCCCCGAAGGATGGGGCACCACCCCCTGGAATCCCGTCCGCAGGCGCCGCGCCAAGGTTGGAATCCGCGACGCTCGTTGGGCCCAAGGTGCGGGCACCCGGCCGGGTCAACTCCACCCGGCCCGACGTCGCCTCCCCACCAAATCCATCCCAGAGCAGCGGCAGCGTCAGCAGAGCCAACACCAGACCCCCGCCCAGGTAGATCAGTCTCGGGGAGAAGGCAGTCGATCGTCTTGGTTCGCCAGTATCCATGTGGTCAAGAAAGCCAGTCGCGCCGAGGCTGCGATCTTCTTCGCGTCGATGCTGTCAGGAGTATCCCGCCAGGTGTGGTAGTCCTTGTTCTTTTCTATGGGAAAACCCTCGGTGAAAAACACAGCTGGAATGCCAATGGAATGGAAGGAGTAGTGGTCCGAGCGCTGGAAGACTCCTGGATCATTGACCTCCGTAATCCGCCTGACACCAGTCCGACCCAGCCGATTGGCCCGAGTGACGATTTTCTCCAGGCCAGGATTCTGCTTGAACCCAAAGCAAACCACCTCGCTGGCCTCGCCCACGCCCAGCATGTCCATATTCACCATGGCCACCACCTGCTCGCGTGGGATCGGAAGATTCGCAGCCAATTTCGCTGAGCCGACAAGTCCATCCTCCTCCGCGGTAAATGAGGCAAACAGAATACTGCGCCGCGGGGTGGTCCCCTTAAAGGCTGCGGCGACTTGCAGCAGGGCAGCCGAACCGGACCCGTTGTCGTCGGCTCCAAGACCTACCCGTCCACGCTTACCCACTCCTATATGGTCGTAGTGCGCCCCAACGATGACGACCTCCTCGGCCAACTCCGGGTCGCTTCCCGGCAGGAGCGCCACGATGTTGTTCAGCAACAGATCGCTCTCCTCTGTCGCTGAATTCATCACGACCACCCGGTCCCTCAGGCGTAACCTCGAGGGCTTCCCCGATCGGTCCATGCGTTCGGCAAGTTCCGCGATGTCCTTGCCCGTAAGAGCCTGCGCGCACTCTGCGCTGATTTCCAAAGCAGGTAGGGGCGCATCGCGCCAGCGGTCCGTATCAGGGGGGTTGAATGACGCGTAGGTGTAGCGATAACTGAGGGGTGCGGCGGGCGGCCCCTCCCCGTCCTTACTCTTACGCTTGGGGTAAGGCCGGCGCATGATGAGGACTCCAGCGGCACCCTCCTTCTGCAAGGCGGCAATCTTGTTCCAAATGGAGGCCAGAGCCGTGACCTCAGCCCCGTTGAATCGGCGCTTGTGGTTGGGCTCGCCCTCGATGATCAGGGCCACCTTGCCCTCAAGGTCCACACCCTTGAAGTCATCATAGCCCTCCTTCTTGGCCTGAATTCCAAAGCCCGCAAAGACCAGCTCGGCACCGACCTCTCCGCCACAACGAGGAACAGGTACGAAGTCCTGCCCCAGTGCGAAGGCTTGCTCTACTCCATCCACCACCAAGACTAGCTCGGCGTTCTTACCGTCAGGCCGGGTCCGGGGAGTCCCCCTGCGGCTGCCCGTATCCACCTCAACAAGAAAGGGACGCAAATACGTGCCTCCGTCTCCTTGTGCAGACCAGGGGGGGAGATCTCTGTCCTTGGCCACCCGCTTCCAGACGTCCCCACTGTCACCCGCCGCCACGAATCCGCACGAACGGAACGTTTCACAGATGTACTCCGCAGCCAAGCTCTGGCCCACGCTCGGAGAATCCCGTCCCTCTAGTTCAGGGGAGGCCAAGAAATTAACGTGTGCCTGCACGGCCTTCTCCCCGATCTTCCCCAAGGCCCCCGCAGGAGGATCTTGAGCACCCGATGCGGATCCGATCACCCAGCAAGCGAGCAGGCAAGCCAACGGGGCACGCACGTCGATGCCGATTCGGGGCAGAAGGGGGCGTGGCGCATTCTGGCTCATGGGCGCCGAGCATAGCGGTCAGCCCACCTCATTGGCCAGCGAATAGGGCCCGCGCCGGACTGGCCCCGAAAGACCCTCTATCAGCAGGCCTTCGGGAGCGACAAGCCCGCAGCTTCCACGGAGGCCAAGAGCCTGTCGAAGCTCACCGGCTTGGCGAGGAAGCCATCCATACCCGCAAGCCGGCAGCGCTCCTGGCCGCCCTCGAAGGCCCCCGCAGTAACCGCAAGGATGGGCACCCGATCCGCCCCCCTCGCCCGCTCCAGGGACCGAATCTGCCGGGTGGCCTCAAACCCGTCCATGACGGGCATCTGGACGTCCATCAGGATCACGTCGAACGTGTTGCGTTCTACGGCCTCTACGGCCTGGGCTCCGTCCGCGGCCTGCACAGCCTCGTGCCCACCGCGCTCCACCACCACGCTGGCAAGCTTGCGATTGACCGCGTTGTCGTCCACCACCAGCACCCGCAACGGTGTGGGCCTGCGAGAATCCCCTGCCTCCTGCTCCCGATCGCCTAGTGGAAGAGGCAAGGCGAGGGTCACAGCCAGCCCAACAGATTGGCGGCCCTTGATGGTCAGACTGCCACCCATCAATTGTGCCAAGCGCGACGAGATCGCAAGGCCAAGCCCAGCACCCCCATGTGAGCGGGTCGTGGATCCGTCAGCTTGCTGGAAAGGCTCAAGCCAATCCAAGGGGTCCGCACCCCCAAGCCCCGGTCCCGTATCCAGCACTTCGAGCAACACCCCCCGCCCATCAGGGCCCGGACCGAGGCGGCAGGACACCACGCCGTGTTCAGTGAACTTGACTGCATTATCAAGCAGGTGTCCGACGATCTGATCCACGCGCCCGCGGTCTCCAAGCCTCAAGGGGCTCCAATCGGCCGCCAGTTCAAAGGACAGGCGCAGTCCCTTCTCCAGAGCCGCAACACGGGCCTGATTGACTCGACCCGCGAGAACCTCCCCGACATCGAACGTGCTGATCTCCAGCTGCACGGCCTCGTTTTCGATTGCGGACCAATCAAGTACGCCCCTCACCAGATGTAGCATCTCCTGACCGGAACGCTGAACGTCCTGCAATCGGTCCAGGCATTCGCCACTTGGGGTGTCGCGCGTGAGTAGATCCGTGAGCCCAAGAATTCCATTCAAGGGCGTGCAGAGTTCGTGGCTCATGTTGGCCAGGAATTCAGAACGGGCACGCTCTGCGGCTTGTGCGCGATCGAGGGCCACCGTGAGGTTCGACAGGGCCGTGTCCTTCTCGGCTCCGATTTTGACCAACTCCCGGTTGCGGGCCTCCAAGCCCGCCTGAGCATCGTGCACGTTGACCCGCATCTGTTCCATCGTCCCCGCGAGGCGGCCCAATTCCGCCGAGCCCACCCGGGGTATCGGTGTATCGAAGTCTCCACTGGACAGCGCTCGCGTGCGCGCGTCCAGCACCTCCAACGGCCGGCCGAGGTGGCGCCGTAGCATGCCCGCGAGGATGCCCGCCAGAACCACGAAGCTGGCGAGGCTCAACCAGATGATCTCCCAAGCGCGTTGCTCGAGGAGACCCTCCGTCCGCGCCTTGGACAGGCTCAAGTGTAGGGTTCCGAAGAGCTGGGACTCCGCGCCGGCAATTTCCAAGCGAATGGGCGCGCTGTGGTGACTGACGCCATCCTCTAGATCGCGCCCTCGCTCCGCTTGAGACAAAACCTCTCCGCCGCGCATGACGCTCACCTCCACCACGTCCCCATCAGCGTCGACCAGATCTCGCACGAAGGTGTCGATGACCGGGTAGTCGCGCGCGGCCAAGGGCTCGAGGCAATAGATGGCACCCGAGTGCACGAGGCGCTCCCCAAGCAGAAACTGATCGCCCTCAAGTAGCTCGCGGTCCTCCTGGAAGGAGTGGCGGCCCACGACGAACGAAACGCCGGCCACAATGACCAGCGTCGCGCCGATGAACCTCCAGGCGAGAGGGAGACCGTTTTGCACCGCTACCTGCCTCCACTCCCGCGGGCCACGACGGTTGCCTCCGAGGCATTAAACCGGCGAGCAGCCTGCATCCCCTGGCGCACGAAATCGTAGTGGGCATCCGAGGAAGGCACGAAGCAATCCACTCCGAAGGCAGCCAGTGCGTCTGCGTCCTTGAGGGAGACCAGCGTCTGAGTGAGCGCCGCGCTCACTCCCGCGCTCAGACCTTCACGGGCGATCCACGGCTTGGTCACGTTGTCGAAGGCTTGCACCACCACAAGAGACCCATCCTCGTTCATCTTTTTGAACGTACTCTCCTTGAGAGAGCCGGCGTCGCAATCCCCCAATTGAACCGCACGTGCCACCTTGTCGTGACGGCCGAGAAACTCGTACCCAGACAAGCTGCGGGAAGACAGACCGGCTTTAACCAACTGCTCCTGTGCCAGATAGCGACCGATGGTTGAGTTCTCGTCCCCGAAGGCAAAGCGCTTGCCCTTCAAGTCCGCGAGGCTCGCAATACCCGCATCTTTGCGGGCCACGATAAGGCCCTTGAATCGCGTCTTCCCCTTCTTCTGCTCCATGGCGAGAAGGTGGACGTTCTTGTTGCGCTGCTTAGCGAGCACGTAGGAGGCAGGGCCGAAGCGGACGAAGTCCACCTTGCCCGTCGCAAGGGCTGCGATCCCCTCCTCGTAGGAGCGAAAAATGCGCAGCTCGACCTCCACCTCCCGGCCCATTCGCCGCCCGGCATCATCCTGAATGGCCTCGAGCATGGGCATGAACTTGCGGTACATCTCGGTGGCCTTGTCGGTCTGGTAGAGACCGAAGGTCAACTGCAGCGGCTCGATCGCAACCGGGTGCGGATCTTGAGGGACGAGCGGGAGAGCAGGGCAGAAGCAGAGAAGTAGGTTTGAAAGCACAGGAGGTCTCCTTGAGAGTGGCGGAACCCTGTCTTTTCGGGTTCCTGCGGGCTGCACCTTGATCCCCAGGGTCGGGAGGACGCGGATTACGCTAAAACCCTCGCAAGCGCCTTCCAGAGCCCCTTCCAGCCCTCCGGCAATCCCGAAACGGGACGGACCTACACCCCCGCCTACCCGCTAGTGGCTAGCGGGACTCGGCGCAGGAGCTGGGGTAGCCATCGGGGTGAGCACGCTTGAAGCGCCAGGCATCCTCGATGATGGTGTTCAAGTCCGCGCGCTGTGGTGTCCAGCCCAGCACGGAAGCGGCCCGGGTACCGCCACTAACCAAGAAGGCAGGGTCCCCCTCACGAGGTTCGACCACGGTCACCGGAATCGGGTGGCCCGTAACCTCTCTTGCCGCCTGAACGATCTCAAGCACGCTGAACCCTTGCCCGGTTCCAAGGTTGCAGGTCAGCGACTCCACCCCGCCCTGCAGCAGACTGATCGCACTCAAGTGTGCCTGAGCCAGGTCGCAGACGTGGATGTAGTCTCGCACGCAAGTGCCATCCGGGGTGGGATAGTCCTGCCCGAAGATCTTCAGTTCATCTCGTTGCCCCGACGCCACCTCCAGGAGGAGGGGAATCAGATGGGTCTCGGGAATGTGAACCTCTCCCAAGGTTCCATCCGGCGAGGCGCCAGCGGCGTTGAAGTACCGCAAGCAGGCATGGCGCATCCCGTAGGCGCGGCTAAAACTCGCCAGGATGTTCTCAACGTCGAGCTTGGTCTGGCCATAGGGCGTGATCGGCCCCAATGGCGCGTCGTCCGGGATCGGCACGACCTCGGGTTGACCATAGGTTGCGCAGGTGGACGAAAACACCACGTCGCGCACGCCCGCGCGTTGAAGCTCCCGAAAGAGATTGAGCGAGTTGACCACATTGGCCTGATAGTAAAGGCCGGGCTCGGTGACGGACTCGCCGACATAGCACTTGCCAGCAAAGTGCATGGCCGCCACAGGCTTGAAGCGTTGGATGGCGTCCGCGATCGCACCCGTGTCGGCCAGGTCCCCCTGAACGAACTCACCCCGGACCGCCTCCCTGTGGCCGGCTGACAGGTCATCGAACACAACCGTCTCAACCCCCCGCTCCATGAGCAGCTGCGCCGCATGACTGCCGATGTATCCGGCACCGCCTGTAATGAGGACGGGCCCCCTAGGAGTGGTGAGTGCTGACATTGTTTCAGTCTATCGATCAGGGTTGGGTGTTTGCCCCAGCCTGTTTCAAGTCCTCCCAGAAGTTGGGGTAGGACTTCCCGACACAGTCGCAGCCTGTAATGCGCACTCCTGTAAAGCTAAGCCCTAACAGTGCAAACGTAAACGCCATGCGGTGGTCACCCGCCGGATCCAAGACGGTGGGTTCGACGCCCGCAGGGGAATGCTCAGGGGCGGCGTCCACACTCAGCCAGTCGGGCCCCGTGCGGACCTGCCACCCCAGTCGACTCAGAGCATGGGCCACCCCACTCAAGCGTGGGCTCTCCTTGCCTTCAAGCGTACCGAGGCCCTCCAGAAGGCAGGCCTCCCCCGAATGCAAGCAGGCTATAGCCCCGACCGCGGCCAGGATTGGAGCAAGGTCCGGCTCCCCAGACAGGTCGAGCCTCGCTCCCCGGCAGGGGATACCACTGGCGACGGCCCCGCGCGCATCCACTGCCCCACGGCACCCGAAGGCACGCAGGTGCTCGATGATCCTAATGTCCCCCTGCACGGAACCGGAAGTGAGCCCCGCAACCCGGACCTTCCCGCCGCTGACACACCCCGCCGCCAACATCACGGCGGCTGCCGAAGCGTCAGGCTCCACCGCGATCTCCGTGGCGGGCGCCCTCAATGTTCCCTTTACCGTGAACAGCCCGTTCACCTCATCCACCTCGACGCCGAACTCCGAGAGAACGGATTCGGTCATGCGTAGGTAGGGTGCACTCGGGATGGCACCCTCCACCGCCAATGTCCCTCCGCCGCCAGCAGCGAGTGCAAACAGCAGAGCGCTGACCTCCTGGCTGGAAGAAGGCTCTCGGATAGAAAGCCGCGGGGGGCAGACCACCGGTTCAATCTCCAAAGGCCACCCAGGGGAATCCGTCACCCCGACAGTAGGGCGAGAGCGGATGTGGGCTCCGGCCTTAATGAGTGCCTCCATCAAGGCTGGACTCGTTCGAGAGGCCAAGGTACCTTCAGGCATGACTCGAACGGGTTGCCAGGATCGCCCGCCTAGAGCCACGCATGCGGTCAACAGGCGAGCCGAAGTCCCCGACTCCCCCACGGACAGCGTGAGCATCTGCTGCTTGGACCCCTGAGTGGGCCAGCGTGCACTCTCACATGCACCCCCCGGACCCCAATCCCCCCCGGACAGACCGCTCAAGGCACTCGATAAGGATTCCACATCACGGCATTGCGGTAATCCACGGATCTGAGTCTGGCCCTCGGCCAGGAACGCGGCCAGGAGATACCGCTGGGCCAGAGACTTGGACCCGGGAGCGTACACCTCCCCCGAGACGCACCCCCCGGGCAGCACCGTCACCCCAGATCCGATCAACTCGCTTGCAGTGGACGCCATGGCTCCCGATTGTAGTCCCTCGGGAACCCTGACATACTCCGCGCCCGGATCATCCTGACAGCCCCTACCCACACCCATGTCCAACGACTCCATCTACCTTGGGCGCGACAACGCCCCCCCCGGCCTGAAGCAGATCGCCAGCGGCAAGGTGCGCGACATCTACGAGATCGACTCTGGTCGACTGCTCTTCGTAACAACCGATAGGATCTCCGCGTTCGACGTGGTGATGGATGACGGCATCCCCCATAAGGGACGCGTCCTCACCGCTATTGCCGAGCATTGGTTCGGCCGCACCGAGGACATCCTTCCCAACCACCTGCTCAGTACAGATCTGGGTGAGCTTGAAGGCCTAGATAGCGAGTGGCGCGAGCGCCTTGAGGGGCGCTGCATGATCGTACGGCGCTGCGAGCCGGACCCCATCGAGTGGGTTGTGCGTGGGCACATAGCCGGATCCGGCTGGAAGGAATACCAACAGTCGGGAACCGTGTGCGGCATCTCCCTTCCTGAAGGTCTGGGGCTTGCTCAAGAGTTGCCCGAGCCCATCCTGACCCCCACGACAAAGTTCGAGGCCCACGACCGTCCGCTTTCGCCTTCAGAAGCCGCTGACCTGGTCGGGGACGAGCGTTACAGGGAAGGGGAGGCATTCGTGATGGCCCTCTTCGAGCGTGGCACCAAGGAACTGGCTGAGCTTGGAATACGCTTGGCCGACACGAAGTTCGAGCTCGGTACCTGGCAGGGCCAGACGCTTCTGATCGACGAAGCCCTAACACCGGACTCCTCGCGATTCTGGGCAGAGGACCGCTACAGGGTCGGCATCAGCCCACCGAGTTACGACAAGCAGATCCTGCGCGACTACCTGGAGACTCTCGACTGGAACAAGGAGTACCCGGCCCCCGCGCTGGACCCCGCAGTCCTACTGAAGGTTGGCATGAGTTACCTCGAAATTTGCCAGTTGATCACCGGCTCCTCCCCCGTGGAGGTCACATCGTGAAGGTTGCCCTACTCATGGGATCGGACTCCGACCTAAAGAGGTTAGAGCCCTGTCTCGCCGTACTGGCCAAACTCGAGATCCCTTACCTGGCTCGAGTTCTCTCCGCTCACCGCACCCCCGAAGCCCTGGCCGCATTTGTCCAGGAAGAGGCCCCGGCACAGTCCGTGCGCGTCTTCATCTGTGCAGCGGGGGGCGCAGCCCATCTGGCCGGCGTCGTGGCTGCCCATACAAACCTGCCCGTCCTGGGCATCCCCATGGACAACCCTCCTCTCGGCGGCCTGGACGCCCTACTGGCCACGGTCCAGATGCCTGGCGGGGTACCCGTCGCGACCTTGGGCGCCGGTTCGGGGGGCCCCATCAACGCAGCCCTCCACGCCGCTCGCATCCTCGCCCTCGGGGATGATGGCCTGGCCGAACGGGTAGAGTCCTACCGCCAGGAGCAGGCGGCGAACGTGGTTGCCAAGGATGCCAAACTCCAAGCGCACCTACTGAAATCTGCCGGAGAGGCCCAGGGCGCTTGAGTCAAGGAACTTACGTCCAGACCCTTTGCTGGGTAGGGGGCTGTCCTGGTCACGTCTCCATGGTGGAGCAGACTCTCCTGCCCGCGCAGCATGAGCAACTCGCTGTGCGCACCGTGCCCGAGATGGTGGACGCCATCTACCGCCTGGCGGTACGCGGCGCACCGGCCATCGGTGTGGCCGCCGCCTTCGGCGTACTCCTCGGGGTCCAGGATCAGGGTGGCCTAGAGCGCGGCGCCTTCCTTGGACATGCTCAAGCCGTGTGCGATGAATTGGCCACGGCCCGTCCCACCGCGGTCAATCTCTTCTGGGCGCTCAATCGCATGCGAGACCGATTGGCCAAGGACGAGGCGACCGGCGCTGACGTACCTGCCCTGATCGGAGGCCTCTTTGAGGAGGCCCATGCCATCTACGAGTCCGACCGCGCCACCTGCCGCCGCATGGGCGAGATCGGCGCGGAGTTGATCACGGACGGCCAGTCGCTACTCACTCACTGCAATGCCGGAGCCCTGGCAACGGCAGGCATGGGTACGGCCCTGGCGCCCATGTACGTGGCCGCCGAGCAGGGCAAGAAGATCCACGTCTTCGCCGATGAAACCAGGCCCCTCCTGCAGGGTGCCCGCATCACAGCCTGGGAGTTGATGCAGGCCGACATCGACGTCACCCTGATAACCGATAGCATGGCAGCGTGCGTTATGCAGGAGGGCAAGGTGGACGCCGTCTTTGTGGGCTCCGACCGCATCGCCGCCAATGGGGACGTCTGCAACAAGATCGGAACCTACGGCGTGGCGCTATGCGCACAGGCCCATGACATCCCGTTCTATGTAGTGGCGCCACTCTCGACGATCGACCCGAGCCTCTCGGACGGCTCTCTCATCCCAATCGAGGAGCGCCCCCCAGCAGAAATCACCGAAGGCTTTGGCCGCCGCACGGCGCCCGAGGGTGTGATGACCTATAGCCCGGCCTTTGACGTCACCCCTGCCCGCCTGGTGACAGGGCTCATCACAGAGGTGGGCCTGCTTCAAGCACCGGACACGGAATCGATCCTGGACGCCCTGGCGCGGGGTGAACAGGGCGCCACCTGACCCCAGCGGTCCGAGAATCCGACCTTTCTCAGATTGGGACGCGACTGTGCCTAATGTGCCAAAAATGGGTCAATCAAGCAGTTTGTGGTAGTCTTGTATTGTCTCCGTCCCTACCGGCAAAACATAGGCCTGAAACCCAAGCCCACGTCTCAAAAGCAATCCCATGAAGAGCATCTATCTCTCAACCGCCCTGCTCGGCCTGTGCACCATCGCCCACACCCAGGGCAACCTGCTTCAAACGCAGACCAACATGGCGTTCGGCCTCCAAAGCAGCAACATCATCACCCTTAACGGCCCCTTTGTTCCCGGCCAGACCCTGGTGACGGACCTCGACCTGGCTGGCATGCCCGTCACGATGGAGATGTCCCCCTTCTCCATTCGCTCCGCGGCTTTCAGCCTTACCGTCGCCGGTGCGGCAGGCGAGCGGGACGTCGACCCTGGGGATTTCCGGACCTTGCGCGGGGCGATCCTGGAAGACCCCGGTAGCGTGGTTGCCGGCTCCCTGATGGACGATGGCCTTTATGCGCGCATCAGCCTCACCAGTGGAGACGACTATTGGCTTGAGCCCCTTGTGGCACGCGTCCCCGGAGCGGCCTCCAACCAGTACGTGCTCTACCACAATGATGACACCATCAGCCGCGTCGGCACCTGTGGTGCCGATCGATTGGCTGACAACGACCCCAAGATCATGCCCCCCCCTGGCGGCAACACCTACACGATGGGCATGCACTACACCGCCGATCTCGGTATCGATAGTGATTTCAAGTTCTATCAGTCGTACGGAAACCCCTCGAAGGTGAAGAACCGCATCGAGCTCGTCATCAACACGATGGACGTGCAGTACGAACGCGACGTCGACATCACCCACCGGATCACGAAGATTATCGTTCGCACCTCGCAGGGGCCGTATACCTCAACAGACCCGGGCACACTGCTCAACCAGTTCCGCAGCGAGTGGAACAATAATCAGGGCAATATCAAGCGCGATGTGGCCCACCTCTTCACCGGCAAAAACCTAGACGGCAGCGTCATTGGGATTGCCTGGCTGGGCGTCATCTGCAGCAACAACTCGGGCTATGGCTTGGTCCAATCCAACTGCTGTGGATCGCTCAACTGCGCGGCGGACCTCTCCGCCCACGAATTGGGCCATAACTGGAACGCGGGCCACTGCAGCTGTGGTGGCTACACCATGAACTCCAGCCTGACCTGTTCGAACCGGTTCCAACCCAACAGCACCATCCCCGGAATGATCTCCTATCGGAACTCCCGAGGCTGCATCGACGACCCCCTTGTGGGCGACGTACTCTTCGAAGACGACTTCGAGTCCGGCTCCTATAAGAGTGGCTGGAACTGCTCCACCAACTCGCGCTGCAAAATGCAGAAACTGGCGGCGTACAACAGCGCCTGGGGCGTGGCACTCAAGAAGATCGTCACCTTCGATCGCTCCGTGAGCACCGTCGGGTACGGCGGCGTCATGATCGTCTGCGCACAACGCAGCCAGAACTACGAATCCACGGAATTCGTCACCCTCGAGTGGTTCGACGGGTCCGCATGGAACACCGCGGATCAGTGGCAGCAAAAAGGTTGGGCCGAGCGCTTCACAGCCCTCCCCTCAGCCGCCGGCAACAATGCGTCCTTCGCCGTGCGCTTCTCCTGTAACGCCAAGGGCAAGAAAGAGCGCACCAAGATCGACAACTTCGTCGTGGTGGGCAGCTAACCCGGAGCCACCCAACTCGGGTGCCGACAGCGGGCGCCCATGGATCCTCCAAGCCCCCCCTGGTCTCATTTTGAGGGCAGGGGGGGCTCTTTATTAGCCCTACGCGGTCTCCCTGCCGGCATCCGAAGGGCAATCCGGGGGAACACTCGCGCTCCTCCCATCGTCGTATGTACCCTGTGCGGCGTCCCCGACTCTCTGACCCCCGGGCCTTCAAGCCCCAACTAGCAACCATGCAACTAACTCCCCTCAAGCGGTTCCTGCCCCTTTCAGCAGCGTTATGCCTAACAGGCCTCGTTGGCGCACAGGACAACCTTGTCCACGTCCAAGCCAACATGGCCCTCGGCCTTGAAGACAGCCAGCTCATTCGCATCAATCAACCGATGTCCGTTGGATCCAATATCCTGCTCCAAGTGGACCTGGGTGGCCTTCCGATGACGCTGGATCTCGCCCCCCAGTCCGTCAGGACATCCGGATTCAAGGTCGTGCTGATCGGTGAAGACGGCGTGGAGCAAGCCATTGAGTCCGGGCCCGTCCGCACACTCTGGGGCTCCGTCCTGGAAGACCCCGGCAGCATTGTCAGCGCAAGCCTCCTCGATGATGGCCTGTACGCTCGCATCAGCCTGTCCAGCGGAGACGACTACTGGCTTCAGCCCATTGCCTCCAAAGTTCGTAACGCCGCTCCCACGGACTACGTTCTCTACCACAACGACGACACGATTGACGTTTCTCGCCGTTGCGGAAGCGACCTCCTCAAGGACCAGATTCCCGAGCCCGAAACCACCGGTGGCGGAACCACCTACGGCCCTGGCACGTTCTGGATCTGCGAGATTGGATGCGACACCGATGCCAACTACTACAACGACTATGGTAGCGCCGCGGCGGTGCAGGCCCGGATCGAATCGGTCGTCAACGGTCTGAACGTCCAATACCTCCGGGATGTCGACATCCGACATGACATCAGCCACCTGATCATCCGAACCAGCAACGGCCCCTACACCTCGACGGACCCGAGCACGCTGCTCAACCAGTTCCGGAGTGAGTGGAAATCCAATCAAACCAGCGTTCAGCGCGATATAGCCCACCTCTTCACGGGCAAGAACCTGAATGGCGGCGTCATCGGCGTCGCCTGGCTCGGCGTCATCTGCGACAAGAACTTCGGCTACGGCCTGGTCGAGTCCGACTGCTGCGGATCGTTCTCATGCACCACGGACCTTTCCGCTCATGAACTCGGCCACAACTGGAACGCGGGCCACTGCACCTGTAGCGGCTGGACCATGAACCCCTACATCGGTTGTTCCAACAGGTTCACCGCCAATCCTTCCATTCCGGCGATCGAAAACCACAGGGACAGTCGCACCTGCCTTGATCAGGGTTCGAATGGCACCATTCTGGCCTCTGACGACTTTGAGAGTGGCACCCTCGGTTCGCAGTGGAACTGCTCCACCGCGTCACGCTGCGTCATCAAGAAGAAGGCCCAGAACAAGAACAGTTCCGGCAAGTGGGGCCTTCAATTGAAGAAGACCGTGGACATCGATCTGGCCGTCAGCACGGCAGGATTCGCCACGATCGACATCTACGTCTCGGAGCGAAGCCAGAACTATGAGTCCACTGAGTTCCTCAATATGGACTGGTTTGATGGCTCTTCGTGGAACATGGCAGACCAGTGGCAGCAGAAGGGTTGGAGGGACCGCATGGTTACCCTTCCCGCCGGCGCTGGCAACAACGCCGCCTTCCAGCTGCGTTTCAGCTGTAACGCCAAAGGCAAGCAAGAGCGGTCCAAGGTGGACGACGTCCTGGTCGTCGGCAACTGACCGCCAACCAGGCTCGCCCCCGGTGCCACCGGGGAGTGGGCGTGGCAATCCTCAGAGGCCCCTGGGCGCATACGCACCCGGGGGCCTCGCTCCATTTGGGGCCCACCCAGCAAGTGTCAGGGGATCCCGTGCATCCAAGTGAGACACTGGGTCAAAGAGACTCCAGATCAGGGATGGTCAAAGCCGAAGAAAACAGTGGTCCACCAGCCTCCAACCACTATCGAGATCCCCCATGGCTCCCCATCGTCCTACAGACTCCTCGCAACCGTCAGCCCCCGCGAAGGCACCCAAGCCCACCAAGGCTGATCAGATGACCCCCGAATTGCTGGAGTTCATCCAGGCCGTCGACCAGTACAAGCGCATCCACGGGCGTCCCTTCCCCTCTTGGGGGGAAGTCCTCACCATCCTCTCCGAGTTGGGTTACGCCAAATGGGATGGAGACGAGCCCATTCAGTAGAGCCTGAGCGACCCACGGAACCCGGCTCCAGCAGTCGCCTAGTAGATCGGGAATCGCCCGCAGGTCTCGGCGACTTCCTGGCGTAGACGGGCTCCAACAGCCTCATCGTCGGGATGCTCAAGCCGCTCTGCTATGGCAGCGGCCAACCAGACCATCTCGGCTTGTCCAAGGCCGCGAGTAGTGACCGCAGCCGTTCCCAACCGTACGCCGGAGGCCTCCATGGGCGGACGCTCGTCAAAGGGGATCAGGTTTTTGTTGCAGGTGATATCCACCGAGTGCAGAGCATCCTCCGCCGCGGCCCCCGACAGACCCGCCGCATGGACGTCCACGAGGAGCAGGTGGTTGTCCGTACCGCCTGACACCAGGCGCAGGCCGTGGGACGCCAGAGCTTCTGCCAAGACCTGAGCATTGGCTACCACGCTGCGCTGATACTCTGTGAAGCTTGGCAACGCAGCTTCACGAAGGGCAATCGCCTTCGCGGCAATGACGTGCATCAAAGGGCCACCCTGCCCGCCCGGGAAGATGGTGCTATTGAGCTTCTTGAGCCAATCAAGGCTGTCCGTGAGGATCATCCCCCCACGCGGCCCCCTCAGCGTCTTGTGGGTTGTAAGGGTCACGACATCCGCATGGGGCACGGGCGAGGGATGCACCCCCGCGGCGACCAAGCCCGCAATGTGGGCCATGTCGACGAGCAGGCTGGCTCCAACATCCTTGGCGATCGCCGCGAAGCCCTCAAAATCGATGGTGCGTGAATACGCCGACGCACCGGCGAGGATCACCCGGGGTTCAAATTCCCGGGCCAGGGCAGCCACCTGATCAAGGTCGATACGCTCGGTCTCCCGGTCAACGCCGTAGCCCTTGAAGTTGTAGAAGACCCCTGAGAAATTCTTAGGGTGACCATGGGATAGGTGCCCTCCATGATCCAAATCCATAGCGAGGACGCGGTCGCCCGGCGAGAGCATAGCCATCAAGGCGCCCATATTGGCTTGCGTGCCACTATGGGGCTGGACGTTTGCGTAGCCCACGCTGAAGACCTGCTTGGCCCGGGATCGCGCCAGATTCTCGACGTCGTCGACGTGCTCGCACCCGCCGTAGTATCGCCGGCCCGGGTAGCCCTCGGCGTACTTGTTGGTGAGCGCTGTTCCCATGGCAGCGATAACCTCCGGCGAGGCGTGATTTTCAGAAGCGATCAGCTCCAGCTGATCTTCCTGGCGGGCGCACTCGGCATCGATGGCTGCCCAAACATCCCCGTCCGATCTCTTCCCGGCCATCTCCTGGAAACCCGACTTCACTGGGTCACCTCTTCAGTGCTGGAGGCCAACTCCGAAGCTCGCGCCAGGCCGGCCTCGCCCAGGGGTGCCGCCAGGGCTCCCGCCTCATAGAGGCCGGTCACATCCGCATCCAGCGAACCATCCTCCTTCCATGCAAAGAAGGCGCCCCTGCGCTGCCCGGCGACGAATTCGCCAAACATCCGCCGGCCCCCACCCGCGTGCCACTGCTGTGCCAGGCCTTGCTGTTGGCCATCCAACATATGGGCAACCTCCCGCAGGGAACCGTCTTTGTACCAAGTGCGCACAACACCTTCGGGACGACCCGCAACGAAGGTCGCTAGTTTCTTCTGCTTGCCGTTGGGGTGCCACTCCAACCATTCCCCCACCTGCGCATCGGCCTCGAACGACCCTTGGGATTGGAGCTCGCCATTCGCGTACCAGCCAAAGGCCTCGCCAACCTTCAGACCGTCCTCCCATTGAAGGGCATTGAGCTTGGCTCCCCCCTCGTGAAAGCGCGTCTCCGTCCCGTGTTTCAAATCCTGAACGAAGACGGTCTCCGACTGCAGTTCCCCGCTTTCGTAGTAGGCCATGGTCTTGCCGTCAGCTTTTCCGTCTTTGAACTCCACGGACGAGAATCTCTTGCCGGAGGGGTAGAACGCCTCAAGCAGAATTTTGGCCCCCCGCTCAAAAGTGATCTTCTCCAGCACCTCGCCTGATTCGTGGTGACTCAACCAATCACCGTCGCGCTGGCCGGCCTTGTAGCCTCCTACGAGGCGCACCTGGCCATTGGGGAACCACTCCTTGTAGGCCCCCTGCATGTGGCCCACGGAGTAGGCCACTTCACTCAGTGCACGACCATCCGGATGCCACTCTCGCCAGACTCCGTCCTCCAACCCATCGTCGGAATAGACTCCACGCCGGGCGACCTGGCCGTTGCGATGAAACTCTGAATACTCGCCCACAAATTTGCCGTAACGTGTGGAGCCCTGGACCTTCGGCATGGACCGCGCATCATCCCAAAAAGTCTCCTCGGGGCGCAGGCCAGCCCCACCACCGCCGTCCTCTCCAGAGTCGCCACAGCCCGCTGCAAGTCCCAGCAGGATCAGACCAAGGAGCGGCGAAGGGCAGTGGGTGCGTCGAAGAGCAGGGTCCATGGGGCAATAATGAGGGACAGGGAGAAGGTCAGAGTGGCAAGGCTAGGGGCACCTACGGTGCAGGTCCCTCGCCGGAGATCCTACCCCCTGAATTCTCCGGATGCTGCCCCCACCCGAACCCAGCCCAACGACTTGGCTGGCTTCCCGTACCGACCATGGCCCGGCCCCCGGGCTCTCGCTAGGATCCACCCGTGATCGACCCTCCCCACACCACCACGCGGCCACTCGTCATGGCCGGCCTAGCCTTCGCAGCACTGATCCTGGTCGGCGGCTGCGCTCCCAACCCCCAGCCCCCGAACGTGCTGCTGATCACGCTGGATACCACGCGGCCGGATTACCTCTCCTGCTACGGGGGCACCAACCGCACCCCTGGCTTTGATGCTCTCGCCCGCTCAGGAGTCCGGTTTGAGTCGGCCCTAGCCACCTCCGCCGTGACCCCGGTCTCCCACGCAAGCATCCTCACCGGGCTGAACCCCTACGAACACGGGCTCCGGGTCCTCTCCGCTGATAGCGGGTTCCGCCTCCCCCCCTCAAGCACCACCCTGGCGGGCTACCTCAAGAGCGCAGGCTACGCCACCGGTGCCGTGCACTCGGCGTTCCCCGTCTCGGGATATTTCGGTTTCAATCAGGACTTTGACCGCTTCGAGAGCTTTGACGGAAACATGGACCTCCTGCCCGGCGCGCAGAAGACCACGTGGAATCTTGACGCGCTCCAGCGGCGCTCCGATGCCACCACCGCCCTCGCCTTGGAGGTCATCGACGACCTGCGATCGGATGGCCGCCCTTTCTTTCTCTGGGTGCACTACTGGGACCCCCACGACCCGACGCTACTTCCGCCCCCGGAGTGGCTGACGGGGATCACCAGCGGTGCGGGGGGCGGCGCGGAGTCCGCGCAGTACGAAGAGATCTACGCAGCCGAGGTTCGCTACATGGACCGCCAGTTCCAAGGCTTGACGGACGCCCTAGAGAAGTCCGGGCTGCGTGAGACGACCCTGATCGCCCTCACAGCGGACCACGGGCAAGGTCTTAGTGACGGCTTCAAGCGCCATGGCTGGGCCGCCCACCGCATGACCTACCAGGAACAGATTCACGTCCCGCTGATGTTTGCCGGACCCGGAGTCCCGATCTCCCAGACCCACTCCGCTCTGGCGAGTACGGTGGACATCGTCCCCACCCTGCTCGACTTGGTGGGCATCCCCGATCTCCACCCCAGCAAACTCGAGTTGGCGGGGCGAAGCCTACGTCCGCTCATGGAGGGCAACGAGTTGCCTCCGGCCAGCGCCTACGCCGACCAGGTCAATGGCTACGACTTCAACGCCAGCATGACCGGACCCCGGCCCGACGCGGCGTTTCTGTTCACGATCTGCGATGGCACCTGGAAGCTCATCTGGCGACCGCACATGCCCGAGGCCTCCGAGTTGTTCAACCTCCTAGCAGACCCCCTAGAGACCGTGAACGTCATCAGGAGTGAGCGACAGGTCTTCCTGCGGTTGATGGAGGACCTCGCTCAGCGGCGCCCCTGGGTCCTCTCGCCCTTCCAGAGCGATGGCACCCAGGCTGACGACGGCGTCGGCGAAGCCCTGCAGGCGTTGGGCTATGCAGGTGGCGACGGGGCCGAGGGCACGGGTCTGGTTTGGCAGTGGACGTGCCCCGAGCATCCAGACTTCCTGTTGCCGGACCCTCTACCCTCCGCTGCGGCCCACGCCCACGGTGCGGATGGCTGCGAGCGCCTTCTGGTCCCAATCTCCGACTGGAGCGCTCTAACCCAAGACGAATGAGTTGGCCCCCGTCATGAGTCTCCGTCTGATCAAGAACCTGGCGATTGTCCTGCTTTCGTTGCTCTGCCTGCTCGGGCTGGCTCTGTCCATCATCCCAGGCAGGGCGCGCGCTCTCCTGCGGGAGTCCTCCGAATCAGCTCTGGGAGTTCCCGCCACCGTCGGTACCCTGGACACTTCTCTGAGCGGCTCCAATCTCGACTTGGGGATCGTCAACTTCGACGTCCAGAACCCTGCGGGTTTTGACGGTGCGCCCCTACTGCATCTGGGGCGCGTCACCTGCAACCTGCGCCTCCCCTCCCTCCTGACGGGAACCGTTGGCGTCGACCAGTTGGTGGTAGAAAACCTGCGCCTGCGCATCGTTCAAGAGGGCTCCCGGTCCAACATAGCTCCGCTCCTGAAGAAAATCGCTCAGGGCCTCCGAGACCCGAATCCTGATGAGCCCGAGGATCAGAGCGCACCAGTGGACCCAGGACCCGGGCCGCGTTTGGATCTGAAGAGCCTCACCCTGCGGGGCGTGGGGATCGATCTCGAGTTGACCGGCCTGGGGAACCTGAACGTGCAGGAGTCAGCCACACTTCCCGACTGGACACTCCCGCTCGAGGGGGTGCGCGCTCCAGACGGCGGCGCCCCCACCTTGGATGACATCCTTGCGCATCTGCTGGACCAACTCCATGCGCGAGCATTGGTGGCGGCCGAGGAGTTCGTCCCGAAGGAGTTGCTCCCGCTGCTGCACGGCGCTTCAACCGAGGACCTGATACGGGATGGCCTTGAGCGGGAACTCCTAGACCTCCTACCCGCCAATGCCAGGGACGAACTCAAGGGCAAGGCCGCCAAGAAGCTCAGGGGGCTCTTGCGGGACCGCTAGCGATCAATCCCCCGAAGAGTCCGGCTCGCCGCTGTACCCCATGGCCTTTAAGCGTTCGAGGGTCTCCTGCGTCTGGCTGAAATCAAAGCGAGACGGAAGGGGGTCACGCCCCTCCTGCCAAGCCATCAGCTCGACGCGCAGACTATTGCGCGTGGCCAGGACCTGGGCCGACGGAGTTCCCACTAGGAGGTTTACGCGTTCCCCGGGGTCCACCTCTAGATCAAAGAGTTCCTCCACCTGATTGTAAGGCGAGACCATGTACTTCCACCGGCCGCGGCGCACGCAGCGCGCCTTGCCCGCATTGGCCCACAGGCCGGGCTGCTCGGCCACCCAGGGTTGCGTGGCCTCTGAGAACACCGGACCGCGCTTGAGTTCCGCCCCCTCCAGTGCGGAGACCAGGCTCACTCCCTCGCTGCGCAAGGGGAGCTCTAGGCCCAACAGTTCGCACAGGGTGGGTACCACGTCGATCGTGGACACCGGTGTGGCCACTCGGAGGCCGGCTTGCCGACCGTCAGGGAAGCAGAACAGCAGAGGAACGTGAACGGTGGTCTGGTAAACGGCCAAACCGTGATTCCAGAGATCCGCATGCTCCCAGAAAGTCTCGCCATGGTCGGCGGTCACGACCACCAGAGTCTCATTGAGAATGCCGCGCTCACGAAGGCCGTCGAGGAGATCCCCAAGGGCCTTGTCCATGAAGCTCATTTCGCCCGCGTACAGATTTGCGAGATGAGCATCGGCAGGACCCGGCCGCCCCGAGACGTTGCCCACCAGCTCACGCAGCGGGCCACGCAGACCAGCATTGATTGCCCCCGCATGACCGAATGACTGCCCGGTGGCCGCCTGCTGCTGCGCACGCACAGCCTCGTCGACGTGGCGCATGTTGCTGGTGGGGCTGGCCCCGGGCGCAAGGAATGGCTTGGCGTAGGGCTCGGGCGGCGCATAGGGCGCATGGGTATCGAAGTAATGGACGAACAGGAAGAGACGGTCCACATCGTCCAGCACCTTGTCGACATGCCTGAGTGCTGCGCTAGTGACCCGGTCGCCGCGCCGCTGGTTCTGGTCCGCACCGGCAGGACTAACCAATACGTCAAGACTCTCGTCGTAGTGATCGAAACCCTGATCGAACCGGAAGCGGCTCTCCAGGGCAAAAGAGCCCAAGATTCCAGCCGTATGAAACCCTTCTGCACGAAAGAGCTCCGCCAACATCTGGTTGTCCTCGTGCACGACGAAGCCGTTGCGAGCCACACCATGGGTGTGAGGCCAGCTACCCGTCATCAGGGATGTGTGAGAGGCAAGGGTGGTGGGCGCGGCGCTGGTCACCGAGCTGAAACTCACCCCTCTCTCGCTGAGGCCGTCCAGAGTAGGCGTCCGGGCCGCCGCATCCCCAAAGGCGCCGATCCGGTCCGCCCGGGCCGTATCCAGGCTCACCAGAAGCACGTGGCGCAGGGGGCCAGGGTCCGCATCACCCGTACAACCCACCATGAATGGCCCTAGAAGGGCAGCCAGGAGCAGGGAGTGGACCAACACACCACATCGACACGCAAGGAGGGGCCTCATCGAGGCCAAGGTCTCAGATGGGGAGGGGCAAAGCAACGGGGCATGGCAGGGGATACTCGCCCGCATGCTGGGAGTTGGCGCCGCGTTGGACACACCTGAATTCCAGTCCCTGGGACTTTGGTTGGCGGAAACCCCTCAGACAGAGGACAATACGCTCGGTCCATACCCAACACGCAACCCGGGCCCCTACCCTGCACCCACGATGAGCATCTTCACAAGCCCCGCCCGACTGATTTGCGCGAGCCTCCTTCTCGCAGCCCCCCTCAGCGCCCAGATCCTTCGCACCGAATTGGTCGCCAGCGGATTCGTGCGGCCCATTCTGGTCACGGCGCCCCCCGGCGATGCCAATCGTATTTTTGTGGTCGAGCAGAACAGCGGCCTGATTCGCATCATCAAGAATGGCGTCACCCTTTCTACGCCCTTCCTCGACCTTGGTTCCAAGATCTCAACCAATGGGGAGCGCGGCCTGCTCGGGCTGGCCTTTCACCCCGATTACGCTAACAACGGTCGCTTCTTCGTCAACTTCACCAATCCATCGGGCAGCACCAAGGTGAATGAGTATGCCGTCTCGGCCGATCCGGACGTTGCCCTGCAGGCCAAGGTCGCCGTCATCCAACTCATTTCCCAGCCCTTCTCCAACCATAACGGGGGCTGCATCGCTTTTGGCGGGGACGACAAACTCTACATCGGCATGGGAGACGGCGGATCGGGAAATGACCCCGGCAATCGCGCCCAAGACCTAGGCGAGCGCTTGGGCAAGATGCTACGGCTCGACGTGGACATCCCCCCTCCCTACGTCCCGGCCGACAACCCCTTCGTCGGCCAGACTGGCGTGCGCGAGGAGATCTGGGCCTACGGCATTCGCAACCCTTGGCGCTTCTCGTTTGACAGCCTGACCGGGGACCTCTACATCGGTGACGTTGGTCAGAACGCATGGGAGGAGATCGACTTCCAGCCCGCTAGCAGTCCCGGTGGAGAGAACTATGGCTGGCGATGCATGGAGGGCTTCAATTGCACGGGCAACTCCGGCTGCACCTGCAACGATGCGGCCTTGACGCTTCCCATCCACGAGTACGGGCACAACCTAGGCTGCTCGGTCACCGGCGGCATCGTGTACCGCGGCCCCATCAGTGCGTTGGGGGGAACCTATTTCTTCGGAGACTACTGCAGCGCGCGCATCTGGAGCTTCAGGTACGACGGCACCAACATGACGGAGTTCAAGAACCGAACATCTGAGTTGGACCCGCCCGGCAGCGACATCATCAACGACATCAGTTCCTTCGGCGAGGACGGTGTCGGCAACCTCTACATCGTGGATTACGCCGACGGCCAGATCTTCAGGATCACCTCCGACTGCGATGTGAATAACTACTGCGGCACGACCCCCAATTCCGCTGGCCCCGGGGCCATCATGGGGTCATCCGGCAGTCTCAGCCTTGCCGACAACAGCTTTGGGCTAACCTCGTCTGGCGGGGCCCCCGGGCAGTTCGGCTACTTCATTTTTGGCGACCAACCGGTGTCCATTCCCACCGCCGATGGAGTGCGGTGCGTTGGGGGCAACATCTTCAGGCTCCTGCCCCCGCAGACCATTGACGGGTCAGGCAACGTCTTCAATCCCCTGGACTTCAATACTCCGCCGTTCAATGGAGCGGGCCAGGTGTTTGCAGGCACCACGTACTATTTCCAGCACTGGTACCGGGATAAGACTGGCGGCCCTGCAGGCTCCAACTTCTCGGACGGTCTTCAAGTCACCTTCTGTCTCTAGACGCGGAAACTGATCAGCTGGCTCTGCGTTGGCGTGTTTCCGCCTGAAGAGCAAGGTTCGCCTCGAAAATCGAAAGCAGCACGGCTCCTCGCGGCCCCACTGCGGCAGGCTCGGGCACATGCGTTCTGACGGGCCTCCGGGCCCTCCGATTAGTCTCGGGCAATTCCCGCAACGGCATCGAGGCGCGACCGGGAGCGGCCGCCGGATTTGGTTGAGCCATTCGGAAGGGGCTGGCTGGTACGCCATCATCCTGAAGCGCGTAGAACGCAGCAGACTGGAGGTCGTGGAGGCTCTCCATCCCCGCCTCCTCGTTGCTGGCGATCCCCACCCGAACGTTGACCCGAACATTGACCTCGCCGTTGCTGAAGTCCCAGCCGTTAACCTCTGATCGCACGCGTCGCGCCATACCTTCAGCAGCCTGGCGGCTCGTGTGCGGCAGGAGCATCCAGAGAAGGTTGCCCTCTGGGTACCCGAGCAGGTCCCCGGCGCGGGAGCCCTGCTCCAGCAACTCGGCGACCCGTGCCCTCATTTCCTCGCAGGAATTGTGGCCGTGAATGGCTCCTAGTTGGTCCAGCCTCTCCAACTCGACCAGGAAACAGGTCAGGGGTACCTCGTGCCGCTGACAGCGATCGAACTCTGCCGCCATAAGCTCTTCGACCTCGTTGCGGCCGAACAACCCTTCACCCAGCGCTTCGGAGTGCCGGGGACGGGATGAGGACTCAAAGTCGCGGTTGTTAGGTCGATTCTGCATGGCGGGCCAAGAGTGCTTCCAATCGGCATAGGGCCCGCCCCACTTGAGGCTCAGGGGGTCAGCCAGGCAAATTCTTGCTCACGGCCCTATATGGGCTACTCCACGCAGGAGGCCAGGAAAGCTATCAGGTCCCGAAGTTCCTCCTGACTGAGGGCGTGAGAGACGTCCTCAGGCATGGAAGAGGGGCCTCGTTTGCGCTCAACGATCGAAATGTCCTCCACCTCAAGAGTCTCTTTTTGAGGCGTCTCAAGGGTCAACCAACCCTCTTCCTCTCCCAAGATCCGCCCCACAAGCGCCTCGCCATCGTCCAGCAGAAGGAGCCAATCTTCAAATCCCTCCGCGATTTCCGCCCCCGGCTCGCGCACCGAGCGAAGGATCTCCATGGAGCTCAATCGTGAACCCACGTGAGTCAGGTCGGGCCCCACCTCGGATCCACCCTGCCCATCGAAGGCATGACACCGCAAGCACTCAGTCTCGGTCTTCTCAAGGAAGATCTGGCGGCCCGCAACCATGTCACCGCCCTCCAAGGCCCATAGCCATTCGGCCAGAGCCCGATCCGTCCCAGCCCGCGCCTGGCGCAGTCGATCCAAGGCCAGATCCAATGTGGGAGACCCAAGGCGAGCTGCCGCACGCTCCAACTCCAGGGCCACCGGGCCCACGCCGCCCTGTGCGCAAAGTTCCTCGAGCCACTCCAGTAGGTACGCCTCGGTTCCGGAGGCCTGACACTCGCTCAGAACCTCAAGAGCTAGTCGCGCATCGGAGAGATCGCCCGACTGCAACGCTGAGCCGTAGGCCTTAACGAGTGCCACCAAGGCTCGATCAGGTTCACTACGCGCCAACGCACGCAGGGCCACGATACGCACACCGCGAAGCGGCGAGTCAGAGCAGTCCCACAGAATCGCGTCGAGTTCCGCATGTTCACCATCAAGGGCGCATTGAAGGGCTGCCTGCTGAATAGTGCCTGCGTTGCCGACCTCCCCTCGTGCCAGAGCTGCAAGCACCTTGCTTGATGCCAGCTCCCTTCCCCCCATGAGATCCAACCAAGCACTCCAGCGGGCGTTCGCCCACTCCCCTCTCTGCTGTGCCTGCCGACCCAGACTCTCGATCCAATCGTCGGATAGTGAGTTCTCATCGGCAACCACGGTCCGCCATTCACCCATGACCGGGTCGATCGCGTCGGGGTCCTGCCAATCCATGAGCAAGCCCAACGCTTCCGCCCCCAGGCTCTCGGAAGGACAGGCCAGGCCCCAGTCCGCGAGGGCGCGGGCTGATGCCGGCGTATGAATGCGCCACTGGGCAGCCATGGCCCTGCGGGCGAGGGCAGGATCAGAATCATCAAGCCCCTCAAGCATGTGCGCCAAATCCTCCATGGCGCCCGGAATGGGCCGGTCGTAGATGGCCCGCGCGGCTTCAGCAACCAAGGTATGCTCCGGGTCGGCGAGATAGCGCGCGATACGGCCATCGCCTTGGGATCGCAATGCAACAATGGCGGCCTCGCGAACCCTGATACGATCATCGGAATGGAGCGCCTCCAGCTCTGCGCCGCCAGCCTGATACGCAAGGGCGCGCACCGCAGCGTGCCGCATCCAAGGGTCCTCCCCGTCCTCGGTTTCAATCAGGCGCAGAAGGGCCGGCACCAACTCCGGCTCGCGGATTCCCTCCCGGCCAAGACTGGCCAGACACTGGGCGGCGAAGAAGCGCACGCGAGCCTCGGGGTCTGAAAGCCCGCGCAGGGCGGAGGCCATTGCAAGGGAAGAGGGTGACTCGGACAGCACCTTGAACCACTGGGCGCGCACTCGCCGATCCGGATCCTTGTGCAGTACCGACAAGGAAGCCCATACCTGCCGACCCGCAGAGCCACCTGCTCGCATGATCTGCCCCGCCCCCCAGATTCCGTGCAGCCGGGTGAACTCCCCGGGCACCCCTAGCGGCCGCTCCCACTCGCCTCTGGCAGCTGCCAGCAAGACATCGAGGCTGTCCTTCCTAGAGGAGCTGGGCCCGGTCAAGGCCCGGTCCACCAATTCCCACTGCGCCTCGAGGCGAACGGTCTGGTGGTCGTGACCGATCAGGGTTCCCAGTTCATGAGCCCCCCTCTCGGTCATCCCTGCTGCGAGCAGAGCACGCACCTCCTCTCGCTCGCCTACATACTCATCCCCGATCGGATGGACCCCGTAGATGCGCCCCTTGCCCGTCTTGTCCCAACCGTGCACCCAATCGCTGTAGTACATCGATCCGTCACTGCCAATCTGGACGTCCGTGGGCAGGCAATTCCAGAGGAACTTCTCCGCCCCCACCAGGGTGAATCCAGCACCGCGCTCCTCCATCTGAAATCGATGGATCCCGCTGTAGCTCGCGTCTCCCCGGAAATCACACAAGAAGAAAGAGCCCCTGTACTCGGGGCCCCAGCCCGCTCCCGGGTAGTAGGTAATCCCCGATGGACCGTCTGCGAAATTGGCAACGGGCGGGGTGATGTAGGCCGGTTGCCCCTCGTGGTAAGGCTCCCAAAGCAGCTCGTCATTCCAGGGCCCGCGGCTCACCGGTTCACGCAGAAACTGGTAGGCCTGGCGCCACCCGCTCTCCCCGCCTTCCACTAGATAGACCCAACGGGCCCGATCGCCACCGTCTGAGTTGTTGTCGCCGGTGAACAGGTTGCCGTAGTCGTCAAACACAAGGTCTTGGGGGTTCCGGAGGCCGGTCGCAAAGATCTCCAGACCAGAGCCGTCGAGCTCAGAGCGCAGCACCGCCCCCGCGTGATGGTGTGCAAAGACGTGACCGTCATGCTCGACGTGAAAGCCCCTGTCCCCGATGGACCAATAGAGACGCCCGTCAGCCCCTCGCACCAACCCGTGCATGTCATGCCCCGCGAGCGCAGTATGAACGCCCCAGCCCGTGTGCTGCCGCTCGCGACCATCTGCCCGACCATCACCGTCCTGATCCCACAAGCGCCACATGTCCGGGATACAGGCGAAGTAGAGGTCGTCGCCCAACGGCAGAATGCCTGCCGCCACCCCCGCTGCGGGGTCGGCGAACCCTCCGGCGTAAATTGTCGCCACATCCGCTTGTCCATCCCCGTCCCGATCCACAAGCCGGGTCACGCGCTCCTGCTCAACCATATACCCCGCGGAGAACTTGTCGCCCTCGTGCTTGCGCATGTACTCCACCCGATCAGACACGGTACGCGCCGCAAGCTCATCAGGCAGCCAGTTCATGTGCGAACGCATGTCCGTCACCCCCGAGTTGAGCCTGAAAGTCTCCGCGACAAAGAAACGCATCTGGCCATCGAGCGCAAAGGCGACGGGGTTGGCCAGCAGAGGTTCGGCCGCGAACAGACTCAACCTAAAGCCCTCAGGGAGAACCACCCCGGACATGACGTCCCGGGCCTCGGTAGTAGCAGGGGCCACGGGAGGCACGTAGGGCTCCCCCTCTTGGCAATAGGCTGACTCCACGAGGAACGCGAGGGTAAACAGGTGCCAAAGAGCAGGGTCCTTCATAGGCGCAGTCTAGCCACTACAGCCGTCCAACGCAGCTAAGGCTTCTGCGCCAACCGCTGAGCGAGAAGCAGGTCCACCATACGCCCGTAGCTTCGAACTCCGGCGGCCTGCCCCTGCCCCTTCAAGTAGACATCGTTGGCGCGACTGGACCATTCCCACAGAACCGTCTCCTTGCTGCGCCAGAAGCGGTACTGCGCTTGAAGATCCGCCAGCACTCCTGGGGCAAGATCGGCGCTCACCTCTTCCAGCAACCCGCGACCCGAACGGCCCAGCGCCCCGCGCGCATGGCTGAGGGCCTGTAGGGAACCGGAGTACCTGAGGCTTGGATCGTGGCTGGACCGACAGACCAAATAGGCTATGAAGTTGGCCTCATCCTCCCTTGCGAAACCACGCCCGTGTGCCACTTCGTGCGCTGTCACGAAGGGCACCTCTGTCAGGGGCACCTGGGAGTTAACGTGGGCCTCAGCAGTAAAGGGCGAGTAGATGCCCGAGATCCCCAAGGCAGACATGAGCCAAGAGAAGACTGGGCGCCGAACGGAAACCGGGCGCCCCCCCAACACGGGATAGGCTCCCGCAGCCGTGGCCCACGCTTCGTGCAGACGCGGGTCACCGTCGGGCCCACCTTGCAACTGGAGGCCCCACTCCTGAGGAACGGAGCCGGCCTCGAGGCAGCGCGTTCTCTCAATGGCCGCCTCCTCACCCAGGCTTCTCACGAGCTCCGCCAACTCACCTTGAGAGCGGGGCCGCACCTCCCAGCCAGCATGCCAGGCAAAGGGCTGCCGGGCGTGATTGAACCCCCAACAGACTTCAAAGGTGAACAAGCCAGCGGCCGCCAGCATCATCATCCAGCCGAGGGCACGCCTCACCCCCGCCGGCTTGCGCATGGAGCGCAACAAACCAACGCAGACGGCTGCAACGAGGAGCAGCGCCATGAGCTCGGCAACGGAAAAGGGTGCGTGGCCCAGGGGGGCCAAAAGGGTCCGGACCACGGGGAACACGCCACGACAGTAGAGGGCCTCCGTACGATCCGGAGCCCTCTGCAAGACGCTCAGGGTCCCGATTGAGCCACCAGCCAACACCAGACACACCAGCCCCGCCAGCCAGGGCCGCACACCCCATCCAAGCTCCTTTGGCGCCGAGTCGGGGGGGAGAGGTTGATCCATGAGTGCAGGTTCACGAGGGGGAGCCGTGGGGGTCCATCCGGATCAGAGCCCGTCCATGCCTCAATTTCAACTGTTGGTCACTCCCTCGTGCCCCCGGAGCCTCCTTCAGGCACGGAAACCCAACAGACCTGTCCATATGGACCTACAATTGACACAGAGGTCTCTCCGCAACCTCCGGCCAACACCACGCCATGCCCAGCCCCCCCCTGTGCCCCCCTGCCCCATGCCGACTGAAGCCACGCCGTGGGCGAGGCCATGACCCCCGGCGCACCACATGCCTCGCCCTGTGCCTGGGTGGGCTGCTGACTTCGGCCGTGACTGCACAGGGCCACCAGCGCGCGGACCTCCCCCCGCTGACCCCCAAGCCCGATCACACCCGGGTCCTGCCCGGCCACGAGCTGGACACCGCTGTGATCAAGTTTTTGGACGGCTCACGGGTTCGTCTACAGGGTGGGAGCCTCTCCGGTACCGACCCACAGGCTGAGGCCGTCTCCCTTATGCTCGAGCAGCTAGGGGTCCAGATTCGGCGGCTCTTCCCTCAGCCGGACGCGGTCCTGGACGCGTGGCGTGCACGAGCCGAATCCCGTTCGGGTGAGGCCCTCCACGACCTGACGCTCTTCTACTCACTCCACCTCCCCGCGGGGCTCGATCTGGGAGCACTCTGCGATCAACTCAACCGCTTTGAAGTGGTTCGGCGGGCTTGGCCTGTGGGGTCAGTGAGCGATCCGGTTGCTACTTTCGTGGCGGGCGCTGGAGACTACAGCGGACAGCAGGGCTACCGCGGGCCGGCCCCAGTGGGTGTCGATGCAGACTTTGGCAATGCCTACAGTGGTGGACTCGGCACGGGCATCACCATTGCGGACGTCGAAACGGGCTGGACCGACGACCATGAGGATATTGCCCACAAGGCGCAAGGCAACTACATCGGACTGTGCTGCGCCCCCTACCCCGGGGACCACGGTACGGCCGTCCTCGGCGAGCTGGTTGGCGAGCACCAGGATACCGGGGTGCGTGGGCTGGTCTACGACGCTGACATCCTGCTCTCCACCCACCAGGGCTTCGCGATCAACATTCCCGCCGCCATCACCAACGCGATAGCCGCCTTGACGGCAGGTGACTTCCTTGTCTTGGAAGTGCAGTGCCAGGATGCCCCGCTTGGGCCGCACCCCTGCGAATGGGATGATGCCATCTTCGCAAGCGTGCGACTGGCCACGGCCTCCGGCATCCACGTGTACTCCGCGGCCGGCAACGGAGGCCACGACCTGGACGACCCGAGCTATGGGGCCAAGTTCGACCGGACGGTGCGGGACTCGGGGGCCGTCATCGTGGGTGCTTCACAGGGGTCCACGCTCACGGCCGCCAGTTTCTCGAATCATGGAAGCCGGTTAGACCTCCACGGCTGGGGCAGCGGCGTAACCTCTGCCGGCTACGGGGACCTCTTCAACGGGGGGCTGCGAGCCACCTATACCGCACTGTTCAGTGGTACTTCCAGCGCCACCCCTATCGTGGCCGGGGCGGCGGTACAACTCGCGGGCATCCACTCCCAGGTGACGGGCTCAGCGATCGCCCCCAAGGAACTCCGCAGCCTAATGGTGAACACGGGCACAGCGACCACGAGCGGCCCCAACATCGGGCCCCGCCCGGACGTGCGAGCAGCAGTCGAGAGTCTGGGATTCCCCATTGTGAACGTCAGCGGAACACTGGTCCCGGGAGGCTCCTACACAGCCACGAGTAACGGGGCCCCGGGAGATGGCTGCGTCATGGTTTTTGGTACGGGCATCAGCGACGTGAACCCCATCTCGGTACCCCCCTACGGCTACTTCATGCTGGCGGGGAGTCTCACACGCAAGAAGTCCGGAGCGCTCGATTTGGTGGGACAACTAAGCTACAGCGAAGCCATCCCTGCGGACCCAAACCTGTCCGGCACCACTCTCGGATACTGCCTGACCTGGCAACGGTTCCTCTCAGGCCAGCCGGGAATCGGCGCGTTCGGCAACGTGGCCGCCATCGAGATCCAGTAGCCGCCCCGAACGGGGACTGAGCCGTCCGACTACTTCAGTTCATCCCAGTAGTCGCCTGGCATGTCGTGGGCGATCTTCAAGGCGCCATTCGCGCCACCATAAACGGGTTCCTCGGTCCGGATCACGTGGCCCGCACCGAGCGTCTTGACCATCTCCGACTCGATAGCCGTATCCAGCCCACGGATCTGACTGCCGCCACCCGCCAACAGAACCCGCTGCTTCAAGCGTTCCTGAAACTCAGGGTCGAAGGTGGCAATCAACTGCCCCAACCCCTCAACGATGGGCGGCACGATTCTGTTGCAGGCGCTGCGGATGGCCTCGGTCAGGTCGAAACTCTGCGGCTTGCCTTGCACCGGAAGATCAACGATAAGGCCCTCGGCCTTGGGTTCGACCGTCGAATAGCGCTCCTTGATTCCCTTCACCATCTGAATGCTAAATTGCGCGTCCGGGAAGGCCTTCGTGATCTCGCCGCTTAGCTCCTTATCCACAAAGTCCCCCGCCGTCGTCAGAGTGATCTGGTCGGACTCCTCGGGCATGGTGCCGTGCATGCGGCAGAGGTCGACCGTGCCCGCTCCGATGTCGATCACGAGAACGTCTTCGAGCATGTCCAGTCCATAGGCGACGGAGAAGGGCTCGGAGCACAGCATGACCGAGTCCACTGCCTTGCGCGCCGCCTGGAGAATGGCGTCTTTGTTATGGATGGATGCCTGGGCGGGAACGCCAATGACGGCATACACGAGCTCATCACTACGAGGTTGCGCCAGCCGAACGATTTCCTGCACTAGATCCTGAGCGGCCCGGAGGCTCTCGCCATCCTCCGCCCCGTCTTGATTGAATTTCAGGACACCGTGTTCAAGGGGGCGATGAAGATTCAGTGAGAGCCGCTTATCCCGGGCCTCCTGCCCGAAGAGCACATCCTTTTGGAGGAGCTTGCGAGCCACTGGGTCTTTGGGGTAGCCCACGAAGGACTCAACCGTCTCGCGCACACCATTGGACGCACTCACAGAGGTGCGGGAAGTCCCCAAGTCGATGCCCATGTAGAGCACGCCCTGGGTGTCGGAACGCGCGTCTTTCGTTTCTTCGCTGTCAGCCATTTTAATGTTCGGGGGGAGGGGGGGGGGGGATCTTGGCGTGCGGTAAGTTGGAATAGTTCCCAGCATTGAGCGCGAGCATGCCGCTGCACCTGTCTAGATCGTATCATTGCCCAACTCGCACCCAACGCGATGATCCAGACTGATTGCACAATCGCTACCTGCTGCACCAGAGCGAGACAGGCGGCTGTCACTCCCAGCAGCGCTAGGAGCGGAGGTAAAACCGATCAGGCGCCGCTGCGCCGATCGACCAGCCGCTGCTTCAACTCAAGATTGGCTGTCAGCAGGTCGGCCAAGACGGCAGACCGAAGCTCCTCTGCTTCCGGATCGATGGTGCTCTCAGGAAGGTCAATGGAGAGGTGCCGTGGTGTCCGGCGCGATTCCCCGAATGGACCGGAAATGCCAATTCCGATTTCGTGCATGCTGCCGCTTTGAAAACCGAAAGTGCCCGGAATTAGAGTTTCCAGGGCTTCGATCCGCTGCCGCATGGAGCGGATTGCGAAGCTCTCCTCAGTGGCACCCGGACCGGGAAGAACCGGGCCAAGCTCGTTAGCTTTGAGTTGCTCCAACTCCCGATGGAGGCGTATCAATTCGGCTTCCACCCTGGCGAGCAAACCCATGCCCCGACCTGCAACGGGAGCCCCACCCCCGGCTAGCGGAATCCGCCTGGGAATGTGGATGGGGTGCACAACATTGTTGCGCCGGAAGGAAGGCCGAGAATCCATCAGCATCTTCCTATATTTCACCCCTCTTCCGGTTCTATCCACACCTATGTGACAATCCTGAGCTCAAGAGTGCGCACTTGCTCCATTCTGAGACGGGGGAGGTGATTCAAGCCCCCCCCCTCCAGTGGGCTTCAATGGTGGCCGGCCGGAGGTGGACCAGGAGCCATGAATGGAGTGCCCCGCTCTGGGTACACTAGCCCACCCCGCCCCCGCCCCATCGCACACAAGGCCCCCCCATGAGCATGTTGGACTGGTTCCAGCGCGGAACCCAGGAAATGATGGTCGCACGTCCCGATGGGACGAAGGCCCAGGTTGTCTGGAAGCACCCCGATCCGACGATCCCGATGAAGAGTCAGCTCACGGTAGATGCCGATGAGAGGGCCATATTTTTTCGGGATGGACAGGTGGTGTCCGTTCTTGATCCGGGCCGCCATACCCTTGACTCGAACAACCTGCCGTTCCTCTCCAACCTCGTCGATAGCTTCACGGGTGGGAACGTGTTCGTCTCGGAGGTCTTCTTTGTCAACGTTCGCGAACATCCAGGCGTCAAGTTCGGAGGACGCATCGGGCACGTCGAAGACCCCAAGAGCGGAGTGCCCGTCGAGACCATGGTTCACGGGGAGTTCTCCTTTAAGGTCACCGACCCCGAGAAGCTCATTTTGGGCCTGGTGGGCATGGGACGCGCGGAATCCGCCTTGGTCAAGGCCTGGCTCAAAGAGCAGGTACTCAAGGTGCTACGCGACACGATTGCCGAGTTGATCGTCAAGCAGAAGTGGCCCCTGCTGGACGTCACCTCTGGCGCTTACACCGAGGAGATCGAACAATCCGTGCTAGATAGCGTGATACCCCACGTGGATAGCTACGGAATTAAAATCGCCCGCTTGGGCAACTTCGTCATCGGTATCGATGAAGAGGACGCGGATAATCTCAAGGAACTCTATCGCGATGCGGCCTACCTCAAGACGGTTGGGGGGGTGGATAACTACCAGCGATTCGCCGCAGGCAAGGCCATGTTGGGCGCAGGCGAAGGCATGGCCGCTGGTGGCGGTGGTGGCGGCGAGGGCGGAGCCGCTGGACTTCTCGGAGGAGCGGGCCTCGGTGTGGGCCTGGGAATGGCTCAGATGCTCGTACGCGACCCGCGCGGTGGCGAGAGCTTGGCTCCTGCCACCCCCGGTACGGCCTGCCCGAGCTGTTCAGCCGTCGTGGCCCCCGGCAAGTTCTGTAGTGCGTGCGGCGAGTCACTCAAGCGCGAGGTGCCCAGCGGTACGTTCTGCACCGCCTGCGGGGAAGCCATGGCGCCCGATGGGCGCTTCTGCGGTTCCTGTGGAGAGGCCCAAAAGGACGCCTCGAAAGAGTAGGCCGTTGGCGGCCCCGCCCACGGGGCCGCCGAATAACCGGTCTCATTCAACTCCCCCGCCGCAGGCGGCGTGGGCCTAGCGAGAACGTTTGCACCGACCACGAGGAGGATCACGGGCATGAGCGATCCTAAACGCGTCGCCCCCCATCCCGGAGGCCCCCCCCGCAAGCCACCCGCCGCGAACACAGCTAGGGCCAGGGCCTGAGCGGAGAGGGCGCCAAGCTCCCCGTAGGCAACCCCAGAGAGGACCAGTCCCCCCACCGCAATCAACCAAGGGGCAAGCAACCAGACTGTTGGCGACGTGCCCAGCCCCAGGCGCCCCAGCACCAAGACTCCACCCACGGCAAAGCACAAGCCGCCCGCGATCAAGGCAGCGCCCACGTAGGAGTGAGCGAGGCAGCCCGCCGCGCCCATGGTCACAACAAGCATCCCCTCCAACAGACCAGGACTTGTCGGTTCAATCTGCACGGAAGCGAAGAGCCAGAATGCCCAAGCCCCCATGAACAAAGCAGCCGCAGCGCCAGGTTCAAGCTGTCCGATCCGTGGTCGCAAGATGGCGTAGCACAGGAGCAGCAATAGAATTCCCCAAACAACCAAGCGCCGCAGAGTACGGCCAGCCCACAGGTCCGGAACGAAGACCGCCAGCACCGCCGCCAGGAGAGTCCAGTCCAGCGCCTCCCTGGGGGGAAAAAGAGGCAGCCGTTGCTTCAGCCCGTAGTGCGCCGCTAGGAGGACGATAGGGACCAGGCCCCCCCCAGCAAGGTGTACCGCACCGCCGCGAGTGGACCCCTTCCAGATGCCGCTCGTCAGAATAAGGACCAGGGCAGCGCTAACGAATCCCCAGACCAGGGGTGGCCAGAGTCCCACGGCCTATTTGTGCAGTCCCTCGATGAAGAAGGTCAATTCAATCTCCGCGCTGAGGGCCTCCGTTGGAAAACTCTCCATACCGAACTTGCGGCGATCGATGGTCAATTTGCCTTCCAGACCCGACCGATGGCCCATTCCCGTTTCCTTATTTCCGATCAAAGTCATGGGGAAGCTCACCTCACCTTCGACTCCACGCAGGTTCAGGATTCCCGTGACAGAGAAGGTCGGACGGTCAGAGGTCGAATCTTCACCGGCCTCGATGGCGGTCGACTTGAACGTGGCCTCAGGGAACTGCTTGGCATTGAGGAAATCTGGGCCACGAATATGCTTGTCACGACCCTCGTTCCCCGAGTCCGCGCTGGCCGTGTCGATGGTGATCTGCACTTCGCACCCCGAGGGATCGTCCGCGTCGAGCACGTAGCGCCCGGTGAGCCCCGTGAAGCGGCCATAGAAAGCCGACACCTGCATGTGCTCGATACGGAACAAGACACCCGAGTGCACGGCATCCACCTCGAACTCCAAGGCCTCATCCGGCGCCAGGGCCGTTGGGGAAACTCGCGATTGGGCGCTCGAAGTCCAGGCGACGGCCAGGAAGCATGAGAGGAGAAGAGTCAGCAAGGTGGATTTCATGGGATGTGTCAAAGGCGATGAGAGGAAAAGGCCTGTACGGGCCCCCCATTGTGCAATGCCCCGGCCACATTCACCTCCCTTCGATTCCGTCCTTGTACGCAAGATTCACCGGGCTACGGTGCCTATCCGCACGAGGTCCACTTGCCACCCGATTCCTTCCTCCCAAGCCTGGCGCTGATCGCCGTCTTGGGCGTCGCCGCCCAATGGGTGGCTTGGCGCCTGAACCTGCCGTCGATCCTGCTCTTACTCCTGACGGGGCTCCTAGTGGGGCCCCTTCTCGGCTGGGTGGACCCCGATGCACTCCTGGGAGAGCTGCTATTCCCCGTGGTGTCGCTCTCGGTCGCCGTCATCCTCTTCGAGGGTGGACTGACTCTCGACATCGCCGAACTGCGGACGATTGGGCCAGCCGTTCTGCGCCTGTGCACCATCGGGGTGGCCTGCACCTGGGTACTCACGGCCCTGGCCGCTCATCTACTGGCAGGCATGGTTTGGCCCCTGGCCATCCTACTGGGTGCCATCCTGACCGTGACCGGCCCCACGGTGGTGGGACCTCTCTTGCGCCAAGTTCGGCCCCGCGGAGCGGTCGGCCCGGTGAGTACCTGGGAAGGGATTGTCGCAGACGTCTTGGGCGCAACCTTGGCCGTTCTCGTTTTCCACTCCGTTCTTGTAGGCAGCGAGTTTTCGGCCCAGGGGCTGGGCCCCGCCCTTAAGGGTCTCTCCTTCACCCTGGGGACCGGGATCTTGGCTGGGCTTGGTGGCGCCACGTTGCTGGGATGGCCCCTGCGAAGACACTGGGTGCCCGACCACCTGCACAGCCCGGTGGCCCTGGTGCTCGTACTGGGCATCTACGCCATGTCGGACGCCATCTCCCCGGAATCAGGTCTCCTGGCAGTCACCCTCATGGGTGTGGCGCTTCGCAATCAACGGCGCACCCCGGTGGGGCACATCATCGAGTTCAAGGAAAACGTGCGCACACTCCTGATCTCGGTGCTCTTTATCATCCTTGCCGCGCGAATCGACAGCAATGAGATCCTCACCCTCGGCCCTGGGGCATGGATGTTCGTCGTTGCCTTGATCCTCATCGTGCGACCCGCAGCCGTCGCGCTCTCAACCATCGGGAGCCCCCTGAATCACAGGGAGCGGATTTTCCTCGCCGGGCTCGCACCCCGGGGGATCGTAGCCGCTGCCGTTTCGGCTCTGTTCGGTGAAGAACTCTTGCGGGCCCAGGTCCCAGGCTTGGAGGGCATCGAGCAGTTGGCACCCCTGACCTTTTTGGTGATTGTGGTCACCGTGGTGGTCTATGGCCTCGGAGCGCGCCCGCTCGCCCGCGCCTTGAAGCTCGCCGAAGCGGCCCCCCAAGGGGTCCTGATCGTGGGAGCCAACCCCTTCGCCAAGGCTCTCGCCCACGCGCTGGGAACCGTCGGCCTCAAAGTTGTCCTCGTGGACAGCAACCATGCCGCCGTCGTGGACGCCAACCTGGAAGGTCTCACCGCACGCTGTGCCAACGTCCTCACCGAGGACAGCCCCGAACTCCTGCCCTTGGGAGGTATCGGCCACCTCTTCGCCTTGACCCCCAATGACGAGGTGAACTCCCTCGCCTGCCTCCACTACCACGAGATCTTTGGCCGTGCACGCTGCTTCCAGATTGCCCTACCGGCATCCGCTGCATCCGAGAGCCCTGGGGACCTGCGTGGCCGTGACATGTTTGGCAAGAGTGCCACCCTGCCCGTACTCCTCAGCCGCATCGAGCGCGGGGAGAACATCCGGGTTACCCCGCTCTCCGAAGAGTTCGGGCTTGATGCCTGGCACGAGGAATACGGACCGCACGCGCTGCCCCTGTTCAGCGTGGACGCGAGCGGATTCCTGAGAGCCAACTCACCTGATCGCCCCCTGCAACAGATCCCGGACGTCCAGCTGATCGGCCTAGTCGGCCCCGGCCGGAGCGCGGACTAGCCGCTGCTTCGGACACGCCCGGGGGGGAGCGTCTCCCCCACGGCTCTGCCGGCGGAGAGAACCTCCACCACGCCGTCCGTTCCAAGCCGCACCCGCATACCGGTCTCAAGCGCGCGCGTTGCATCTGCCACCCCCACGATGGCCGGAAGGTTCTTCTCGCGGGCCAGGATGGCTGCATGGCTCAGCCAACCGCCCACCTCCGTCACCAGTCCTGCGGCCGCACCGAAGACCGGACTCCAGGAAGGATCCGTGAAGCGCGTGACGAGAATCTCGCCTGGCATGAAGCCGTCCAGATCTTCCGCGCTACCACAGACACGTACGCAGCCCACCGCCTCGTCCGAACCCGCAACCCTGGAACCACGCAACGCCGTTGGGAGCCCGGACGGTGGCTCAAGCTCGAGCCCCTGCCGCCCCAGGCTCTCCACGTCCCGCGGCGCCAATCGCGTGGGCAGTTCGATCCCTTCCAGGGCCTCGCGCAATCGCTCAGCCCTCGCAATTTTGATTCTGAGGTCAGCCGGGAGCACAACCACACCGTCCGACTCACGGACGAGTCGCGCGACGTCCTGCGGCTCAAGAGACCATACGGAATGGCCTTCAAGCCCAAGCCTGCGGCCCAGTTCCCAGACGACACGCCGTGCCATGGCAAGGTCCACCAAGGCATAGTGCTTGGCATCTTCCTTGAGGGCCTGCAGTCGACAGGCGCGCTGCACCGTTGCGCCCAGAATGCCCTTGAGGCCCTCGCCGGGCCTCCGGTCATCAGGGTTTGCCTGCGCGGCCTCTCTACTCACAAGGGCGTCCACGAGGCGCGGGTCCTCTCCATACCGCTCCTCGGACCATTCAAAATCGTGTAGCGCCCGGTGGTGCATCAAAATGAGGAAGCCGCTCGCGGCACCGACCCCCTTGGCGCTCAAGGCCTCCAAGGCCCTGCTCGCGGCGCCCCCCCGAGGAGTCAAGTGGACTGCAGGGTCCAACCCCGCGTCACTAAGGCGCTTGCGCGCACCCGACATGAACCACTCGGCCGTCACGTTGACCCGTTCGGCCGTCACATAGGAGCGCGTCGTGAAGCGCTCCAAGCGGCCCTCAAACAAACGCACCAGGTCCCTGGCCCCCAGACGGCCCAGGTCCAGAGCCCGATCGAGGGCCGAGGTCTGCTCGGCAACCTCGGCAAGAGAAGCGACTTCACGTTCGAGGGCAGGCAGGCAGCGCGACAGCTGAAAACCCGCCCATGGGGAGACTCCGCCATCCTGATCCCGCTGAACGCCACGGTGCGTCCACATCTGCCCCAGGGCAAACTGCACCCGCTCGTGACCATTCTCTCCCGGGCTGAAGCGCACACCGAGGCTACGGCATGCAAGATCGACGGTCCCACCGGGCAGCCACATGTCCGCCATGAACCGGGCGCTGAAATGCGTGGGGCTCGGGAGCAACTCGCTGATCTCATCCTGCACGAGGATCACCTGATCAACAGGCTCACCCAGGACAGCCGACACCAGCCTCTGCCTGTCCCGTTCAAAGTGCCCATCACCAGCTCCCTGTGAACCCGCGCGGACCGTAATGTCTCGAGATTGAAGGATGGACAGATGCCCACTCACCATCGCCCACTCCACATCCTGGGGCGTACCGAAATGCTCCTCGATGCGCCGCCCAGTCTCCACCAACTCCCCAAGGTTCCCATCCTCGGGCATGTCCCCTGCGCGCCATGAGCCGGTGAGGCGGCCAAACGTCACAGTGTCGGGGATGATCTGCCCCCCCACGAGGTCTTCCCCCACCCCGCGCGTCCATTCGACCAGGCAGGCCCCCGCATCCGTGGGGTGCTCGGTGAACAGAACCCCTGAGTACTGAGCCTGAACCATGGCCTGAACCACCACTCCACCTCGCGAGTCGGTGCTGCCGTTGGACCGTGCGAGCCCGGAACGCAAGGACGCCGCCACGGCCTCGATAGCCTCCATCAGTGTGTCAGCGGTCACCTGAAGCCGTGTGTCAAAGATTCCCGCGAAGCTCGCATGCTCTCCGTCTTCACCCAGCCCAGAACTGCGCACCGCCACGTGCTGGACCCCCAGGCGTCGGAATTCGCGGCGCACCTCTCGCTCAAGGCGTTTCCGGTGAGCCTGGTTGGACAGAGATTCCACCCCCCGAGTCGTGAGGGCAAAGCCCCAGGGGACCGGCATTCCCATTGAGGTCAGAACGCCCAGGCGCTCCGCCTTGCGCCCCACGTCTGCCTGTCCGCCGCAGCGCACGAGCGTGCGTGTATAAGGGTGTGCGGGCTCGCGCCGGCCCAAGACAATACGGCGCGCGGCCCGCCCCTGGAGCGCAACCCAGGCCAGGGAGATGACCAGATATGTGTTCTGGCCCGCGGTGAGACCCCAGGTCAGGGCAACCAGCAGTCCCCCCACAAAGGCCGCGGCAAGGCCAAGGAGCACTCGACCGCGCCTAGTGGAACTACGGGACCAGCGCCCCTCCAGCAGCAGTCCGATTGCGATGGCCCCACAGCAAAGGGCCAGGATTCGGGTGGAGTCAGGTTGGTTCAGGACGCGCAGCCAGAGAAAGCTCTGGCTCCCCAAAGATCCGCGACTGGCCTGCCCGACCGCCGTAAGCAAGGCCAGGAAAAGCACCAGTTGAAACATGCTGCCAAGCAGGTTCCGGCCGGGAGTCAGTCCCGCAGACTTCCGCAGCTCGCGCAGAGCCCGGGCACGGCGCAAGGGATCCTGCTTCAAATTAGCGCCCACAGCGGACCAGGTTTTCTTGTTCTTCCACTCGACCCAATGGTCGCGACTCCCCTTCCAAGACATGGGCAGGGTCGCAGCCCGAGCAAGCACGGCTAGAAGGGCTATCGCCCACCCCAAACCCAACCAGCCCCCCATGGCGTCCAGCCAACCCGCGAGGGTGGCCACCAGCCAACCGTAGGGCGTCCGCCCAGCCCGTTGCCGTGCCCACTCCGCGCGGTAGGCCCGCTCCCCGACGATGGGCAAGTACTCATGGGGCACCGTGTAACGGCCAAGGAATTCCCCTCCGGCGCGTGAAAGGCGCAACCCCAGGATGGTCCCATAAAAGGAACTGCGCTTGTCGTAGCAGGGAACAATCACACGCGCCTTCCCCAAGGCAGCCATGGCGGCCCGCCCTTCATCGCGGGTCATCCCGCGTAGCGGGACATTAACGGCCCCAGGAAGGTGCCCTGCGCTGAACTGCTCGGGGTAGCGCACATCCACGAACAACAGCTCGCCCGCTGCCACTTGCCGCTCTACCTCCGGCGTGTCCAGTAGTCTCTCGCCGCCCTGAAAACGGGGCAGCGCTCGCAAGCTGGTTCGTTCGTCGGTTCCAGTGATCTGGCGACCCTCGGCTACCCACTTCTCGAAGCCTCCCACCACGAAGCGCAGGTTCGGCTCAACGTCGGCAAGGGTCTCCGTAAGCTCTGAACTTCGGTTCCCGGAGAAGCAAAGCAGCACGGCCCCGCCCTCGAGGGTCTGGTCATGATCCCCGGCGAGGAGGTCCGGATAGGGAATGTGCAGGGCACCATCCAGGCTGCCCCTCTCGATTTCCTCGGGCTCCCGCACGTCGATGATCTGTGGGCACTTGGAAGCAGCGGCAAGAGCTGCCAGGTCATCGGTGGTGAGACCCGCAGGGTGCCCTTCCTGGGCGCTCAGATCCAAGGTGAACAGGCTGCTGTCCGAGCCATCCAGGCCCAACTCAAGGGCCGGCCGGACCAGGGCCTGCCGAAGGCGAGCCTCATTGGCATCCGCCACTTTGAGGTGATAGAGCAGGAACGTCCCCGCCGTAAGGGCCCACAGCACCCCCAATCCGATGACCGTGCCTCGACGGACGCCTCCTCCAGGCCCCAGCCCGGACTCCGAACGGCGCCGAAGCATGAGTCCGGAGGCCCCCACCGCCGCCAGGCCCAGCACCTGGCTGGCGCTGGCAAAGAGGTTGATGACCAGATCCGGTGAGGGAATGGCCATGAAGAGGACCTGGGAGTGCATGGGGCTGTTCTCGCTGGAGAGGGCTGCAGACCCAACTCCGAGGATCCCCAAGGACTAGGTCAGTAAAGCAGCAATTTCTTGCCGGATCTGGATCGGATCGAGACTTACCCGTGGCCGCTGCCCCCATCGGGGTACTTTCTACCTGTACCGAGCCATCATGACACCCCTCTCCCAACACCCCTCATGCCCTCCGCGGGCGGCGCTCAAGCCCCTCTGCGTTGCCCTGGCGCTCAGTGTCGGAGCCTGCAATCACGTGCCGGATCCGGACGGCGAGGCCGCCCTGGGGCCCCCGCTGCAGGTTTCTGGGGCCGCCCGATACAGGGACATGAACACCAACGGGCGAGCCGATGCGGGGGACGAGATCGTACTGACCTTCAACGTACCCCTGAAAGTCAACTCAAGTGATCCCGCCGCCCTGGCGCTGCCCGTACCGGGGGATGGACTTGGGCAGGGGGCCAGCATGACAGCCGGGCCAGGGAGTCACAACCTGACCCTGGTGCTGGGTGCCGATCCGGTCCTCCGTGCCCGGGGCGTCGATCTCCTCGCCAGCCGGCCAGGATCATCGAGCCGCCTAGAGACGGCGGTGGATATTCCCGCTGATGCCATTCAGAACCGCGACACAGGCCGGGACCTGGGTCCCATGCCCGCGGTGGACCTGGCCCCTATCCATCTGCGCGGCCCGACGCCTGATGGACTCTACAGCTCGGCGCACTTCGTTCTCGCGGACCTCAACGCCGACGGAAGGAAGGACATCGCTGCCGCCGATGGCTTTGAGGGCTTGGACGTATACGAAGGCCTTCCTCAGGGAGGGTTTCAGCGTCAGGAGTTGTCCTTGGGCTCCAGCCGCAGAGTTGCCGTAGGGGACATCCTCGGCCAGGGGCGCCCGGACGTCCTGCTCCTCACGGATCTAAACCTGCATCTGCTGCACAACAACAGCTCCCCCGGGGGCCCCATCCAACTCAAGCAGGGGGGCGCGTTTCCGGTTCCAAGCCCAACGACAGACCTCGCCCTCTTGGACACCGATGGCGACGGCGATCTGGACGTGGCCCTGTGCACCCAGGCTGGAATCTTCATCGTCCGCAACGATGGCGGCGGCGCCCTAAACCCGAGCGGTCAACCCCTGGCCGGAAGCCGCACCTGGGGAAGCTCCATCCACGCTCGGGACATCGACCTCGATGGAGTCACCGACCTGTTTGTCTCCACCGCCGGTGGCTCGCCCGATCAGGTCCTCCTGGCGGACGGATGCGGAAACTTCATGCCCAAGTCCCTCTTCGACGCTGCCGATCACCGCCTGGTACAGATTGCGGACCTGGACGGGGACGGGCGTCTGGATTTCGTTCTGGCTGGAGAGCAATCCAGGGTGCGGGTGTTTCGTGATGCGGGCAACCTGTCCTACCAGGAACTCCCGGGCCTGACGTCTCCTACGGGCCGCGTCTCATGCCTCGGGCTTCTGGATCTGGACCTGGACGGCCGACTGGATCTGGCGTTTTGCGACGGTGGGACCCTGCGTTCATTCTTGGGTGACGGAGCGGGCGGATTCCAGGACATCAAGGCCAGCCTGGGAACGGGCAACCTGCACCATATGGTGACCACGGACTGGGATGCGGACGGAGACGACGACCTGCTCGGAACTTCAGCAAGTTCGCCTCAACTCTGGCTCGGCTCAGGCGCAGGCGTTTTTGGGGGCCTCAACTTCGCGACCCCCTCCCTGGAATTCGGGGCGGGGCCGGTAGACGCCCTAACGCGTGGGGATCTCACCGGAGACGGCCGAACCGACGTGCTCATAGCGCGCAACAACACACTTGAGATGCACGCCAACACCGGCGCGGGGACGTTTGCCGCGCCGAAGCTCGTGAGCCTTGGGAGCGCCATCGCCCGGGACCTGGTTCTCGTGGATCTAGATCTCGACGGAGACCTGGACGTGGCTGCAGCCATTGAGGGCACGGCCTTCCACACCTGGCTCAACAACGGCGGAGGGATCCTGCTCCCGGAGGGTGTCTCCCAGGCGCGCCTCGAGCAGTGCGTGGATGCAGGCCCACTCAATGTAGACAACTACCCCGAGCTAGTCTTCGCCGTGAGCGACAGCAGCGCGCACCTCATCGAATTGAACCTGGGGCTCGACTGCTGGGCACAGGGCGGACCCGGCTGGCGCGGCATGACACCAGCGATGGCGCTCCCAAACTTCGGGCCCGCGACCGATCTGATCCTGGGTGACGTGGACCAGGATGGAGACCTGGACCTGCTATTGGGCCGAAGTCTGGGGCAACCCGACGAACTCCTGCTCAACAATGGCTACGGTGGATTCAGCCCCATGAATGGCGCCTTCCCCGCAGGGAGCACCTCCGCCTTGGCCCTGGCCGACGTCAATCAGGACGGCGCCCCGGACGTTCTCGTGGCCGGCTCTAGTGGCCTGCAACTGTTCACCAATGGAGGCCACGGGACCTTCGCCTATACCAACACCTTGGACCCCACCTCATTCGCAGAAGCCGACCTCCTAGAGCTAAATGGAGATGGATGGTGCGACGCCATAGCCATCGACCCTCTCACGGACACACTACAAATCTGGTTCGGAACTTCCGATGGAGTCTTCTCCCAACCAGCCAGCTGGTCCACGACCGTCACGGGCCTGACTGCCAGCGAGTGGCTGGACGCGGATGGGGATGGCGGGCTCGACCTCATACTCGGGGTCGAAGACGCGGGCCCCAACCAGCTGCTGCTCACCTACTGAGCTGCCCGTACAGGACGCGCGCCACCTCCAGATCCGGCGCAGCCCCCAACAACCGGCGCAGGTCCTCCAGTGCCCCCGCCCGATCCCCGGTAGCTTCGCGCGCCAGAGCACGGCCGTACAGGACGGGCACCTCATCCGGAAGGGACCTGAGGAACTCATCGGCTCGAACCAGGGCCTCCTGGGCCTGGCCGGCTTCCACGAGAAGGGCCACCCAAAGACCCCGCAGTTCGGTCAGCCCCGGAGTCTTCGGCCCGGCCGCCTCGGAGATAGAACGCACGGAATCGGCAACCAGGCGCAAGGCCCGCGGGCCATCGCCGAGGACGCGGCAGCTGCGAGCCAACCCATAGAGGACCTGCGCATTCTCTCCCCCGGCCTCCAAGGCCCGCTCGAAAAGCTGCACGGCCTCATCATGGTCACCGGATTCGGCGGCAGCTTGAGCCAACTGCAAATGGCCTACCGCCGCACTCGGACGCATGGCGGCCGGGCGCTGATGAGTGAGCCAGATCGCAGCCAGTACAAGAGTCGCCCCACGCAGGAGTCTGCCCCAGTCACGGCTGCGCGCCCGTAACCAGAGCCACTCAAGACCACACCCACTGAGCACACACAAGAGCGGCAGCACCGGCGCCCGGAACCGAGAGCACACGAAGAAGCCCACCACCCCCAGGCAGTACACCGCCACAAACCCCCAGACCGGGAAGGTCTCCCTGCGCCGCCGCAAGCAGAGGACCAGACCCAAAGCGGCCAATCCGACGATGAGGTCGAAGCCGATGGGGTTCCAGCGCGACAGCGGGTCGAAGTGCTTGGCAAAGAAGGACACGTCCAGGTTGTTGCCGAGCTCCGCATCCGTCCAGAACAGGCGCAGCTTCCAAAGCATGTGCCGCAACGCCGCGCCGGGTTCCCGCGTGAACCAATCGAGTGCCTGCCCGACATAGTGGCTGGACACCTCGGACGGGGCGAGGGCTCGCCCTTGCGCCTCTTCCGCCAAGGCTACGGCGTCGTGGAATCCCTCCCACCAGCCGCCCCGTGTACCGGGCACGATAGCCGTGGACCCATCGCTGACCGGGTTGTTTCCGATCCACAAGTTGACCCCGGCCTGGGACGAGATCAGAACCCAGTCCCCGCCCACCACCCGGTTGTAGGCCGTCACCGGCAAGATAGGCACAAGGGTCGAGGCGAGCAGAAGCAGGGCCACTCGCGAGCCAGCTCTACTGGCGGACCTGGCGCTGCGGTGGACCCAGAGCGCCACGCAGGGGACGAATAGGAGCACGTTAGGTCGGGCAAGGCTCGCCACCCCCCACGCCAAGCCTGCCAGGATTCCAGAGCGCGTACTGAGTTGCCGGCCGGCCCTCAGGCTCAATAAGATGGCCGCCAAGTTCAGCGGGATGGCCAGCGTGGGAATCAAAAGCTGCGAGTCGAAGTGAACCAGCACCCAGGAGGTGGCCACCAGAAAGGCGCTCAGGTGTGCGACGAGTGGGCGAAAAAGATGGCTGGCGATGCGGTGTGTCAGGACCGTGGTCGCAACGCCCAGGAGGGACTGCAGCAACCGCGGCACCAAAAACCCCGCGCCAAAGAACTTCTGTACGGCCGCCAGGAACCAGATGTAAAGCGGGGCTCGAAAGAAGGGTCCCTCTTGAAAGGTCTCACCGGCTGCAAGGGCACGGGCCCAGTCAGCGTGATAGGCCTCGTCCATGGCCGGAGATTCGAAGTAAGGGCTATCCCCCATGGCCAGCACGTGGAAAACCCTCAGAGCCAGAGCCAAGAGGCCCAGAAAAAGCAGCACCCTGCCCTGTGGGGACACCCGGCTCGGATCGCTAGGCTTGGGTGACGGGCACATGGCAGATCTACGGAGCCGGACTCGATTCGTTGAGCCAACCCCGGGCGAAGCCTAGCAGCCCCCCACGCCGATTGCACAGGCTGGCGATCCCAGCCCCGCCCCCCCGATGTCTCCCCAGTCCATACCGCCTCCCCTCCAGCATCTCGCACCCACCCCGCAGCGGCTTGAGCCACTCGAGGGACAATGGCGCCTGGCTGCCGGGGCACCCATTGCGTGTGGCCCACAGGACACAGTCTCCCCCGAGGCTTGGGCCTGGATGGAACGAGGACTGGAAGAAATGGGACGGCGGCTGGATCCAGGTGCTCCCGTGCGGACTCTAGAGTGGTTACTTGTGGACCGGCTGGACGGCTGCCCCGACAAGGCCCCTGGACCCGATGGGTCAGCCCCCTGCGAGGCCTATCGTCTCACCGTGCACCCGGGCGGAATCCGCATGGAGTCCACCACCGGGGTGGGGTTGTTTCGCGCAACCGTCACAAGCCTGCAGCTCATGCGAGGCGCCCAAGACGCCGCCGCCGCTGATCCAGGTCAGCCCTGGACCTTGCCCTGCCTGCGCATCGACGACTGGCCCGAGTTTGGACGACGGGGCTTCCTCTTGGACGTCAGCCGCGACAGGGTCCCGCTTCAGGAGCGGCTACGCCAACTCGTGCGACGCTGCGCGGAGCTCAAACTCAACCATCTGGAACTCTACTCTGAACACGTCTTCCCCTACGCCGGCCATGAGGCGGTTTGGCGCGCGGCCAGCCCCATCACGGTCCCCGAGTGGGTAGAGCTCGTCCAATGCGCTCGCGAAGTGCACGTGGATTTGGTCCCCAACCAGCAGACCTTTGGGCACATGCATCGTTGGCTCAAGCATCCCCAATACCGGGACATGAGCGAAGTGCCCGAAGGCGTGGAGCATGCGTTCGCCTTCGACCCAGAGCCCTTCAGCCTGTGTCCCACCGATCCCCGATCCCTCGAGCTCATTGCAGACCTCCTCAACCAACTACTGCCCCATTTCGGCAGTGCATTTGTCGGCATAGGGTGCGACGAGACGTTCGACATTGGCCAAGGTCGCTCCCGAGAGGCGTGCGCCGCTCGCGGAACCCATGGCGTCTACCTCGACTACCTCAGTCGTGTCCTCGAACTGGTGCGCGAGCGCGGTAGGCGCCCCCTCTTTTGGGCCGACGTACTCCTCAAGGACGAACAGGAGGTTCCTCACTTGCCCACCAATTCGGTGGGGCTGCTCTGGGGCTACGAGGGAGACCACCCCTTCCATGAGCAAGCCCAACGTCTACAAGATAGTGGGACGGAGTACTGGATCTGCCCGGGCACCAGCTCCTGGCAGTCATTCACCGGGCGACACTCGAACATGCTGGCCAACGTGAGTCTGGCCGCGGAGGCGGGCCGCCAGCATGGTGCCTCGGGCTATCTAGTCACGGACTGGGGTGATTTTGGTCACTGGCAACCCGAGGCCATCTCTTGGCTGGGACATGTCGCGGGCGCCTGCCAAGCGTGGAATCCGGACGCCACCCAGGGCCATCTCCGCGAACAGACCCGGATGCACGTCATCCCCTCGCGGTCCGCTTCTCTCGCGGAGAGCCTTGAGGGCTTGGGAGGTCTCGTTGAGGTGTCCGGAACCTCATGCCGCAATGCCACGGCCTGGTTCATGTTCCTGCGCCGCCCCACGGACGGCGCCACGCCGCGCAACGTCCGGGGCCTGACGGCGGAGGGTTTGGCCGCTACCGAAGACCGGGCAGAGGAGATCGCTGGAACTCTGGAGCGCCTGGCGGTTGGCGCCGGCCCCGACAGCCCGGCCTCCGACCTCCTATGGACAACCCGCATGACTCAATGGGCATGCCGCCTGGGCCGGGCGCGACTGGGAGCTGGGGATGGCATCGGTGACGTGGGCGAAGCCGCGCGGCAGAACCTCGTAAGCGAGCTGCGAGCCCTGGTTCGACGGCAGGCCGAGCTGTGGCCGCGAACCAGTCGGCCCGGCGGACGACATGATTCCGGCGAGCGCCTTGAGCGGCTCGGGCGCTGGATCGTGGGTGGTGGGACCGCGTCCCTCTAGCAAGCGTGCAGAGCCTGCTCGAGCACGTCATCCACTGAATCCAGCCAGTCCACCTTCAGTCCCTTGCGAACCCCGTCGTCAAGTTCCTCCCAATCACCCTGATTGCGCCGCGGCAAAAGGACCCGCTTGATCCCTGCCGACCGCGCGGCGAGAACCTTCTCCTTGACCCCTCCCACGGGCAACACCAAGCCTGTCAGGCTGATCTCACCGGTCATCGCCAGGCTGTTCCGCACACAACGCCCACTGAGCAGCGAGACTATGGCGGCGTACATGGCCACTCCTGCGGAGGGCCCATCCTTGGGCACGGCCCCAGCCGGAATGTGCAGGTGCAGGTCGGTCTTGTCGTCCCCCGTCGCCTGCCAGTCCGGATCCGCATTGGCCCGGACGAGGCTCCAAGCCGCCTGGGCACTCTCCTTCATGACGTCCCCCAGCTGCCCGGTTAGAACGAGCTTGCCCTTGCCGGGCATGGAGCTGGCTTCTATGAAGAGGATCTCGCCGCCCACGGGCGTCCAAGCCAGCCCTGTGGCCACGCCAGGGCGTTGGGTGCGTCGAGCTAGCTCCTTCTCATAGCGCCGATGGCCGAGGACGTCCTGCACGCCTTCAGCATCCATTAACAGAGGCTTGCGCCGGCGCCCTGAGAAGGCCACCGCAGCGTGGCGGCAGAGGGAGCCAATCTCACGCTCCAGGGAACGAACCCCGGCCTCACGCGTGTAGTACCGGATCAACTCCCGGACCGCGCTCATCCGAATGCTGAACGGCTTGGACTTGAGTCCGGCCTCCTTGATCTGCCGCTTTACCAGATACCGCTTGGCTATCTGCAGCTTCTCTTCCTCGGTGTAACCGGGCAAGCGCAGTACCTCTAAGCGGTCCCGGAGGGCCGGATGGACTGAGTCCAGGACGTTCGCCGTAGCGAAGAACATCACGTCCGACAGGTCGAAGGGCACGCCCAGGTAGTTGTCCGTAAAGGCGTGGTTCTGCGCTGGGTCCAGCACCTCAAGCAGGGCCGCCGCAGGATCCCCATGCATCCCCCGGCCCATCTTGTCCAGTTCATCGAGCATGAACACCGGATTGCGCGTCCGCGCGCGCCGAAGCCCAGCCAGGATTCTCCCCGGCATGGCTCCCACGTAGGTGCGACGGTGCCCACGAATCTCCGCCTCGTCGTGCACTCCACCCAGGGAAATACGGACGAACTCACGGCCCAAGGCCCGCGCCACACTCTGGCCCAACGAAGTCTTGCCGACACCAGGGGGGCCGACTAGGCAGAGGGTGGGTCCGTGGGTCTGAGGATTGAGCTTGCGCACCGCCAGGAACTCAAGAATCCGTTGCTTGACCGGTTCGATGCCATAGTGGTCCTCGTCCAGAATTTTTCGCGCACGGCTCAGGTTCAGTTGGTCGTCGCTAAAGGTCTTCCAGGGCAACTCGATAGCCAACTCCAAGAACGAGCGGAGCATGGAGTATTCCGCCGCCTGCTCGGGGGTACGCTCCAGGCGCTTAATCTCCTTGCGGAGCTCCCGATTCACGGGTTCGGGGAGTTGGAGAGCGTCGAGAGCGCTCTTCATGGCGAGGATCTCCCCGCTCTTGCCATCCTCCTCCCCCAGCTCGCGCTGAATGGTTCGCAGCTGCTCCCGCAAGAAATACTCACGCTGAGCCTCGTCCATGGCGCCGCGGGTCTCATCGCGAATCTTCTGGGAGATCGAGAGCACCTCCGCCCAGTCACCCAGAACCCGGTTGAGTTGATCCAACCGGGTGCCGAGATCGAGCTCCTCTAGGAGGCCTTGCTTCTCCGCAGGGGAAACATCCACAAAGGTGCAGACCAGATCGGCCAGCATGGCCGGGGACTCGATGGCCTCAACGGCATGGGACATCTCCTCAGGCGCACCGGGAGCCAACTCGAGAACCTCCGCCGCGCGATCCTTCAGAGCCATGAAGCTGGCCTCGATTTTACGGGTCTTCGGTTCAGGAGGATCGAGCAGGTTCACTTCCACAACGGGGTACGGTTCGTGCTGAATGTACTTCGCAACCTTGAAGCGCAGACCGCCTTCGCAGATGGCGTGGTGACGCCCATCCGGGGCCGTCCAATAGCGAACGATGTTCGCCACCGTCCCCATGTCGTAGAGATCGTCGGGGCCAGGGTGTTCCAGGTGCTCGTCGCGCTGCAGAATCAGGCCCACCGGAGATCCCTTCTTGGCGGCCGCCTGAATCGCACGCACGGTAGCCTCGCGGCCCACCATCAACGGCAGGACCACACCCGGAAAGAGAACCATGTTTCGCACGGGAACAAGAACAACCTCCGTCGTACCAAGCCGACTCCTCCGCGAAGAGGAGCGCTTTCTGGCAGGAGCGCCCCTGCCCCCTCCCGCCTTGGATTTCTTGCCCGAGCGGCGGACCACCTTCTTCTTACCCCTCGAAGGCTTCTTCTTGGTCGCACCCTTCTTGGTCTTCTTCTTGTTCCGCTTCAGTGATTTGGCCAATCTTGCTCCCTTTACAGTATTCGTTCGCCACATTTGCCGGCCCGTCCTCGCTCAGGCCTGAGACGGCCGGCCCTCCAGAACGGAGCAGTATGCGGCAGGAGTGGCCGGCGCTCAATGGTTCGCCGGGGGTGCTACACTCCCGCGCGCTTCCGCCCCCCGGTCCCATGAGAACACTTTCCACGCTCGCCGTACTTCTAGCGCCCCTGGCCCTTTCCGGTTGCGTGCAGGACGCGGGTGGCGCTGGCCCCGTGGTGTACTTCAGCGCAATACCCGACGATAACCGCTCGGGGCTCCAGGCACGCTACGACCTCGTCGCTCTAGCCCTGACCGACGCGCTGGGTGTTCGCTTCGACTACCAGCCCAGCACCGACTACGAGGCTTCGGTGGAGGCTTTCAAGAACGGAGACGTCCTCCTTGCCTGGTTTGGTGGCGTCTCGGGGGTGCGCGCCCGTCTGGCCGTCCCAGGAGCCCAAGCCATCGCTCAGGGGCGTGTGGATCCACAGTTCCGGACCTACTTCATTGCACACCAGGACTTGGGACTCGAATTCAGCGAGGAGTTCCCCATGGCCCTGCGCGGGAACCGGTTCACCTTCGGATCCCGGGGTTCCACTTCGGGGCGCTTGATGCCCCAGCATTTCCTCATGCAAGAAACGGGGCAGGGCCCCCAGGAGTTCTTTGGCCACCCCCCCCAATTCACAGCGGGCCACGACCAAACAGCCCTACAGGTTCAAGCCGGTTCCGCCTCCGCGGGGGCCCTGAACTACAAGACCTACGAACGCATGGTGGCGGAAGGCACCGTTGACCCCGCGGTCTGCCGGCACATCTGGACCACGCCCCCTTACGCGGACTACAACTGGACCGCCCACCCCGCGCTGAACCAACTCCACGGAGAGGATTTCATGGAGCGGATTCAGGCCTTCCTGATAACCCTGGACGACCCCGCCGTGCTGGAAGCTCTCGACCGCACGGAGGGACTGATCCCCGCAAAGAACGCAGACTACGCCGCCATCGAGGCGACTATGCGACAGACGGGACTTCTCCGCTGAGTACCGCCCCTCCAGCTTTTGCCCTCCGCGGGGCATGCGTCTCCTACGACGAGAACCACGCATTGAGCGGGGTGGACTTGGAGATTGCATCTGGGGAAATTGTCGCGCTGGTAGGCCCAAGCGGTGCGGGCAAGACCAGCATGCTACGCCTCATGGCAGGCTCGCTCCTGGCCGACGCGGGTACGGCAAGTTTCGGCGGCAAGGACCTGGCCCAACTCGCCCCCGCCGACCTGCGAGCCGCACGCAGTCGGATCGGATTCGTCCATCAGGACCACTCGCTGGTACCGATTTTTCGAGCCCACCAGAACGTGATAGCCGGCGCCCTCGGCCAGCGCGGGTTCTGGTCTGCCGCGCGCTCCATGATCCGGCCCACGGTCGAGGATCTCGACCGAGCACATCGTCTCCTTGAGCGCGTGGGCATCCCCGAGAAACTCTGCCTGCGCACGGACTCCCTCTCGGGCGGTCAACAGCAACGCGTGGCGATTGCGCGCGCTCTGTTCCAGGCCCCGCATGCCCTCTTGGCAGACGAGCCCGTGGCCTCAGTGGATCCAACGCGCGCGCGCGCCGTGCTAACCCTCATGAAGGATGTCGCCAAGGAACGCGGCCTGACCCTGGTGGCCAGCCTGCACGACATTCAACTCGCAAGAGAGCTTTTCCCGCGACTGGTGGGACTGCGCGGCGGGCGACTGGTCTTTGACTCGCCCACGGCGCAAGTGCACGACGACGCCCTCGAAGCTCTGTACCGCATCGACGGGCCGCCCCCAAGAGCGGATGGATAGGCATCCCCCCAAGCCTCCCCCCCGGGGCCTGATCCTGCTGGGAATCGGGCTGCTCGGGCTCCTAGCCGCCTTCCTCCTGGGACTTCGCCCCGCGGGCTTGGTGCCCAACGCCGGTGGCCTGCGGCTCGCCAGGGATTTCTTCTCGGCTGCCACCGAGCCGGCTTTCTCCTGGGAGAGTGCCCACCTCGCCGCCCATACCACACCGTTCTTGGCGGACTTGGCACACGCAGCCCTGCGCACGCTCATCTTCGCCGCGGCCGCCATGAGCCTATCGGTCCTCGCGGGCCTCCCCCTTGGAATACTTGCCTCCGAAACCTGGTGGAGACGCTCCTCTTTCAAGAATTCCCGCATGACCGCTGCGGCCCGCGGATTACAAGCCGCCGTCCGCATCGGGATCGCCCTGATGCGATCCGTGCACGAGCTGATCTGGGCGGTGATCCTCCTGGCCGCGGTGGGCCTAAATACATTTGGGGCTGTCCTCGCCATCGCCGTCCCCTACTCGGGGACTCTCGCCAAGGTCTTCTCAGAGATGTTGGACGAGGCGCCCCGACATTCCGCGAAGGCCCTGGAGGGCATCGGTGTTCGCCCCCTGAGCGTATTCCTCTTCGGTCTCGTGCCCCGCGCGCTCCCCGACCTAGTCGCCTACACCGCCTACCGCTTTGAGTGCGCCGTACGATCCGCCGCGGTACTGGGTTTTTTCGGCTACCCCACCCTGGGATACCATCTAACCCTGAGCTTCGGTGACGGGCGCTTCCGCGAGACCTGGACCACAATCTATCTGCTGCTCGGTCTAATCCTCTTTCTCGAGTGGTGGAGCACGGCCATCCGCCGGCGGCTGGTCTCATGAACTCGCCCCCCGTGCCCCCCCTTCAAGACGAAGGGCACCCTGATGAACCAAGTCGGCGGCTGCTTTGGATTAGCGGCTTGGGTGCCTTCGGATTGGTGGCCTTCGCCTGGATGAGTGGAGAGATCAACATCGGCGGCTTCTTCGGTGCCGATCGAGCCCGCAACCTCGAACGCTTCCTGACCGAAGACGCCATCCCCTTTCCATTACGGGAGTCCGGCTTCACCTGGTCGGGTCTCTGGACCTGGGTGGGAGGCCAGTGGAACGCTGCAGGGGCAGAGGCCACGATGACCACCCTTTGGATTGCGGTGGCCTCCATGGCACTTGCCGGGGCAGGGGCTCTGCTCGTGGCCCCCTGGGTGGCACGCACTATCTCCACCCAGGAGCCGTTCCTACAGAGTGGTCCCATCGGGATCGGGTGGATCTGGGCTTCTCGAATCGCCCGCCTGATCTGCATTCTGGCCCGCGCTCTGCCTGAGTACATCCTGGCCTTCCTCTGGGTGGCCGTCCTGCCTGGTAGCGCGTGGCCCGCCGTGCTGGCTCTCGCCATGCACAATGGCGGCATTCTGGGGCGACTCTTCGGGGAGACCCTGGAGAATCTGGAGCGACGCCCGCTACAGGCTTTGCGGACCCTGGGAGGCAGTCGTGGCCAGATAACAGCCCTAGCGGCAGTCCCTGTGGCCCTGCCGCGGTTCCTGCTCTACTTCTTCTATCGCTTCGAGACCTGCGTACGCGAGGCAACGGTCCTGGGAATGCTAGGCATCGTCTCCCTCGGCTACCAGATCCAAGACGCGCGCAGCCGGCACGCCTATGACGACATGTTGTTGCTCGTGGGCTTCGGTGTGATGCTCGTACTTCTGGCCGATCTAACATCCCATGGGGTACGAATTTGGCTTAGACGCGAAGCGCCTCGGTAGTTGCCGTAAGAGTTTGTAAAGGGTGGCACCCCCAGCGTGGGCCTCCCTAGGATACGCACCCTCGGCGCATCCCGAGCCACCACCCGATGAGCGAACCCGTCATATCAATCCGAAACCTGGTCAAGTGTTATGGGAAGATCCGGGCGCTCGACGGGTTCGACCTGGACATACCATCGGGGCCCGTCGGCCTCCTGGGCCCCAACGGTTCGGGCAAGACCACGCTGCTTAAACTGCTACTGGGCCTACTCGTCCCGACCGAGGGAGAGGCTACAGTTCTAGGCTTCCGGCCCACCCAACGCCGGGATCGCCTCTCCGTCCGCACCGTTGTGGGCTACATGCCCGAAGGGGACTGCATCCTGCCCGGGATGAGCGCCATCGAATTGGTCTCGACCCTGGCCCGCATTACCGGCCTGCGCACCGAGGACGCCATGACCCGCGCACACGAAGTTCTCGACTACGTCCAGTTGGACGAGGAGCGCTACCGCCCGACCGACGGCTATTCCACGGGCATGAAGCAGCGGCTCAAGCTGGCTCAGGCCCTGGCCCATGATCCCCAGTTGCTCCTCCTCGACGAGCCAACCAACGGGCTGGATCCCAAGGGCAGGCGGCAGATGCTTGATCTCGTGGAGGATCTCGGTCGAACACAGGGTAAGAACATCCTCCTCTGCTCACATCTCCTCCAGGATGTGGAGCGCACCTGCGACCACGTGGTCGTCCTCAACGAGGGCGGGGTTGTCGAGCAAGGCAAGGTAAGCGAGTTGACCGCAGCCAAGGGCGCCCTCCTGCTGGTGGAAGTCGAGGGCGAATCGGCGCGCTTTATCGAGCAATTGCAGGCGGCCGGTTTGCAGACCAGCGAGGGGACGGAGGGCGGCCTGCGCATTCAATGGCCCGACGCTGACCCCGACGCAGATCGCGTCTTTGAGTTGGCACAGCAGGCTGGGGTTGCCATCACCCAACTCCGGCAGCAGCGCTCGAGTCTGGAAGATGTCTTCTTACGCGCCGTGGGCGTGGTGCCCCACGCTACCTCTGACACCGACGCTTCGCCCTCGCACGGGGATAGTGATGACCTCCTGGGGAAACAACCGTGAGAGCCTCTACCCACACGGAGATCTACCGGCCCTTCACCGGCACTCTGCGCGAGCATCCGCGCCGCTGGGTAACCATCGGCGTCTCGTCCGCCAAGCAGGGATTCAAGCGCAAGCTCCCAGCCCTGCTCCTCTTCACCCCGGTGGCCATCGGCTGCGTCATCGCGTGCTTCAGGGTCTACTTCCGCTTCCAGCTACTCTCGGGAGATCTCGTCAACATCAACTCACCCGGAGCCGCAGGGATCACACTCATGGTGACCGAGACCCTTGGAGACGTCGTCAGCAACATCTTCACCTACACCCAGGGGATGGCCTTCTTCTCATTGATGATCGTGGCCTGGTACGGAGCGGGCCTGATTGCGGAGGACCGCCGACTGGGGGCCAACCTGCTCTACTTCTCGCGCCCGATCTCCCGCTTGGACTACCTGCTCGGAAAAGGGGCGGGGGCGGCCTTCTTTGGGTTCCTGGCCCTGACTCTGCCCTGCCTGCTTGTCTGCAGCGTAGCCACGTTCACCTCTCCGGAGTGGAGCTTCATCGTGGAGGAGTGGGCCTCCATACTGAAGGTCATCCTGTTCAGTAGCATCTGGGTTGGCACGGTCACGGTCCTGGTTCTGACCATTTCCAGTCTGGTCGGCCGCAAGTCCCATGCCCTCATCGGGATTATCGGAGCCATCGTATTGAGCAGTGGGGTCAGCACGGTTCTCGCACACCTGTTCAATGAGAACTCGTTCTCCCTGCTCAACCTGTTCCAGAATTTCGAACGACTGGGCGAGTGGATGTTCGACCGCTGGAACCCTGACCGTAAGGTCACCATCACTCAGACCGCCGCGGCCCTCGGCGGCCTCTGGACTCTGTGCCTGTTCATCCTCGCAGTTCGAGTGCGCAAGATGGAGGTGGTGGCGTGAAGCCCATCATCAAGGCGACAGGTCTGGGCCGCTGGTATGGAGAGGTCATCGGCCTCAACGATCTCAATGTGGAGATCCTCCCTGGCATCACTGGTCTGGTGGGTCCCAATGGAGCTGGAAAATCCACGTTCATGAAGTTGCTGGTGGGCGAAATGCGGCCCTCAAGCGGTTCGCTGGAAGTGCTCGGGCACACACCCTTCGCCAACCAGGAGCTCTACCGCCAACTGGGGTTCTGCCCCCAGCAGGACGCGCTCTACGATCACATGACCGGGCTCCAGTTCGTAACTCACTGCATGCGTCTGGCCAACCTCAACCACACCGATGCGAAGGCCATGGCCACTCGCGCCCTCCAGAGGGTGCACCTTGAGAACGCGATGAACAGGCCGGTGAGTGGGTACTCCAAGGGCATGCGGCAAAGAACCAAGTTAGCCCAGGCCTTTGCGCACACTCCCAAGCTGATCATCGCCGACGAACCCCTGACGGGACTCGACCCGGTGGCCCGCCATCAGGTGCTGGACCTCTACCGGGAACTCGGCGACTCGGGCACGAGCCTGATCATCTCCAGCCACGTGCTTCACGAGGTGCAGAGCCTCACTCCACGCATCGTGCTGATCCACAGGGGGCGCCTGCTCGCCCAGGGTCCCGTGGAAGATGTGCGGCAGCTTCTATCCCGTCACCCCCGCAAGGTCCACCTCAGGGCACGTGAGCCTCGCGCCCTCGCCCGAGCCCTTCTTGAGCTACCCCACGTCCACAGCGCCACCCTTGAGGAAGCTACCGGGGATCTGCACATCGAGACACGTGACATTCGCGCCTTTCACTCGGACCTGCCCGCCCTCGCTAGTCGTACCCGCTCTGGCATCGAGAGCCTTGAGAGTTCCGACGCCAGCCTGGACGCCGTTTTTGACTACCTGGTGGGCTGACCTTGATGCACTTCCTGAAGACCGCCTGGCTCATGTCCCGCCTCCAGATGCGCTCCCTGGTGCTCTCACGCCGATTACTTATCTGCGTGCTCCTGGCCTCCGCACCCATAGCAATTGCCTGGTTTGCAGGTGGTCACCAGCACGCGACGGACATCGTGCCCTTCATCGGAATGTTCCTGGTCTTACAGGTGGTCGCCCCCTTGATCTCCCTGACCGTGGGCTCGTCCGTCGTCACAGAGGAGTTGGAGAATCGCACGATCACCTACATCTTCACCCGGCCCACGGACCGAGCTGCGTTCTTCCTGGGCCGCCTTGCCTCAAGTACGGTGGTCAGCACCATTCTTGTGACCATTTCGAGCGCAGGGGTGATCTGGGCAGCCACCTACCCGCAAGCGGGGCAAGCCAACTTCAAACGCGAGCGTATCCGCAGAGGCGCCCACGAGATGGTCGAGATTGTCCGGGACCTCCCCGAAGGCCTGGCGACCGGTCTGATCGCTGCCTCCGTCGTGGCGGCCATCATGTACACCCTCATCAGTGCCGGACTGGGAGTCTTCTTTCGACGCGCCATGATTCTGTCGTTGGTCTACACCTTTGCGATCGAGGGATTCCTGGCCAACATTCCAGGTTCAACCCAAAAACTCTCCGTCCAGTTCTACCTGCGCAGCTTCCTGACCGACGTGCACGAGATGAGCGCGTCGATTTTGTCCGAGATCCCCATGCTGACAGGAACCACCCTCTACACCGCGCCCGAGGCGCTTACGCGCCTTGCCGCGGCCTACTCGGTGTTCCTCCTCATCAGCGCCCTCGGGATTCGCACACGTCAGTACATGATGACCTCCTAAGGCCACGGCCTTGCCCACGGCAGTGGACAGTCTCCCCCGGGATAGGGGTTGCACAGGCCCTCTGGGCACCCACGGCGCTAGAAAAGGTACCGACGAGGGTGGCACGGTTCCTGCTCTATGGATGGGGCTACCCCAGTGCTTACCCAAGGAGAACACCATGTTGACATCCCTACGCCTCCCCGCCCTTGCCTGCGCAGCCCTGCTGTGCATGCCCCCCATGGCCACAGCCGGCCAATCGGGTCCCAAGTCCTGTAGAGCAGCTACCCTCTGTGGCACGCCCTCCCTGCGGTTGGGCGGCAACATCGGCCTACGCCTGGGCAAGTCCCGCGTGAGCATCGGCTTCGGCCAGCGCCGCGCCATGAGCTGCTGCAGTACGCAACCAGGCTACTATCGCGCCGTATCCGAGAAGATCTGGGTCCAGGGCGCGCCCATACAGACTTGGGTCCCCGCTCGCTACGAGTGGCGGAAGGGCAGATATGGCTCGGTAGTGCAGGTCCTAGTGCAGCAGGGGTACTTCCGCACCGATTACGGCCCCGGGCACTACGCGACCCGCAACAAGAAGGTCTGGGTACCCACCCGTACCGTCTGCGGGCAAGGCCGGCACAGACACTAGCCCCGTATGGTCCCCATCCAGCGAGCTCGCCTAAACCGGCGGGCTCGCCCTATTCAAGGTCCTTCCAGGCGCTCCAAAAGCAAGGTCTGATCGGGGCGGGGGTTGAGGTCCCAGCCACCAAGATCCTGAGGCTTCAGCCCCTCGCGTAGGACGCCTGGGTTCTTTTCGCGGTAGAACCGCAGAGCACGCAGCCCTCCGGGAAACCAGACACCGTCCAAGATGGTCGGGCGATAACGGTTGAAAAACTCAGGAGGAACCGTCTTGTCATGGCCGGGAGAGGTGGCCTGAGGCAGAGGGTCACGCAGAGCAACCTCGCGCGATACCAGCCCATTGCGGTCATAGACCCGCAGGCCCGAGTAATAGCCCAGACAACCCACCGCTCCAAAAACCACAGAATCCCCTGGGTCGGCGAGGTACTTCAAGGCCTTCCCCAAGTCCGCAAACTCGCCGGCTTGCTCCCGCATGCGCATCCACTGTCTCCACTCGCTGCGCTCAATGGCCCCGGGCGTGCTGTGGCGGAATCCGAAAGACGTGCGCCAACGCTCCGGCACGACGTCCCCGTCAAAGGCAGCGGGTAGCACCAAACCGCAGCAAACCAGGGCGTAGGCCGCGGCGACCGCGCGGCGGCCCTGCGCTTCAAAGCCGCTGAGGCCCGCGCACAACAGGAGCGCCACGAAAGGAAGAGCGGGAACCAGGAAGCGCCCATAGGCCATGAAGTCCCCCCCCGTGAGGACAACGTGCAGAGCCGTCCCAAGAACGACACAGAGTGCGGGACCCAGGTGCCTCTCGCGCCAACCGCGAGCCGCTCCCAGGGAGAGGAAGGCCAGCAAGACACCGGGGAAAACCAGGAGGAAGTGCATCAGGTAGTTGAGACCCCGTTCCGCTGCCCGCATGGAGATGCCCACCTTGGCGCGCGCCGTATTCGGCAGCCAATCCCCGTAGTAGCCATAGCGCCAGGCCACGTGCAGCCCCCAGACTCCGACCAGGGCCACCGTGGTTTTCAGCAGAGTGGTGAAGCGTTGCCTGTCGCCGCCCGTCCAGGCCGCGGCCAGAGCGGGACCGAGAACCCAAGCCACCCACCAGGCACCATCCGCGCGCAACAGAACGGCAAGGACCCCCACGGCAAAGACCTTGCGGCCCCAGCGCAAATGGGGTTCGGACCAAGTCAGGGCAAACAGCCAGAAGACGGCCGCGCAAAAGGCCATGGTCGCCATGCCGCCAGTGCTCCAGACGGCCAGCGGCGGAAGACAACCGAGGAACAGTGCACCGCCAACCAGGGCCACAGGCCCGGTGGCTACGAACCGCGAGGCATGACGGGACCAGCCCACCAGCAAGAGGACGGCGGAAATCATCCCAAGGACCTGGGAGAAACCCTCGGGTGCCAGCCCCATCCGGATCCCGACGCCCATGAGAATGGCCCACAGGAACTCGCTATAGCCCTCGACAGGGGGGGTCTCGCCGGGGTGATAGACCAGTCCCAAACCCTCTGCCCAGTTGAGTGCGTAGCGGAAAGTGATGAACGCGTCGTCGGAGACGAATGCGAACCTCCACACCAACCATCCCAGCGGCAGCAGGGCGGCGAAGAAGGTCAGGATGCGCAAGTTGCGCGGGGCAGCGCTACGGGGCGGGGTCGGCGGGTCCACCTAGCTCGTCACTCCTGCGACTTCCAGGGAGTAGATCTCGGGCAAATGCCTGGCCAGACAGCGCCAGCTGCGACCCTCGTTGAGGCTGCCCCAGATTTCGCCCTGACTCGTCCCCACGTAGACGCCCAAGGGATCATGAGCATCATGGGCCAGAGCCTGACGCTTGACGCTCCAGTAGGCGTGCGAGCGGGGCAGCCCGCGATCCTGACGCGTCCACTTCTGGCCGCCATCCTGTGTGCGGTACAGACCCGGCTGTCCCTTGGGAGCCGTGCGCGACCAGGTGCGACTGCCATCGAGTGGGAAGACCCAGGCACCGTCGGGGTCCCGCGGGTGAGACAGGATGGCAAAGCCCACGTCGTCGATGCCCTTGGGGAGATTGGCTCCCACCCGCTGCCAGTGGCCCTCCTCGCGATCCATGCGATAGACCCCCGTGCGACCCTGCTGCCAGAGCCGATCCGGATCCGTGCCAGCCATCACAAGCAGGTGCGGATCCTGGCCAAACTCCTGCTCCACTCCTTCCAGGTTCTCGTCGCGCTCCTCAAAAGAGCGCACGGTTCCCACGTTGACGGGGTTCCACGTACGGCCCGCGTTGTGGCTCTCCATAACCCCTCCAGCAGAGAGGGCGATGTACAGGTGTTCCGCATCGCGCGGGTCCACGCGGATGGAATGCAAGGTCGGCCCATCCGGGGTGCTGTCTTGATTACCGCCGGTCCAGCGATCAAGCATGGGGTGGTTGTTGAGTCCAGCCACCGGCCGCCAGGTACGTCCCGCATCCCGCGAGCGGAAAAGACCCTGTGGTGAGGTGCCCGCGTACCAGACGCCGGACTCCTGAGAATGGCCAGGGCTGAGCCAGAAGATGTGATGCACACGGCGCTGCTGAAGCCCATCGACGGCATCACCAAAGGCCGGTGATTTGCGACTCACCTTAAATGTCCGGCCCCCATCATCGGAGTAGCGCACGTGCGCCCCGTGTTCCGGATCCAAGGCCGTCATGAGAACACTCTTCGGTGCACGCGGGTCGGCGACCACGTGGTGCACGATGGCGCCCAAGCCCTCCGTACACACCACTCCAAAATCCTTTCGCTGCGCATCACTGCCCACAACGAAGGCACCCTTCCGCGTTCCCACAAGCAGCCGCACGCAGCCCTTCTTGGGGCGGGGAACGCGCAACTTGTGCCTAGGTTGGGATAGTGAGGGTGTCATGAGGGGGCGCGGGGAGGACCAACTCTCGGTAACCATCCTACAGCCCCGGGCTCTAGGCTCCCAGCTTTTCCAGCCTTGTGCAGGCCTTATCCAGCTCGGCGTCCTCCTTGGCGAAGCAGAATCGCAGCCAATCTTCGCCCTGTGGCCCAGAATAGAAGGCCGCCCCGGGAACCGAGGCCACCCCGCAACGATCCAGCAGAGAGAACGCGGCCTCCTTCGAATCGCTGCACTCCAGCGAGGCTGAGCGTGCCAGCATGTAGTAGGCGCCCTCGGGTTGAATCGGCTCCAGGCCCGCCGTGGAGAGCGCACCGAACAACCGCTCGCGCTTAGAGGTGTAGTCGGCACGCATGCTCTCGAAGAACTCCGGGGGGCTCGCAAACCCAGCGGTCACGCCGTACTGCAGCGGAGTCGGGGCGCAGATGTAGAACACGTCATGGACTAGGGCGATGGCCTCAGCCATGACCGGAGGCGCCACAGCGTATCCCAGCCGCCACCCCGTGATACTGAAAGTCTTGGAGAGCCCCATGATGGTCACTGTGCGCGGAGCCAGATCCGCCACCACCGAAGGCGACAGATGTTCACGACCCTCGTAGCGGATGTACTCGTAGATCTCATCGGTAATAACGAGCAGGTCGCGTTCCCGGGCTACCTCTGCCACGCACTCAATCTCCTCCCGCCGTAGCATGTGGCCACTGGGATTGCCCGGGGTGCAGAGCAGGATCGCACGCGTGTTCGAGCGCAGGTTGGCCCGCAGCAAATCTGCGTCCAACAGGTACTCGGGCTCTTTCAAGACAAGAGAGTGCACCTCGACCCCGGCCACCCGAGCGGCGTTCACGTGGTAGCCGTAGTGCGGCTGGGGAATCATAATCCCGTCCCCCGGATCGAGGAGGGCATGCAAGGTGCAGGCGAAGGCCGCCGCCGAACCGGTCGTAACAACGATCTCCGAGCGCGGATCGGCGCTGATACCATTGTCGCGCTCGAGCTTGAGGGAGATGGCTTCTCGAAGCCGCAAGATCCCCTCACAGGGTGAGTAGATACTTTTGCGGTCGACAATCGCCTGGATCGCGGCATCCCGCACCAGCGGAGGCGTGGGCAGGTCGCAGATCCCCTGCCCCAAGTTGATCCCCCCAACCTCCATGCAGCGGCGGGTCATGGCGCGGATATCGGATTGGGCCAAGCCTTGCAGGCGCTTGGAGATGGGCATGCTCATGGCCCGAGCATGGCTTTGATCTGGTGTGATTTCAAAGACACGCAGACATCCCTGCGGCCCATGCGCTAGAACGGAACCATGCAAGTGGAACCCGCCCAGCCCAGTTTCCCTACCAGGGAACCCCATCTGGCACGGGGACAACACCTACTGCTGCTCATGGGCGCCCTCACGTGTTGCGGCACCCCCACCCGGCCACCCGCCCAACTCAATGAGGCGGCACAGGAGCGCTTCGCTGACCTAGCCCCCCCATCATCGCGCAAACGGTTCACCTTTGAAGGCCTGGAGAATCCTCCCCCGCCTCCCCCCCCTGCTGCCAGAACCGAGGAGGGCGAGGAGGCCAAGCCAGAACTGGTCCAAAGGCAGGCCGCCTTGCGCATGCGACTGCCAGAGGGCAAGTCCTTCGTCCTACACGCCACCCTGCCCCTGCCCCTCGGGCTGCCAACGACCGATCTCAGCTTCGAACTTCGCGATCGCTCGGGGAAGTCCACCTGGGCACGCGCCCAGTGGGAGGTGGTCACCCGTTATCCCACTGGAGAACCGGAAGTCGTCGAACTGGCCGCATTACTCCAACGTCCACAAGGGACACAACCAGGCCAGTGGCACACCTTCGACGTTCGGGTTGTCGACCCGCAACCTTCCGGCCCGGCCCCGGATGTAGCTTGGGCCAGAGGCGCCGCATGGCCCGACGGGCTTGAGTTGCGCTGCCGGGATATCCACGGGCACCTGTACCGCGCACTCTTAAACGGCCCACAAGCGCACCGAATCGTGCTGGCCAAAGGCACGGCTTACGAGAGGGTGCGCCTGTACGCGACGCTGATGCCCGCTCCCGATGCCCTGGTCGCCAACCCGCCGGCCCTGCCCCACCTCATGGGAGTGCACGCTTACCTCACCCGTCGCTCAGGCGACGAGCGCGTCTCCCTAGACCTGCGGATCAACAATGGTGCAACCTCCGGCGGCGCGGAGCCCGCAGCCAGCGAATCCCCAGCTGGGATCGTGTACTGGGATTCCCTCGAATTGGCGCTGCCCCAAGACTGGAGCGCTACCGCCTTGGTGCGCGACCCCCTCCTGGGCAAGGCACGCAAGGAAGAAGGGCGGCGCATTTTGCCCTTGGTCAAACCACTGCCCGGTGGTGCCCTACACATGATGGGACCTCAGGCCCAGTTCCTGCGCCGCCTGACCCTGCACAGTCCCTCCTCCCAAGCACCTCGCGGTGAGCACCCCTCTCTGTCCGGCCTCGCCTTCTGCGTAGCAGGCCCCGGCCTGTGGTCTTGGTGGAACCCACAGACTTCTCGCTACTTCCCCCAGCGCACCCCGTTGGCCCGCTGGGACACCTACCGGAGGAACGGACTGGTTGGCCAGGCCGCTTTGGAGGAACGCATCGGCACCGAACTTCACCGGCTGCGCACGCTGCTGACCAGCGGCGTGGAGCAGCCCGGCATACTGAGCGGCCCACTCATGGGCTGGGCCCACCCCTTGGGCGTGTCCATTCAGGGCATGACCGGCGGATCCGGGATCGAACCCATCGTGGGCCAGCGAACCGTTGCTGCCGCCGACGCCCGCGGGGTGGAGGCGCTGATGCTGCGGCACCGCATGCACGCCTGCCGGCAACCGGACGCGCAATGGAACCGCATGGGACAAGCGGTTGGCCCCGAGCTCTGGAGGGGTGAGAAGAAGCGTGTGCCTTTCGACTTCCGCACCAACGCCAACATGGTGCCGCATGCCTTCAAGCTACCCGCTCGCGGTGGACCAGCCGCATCGGATCAGGTCAAGGCCGTTTACGAGGCCGAGCTGAGGCCGCCCTACGATCTCGGGACACCGGCCCATGCCGGGGGGCGGATTCCAGGAAACAACGACTCGCTTCTGGCTTGGTGGCCCCACGATGGACAACACATGGTGCGCTACACCTCGGCCACCAAGGCCTTGGTGTGGCTCACCAATGACGCTCTCGCACGGGACTCCCTTATCCATGCGGCGGAGCTCTTTCATCTGGCCTTCCACGGCGGTCGACATGCCGTCGAGAGCTGGTCACCCGGGGCGACCCTGCGGGTCTACGAAGGGCTGGTCGACAAGCATCCCGGCCACGGACTGCCCATTGGACGTGACCAGGCATGGGGCATGGACGCAGCCTGCGCCGCCTACAGCTGCGCCACCCCATCCTGGAGACAAGCGCACCGGGACTGGCTGATTCGCATTGCACAGCTCCTCGTCGACGGCGCTATGTCGAGCGGCATCGTCCAACGACAGGTCAACCCCAAGGTCCTCGGTGCTCGCCATGCGTCCAGCCAGACCTTTGAGTCCCACTTTCTTCTGCACGCCGAGCGCTGTTTGATTGAATCGGTTCTGGAAGGAGTGGACCCAGAGCGATCCTCGGCCTTGCTTCAACTGCACCATCGGGCCCTGGACTTTCTGTACTGGGGCCCGGTCTGGAGCGACCCTCGCCCGACCCTACATAGTGAGACGCCCCTGGCCGGACCACGCTGGCATTTTGCCGTCGCCCCAAAGGAGGGCTTTGAAGCCGCCCCCTACTGCGAGAATTCGCGCTGGGGCGAGGACTACCTCCCTGCAGATGGACTGGATCTCGGCGTGGAAACCCGCTACGGCTGGGGGCCCCTGCAGTACGCCATGAGTCGCCCCACCCAAGGCGAGGCAGACGGCCTGGAGAGCCGCTATCTCGCCCGAAGCCTGGATCTCGGGGTGCACAGCCCGGATGTTCACGCCCGAGTCCGGGGCCTCTTTCGAGAGGCTGCCAAAGAGAGCAGTGATCATTCTGGCAGTTGGGCGGGTTATGTCGGAGCCTTACAGAACCTAGGAGTCCTGTAGCACGTCCCCTTCTGGGGCATTGCCGTCTCATTGGTGGCGACCTGCCCCCCCCCTGTAGCTGATAGCGTTCTCCCGGGCCCACCACAGGCCCCAGGGAACCCGTAGAATTAACCAAGCCGATCCGTCCACCATTTGAATCTATCCGAAATGTCGTCTAGTCCAATCACCCTTCTGCTCGCCGCCGTTGCCGGCGCAGCCCCCCTCCTCGCCCGCCAGGACCCACAACCGTTCATGGGGCAGCCTGTGCCTGGACTCTCCCGTGCAGAGCACAATCTGTTTCTGTTGGGTCAGCTGGATTTCCTGAGCCCGCTCACGACCCAGGATGGGTTGGGACCCATCTTCAATGAGCCCGCATGCGCCAGCTGCCACAACCACCCCGGGGTGGGTGGCTCCGGTGTGAGGGTCGTGACCCGCTTCGGAAAAGCCGCCAGCGGTGGAGCGCCCTTCGACCCTTTGGCGGGCCTGGGGGGCTCGCTGCTCCAGGATCAGTCTGAAGACCTCCAGTGCCGCGAGGTGGTCCCCCCGGAAGCGACCGTGACCGCTCTGCGCAAGACGCCCATCGCTTTCGGTAGCGGCCTGCTGAGTGAGGTACTGGACGCAGACATTGAAGCCAACGCCGTCAACCAACCTCCGGGCCTGTCGGGTTTCGTGAGCTACGTCGGCGACGCGACACAGCCCGGTGGCCCGCTCCGCCCGGCACGCTTTGGATGGAAGGGGGACGCCCTGAACGCCATCGCCTTCTCCATCGGTGCCGGTCTGAACGAGATGGGTCTGACCTCCCCCTTTGCGCCAACCGAGAATGCCCCCAATGGCGACCAGAGCCTGCTGGCTGCCTGTGATTCGGTAGCGGACCCGGAAGACAAGCCCGATGCCAATGGCATCACCCACGTACAGCACTGGACCACATTTCAGCGCCTGCTCGCCGCGCCGGCTCAGACACCCCGCGCCGGCATGACGGGGGAAACCGTATTTAACACCGTGGGTTGTGCGGACTGCCACGTACGCGACTACGTCACCGGGGCCGCTGTTGAACCCAGCCTCTCGGGCGTGGCCATCAAGCCCTACTCGGATTTGCTCGTGCACGACATGGGCACTCTCGGTGACGGCATCGTCCAGGCCAACGCCAGCGAGACCCAGATGTTCACGCGCCCCTTGTGGGGCCTGGCCCTGCGCAACTCGTTCCTGCATGACGGCCGCATTGCGGGCGGCACCTTTCACGACCTGATGGTCGCCACCATCGCCGCCCACGACGGGGAGGGCGCGGCATCCCGGGATGCCTTCAACAACCTGTCAGCTGGCGATCAGACCGATCTGGTGGACTTCCTGCAGTCGCTCGGGCAGACCGAGTTCGACTACGAACTGGACAACGACCTGGATGAGTTCGACTGGTTCTTCCTCCAGCCCTGGCTGACTGGGCCGGGCGGCACGATTGGGCCGGACGACGACCAGGCGATCGCCGATCTGGACGCCGACGGTGATTTTGACCTAACCGAGTTCGGTGCACTCCAACGCACCTTCACAGGGCAAGTGACCAGCCCTGCGCCAGCCCCTGAGCCCGTGCAGACACTCCTCAACCTGAGCGTCCGCTCCGGAGGTAGTACGCTGTGGGTCTCGCCCGGCGCACCGTTCAACTATGAAGTGCGCGCCACGCTCTCCAACAAGCAGACAGGCGGACTCGCGATGGTGAGCTTCGACCTGAACTTCGACGGCGGGGCACTGGCCCCCGTCAGTCCCCCGCAGGACGGGAGCATGAGCGAGTTCGTGAGTCCCAGCGGCTTGTGCAACCCGGCAGGCTTCGGCGGCACGCCCGCGGCAGGCACTCTGATTCAAGTGGGCGGGGCCATGAACACCATTGCCAACTCTTTTGCCCCGACGCCTTCGGGGACCGTGGTTGGTGACGTCGCCCAACGCGGCTCATGGAGCACCTTGGCCACCGGAACCACGGTGGCGCCCAGCACGCCTGGCACCTACAAGCTGCACCTGACCAACCCCATGGGAAACGCCCTCCAGAAGAACGTCAGCGGATCAACCTTCTTCCCAGTTGTGGCTTTGGGCATCGGAACCATACGCGAGCTGACGGTGGTCGTGGAGGCTTGCGCGCCATCGAACTACTGCACATCCAAGCCCAGCTCTTCGGGATGCAACCCAATCATGCTGTGGAAGGGACGCCCTTCCGCGTCGGGCCCCAACAGTTTCCACTTGCGCGCCGGCGCAGTCCAAGGTGGAGAGGCCGGCATATTCCTGTTCAGCCTGGCCCCAGGCAACACGCCGTTCTACGGGGGGACGCTGTGCATCGGAGGAAGCATCAATCGTACACCCGTCACCGCAACCGGCGGTACCAAGGGCCTATGTGATGGGAACATGGATTTCCACATGAGCCAGGGCTTCATGGCTGCACGCGGGCTCACCCCTGGTACCATCGTGTACGCCCAGGGCTGGTTTCGCGACAGCCTGCAGACGGACGGCACCGGAGTCGGTTTGACCGATGCAATCACCTTCACCATCTGCCCGTAACACAACAGTGACCTTTAGACACCCATGCTCCACCCCCACAACCCAACCGCCATGGTAAGACCACTTATCCTTCTCGTTTGTGCTGGCCTCACAGCGAGCGTCACCCATGCTCAGATCGGCTGGGCCAGTTTCACCAAAGACAATAGTCGACTCAATGCGAACAACAGCACGGTGATGAACGACAACGAGGAGAAGGACTACGCGTGGGGCGATCTGGACCAAGACGGCTGGACCGACCTGGTCATCGTGCGCAAGACTCCGTACACCAACCCCGGGGGGAAGGTCAACGTGCTGCTCATGAACGAGGGTGGCGTCCTCACCGACCGCACGGCGCAGTACGCCGTCAGCTCAAGCGTTGCGGGCGACAACGGGTTCAAGACGGGGACGAATGACCGTGACGTGGCCATCGCCGACGTCAACGGAGACGGCTGGCTGGACGTGATCACCTCCGCAGCCATCGCCCCCAACCAGCCCAAGCACATCTCCCACCCGCGTGTCTACATCAACCAGGGCGACATGGGCGGTGCCTGGATGGGCCTGCGCTATGAGGATGCTCTCATTCCTGACTTCGGGACCTTCCCCAATTTCTGCGCCGTGGCGGTCGGTGACCTCACCGGTGACGGCTTCCCCGACCTGTACTTCGCCCACTACGAGCAGTCCGCCCAGGTAGACCTCAACGACAAGCTCCTCGTCAACGACGGCACGGGCAACTTCTCAGATGAGAGCAATGCCCGCATGACGTCCGCCATGTTGGATTCAAGCTTCGCCGTATCGGCCGTCATCGCCGACATGAACGGTGATGGCAACAACGACGTGATCAAGGACACCGCCCTCGGCTCTACGGGAGCAGCGGGACCGAGGGTCATCATCGATTACAACAACCCGACCAACGTGGGGTTCTTCAACATCTACGACCAGGCCTACTCGGGCGCGCCGTACCACGCCAACGTCGGCGACCTCAACAAGGACGGCAAGTTGGACATGATCATCAGTGACGACGCCGCTGACCGCTACCTGCTCAACAATGGCAACGACGCCCTGGGCCGGGTCAACTGGAGCGCAGCCTTCACCTACAACACCGACGACGGATTCGGAAGCAACAATATCGTTTGCGACCTGAACAACGATGGCTGGAACGACGTGCTCATCTGTGACGTGGACGTGGACATCCCCGGCTGCAGCAGGCGTATGCACGTGTACCACAACAAAGGTGGCACCGTAGGTGGCAACATCACCCTGAAGGAGGAGTCCGGTGGCGGATCCACTGGACTGAAGGGAATCACCACCAGCGACCTGCGCGGAATGCACGACGTGGCCGTTTTCGACGTGGACAACGACGGAGACCTCGACCTGGTTCTCGGTGACTGCAACGGGACGAACCTGTTCGTCAACGACCTCAACCAGCCCGGGGGGCCCATCGGCACCAACTACTGTGGACCCGCAGTGCCAAACTCCAGCGGGTTCCCCGCCGTGATGGGCGCTTCGGGATCTGACCAGGTAGCCGCCAACAACGTCACCCTGGACGCGTCGATGATGCCCGCCAACCAGTTCGGCTATTTCCTGACGTCCCAGACCGCTGGGTTCATCGCCAATCCAGGGGGGGCCCAGGGCAACCTCTGCCTGGGCGGACAGATGGGTCGCTACTCGAAATCTCTGAAGAACTCGGGCAGCGGAGGATCGTTCCAGTTGACCATCGACCTGACGAATATGCCCCCTCCCGTGCAGTCCAGCGTCCTGCCTGGGGACACCTGGAATTTTGCGGCCTGGTTCCGCGACAAGAACCCGACCAATACGAGCAACTTCACGGACGGCCTCTCCATCCTGTTCCTCTAGAGAGGCCCAGGAGCCGGGGAGAATTCGCGCCCGGACACTTGACGCGATAACCGGAGTGCGTTGACCTCCCGCCATGGAGTTGCAAACCTCATTGGAGGCTTCGGTGCTTCGCATCGCCGCCTGGTCGGGACCGAGGAATGTCTCCACGGCACTCATGCGGTCCTTCGACTCGCGCTCGGACACGCAGGTGTGCGACGAACCCCTCTACGCGCACTACCTGAAGGTGACGGGCCTGCCCCACCCCATGGCCGAGAGGATCCAGGCCGAGCATGAGTGCGACCTGGATAGGGTCATCGAATGGCTGACGGGGCCCGCGAACGACGAGCCCCGGATCTTCTACCAAAAGCACATGGCCCACCACCTGCTGGAGGGCATGCCCAGGGACTGGATCGGGAGCCTGAAGAACGTCTTTCTGATCCGTGACCCCAGGGGCATGCTCCCCTCCCTCCTGCGCATCGTCCCGGGCTCCGGTTTGATGGATACTGGGCTACCCCAGCAGCTGGAGCTGTTCACTCAGGAGACCCAGCGCACGGGGGCCACGCCACCGGTCATCGACTCGGCGGACCTCCTGCGCGACCCGGAGGGCATGCTCAAGGCTCTGTGCGGCGCGTTGGGGATAGCCTTTGACACTGCCATGCTGAACTGGCCCAGCGGGCTTAGGCCGACGGATGGATGCTGGGCCGAGGCCTGGTACGGCAATGCCCTGAAATCCACCGGGTTCGCGCCCTATCGCGAGACGCCTGCCCAACTGGCTGACGAGCACATGGAGCTGTTGGCTGAGTGCCAAGAACTCTATGAGCAACTCGCCCCCCACCGACTACGATCTGTGACATGAAACAGACCTTCAATGAAGCCAACCGTGACATCCAGATATGGGTGGGCGGACAACTCTTTCCCCGGGACGAGGCCAAGGTCAGTGTGTTCGACTCCCTGGTTCAGGGGGGGGATGGCTGCTGGGAGGGCCTAAGGCTGTACGACGGGCGCATCTTCAAACTGGAGCAGCACCTGACGCGCCTGCGCCACTCCGCGCTCGCCCTCGCCTTTGAGGATATCCCCGGCAACGAGCAGATCCTAGACGCCATCCGGCAGACCCTGGAGGCCAACGGGATGCGGGACGGGGTCCACGTCCGATTGACACTCTCCCGCGGAACGAAGATCACCTCGGGCATGGACCCGCGCCTCAATCAATCCGGTCCAACCCTGATCGTGGTCGCCGAGCACAAAGCGCCGGTCTACGACAAGACAGGTCTGAGCCTTGTGAGCTCCTCCCTGCGTCGCTTCCCCGCAGACTGCCTCGATCCGAAGATCCATCACAACAACCTATTGCAGTCCATCTTGGCCAAGGTTGAGGCCAACGCTGCCGGTGCGGACGATGCCCTAATGCTCGATGTGCACGGCTTCGTGGCCGAGACCAATGCCACCCACATCTTCGGAGTCAGCGAAGGAAGGCTGTTCACCCCGACCACCCGCGCCTGCCCCGAGGGCGTCACACGCGCGACCGTGCTGGAGATCTGCGCGAGTGAGGGTATCGACGCCGAAGTGCGTTCCGTCTCACAGGCCGAGCTCTACAGGGCCGACGAGGTCTTCTGTACAGGCACGATGGGCGAGCTGGCAGCCGTGGCCCAAATCGATGGGCGCCCCATAGGGACCTCCACCCCCGGTCCGCTGTGCACCCGTCTCAGCGCGTTGTATGCCACGCGCACGGCAGGTGAAGGCACACAGGTCGTGCCGTAGCGCCACTAGGACTCGACGGAGCCCACCATCAACTGGGTCACGAGTCCCGCAAACCGGGACGAATCCACGACCGGCGAGCCCTCGGCGATCAGAGCCTGCCCGTGGAGCAGTTCGGCGAACTCCGCCAGGCGTGGACTCTTGGGGTCGGCGTCGTGCAGAGATCGGAGCCCGGCCACCAGGGAGTGCTCCGGGTTGATCTCCAGGACACGCTTGGTCACGGGGACCTCCCGACCGTTGCTGCGCAGCATGCGCTCCAGATGAGCGCTCATTCCGTGCTCGTCCCCAACAAGGACGGCTACGCTGTCCTTGAGCCGGTTCGTGAAGCGCACCTCGCTAACGTGCTCATCCAGAGCCTTGTGTAGAGCCTCCAGCAAGTCCTTGCTCTCCTCCTGCCGGGCTTCCCGTTCAGCCTTCTCCTCGTCGGCCTCCTTGATCGATCCACGATCCACCGCTCGCAACGTCTTGCCGTCAAATTCAGTGAGCCGCTGAAGCATCCACTCGTCAACGGGATCCGTCAGCAGCAGCACCTCTTCTCCACGCGCTTTGAGCGCTTCGAGATGCGGAGAGGACTCCAAGGTCTTGCGGTCCGGACCACAGATTACGTGGATGGCATCCTGATCCTTGCCCATCCGGTCCACGTACTCGGCCAGGGTGGTCCAGCCATCCGATCGGCTGCTTTGAAAGAGACACAGATTGGAGATGCGGGAGTCATCGTCGTCGCCGAAGTAGATTCCCTCCTTGATCAATGACCCGAAAGCCAGCCAGAAGCCTTCGTACCCGTCGCGCTCCGCGGAGAGCATGGTGCCCATCGCATCCAGAACCTTCTTGACCAGGCGCTTGCGTATGCGCCCCACCTTGGGGTTGTCCTGCACGAGTTCGCGGCTCACGTTCAAGGGCAGGTCCGCGGACTCGACCACGCCGCGCACGAAGCGCAGCCAGGGGGGGAGCAATTCCTCGCACTCGCGCATGATGAGCACCCGCCGCACGTAGAGACTGACCCTCGAGGTCTTGCCCTCCCCGTCGAAGAGATCCATGGGACGCTCCTTGGGCAGGTACAGGAGCGCGGTGTACTCATGGGATCCCTCTGCGCGGAAGTGGATCGTACGCAGGGGCTCATTCCAATCGTGGGTCAGGTGCTGATAGAAGTCCTTGTATTCAGCTGACTCTATTTCATCCTTGGGCCTCGACCAGAGTGGCTGCATGGAGTTCAAGGTCTGAGTCTCAACGACAGTCTCGGTCTCTCCCTCGACGTCCTCCCCATCCTCGTCCTTCTTGGGTTGGGTGCGCTCGACCTCCATCTGAATGGGGTACTCCACGAAATCCGAATAGCGCTTAACGATCTCCCGCAGGGCCCACTCCTCGCAGAAGTCCTTCTCCCCTTCCTTCACGTCCTTGAGTCGCAACTGGATCAGCGTGCCCCGGGCCGCGCCCTCCGCCGGCTCGATGTTGTACTCGCCTAAGCCTTTCGAGGACCAACGCCAGCCCTCATCCGCCCCCGCTTTCCTAGAGACCACACTCACCTCGTCCGCCACCATGAAGGCACTGTAGAAACCCACTCCAAACTGACCGATCAGGTCCGGTGCCCCTTCGGACTCCCCATCTTGGGTGGCTTCGAGAAAGCGCCGGGTGCCCGAACTCGCGATTCGGCCGAGGTTCTCCATCAACTCCTCGCGATCCATCCCGATGCCATTGTCTGCCACCGTCAGCGTGCGACTGTCGGAGTCCAAATCCAAAACGATCCCCAAGCTCTCGCCTTCGGGCATCAGATCCGGTTGGGTCAGGGACTCAAACCGCAGCTTATCCAGGGCGTCGCTGGCGTTGGAGACCAGCTCGCGTAGGAAGATCTCGCGCTGAGAATAAAGGGAGTGGACGACGAGGGAGAGGACCTGCTGGACCTCGGCCTCAAAGCTCTTTGTTTCGGTCTGGGCTGTCATGGAAATAGATCTATGTATAGGGGCGGAATCTGCGCAAACATTCTCTCCGTGGAGAGGCGCGCCGCAAGCCCCCCCGGCGGACCGATCCAAGCCATCTTCCGGAACTTCTTTCCCTGCCCCCCCCGTCCTATCGCCCGGAAGGCAGGTCCGCGAGGCCCCTCACCCCAATCCAACGATCCGGGCTAGTCTGAAGTGGGTCCGCCCGGACCGCTCCTATGTTCAAAATAAGTCCTTTCCACCGTGCCTTCTCATGGGCAGTCCGCGCAGGGCTCCCTACCGGGGCGGCGATTCTGGCACTGGGACTGCTCCTCCCCGCCCGCAGTGAGGGCTTCATGGTCTTCGGCGACCGGCTGGACCTCTCCCAGCGGGACTTCCGGATCTGGAACAACTTTTCGGACCCCGAGGCCAACTCCAACCAGATCCCCGACCCGGATTTTCCCGGCGCCCTCGGAGCCGAGCTAGCCATCTGGAAGGGCGTCGCCGAGTGGGGATCAGGCCCCCATGGCTCAGGGCGCACAGATCCCACCCAGGACACAATCGGTTCCGGCGCCTCCAATTTCGACGCGTTTTACTCGGGCCTGGCGGGTGGCCCCGGCAACACCAACGGCAACGTGATCTCCCAGATCCCGGGCTCGCTCTTCATAAAGGCCTACACCGAGATCCCTATCCGGGATGGTTGGCGAATCCGGTTCTACCAGAACCCCTGGGTGTGGAACGATACCCCCGACGGTGTCCTTGCCGGGGGCCCGGACGCTTGGGACCTTCAAGGGGTCGCCTGCCACGAATTCGGCCATGCCCTTGGTTTGGATCACAGCGCCGTGCCCGGGTCGACGATGTTTGGATCCTCTCCCGCGGGCGGTGTGGCATTGCGCTCCATCGAAGCCGACGACATCGCCGGAGTGCAGTCCATCTACGGCGTACGCTCCGCCACCAAGGTCCAGATCGATGGCTACGAGTTCATCCCCGGAGGAATCCGCATCCGAGGCAGCGGCTTTCATCCGACAAACAACCAGATCTGGTTCACCCACGCCGCGCCGACGATCGGGTCGGATGGTACCCCCGTGCGCGTCATGGGTGTCCCCTCGGGTGGCGGTGGCACGCGCGTGTTTGTAGCCCCGCCCGCTCTCGCCGGACCGGGCGACCTGATGGTTCGCAGACCCGGGAGAGATCCAGAGGATCTCTCCAACGCGTTCCCCTTTGATCCCAACTCGGTCCTGCTGGCCCCGCCCTTGACCTACGGATCAGGCAAGGTGAGCAGCGCTGGAATCCTGGCAAGCCTGGACTGGGGTAGCCTCCCCAGTCAGACGGCAGGGACCTTCGAGCTCTCCTGCAGCACGGGCATAATCGGTGGCACCCCCGCCATACTGTTCAGCGGTCCGCAACGCACAAGCCTTCCGGCACTGGGTGGCACATTGCTCGTGGCCCGGCCCTTGGCGCGTGAGCAGGTCCTGCAGTTGGATTTCTTCGGAGCCGCCGATATATCGGTGCCCGTGCCTGCGGGAATGGTCGGCGTCACCCGCTACTACCAGTTGTGGTTCAAAGATCCCGGATCGAGTTTCGGGTCCGGATTGACCAACGCGGTACAGGTCACCTTTCTCCCCTGAGCCCCCCGCAAGGCCCGAGGCCTATTTAGAGGAATCTGACGCGGAGCTCGCCCCTAGAGTGTTGCTGAACACGACCTCGAGGCGACCGGAGAGCTGAACGGTTTCAACATAGGTGCCGCCCATGCCCGTCACCTGAATCTCGGTGCGGAAGACCTCCCGACCGCCAAAGCGGAACGAGTTCATGCGCCCCGCATCCAGGTCCCAGAACAGAGTGCCGGCGCCCGTCAACTCCACCAACTGCTTGCCTGTCGTGCTGTCGATCCCCACCTGCTCCTCACGTTTGAGGCGGTTATCTCTGGAGAAATCGGTGATGTCCGCCAGATAGCGCACGTCCTCCACGGTCACCGCCACTTGAGCCACACCATCCCTGACCGCCACGAACCGCGCAGTGACCTTGCCGCTCGCCTGCCCCCGGATTCCGTGAAACAGACTGCCGGCCACACCCATCTGTAGCGTACGAGTCAGGACACGATCGGTCCCCTTCTTCATCTGATACCGGGGCGCTCCGCCCGGCGCCAGGACGCCGCGCAACAGCATCGGATCAATCGTCCACGTTTGATTCAACGCCACTGGACCAGGTGGCAGCAAGACCTCACAAGGTAGGTCGGCCGGCAGGCTCGCCAACCAGGACTCGCGCGCTTCAACGCCCTCGTAATAGCGCCCATACTGCCCCTCTGCGGGCGCCCACGTGTAGACCATGTGGAGGGATTCGATCCCGCCCTTCAGGGCGACCTCGTTGGGGGGTGCCCCCTCCTGGAGGTGGTCCTGGTTGGCGACCACCTGACTCTCCTTAATCTCCCGCTGAAAGCGATGAATACGCCCGCCTTCCACTTCAGCCAGACGGTCCACATAGCGCAGGCGATTGTCCGCGGAGAGCCGCGTGCGAATCTGAATCCTCTGCGGCGGCAGATCACCCTCCTGCCGCACCAGAGAATCAAGACCGAGCAGATGCTTGGCCTGGAAATCGCGGTGCCAAACTTCGCCAGCCACGGGCTTGGGCGAGAAATCGAAGACCTTTAACGCCCCTTGGGCAGATGAAGGCTGGGATCCACAAAAGAGAGCGCCTCCCAGGAGAAGAAGCCGGATGCAGTGCGTCATGGAGAAGCTCATTGATCTTTGGATCCTCGGGTGTAGGTACCAGTCAGTTTTGGATCCTGCCGTCCGTCCTTGTCCCAGGCAGTCCAATTGCCGTGCCATTTGCCGTCAAGAATGGAGCCCTGAGCTTTCTTCTGACCGCTGGCCCACCAGCGCGTCCATTCGCCCTGCGCCACGCCATCCACGAAGCTGCCTTCAAACTTCGTCCCCCCACTGGGATGGTAGCCCACCCACGAGCCAGACTGTTCATCAGCCGCATACTCACCCCTGGCCTCATCTGATCCATCAGTTGTATAGAAGCGCCAGAGCCCGTTGCGCTCATCATCCAGGTAAGCGCCCGTGGCTTTGACCTGACCGTTGGGGTGGTGCTCCATCCATATCCCGGTCTTGCGCCCGTTGCTGTAAGCCCCTTCCTCAAAAAGGGAACGACGCATAGGAACGGGCGCACCCGGTTCGCGCTCCGCTTTCTGATCGGGCGCCTCTCGATAGAACGTGGCCGGGCCTGTCTGCTGACCAGCCACCCAGGTCAGAACGGACTTGCTCTTGCCGGACATGAAGAAGCGCTCCTGCTGGCCATGCAGTAGCCCCTTGGACCAGTTCGCTCTTGAGATCAACGCACCCTCAAGGCCGTACATGCTGAACAATCCGTGGCGCTGGTCATTTTGAAACACGCCAGCCATCCGCTTGGTGCCATCCGGTCGCCAGAAAGTCCAACTCCCCTCCCTGAGGTAGTCCTTGAAGGTGCCGCGGTAGGCCAACTCACCCGTGGGATGCCAAGCAACCCACTCGCCCGCGCGACGTCCGTCTTCAATACGGCCCTTACGAGCCTTCGAGCCGTCTGGATGAAGAAGGGTGATCACCTCCCCTCCCTCATCATCCTGCGACAGAGAAGAGGCCCCAGCAGGCTGTGCAGGTCCCAGACCTACGGCTGCGGCAACAATCAGAAGAGAGGTCCAAGACATGGGGATGAGAGTAGAAAGGTGCATGGATTGAGAATCACTCGGAGGCAGAGTTGGCTGGCATGGGGCTATCCGAGACCTTTTCGTCGTCCTTGTAGGTCCCACTCCATACCAGATTAGGCGTCCCATCGGGCCGCTGGTAGATCCAGGTTCCGTTGCGCCTACCATCCGCGAGCGGTCCGCGCGACTGCAAGACCCCATCGGGATACCAGGATTCGCTTAGGCCGTGGATGATGCCACGGCGGTGTTCCACAGAGGAGACCTTGTGGCCCTCAGGTCCGAAGGTGGTCTCCACCCCCTCCTTGAACCCGCCCTCATGGGTGCAGGAGGTTGCGAGCTGGCCGTTGGGGTGGAAGGTCTCCCACAAGCCGTTGCGCCGCCCCTGGTCGTACACACCCTTGGCCTGAACAACGTCTGAAGCTAGGTGGTAGCGAGTAGTGGGCCCATGCAGAACGCCAGCCTCGTAGGTCTCGTCCACCACCGGGAAGCTCACGCCCCCAGCATCAGGGTCCCGTGGATCTTCGCCCTCGGCCCGCACCCAGGTACGTCGCCGCCCATGCAATTGCCCCGCCTCGAATTGCTCTTCCTGGGAGAGCACGCCGCCAGCCAAGTACTCACTCCATGTCCCCTGGGGCACACCGGCAGAGTACTCGTACACATACTGCAGGTCTCCGCCCTTGTGGTACTGACGGTAGGTCCCGTCGCGCTGGCCACCGACACTGGTTCCATCCCAACGCAGGAGGCCCGATGGAAACCAGCAGCGAAACACCCCTTGCTGTGATCCCCGCCTCCAGTACTGCATGTTCTTCAGTGTCCCGTTGGGGAAGTAATGCCACTCAGGACCGTGCAGCGATTCGTGCACGGCGGGGCCGGGAAGGTAGTAGGCCACGCGCCGCACCGCCCCATCGCCAAAGCGATCCGTCACACGGGTTACCCCCTGACCCTCAAAGGAATCCTGCAGACCCCAGGCATCGGGGCGTGAGCGATCCACAGCCACCGGGGAGGGATCCGGCACCAAGAACCGGTCAGGAACTTCCGTTACCGCATCGGTTTCAGCCGGCTCGAGCGAAGGCTCAACTCCCTGCCCACAGGAGCCCAGAAGGCCTGTGACCCCGACCCCCACGAAGAGCGCGCACGAACGCCAACGCAGCACGCGTGGGATCGACCCGGAAATGGAGGAGCAGCTAGGCATCAGGGAACTCTACGCAGGCGTAGGCCCACAGGTTGGGATTCTCTCGCCTTCCATGCCAGACCGCAATTCAATCTGCAGGTCGATAGACCAGAGTGCGCCCGCTCGCGAGCGCCACATACGAAGCAGAAGTGGCTCAGCGGGTCGCGTCCGGGTTGGACAACCCGGAGGCGGTTCTCCCCGTTCCGACATCTAATGATGGTCGCGGCCCGCCGAGCGCCGTTGAGACGGGGCCTGGCGCGAACATGTTCCATCTACCTAGCCCCCCCTCAGGGAGGCCCCAGAGGCAGTTGACCCTGCCTCATGCCCTCTGCGCCCCCCCATTCCAAGCCGAGCACCCCTCCCAGCTCACGCACAGTAGCCGGTCCATGGCCCGCGTAATGATTGTTGGCAAAGACGAAGTGCTCCCCTGGAGCCGCGACGGCAGGTCTCAGAAAGTCGGCCCAGCGCAGGAGCTCCGCCCCTTTATCCAACACCGGAGCCGAAAAGGTCTTCGTCAGGGCGTCCGTCGCCTTCCTGTCCCCAATCAAGCGGGTGTAGGTGAAGTCCGCCGTCCGGAGTTCGAGTTCCTCTGGCCACTCCCAGGGCCGTGGCATATACGGAAGGTCAGCCCAGACCCAGGCGGCCCGGTGTCCCCGAAGCATCTCAAGAAGGGACTCGTCCACCCATTGGCGATTGCGAATTTCAACGGCATAGCGAAAGCCCTCGGGCAACCCCGCCAGGAAGCGGTTGAGCCGCTCCAGGAACGGTCCACGCTCAGGGAATACTACGCGGTTAAAATAGGGGAATTGAATCAACAGGGGGCCCAATTTGGGCCCCAGGAGCTGCATGCGCTCGAGGAAGAGGTCGCGGCTAGCACAGGCCTCAGGACCGTCAAGTATCGCGGAAGGGTCGGGCCGTGGCCCCGTGCCCCCGTGAACAATGGCACGGGGGAACTTGGCGCACAGGGTGAACCCCACGGGCGTTCGCTCCTCCCATCCCCGCACAACCTGGGCGCTTGGGACGCGGTAGTAGGTGGTGTCCGCCTCCACCGTGCTGAAGCGTTGAGTATAGTGGCCCAGGAATCCGCGGGGCGGGGTCCCAGGCGGGTAGAACGTGCCCACCCAACCCTTCTCCCCCCAACTGGACGTCCCCATCCTCAGCGCCATGAGCAGAGTCTCCTCGCGGTCATGCGGCGGGCTCTCCCGAGCGCAAGCTCGAGATCGCCTGCCCCAGAGTTCTCAAGGGGCAGTCCCATCGGGCAGCCCACAAAGAAGTCGAAGGGGTTCGGGGGCAGGGTCACGCAGGACAGCATTCGCTCAACAAGGCCAGGCATGCTTCGATGCTAAGCCACGCGGGGGCGCACCCCAAGGCGCGAGCTACTCCCAGTTGATCAGCAGGCCATCAGAAAAGTTGTAGCCCACCGGACCACCGGGAGGATCGCGATACCAGAGCTGCTGGTAGAGGCTGGCGCCGGCAAAGACCGATCCGACCGCAGGTGGCTCGGTCAGGTCCACCGCCCGCAGGGCAACCCCGCTCTGGTTGGACACAACTGGAGGGAGGAAGCGTTTGATGGCACCACCCACGCAGCGCACCCCTTCGCCCAGGGGCACACTGGCCGCCGTGGTGCCGAAGTAGAAGAACCCCGCCGTACTCGGCGGCAGGCCCAGGGCCACAAGGGTCAGGTCGTTGTTTGCCACCACGGGGCTACCCACCGCGATCAGGCGCGCACCGGCGCCCGCCGAGTTCGGCATCCCCACACAGTAGCGATCGCCGAAGGGTTCCGGCAAACCCGCGCTATAGATTTGATAGACCTCACTCGGACCTATCACCCGCCTCCATAGGCGCAGCTCATCTATACGCGCACGGAAATCGACTGGGTAATTGAGGGTTCCATCCTGACCCACCACCGTAGGCAAGCCCGCATCCAAGTCCCCCTGGCCAGCGATAGAGATGGCGCCCAGCATGACCCCGTCCTGGTAGAAGACCGCGTCTCCATCACGGTCGTGGGTGACGGCGATGTGGTGCCAGGTGAGGTCGGCCACCGAACCGATCAGATCGAAGTCCACGCGCGATCCGGCACTGCCCTTGAAATTCCACTGCCAACTCGTCCCGTCACTCTCGCCGGCGATCAACCAACCCGTGTTGGCGCCACTGCCCCAGTCCTTGTTCCCGATCATGACCGGATCGGAGCTCCAGCCGTTCGAGCGCACCCAGAAAGCCACACTGAAGTCCGTGTCCGCGCCAAAGTCGAGGTCCGGGGGACTGCCGAAGGAGAAGTAATCACCGGCCCCGTCCAGCCGTATGGCCTGGCCCACGAGCCCGGTTTGGAACTTGGGATTGCCATACGAGTTGCCGTCCAAACCCTGACCGGTCTCGTCCACCAGATCCCCCTGGAAGTCCAGGTGCATGGCCAGACCATCGAACAAGGTGCCGACTGTGGTAAAAGTCCACGCCTCGCCTGTGAGAGTCCCCGACGCTGTAACCGTGTCCACCTGCCAGTAGTAGGTGGTCTCAGCCTGCAGAATGCCTGGATCAAAGATGCTGGAGTTCACCTGAGCCTGGAACGAGGGGGGGAATTGGGTCCCGAAGTAGACGTCGTGGGCCAGGGCATCGGCGCCGGTAAGCCAATCCAGGGTCTCCGTGAGGCCCACGGAAACAGCTCCTTCGGTGGGGCGGGGTGCGCTGGCCATGGTGAGTGGGAGCCCGAACGGGTCATCGTCCTCAAGGCCCCAGGTGGGGTCCACCGGCACCTGCAAGTGGGCCAAGGCCGTGCGCGCCACGGCCGTATGTCCCGGGCCCTCGGGAAGCACCTCGGCCTCGGCACCCTTATACGCGGCAATGATCCAGATCCTGCGCTCCCCAGGCGTATGGCCCCCGTGCGAGACGCCGTTGCCGCCGTGGTCGGTGGTGATGAGCACTAGCCAGTCCTCATTCTGGTAGTTGGGGCGAGCCTCGAGGCCCGCGAGGACGTCCCCTATGTGAGCGTCGGTATCCGCGATGGCACCCAGGTAGGCCGGATTCCCCGGGTGGAAGCCGCTTGCGTGACCGGCGTGATCCACATCGTCGAAGTGCAGAAACAACGCGGTGGGGTCCGCGCTCGCGAGATGCGCCACCGCGGCGTTCTTGACCGCCTCACCCGAGTCAGCCACCTCCTGCGTAAAATCCGCTATCCCCGGGTAGGGGTGCAGAAGGTTCTGGTTGATCGGATGCCACTGCACGATCGATGAGAGGTAGGCACCGGGCTGGTAATCCCGGACGCGCTTGAAGAAGTGCGGGTAGCCGGTGAAATCCCCGCTGGAGAACTCACCATTGTTATGGACGTCGTGTTTGTCCGCCCAAACCCCGATCAAGAGGCTCGACCAGCCTGGGCCGCTGGAGGTGTCTTGATGCGTGGGATCACCAGGGTCGAGCGCACCGCCAGCAACTGCGTTCCATGTGACGGCCCCCGTGTTGAGCAGGTTGTCCATGTTCGGGGTCTGGGCAGCCATGACCGCGTCGGAACGCGCACCGTCGATCCCAATGACCAGGGTGTGCCTGGTTTGGGCCGCGGTGGGCAGGCACAAGATGATCAGTAACAGGACGGGTCGCATGGGTTTCCTCCAGAGTTTGAGGGCACCTCAAGGCCAACGCAAAAGGGCCGCTCCGTCAAGCCCATTCACTGGGCACCCTCAGCCGTCCACGGCGCAGTGGACACTGGCCCCCCGCGGCGCACCAAGATTCGCGACTCGGCTTCCTCGAAGCCAACCGCATAGAGCCCGGAAATGCAGCTCCGTCCATGGACGGCCACGCCGCCAGGGCGGAACTTCTGGGGTCGACCCTGCCCACGGAGACCCTGCCCACGGAGACCCTGTCCACGGAGACCCTGCCCATGCGGACCGCGTCCACTGGGTTTCCTCGCCCTCCTAAAGCGACTGTGGCCAAACAAGGGTGATGAGAGACCATGAGAATTCCCATTTGGGGACAACCCCACCGCCTGGAGCACATGACCGCTGCCTCGCTGCGGCCTCTCGAAAGTCTGCAGGTTTTGCTCATTTCGACACAAGAAAAGGGGTCTGCCTTCTCGAAATGGGAGCATCGCCCAGGTTTTCTCCCCGGGCTCTACCCCAGAAACCACCACTATCCAATCCAATGCAACCCAAGATTCTCCTCGTCAGTAACGACCCCGGCCTTCGACTCCGTATGCAGATCGGCCTTGAAGGGGCTGAAATCAAGTTCGCCCGCGACGAATACGAAGCACGGCGAGTCCTCGAGACGCTGCGCAACGAAGACGCTACCAGTACCACCCAGAGCCCCCAGGAAGGTCCCTGGACCCGTGCGGGCGAGATTCTCCCCTTTGAAGAGTACGAACGACGCATCCTTCAGCACGCTCTTGCCACTACAGGCTGGAATGTGAAGCAAGCCGCTGCAAGACTGGGCATCGGTCGCGCCACCCTCTACCGTAAGATTGATCGCTACGACTTGAGAGGGCGCAACGCGGGGTGAGAGCCACCCCGGCTCCCCCCCCCTATGCAAGAAAACAGCCCCAACTCAATCCGGGTCAGACTAACGGGTCTCAACGACCTGGCACCCGACTCCATCTCCGGTGGAGATTTCCGTGCATGGCTCACCGCCCCCATCGTCGGTGAGCCATTGTACAAACGCATCCTGAGTGTGCTTCTGCCGCTCTCGATCCAAGAGTTGGTGCTGGAGCCTGGCCCCGTAAGCGACGCGGTCTTGACGCTCTTCGAAGAGAGCCCGATCTACAACCTCCGCGCGCGTATGGCCCCATCCACGCAAGCGGCCTCCCCGGAGCACACGGCCACTCTCGTGGTCCCCGTGGGAGGACTGCTTGAAGCGGACCTACTCGGGCTTCAGCGGCGGGGTGAGCAAACCCAGCGCATCGAACGCACTCCGGTGCACCTTCCGGGGCAGACCACGCGGCCCAAGCCCGAGATTATCTACCTGCCCCCGGGGCGCAGGCAGGATGAGATCGACGTGAACCAACCGCCCTCGGATCCCTGCTCTCAAGTGCCCCCCATCATGCGGCCCACGGACACTTCCGTGTATCTCCGCGAGCTAGCGCTGCGGACCCTGGAGGGCGACCTGGCCTCTCTGATCCCTGCCGGTGAGATGCGAGGTGGGATCCTATGCGGGCCCGACGCCTCGGTCGCTGCCGGAGTGCGCGTGGTGGGCAACGTCGCCGTCGGGGCGCGCAGCCGAACCTCCACGGGGTGCGTCCTTGGGCCAGGGGCCGTAATCGGTGAGGATTGTGTGCTGGAGGGCAACACCCACGTGATCCATTCCATCGTCCTCGATGGCTGCACGGTGGCTAAAGATGAACGCTTGCTGGGGGTCATCCGTCTACCCTCAGGAGAGACCCTCTAGGGCGCTCTGGGCCATTCCTGCCCAAGATCCTGCCCAAGATCCTGCCCAATGAGGTGGGAATAAGCCCAACGCAAGGAGCCATCATGCGTACCTGAAATACGCACCATCCTGGCCCCTTGGCCCAGGAGCCAGGGTGTGCTCTTTTCCCGTCCACTGCTTGGACCGGCTTCCGCCGGACCTACCTGCTAGACTCTCCGAACGGGTGCGCCAAGAAGATGCGCCCTCCAACGCCCCCTCAACCGGGACCCAACGACCGCGCCGCAACGGCCCAACAACGACCATGCTCAGTTCCTTCCGTCTCTGCACACTCACCCTGGCAGCCATCGCCGGACTCGCCTCACCCACCCTGGCGGCCGATGCGCCCTTCATGGACCTTGCCCTGCCGGACGCCATAGCGAGGGCCCAGAAGGAGAAACGGGTCTTGGTTCTCTTCTTTGACAGCAAAGATGCACCCGATGCACGGCGCATGCTGGAGCGCACTTGGCCTGATGAGGCCGTGGCGGCTTGGTTGAAGGAGAAGGCCATTGCAATTCAAGTGCCCGCCAGTGACACCAAGATGAAGCAGCGGTATGCCATCAGCTGGTATCCCCAGACCTTCCTTATCAATCCGGACGGCATGCACATCCTGCACAAGATCGAGGGGCACGCGACACCGACCGAACTCATCATTGGCATGTCCGCCTCCTTACTAGGTTCCAGCCAGCAGACTCGGCCTGGAGGAGACGATTCCGAGAAGCCCCTCGCCTGGATGGCCTTTGCCAACTACCTGTTCACCAATGACCCGGGGCGCAGCATCGAGTGCCTGGACGCGTACCTGTGGTGCCTGGACCATGGCGAGGATCACATAGATGGTTTCCGTACCTACTACCTCGAGTTCCTCCTGCAACGCATCGCCTACCTGCGGAGCTACACGACCAAGGCTACTGAGGCGTTGCTCTCCCGTCGCGGTCGCTGGCGCGCCGCCATCATCGCGGGCGTCTCCACGGAGGAGGAAATCCAGGAGTACCTGCGCTTCTGTTTTTGGCTGCGCGACGAGGTCGACGTTCTCGACGCAGTGGTAGAGATGCGTAACCTTGGAGACGATCAGGAATTAGCATCGCGCACCCTCCTACGGGCTGAACTCAATCGCGCCGTGGGGCGCAAGCTCTACGGGGACATCCTGCGCTTGGACCCCAGTCCTCTCCAGATCATCGACGCTCGACTCAGCACTCTGCACAAGACCCCCTTGGAGCAGCGCACCAAGTCTGGTGACTTCTTCGACGAGCGCCTAGCCATCATTACCGACGCATCCTGCTATTTCGAAGCACTCCTGGCGTCTTCACGAGCAGGGGACGCCTTCACGTTGGTGGACAGGGTCGTTAAGGACGCCCCAACAGGCGTGACGTTTCGGGCGTTCATGGAGCGCACCAACCGCTTGCGTATCTACTCCCTGACCGAGCGCCTTGCCAAGCAAGGTCTTGAGATGGTGGGCGACCGCGGCAAGAAGCACATCCTGTCCCAGGTGAACCTGATCAAGACCCTCAAAGCCCAGGACGAACGCAAAGCGGCACTTGAAGAGGCCAAGCGTGAACTGGACCCTACGGGCGACGGCGATCAGAACTAGCCTCGCTCTGCGTCCCATCCTTCCGGCCCCCTAATTGAGGCGTGCACCTTCCCGCTCATAATAGCGCCGAAGAAGGCGACCCCCTCCCCTGGGGAACCCTCTGGCTCATAGCCGCCGCAGGTGTATTTGTACGCCTCTGCCTGCTGTGGATTGTGGGCGACCTCGACCTTCAATCGGACGAGGCCAACTACGTCTATCTGGGTATCGCGTGGAACCACTTCGGGTTCTACCTCGATCAACACCGCTATCTTTGGCCGCCGGGGTACTCCTGGTTGATGGCTGGCAGCCTCAACCTGTTCGGCGAGAACGGAATGCTGGCGGTCAAATATCTGCAGGTCCTCGCCTCCGCCTCGATTGGCATGACGACCATGCTGTTCGCGGTTCGCTTGTTCGGCCTGCGCGCGGCGCGCATCGCGGGCTGGATCTGGGTCGCCTACCTGCCCCTTGCGGCGTTCACGCACCTGCTCTGGAACGAGACCCTCTTCTCGGCACTCTTCCTTCCCGGCCTCTATCAGATCATGCGCCTGATGCAGTGCGGGGACGACCCCAGGGCAACGAGGCGGACGATCCTCGCAGGGCTCTGCCTGGCGGGCAGCCTGTACATGAAAGAGAGTCCCCAGTTCCTGGTGCTGGTGCTGGCCCTGCTGCTGGTGCCCTTCGCGGGAAGCCTGACGGAGGGGGTGCGGCGCTCGACGTTGCTACTTCTCGTCGTGGGTGTATGCATCTTGCCCTGGGGCCTGCGCAACCAAAACGTCTATGGCAGCTTCATCCCTCTGGGCACGAGCCTCGGCGAGAACGCCTTCAATGGTCTGAACCAGGACTACCGCAACTTCGATCTGATCCCCATAGACGTGGAGAGGGAGCGGCGCGGTCTCCCTCCAACGCGCACCGTGGCTCGGCACTGGTTCGACTACGTGGAGCCCATCCCCTACCGGGATCTCCAGGCCCACATGGATGCGCTGCGCAAGCAGACAAGCGAGGCCCTGATCGCCAGCCGTGAACGGGTGGCCGCTGGCGGCGAGCCGGATCCCCGGGCCGGAGCCCTCCAAGCTCAATTGCTTCGCAACACCTCGCTTCAGGAGCGGTGGCTCGACCCGGTGACCCCCTTGGATCCCGATGCACTCATTGAGTTCGCAGGGGACCCCGGCTGGTTGCGCGCCGAGCCGCCGGAGGTCATCAATACGGCGCAGCGCTCCGAGGTCAACATGGCCAATGGTCTCCGTTTCGCACGCGAACACCCCGGCTGGTATGGCCGATCCCGCATACGCAAACTGGCCGACCTGCTCACCCCCACCTCCTTTTTCACGCGCCATCAGGCCCTGGGCCACTATGACATGACGCCGCTGGGAGGCAACCTGTTACGCAAACTGACCAGCCTCTGGGCCATTGCATGCCCCGTGCTGGTGCTTCTGCTGGGGATCGTGGGATACGTCACCGTGCTGCGCAGCCGACCGGCCTGGCTGCTCTTCGGATGCACCTTGGGGTACTTCCTGTGCACCACTCTTCTGGTCGCCATGTCGCGCTTTCGCATCCCCACGGTACCCCTGCTGATCGTCCTTGCCGCAGGAGTCATCGTTCACCACAAGACGGTGGAAGGGCGGACACCCAAGATCCTGGCAGCCCTGGCAGCCCTGTTGGTCGCCTTCCTCTGGTGGGTCACCTGGCCCGAGAACAGTATGGTCTTCGGCGACATGGTCTGGAGCCGGTACAACGCATGAAGCACCTCCCCGTGATCCTTGGCTGGGCGCCTCATCTGGCCCTCCTGTTGCTTCTGGCCACCGAATACCAGCTCGGGCGATCGGCCGCGCAAACGCAAGAAGAGTTGGAGGTCCTGCTCGACGAGGGCACGTCGCATCAGAAGGCCTGGGCCATGCACGTCCTGGCCAACCGTGGGGATCCGACAGGAGGGCCTCTGAACCGCACGTACATCCAGAACGCCATCCTGGACTCTGATCCCCTAGTGGCGGACATGACCTACATGGTGGACTTGTGCCGGCTTCTACAGCCCTCGCGCCAGGAGAAACGCCTGAGCGTACGCTTCGACAACCCCGACAAAGCTCAGGACAAGCTGGAGGACTGGTTCCGCCGGTTCGAGTTCTACCGACGCAAGGTAGGCGGGCGCCCCCTGGGGGGCTCCCTGCGGCTCAAGCAGCAGGAGGTCCAGTGGCTTCTCCACGTGCTCGACGGCGGCGAACTCGACGAGGACGAAGTCATATCCTATCTTGAGCGCCGTCAGGCGGGCACCAACAGTGCGCGCATGCATCGCCTGGCCCCCAACAGGAAACGGGACAAAGACCAGAAGGGGTCCACGGGACTCGCTCCTGGGCACTGAGCTTTCGACCCCATCCACCCTCCATGACCCAACCCCTTTCCAGCAGATTGACTCAGTCGGCCCTCCTCGCCGTCGCCTCCGCCTTTGTCCTGGGGGCCTGCTCGGACACGCCCGCCCGCGGGCGTCGGCCCAACGTCCTACTCGTCACCCTGGACACCACCCGACCGGACCACCTGGGATGCTACGGCGCGAAAGCCGGGGTCACCCCTCACATCGACGCACTGGCCGAGAGCAGCACGCTCTTCGACCGGGTGATCTCCACCGCGGGCATCACGCCCATGTCCCATGCATCCATCCTGACGGGCTTGAATAACTACAAGCATGGCATGCGCACCTTCTACTCAGACAAGTGCGGGCACACCCTCAAAGACTCGGTGGAGACGCTTCCCGAAACCCTGGGGCGGAGCGGCTACAGGACGGCGGCCGCAGTCAGCGCGTACGTGGTCTCCGAGATCTACAACCTGCACCAGGGCTTCGACACCTTCCTGACGGGCGTTGACGTGGACAGCATAGACATCACCCATCAACAGAAACACGCCACGGCCTGGGATACGTCAGGGCTGACCAACACGCAGCGCCGGGGCGACTTCACGATCACGGACGCGCTGAATTGGCTCGAAGAATCCGCGGATGACCCGCGACCGTGGTTTCTCTGGGTGCACCTTTTTGACGTCCACGACTACTCCCTCGTTCCCCCAACAGAGTTCATCGAGTCCTACGGGATCACCTACCCAGAGCTGGGAACGAAGATCGTGGGCATGCGCGGCCACGAGTGGCGCGAGAAGATGTATGACCCTGAGCTAACCTGGATGGACAAACAGCTCGGCCGACTGCTGGAGAAGATCAAGGACTCGGGGCAGTTTGACCAGACTCTCATCGCAGTCACCGCCGACCACGGCCAAGGCCTGCTCGACGGGTACAAGCGCCACAAGTGGGCCAAGCACCGGCTGCTGTACGATTGGTGCATCCAAGTCCCCCTCGTCCTGCACCTGCCCGGCGAGCAAGGACTAGCACGGGTCCCGGATCAGGTCCGCACCATCGACATCATGCCCACCATCCTGCAGTTCCTCGACTTGGCTCCCGGGCAGGACATGGAAGGCCTCAGCCTCCTCCCGCTCATGCGCGGTGAAAGTGAGGAGGTGCCCCGCATCGCCTATGCCGATGCCCTGAACCTCTACGATGCCCACTCTCCGGCGAAGAAGAGTCTGCCCCCCGGTCACTACGACAACCTGTACGCCGTCTGCGACGGGCGCTGGAAGCTGGTGTGGCGCGAGGAGCATCCCGAGAACTCCGAGCTGTTTGACCTGAACGCCGACCCGCTAGAGCTCAACAACCTGTACAGCATGGATCACCCCGAGGGCCTGCGGCTCTTGGCCCAGCTGGACTCCTGGGGGGCAACCGAGGTGACTCCACCGGAAGCGGGCGGCTCAGAAGCCTCCGCCGAGGCTCTCCAGAGCCTCGGATACATGGGAGATGACGAGGAAGAGTCGGTCGAGGAAGGTGAGTCCAAGGAGAAGGACTCCTAGCCCAGGCCATGACTACCCTGCCCCATGCCCCCGCTTGGCTGAGGCGCCGCTGGCCAGATCAAACCTCCCTGGCCCTCCTGGCCCTCATGGCACTCGTGGCCCTCGTGACGCTCGACGGCTGCGACTCCCAGCCCCAGCTAGGGCTGGTCGCACAGAACCCAGTGGACCCTGCGCGACCCTACTTCCACGACTTCGGCACCCTCGAGTTCGGACAAGAGGTGGAGCGGACTTTCACGTTCAAGAACACCGACTCGGTCCCCGTCACCGTCCTCTCCCTGCACCCGGCATGTACCTGCACGCGGGTACGAAGCATGAGCACACTGTCGCCCGATGGCGGGCCGGCGATCAAGGGCGACCTGCAGATGGCCGAGAACATTCTCCGCGTCGAGCCAGGAGGCACCCTGGACATTGTCGTTGCCGTCAACACCACTAGCATCCGCCCCAACTCCGACAGCCTCAACATTCTGCGCGTGCGGACGGACTCCAAGAACACCCCCTTCATGACGTTCGAACTGCACGTCCTGGCGGAGAAGCTCTTCACTCTGAGCCCTGCGGAGCTACGCCTGGGGGACGTCCCCATTAGCCATGGCGGCTCCAAGCGCCTCAGCATCATCACCGGTTACCCCAATTCGCCAGCCGAGGTCGTAGAGATTCTTGAGACCACCGGTGGCGTCGAGGCCACCCTTCAGCCCACCCTAGCCGTGAGTGAAGTGCGTTGGGATCTAACCGCCACCCTGCCTCCACTCACAGGCCTCGGAGCCCGGCACGAGACCATTCTGCTCTCCACCACAGATGAGGCCGGCGAAGGTGACGCGGGGCGCCTCCTGGTTCACGTGTGGGCGCGTGTGGTACCCGACGTCGTTATTCGCGCCGACCCCATCCACTTCGGCCTGGTGAATGCCGCGGAGGGCGGGCGGGCCCAAGCCGAGCTAAAGGCACTGGTGCCAGGAACCCGCGTGCGAATCCTCGAGGCCAGCTTCGTGGGAGCCGGCCTCGAGCCCCTGCACTGCGAATTCACACCTCTTGGCTACGTGGACTCAGAGGGCCGCTGTGACCGCTGGAATCTGGAGCTGTCCGCCCCCGCGGGGATGGCCCCCGGTCGCTTCCAGGGCTCCGTGGAGTGCCTCCTGGACGATGAGGGCTCCCCCCGAGTGAGCGCCGCCCTGCAGGGCGTCGTACGCTGAGGCCCCGCGTCCGACCTCTAGCCGGGCAGGATGCGGGCGAACCGCTTCTTGCCCACCTGGAGCAGCACGGCACTGCCCGGCTCGGCCAAGCTTGAGGTGGGGTCGTCGACCACCTCACCATCTAGGCGAACGGCCCCCTGTTGAATCAGGCGGCGCGCTTGAGAGGTGGAGGGGGCCAGGCCCAGATTGGCAATCAGGTTCGGCAAGGCCATGCTCGCGCCCCAATCTCCCGACCAGGCATGCTCCGGCAGGTCTTCGGGCAGTGCCTTGTCCCGCACCTCCCGATCGAAGGCCCGGGCCGCTGCTTCGGCTTCTTCAGCAGAATGGAAGAAGCTGGTTATCTCAAAGGCCAAGCGTGCCTTCGCTTCACGCGGGTGCCCCGCCAACAGGCCAGCAACCTCTTCGGCCGGCACACGGGTCAGGTGCGTAAACCAGGTTTCCATCAAGGGATCGTCCAGTCGCATGACTCCGAAAGTCATGTCCCGAGCGCTATCCATCAGGCCAACGGCATTGCCGTAGGACTTGCTCATCTTGCGACCATCAAGCCCATCAATCAGCGGGTGAGTTCGAACACACTGGGCCCGCTGCCCTTTCTGCTCCTGCAGGCGGCGGCCCACAAGAAGGTTGAACAGCTGATCCGTCCCTCCGAGCTCCACGTCGCAGTCAACCTCGACAGAGTCCCAACCCTGCATCAGAGGGTAAAGGAACTCATTGATCCCAATGGGCTCGGATTGCTCAAGCCTGCGCCGGAATAGATCCCGCTCAAGCATCTGGGAGACGGTCATGCGCGTGGTGAGCTGCAGTAGGTCCTCAAAGCGCATTCCGTCAAACCACTCGGAGTTGCGGCGCACTTCCGTCTTGTCCATGTCCAAGACGCGGGCGGCCTGGTCCGTGTATGTCACCAGGTTCGCTTCAACCTGCTCCCGCGTCAGCACCGGCCTAAGTTTGTTGCGCCCGGAAGGATCCCCCACCATGGCCGTCGCATCTCCCACGATCAACACGATGCAGTGGCCCAAGGCCTGCAGATCGCGCAGAGTGAGAAGGGGGATCGCGTGACCCAGGTGCAGATCGGGCGAGCTGGGGTCCATTCCAAACTTCACCCTCAGGGGGCGCCCCGCAAGCAGGGCGCCAGAAATGAGGGCCGACAGCTCGGCCTCATCGATCAGGTCGACGGACCCGCGCTGGAACGCAGCGAGGTGAGTCTGGGTATCGGGATGCAGGGTCGGAGTCTCAGACATGGTCCCATTGGGCGCTCAGAAGTCCAGAATGTCCAGCGTGCCGATGGTGGCGCGGCGAGCCGCCCAAGCCCGGAGCCAGGCACGCCAGGCGAGAGGGTCGCCCCCGGGCTCGCTGTCACCTGAGAGCCAGCGCAGGCTGGGCACCAGACGAGCGATCTGCTCTGGTGTCCATGTCTCCACGAGAGGTGCCAGTGCAGCCAGAGCCACATCCCTGTCCCGGGGCAGGATTCGCACCGTGCGCTCGAGCAATGCGGGCATGGAGATTTCAGGCTTCCTGGCGGCATCCACCAAGATGGATGGGGCCAGGGATCCGCTGGGCAGGACAGGGGCCAACTCCACCCGCTGAGCATGCCTGACAGCGAGGTTCATGGCTGGGAACTCTCCATCGTCGGCATCCACGCTGCCCGAACGCAGGTGCAGGATCCAGCGATCGTCAACCGCCAGGGCCCCGGCAGGAATGCGTCGGTCGTAGGCGTATAGGCGGGTGCCCCCGGCGGCCTCCTGATTCAGTTCTACAGGCTTGATCCCGGCCAAGGGTAGGGTCTTGGCGTTCAGATGGTCACGCCCGTCAGGCAAGAGGGTTCGGCGCCGCCATTCCAGGCTCGCCGCCCCAGGCCGCAAGGCAATCCCCCCCGGGTGGGCTGAACGACCGTGCAACCAAATCTCACCAAGGTGCGAGTCCGGCCGCGGTCGGATCTCGAGCCAGAGCTCGGCCCCGTCGATGAGCGCACGGCCCTGTAGGACGCGCTCGAACCCCACCAACAGGTCGTCCACGCCCACAGGAGGGTCCCGGTGTTGCGCGAGCCGGCGACGAATCTGGGCTGCGATGCGCCGGGCCGTTTCATCTTCCCCGGCCTCCAGCGCGGCCTTAAGCCCCTCGAAGGCCGCCACGTAAATCCGTGGGATCCCGGAGAGGGGCACCTGGTTCGGCCTGCGGGAGGCACTCGGTGCACCGCACCCAAGCAAGAGGCACAGAGCCAAGCTGGGCAAGAGAGTGGCGCGCGGAAGCATGTGTGCCATGGGGTGCAAGGGTCTGGTTGGAGTAGGGGCGCGGGAAGAGCCCCAAAAAAACAACGGAGGAGGCACCGGCTGCCCCCTCCGTGTATTTGCACGAGACGTTGGCGGTGCTACTCGCCTTCAGGCTTCTCCTCGGCGGGAGCCTCAGCTTCCTCGGCGGGAGCCTCAGCCTCCTCGGCGGGAGCCTCAGCCTCCTCGGCGGGAGCCTCAGCTTCCTCGGCGGGAGCCTCAGCCTCTGCGGCGGGAGCCTCAGCCTC
>DUDB01000013.1 GCA_012959525.1 Planctomycetota bacterium
AGCCAGTAGCCCCGCATCTCGAGCCCGTCGGTCTTGTGCAACCCGGGCGCCTGGCCCCAGTCCCAACCCTCCGGCCCATAGCGAACCGGCACGAGAAGCTGGCCATCCTCCCGCTTCCTGCCGTTGTCGATCTGCACCTTGATCTGAGAGCGCAGGAAGTCGAGGTAGCCACTGTCCCCGGTGAGCAGCTGGGCGCACTCCACAGCGATGTTGATGCCGTGGAACATGATGTTGTAGCCCTGGTAATGGTTCCAGCCGTACTGACCTCCCCACCACACACCCTCACGCCCGCCGCCGACGACGCCATTGGCATCGACGTTGTCGGGACAGATCCCGCCGTTTTTCTCGGTACGCTCCATCCAGGCCTCAGTGTAGTCGAGGACCCACTGCTTGTACTTGCTGTCTCCCGTGTAGAGGTAGGCGTTCGTCACCAGCGCGGTAGCCGCCAGACTGTTGGGCGTGTCGCACTGCAGGATGAGCCGGTCAAAGAGGTCGACGATTTGCTTGCGCCGCGCGGGGTTGTCGAACCATCTAACCTCCAGGTCCTTGACAATGGGGTAGAGGTTGGCGCGCACGCCGTAGTAGTTGGCCTGTCCGCCGAGACTGCGCCCCCCCAGCAGCATGATATTGGCGTAGTCGGCGTCTGAATTCAGCTTCGGTCCCTGGCTGGACATCCAGGGCGAGCGCAGAATCCGATGCTCCGGATCCCAGTTGGGCGCCTCCGCGTCCTCGCCGATGAACATCGCCGCGAAGCGCCGCGCCCGCCGCATGTTCTCCGACACGGTGGGATCGGCGACACCGAAGTCGTAGAAGGCCATGTTCCCTTCGCTGAGATGGTGCCACTCCATGGCCTGGTCGAAGTTCCAGAACTCGTTGTGAATGGAGGGTCGGAACACCTTCATGTGGTCGTTGTGACAAGTGCGATGCTCGATGCTGTCATCGCTGATGCGGGTGACGGCGTTCCAGTTGCGAAAATGAAGGTCGAGCATGTCGTCGTCGGCGCCGATGGCGTAAAACAGGCCGAAGTTGTAGAACTGCTCATAGAGATCGTCCACATCCTCGGCTTTCAAGGTGCCCCCTCCCCGTTCGAAATACTGCCGCGCGAACAGGCGGCCAGATTCCTCCATCAGGGCGATCAGCTCCCGTTCCATCAGCGCCCAGGCAGGCGGGGCCGTAACGCTCGTGGCTCTGACCCTGATCATGGACGGCAGATCGATCTTTCTTCGGGACATCGATCAATATCTCCAGTTTGTGTGGGCATCTGTCTCGCGCAGGGCATCAACCGCCCCCTGGCTCGACTCTGTCGATCCCCAGTCCCTCCGGGCGCTCCATGTCCCGATAGCGCATCAGGATCTCCACCCCGTTGAGACTGCGCGTGAACCCGGCGCGCCCATCCTTCGTGTGACACTCGACTTCGACGGTATTTTCACCTCGTCTCACCTCGTCCCGCTCCAGCCGGAAGCGGAACCAATGTGCGGACATGCTCAGAGGAGCCTGGATGTTCATACCGCCCGCGAGCTTCGTCGCCATCGTCAGGCCACGCTCATCGGTGATCTCCGCATCTTCCCACGCTAGCACGCGACCGTTGAAGCGGAACTCCACGTCGTCATCGATGCAGAAGAAAGAAAATCGCAGAGTGAGGATCGGCTTCCGCATCTCCCCGTCCGCCCGGGCGCCGTCCACGTCGTCGGCCACCCAGATCCCCAGGCGTTCCGTCTTCCCCTCCTCCAGCGCCACCGGCAGTTGGCGTTCCGGCGTCGTCGTCGGCTCCCCCTCCACGCCCTCCCGCGGCTGCAGGTAGTAGCGCTTCGGCTTCCGGCGCGTCACCTCGGGGAAGGCGGCCTCGCGCAGGAACCGATACTCCTCATCGCTGAACGGCCAGCGCATGTAGCCGTGATATAGCCCCGCGTATCCCCCCTTGTCGAGGGTCTGGCTGAGGGCCCGGGTCATCTCGATGCTGGGCAACCCCGTACGCTCGTCGTACACCCGGCGCGGCGGGCGGTAGTAGGCGGCGCCCCCCGCCGCGTTGGCCGCGACGGGTAGCCACTCCGGCATCGGCTGCGTATCTCCGAGGACACGCTTGTCCTGGCCGACGACGAAGTCGACGCTGCCATCGGCGAGCCACGCCTCCACGTCCAGGCCCATGGCCAGATTGTCCTCGCGCTCCAGGCAGACCCGCACCATGACGGGGATCTCGCGGTCCTGCTGGGCCCCGATCTCGCGCGCCGTCGAGCGAACCTGAGACATGTACTCGGATAGGATGGATGCAGCGTCGGTCTCGTCCGGCTTGCAGTAGGCGTCGCCGAACATGAAGTCCAGTTCGATGCCGTCCGCTTCATAGTCCGAGAGGATTTCGCGTATGAGGGTCAGCTTGTTCTCGCGTACGCTCTCGAGAGCGAAATCGTAGGCCCATTCGTTCCTGCCTACGACGCCCAGGCAGACTTCCTTCCCCTGCTCCCACTTGAGCAGGCCGCAGCGCTGGCCTCCCGGCTGCCCCACGTCTTGAACCTTGAGGCTGGGGAACACCTTCATTCCCAACTCCCGGCCCCTCCTGGTGACCTCGCGCACCTGATCGGTGTCGAGTTTCGCCGCCTCCTCCACCATGCGCATGATACGCCAGTCGATGTAATTCTCCCACACCTCTTTCTTCTGGCCGATGACGCGGCCCACCTTGCTGTCGTGGAAATAGACGTCGCCGTAACCGAGGCCCAGTACCAACAGATCCACGCCCGTGCCCGCCACCTCGTCCACCGGCCACTGCAGCATGTGGATACTGGCGGGCGGTTCGATGCGCTTGCCGTGAAAGTGATGGGCGTCGTTGTAGTAGATGAGACGGGGCTTCTGCATATCCTTCTCCTTCCGGGAGCAGGTCGTGTTGCCAAAATAGATGTGCTGCGTCGGCTTCAGACATACCTGTCAACTGGGGCAACAGGACACTCGTAAACACCCTCTTCATCTCTTTGATGTTCCCGACCTTGACGATGCCGGTCGCGGGTGCAAGGAAGTAAACAAAGGTCCCAGAGGGAACAGCAAACATTTCATGGTCTTCGCGTGAAGCCCAGGTGTAGGTGTCTGACTTGTCGTCCTTCGTAATCAGCGTCATGAACTGATCACGTTTGCCGGGGGGGACTACTTCGTGCACAACGGTGTCTGGCGACACGACCACGTGGATCAGTGGCTTGCCCCTGAAAACGATCTTGCTCGATGCTGCTGCTGGAAGGGCTGTGACGACAACAACAACGGTGACTATCAGGTTCTTGAGCATTGGCAGTTGCCCCCCGGCGAGACCCATCCCCGCCTACGAATATCCTGTGGACCAGGAAAGCGTACCTGACCTGCAGCACTGCCCTCAAGCACATGATAGTTGGTGGCGACAAGGTCGTCCCCGATGAGGAACCCGCTGCCGAGAGACTCGACATGGACGGCATGGATGCTGACAATTCGAGATCCTCCCCATGGATGGCTTCTTCGGTCCGTGATCACTCCCTGCGGCGACCTGGCGAACGAGACTCCCGCTGAGGAAAGCTACGACTGGCCATCGCCGAGAAGATGTCGGCGCTGCGCGAAAAGGACCCGTGACAGGTTGCTGACAATATCGTCCTTGTGGCTCAGTGCTGGCAAGGCCGCATCTCACCCACCCTCCGAATCGCAATAGTTGCCCACCTACTCCTTCACACACCTGAACCCAAGAGCGATGAATTTTCGGCTGCGGCTGTCCGCTCCTCTGTAGGCGGCCCGGATGTTGGGAAGCTGCTTCGTCCATCCTCCCCCGCGGATGACGAAAAGCTCGTTCACGGGAGGCTCGTAGATGAACGGCTCTTTCTCGCCGAGGAAGACCATCCTCTCGCCCCCGGGATAGGACCTGTAGAGATCCAGGCACCACTCCTTGGCATTGCCGCCCAGATCGTGGATTCCTTCAGGGGAGACTCCTTTGGGAAAGCTGCCAACCGGCGTCGACCCGCCGAACCAGAAATCGGCGTTGCAGTAACCCGGATCCGGGGGCTCCTGTCCCCAGGGGTACGTCCTTCCCTCCGGTCCCCTGGCGGCGCGCTCCCATTGCGCTTCGGTCGGTAGTTTCTTGCCTGCCCAGCCGGCATAGGCCAGGGCTGCGTCATAGGTGACGAACACGACGGGGTATTGCTCCCTTCCCGGAACGATGCGGTACTTGCTCCCCTCCCTGAGGATTCCACAGTAATCGGGATCGGCCATGTACCCGGAGTAGAATTCATCGCTGACCCCGGAGTTCAGAAACCGTGTGAATCGCTCGACCGTGACCTCGTATTTGTCCATCCAGAAAGCCCCAACCTTCACCTCGTGGGCCGGGCTGTGGACCCCATCGGAGGGATCGGGGCCGAGAGTGAGGGTGCATTCCGGCAGGTAGACCATCTCATCCAGATCCTGACTGCTCAGCTGTGGCGGACTTGGAGGTTCGTACAGCTTCGACCAGCCCTCCATATCGACGTCGATATGCTCGAATCCGGAGAGACTGTCCGTGAATACGACACGACCCCACATCTCCGGGTGGTGGACGTCGTAGAGCCCTCCCAGCGGGCTCCACAGCCAGTCGCCCGACTGGGACTGCATGGGCCCTGCGGAAAGCCCGCTGTAGTCGGCCGGATACTGCACTCGGGAGAAGTCCACCCTCATGACCGTTCCCCGTACTGGTGGTACCGGGTTGTCTCCGGCGTGTTCACCGATCGCCTTCCAGGGCCATTGGATCTCGACCGTCCAGCCCACATCCCGGTCGTGATGGTAGTTCAGTGTCCCGTGAACGGCAACCGCGTGGCGCAGACCTGCAATGTCATAGAACGCATCCAGGGCGCTGGCCCTGTGGTACTCTTTGTCGTGGAACATGTCCCACATCGTGTTCAACGCGTTCATTTCGATCTCGAAGTAGTCAGCGCCGTCCCCGCTGGGGTCGAGGAACATCTCGATGTCGTTGTCGTTGTAGATGACGGTATCCCGTTTGGTCAGCCGGCCCCAGACATTCTCCTCCTGGAGCCGGATCGCGACGTAGAGATTCTCGTCGTCCCACACCATGGCCATGCGGGTGTCCTGCGGCTCGATGGGATGGGGCGAAGGCCAGAGCAGGGGCGCTGAGATGAAGACGAACGGATCACTCCATTCGGCACTCCACCAGATCTCCTCGTCGAGGTTGCCGTCGACGATGACCGGTCGCGGCGTCCTGTAGGACACATACGTCCGCGGCTGCCATCTCGCGTCATCCCCGTCGGCGTTCACCGAGAAAACCGGTGTTTCGGGTCTGGCGCTGACGACACCTGGACCGACGACACCGACTGCGAGAAACGGAATGGCGAATACGATGCTCGTCGCTCTCATTGACATTCTCCCACTGGAATGACGGTTTCATTCTGTTCCAGCACGTCCCGCTTGTCGTTGTTACACCCGGAGTGTGCAAGCACGAAGTTCTGCCCGGCATCAAGATGATATCGAGACCACGGGACGAAGTGATCGACCTCCCCCCGCCCATTCAACATTCCGCCGCAGTAGAAGCACGAATCCTTCTGTAGGTCCTTCAGCAGGGGCACATAGACGCCCAGATTCGCACGCTCGCTGCCGAAAAGAAACGAGTGAAGGTCAGCCGTCTCCCCGATGATCGCGCCGTTCTGGCGTGCCTCACGAATCCACCTGACCCATGCATCTTGGACGAGGGTTTGGATATGGTTGCGAAACTCTCTCAGGCAGTAGGCGACACCGGCGCGGAGGGTGATGGAATGAACCTGCCCGGTCCCTTGAGCATACAGGAAGTCGTGCACTCCACCCCGGACACGTTGGAGCTTCCACAGTGGTTGGTCACAGACAGTCTCTTTGGCGACGCTGACGAGCCTACGCCAGACACTTGGGTGGCGCTTCGCACGCGCCACCGAGCCTCCCACATCGTCGAGTGCGAGTTGAATCGCCGTCACTACAGCCGCTGATCCTTTGTAGCCGTTCATGGGTGTAGTTGTTTATACCGGTAGCAAACCAGTGGGTTGGTTCCCTTCAAAATAGTCGTAGACGGCCTGTTGTATAAAGCGACAGATTCTTCGCCCTTGTTGGCGACAGGTTGCTTGTAT
>DUDB01000014.1:0-5136 GCA_012959525.1 Planctomycetota bacterium
GGACCTTGCACGCAAGGAGCAGGGCCATGGGATCCGCACCCTCGAGCCTCGCCGCGATCAGGAGGAGCTCCCTGCGCAGCCCCTCGTCGGCCGCGGCGGCAAGAGCCTCGGACAGGTGCTCGGCGCGGAATGAGGACAGGGCCGCCGCACGCGCATGGGCGTCCGCGCCATCTCTTATCAGCAGCTCCGTGAGCAGCCCCCCCGCACGCGGGTCGCGGCAGGCTCCAAGGCTACAGGCCAGCTGCAGCCGTACCCGGGCGTCGGGGTCCCTCGCGAGGGGGGCCAGCGCATCGAGCAATGCGCTCGCGAAGGGTTCGGCCAGACGCACAGCGTGGCGGCGAACGCCCGGGTGTGGATCGGCGAGGGCAGCCCCGACGTCCTCCTCGCGCAGCTCGCCCAGTCCGTCGAGGGTGCACAGGGCGTGCAGACGCGCCGTTGGCCGCGACCCGGCGCGCAGGAGTTCCGTAAGGTGACCCGCAACCGATGCACCACGCTCGACGAGCAGGCGCTGGGCACAGTCACGCACCCAGCCGTTGCCGCTCTTGAGGGCACGCACCAGCTCCGCGTCCGTCGAGGAACCCAGGGAGGGGAAGCGCATTGGGTGCTGCACGACGGCGTGGACGATCCTGTAGAGGCGTCCGCGGTCGTGACCCTCCCGCAGGTCCAGGCGCTCCTCCCAGTCGTCGGGGATCCACTCGGGGTGCTCGATCACCGCCCGGGACATGTCGGCAACCCAGAGCGCTCCGTCCGGGCCGGTACGCACCATCGTCGGACGGAAGGTCGGGTCGGTCGAGGCCAGGAACTCGGCACCGGCCCCGGTGCGCTCGCCCATGAAGGACAGGCCCTGGGAGGTGAGGTGCCTGCGATGGACGAGGCCGTGGACCGGCTCGCACACCAAAAGGTCACCGGCCAGGGGCAGCACCTCGCCCCGGTAGATGGTGGGGCTGCAGGCCGAGGTGAAGCGGCGGGCGGCTCCCGGGTCGTTGAAGCGCGCAGGTACCGGAGCGCGCGGGAAGACCTCCTGTCCACCGGGGATCACCGACAGGTGTGAAGGCGGTGGCACCACGTGGGGCGCACGTGCCAGATAGCGCGACGCGAGGGGGAAGTGCCACGCCGGTTCGTAGTTGTTGCCGCCAAACCAGTTGCCCCAGTCGTCCCGGGTCTTGCCGAACTGGGTCTGGCCCGCCTCAGCGACGACCCGGGCCTCGTCCGGATAGAGCGCAAAATCCAGGCCAGAGAGATCGACGAGAGTGCCGGCACCCGGCGGCCCGACCGCCCCACCGCTGTCTCCGTTCGCCCCGTGGTAGGCATTGTCGAGTCCCCACCACAGCCCGTTCACACGGTGCTGCTGGTTGCCCTCTCCGAAGCCGGTGACCAGCACGCTCACCTCATCCGCGACTCCATCACCGGAGGTGTCACGGGCGAAGAGGATGTCGGGGGCACAGGTGACCAGCACGCCGTCGCGCCAGGGTGCCACGCCGGTCGGGAAGGCGAGCCCGTCCAGGAAAGTCGTCGCCTCGTCGTAGCGCCAGTCCCCGTCACGGTCAACCAGCCGACGCACGCGCCCGCCCGCCTCCGAGCCGAGGGGGTAGTCCCCCATCTCCACCACGTACAGGTGGCCGGCGGCGTCCCAGTCGAAGGCGATCGGGTCACGCACCAGGGGCTCCGCCGCTGCGAGCCGTACCTCCAGGGGTCCCTGCACCTCGAGGGCGCGTCGTGACTCCTCGGGGGAGAGGGGCACCGGGGGCAGGGCGGCGAGCAGCTGGGTGAAGGAGCGCCGGTCCACGTGGTTGGGCAGGCTCGCCGTGTCCTCGTTCTGCCACCAAAGGTGCCCCGAGTGCGCCCAGACTCCGCGCTCGTGACCCTCGATGGTGATGGGCGGGAGGCTGGTGGCGCCGCCCTCGGTCCAGCCCCGCTCCATGGACAGGAGGCGGTGTACCGAGGCGCCGCGCTCGCTGGAGGCGACCAGGTCCATGAGGCCGTCCCCGTCGAGGTCGACCAGGCGCACCCCGGCGTCCCGGCCCTCGTCGTCATGCCGAGCGACGGGAAGCGCAAAGCCCAGGGGCTCCCAGCCGCCGTCGTCTCGGGCACGCAGCACATCGTCACCGCGCAGGAGCTCGCTGATCCCGTCCCCGTCCAGGTCGAAGAGGAGCGCGTCCTCGGCCGCGACCTCGGGGCACTCCGTCCATCCCCCGTCCAAGAAGCGCCAGGAGCCTGCGGGTCCCAGGGCCCGTGCCTCCCCCTCGGGGCCGACGCCGAAGGTGAGGGGGCCGGTACCGGGGAAGGGACCGTCCTCCCATCCCGCTCCCGTCCAGCGCCGGGTCCGGCCGGGCCCGACCACGTCGTGGAGGCCGTCCCCGTCCAGGTCGAGGAGCCGCGCGCCGCTGGGGCTCCCATCCGCCAGGCGCAGGCTGCCGACGGTCGCGTCCAGGCGCTCCTGGACCTCGCGGAAGTTCAGGAACTTCACGCGCCGGCCGTAGGTCTGGTCTGCGTGATCGATCAGCTCGACGACCTGCCGGGCCTGAATCCAGTTGTGGGGATGGAAGACCAGGGTGAAGACCCCCTTGGCCTCGACGCAGCAATCGAGGGCGGCCTTCATGTCGGCCACGGTCTCGGGGTGGTTGGGCCCGCGCAGGTGCTGGGCCTCCCAGTCGCTCGGCACCGCGCAGGGCAGCTCCCAGCAGGCCTTGCCGATCACGTAGGGATAGGGGTAGCCCTCGATCGTGTTGACGAAGGAGCGGTCGGCGGGCAGGTGCTGCCGGAAGCGCTCGTCCCCGAACACGTTGAAGACCGAGGAGTCGATGGTGAGGTGGTTTCCCGCCTCGGTGTGCCCCTCGAAGATCTCCGCGAAGAAGCGCGGGCTGACCGAGTTGATCGAGTCGCAGCAGGGCATGCGATAGGCGACCGGGCTGCTGCCCGGCACCTCGTTCAAGAGGTCGATGCAGCGCTCTACCGTCGAGCGCGCGCGGGAGAGGTCGCCGCCCTGGAGCAGGGGGCAGGGGTGGTCGGTGGTGTGGACCTCGAGGGAGAGCCCTCGGCCGAGCCAGGTCTGGAGGGTGGGGTGCCCCGGCTCGAGCCCGTTGACGAAGATGCTGACCGGCGCGCGATCGTCGATGGCTTCGAGCCGGTTGAGGATCAGGTACAGGTAGCGGTCGTAGGGTTCGGGCGCCCGCATGTCGTCGATCGACAGGACGACCACGGCCTCCACCCCCTCTTCGCCGACCCACTGGGGCGTGGTCAGGCGCGGCGATCCCGGGCCGGGATGGTAGGGATCGAAGGGTCCGAAGGGCTCCTGGGGCGCGGCGAGGGCGGCGAGTGTGAGGGCGACGGTCCACATGGCTCAGGTGCAGGCCGCGGGGCGGAGCACGTGCACACGCCCATCGTAGCAGCCACCATCTGGCCGGGAGGTGCCCTCTTCGTGCAGACTAGGACCACGACCCAACCAAGGAGATATCAGATGACCCCAAACGACCTCAGTAGACGCTCACTCCTCACCGCTCCCCTGGCCCTCGCCGTCGTGGGCAGCGCCATCGCCCGCCAGGACGATGAGCCCGCACGAGAGCACGGCATCAAGAAGGGACGCCTCAAGCAGGCTGGCGTGGGCTGGTGCTATGGAGGCCCGCTCGAGGAGCTCTGCCAGCTTTGCGTGGAGCTCGGCCTCTCGGGGATCGACGTGGTCCACCCGCGGGACTTCCCCCTGCTGAAGAAGTACGGCCTCGTCAGCACCATGACGCCGTCCATGGAGCGCGGCATCGGGATCGGCAACTCGATCAACAAGAAGGAGAACCACGAGATCGCCCTCGAGATCCTCAAGCAGCGCATCGACCAGAACGCCGAGGCTGGCTTTGAGAACGTGATCATCTTCTCTGGAAACCGGCAGGCCGGCCTGAGCGACAAGGAGGGCCTGGAGAACTGCGCCGAGGCGCTGGGGCAGATCACGGACTACGCTGCAGAGAAGGGGCAGACGATCCAGATGGAGCTGCTCAACTCCAAGCGGGACCACCGCGGCTACATGTGCGACCGCTCCACCTGGGGCGTCGACCTGGTGCAGAAGGTGGGCTCGGACTCGTTCAAGATCCTCTACGACATCTACCACGCCCAGATCATGGAGGGCGACATCATCGCCACCATCCAAGAGCACCACGAGCACTTCGGCCACTACCACACCGCGGGCGTCCCCGGCCGCAGCAACATCGACGAGACCCAGGAGCTGTACTACCCCGCCATCATGGAGGCCATTGCAGCCACTGGCTTCAAGGGCTACGTGGGCCAGGAGTTCCGTCCCCGGGGAGACCGTCGCAAGGCGATGATCCACGCCGTGGAGACCTGCGACGTCTAGGGCCTCTGCTCCGCACCTCTTCGCTGTCAGGCTGCTGCGCTACGAGTCCCGAGACTTGCGTGGGTAGAGGCCGTACAGACTCAGAGAGATGAGTGCGGCGTAGATGACCTTCCAGATCCAGTGGATCCCCGGTTCGTAGGTCGCCAGGAATCCGAATATGGAAAAGAGGCCGAGGCCCAGCCAGAGGAGTTTGGTGGTGGGTTTGACCGTGACAGGAGGCCGGTCCGTTGCGGCTGATTCTGCTTGTCACCCGAGGAGAATGTACTCAGAACAGGATCCACAACTCAACGTAGAGTAGTGTCGGCGGGAGCCGTGACCCGGTTGAGGAGGATTGTCATTGCCAAGGGCCGGGTCCCGGCTGACACCAAGCGATGGGGAAATCCAAAGCCCTGACCTAGGTGATGGTCCTTGCGCTTGAGCCTTATAATCTCACATGCCCCGTCTACGTTCATATCCTCCATGCTCAGAGCAGGTACCAGAGGGGTGTTGGGGTAAGGCTGGGCTTGAGATGGAACAAACACTCCATCCGCAACAGGTGCAAACTCATCTAACCAGAACCACTCCGGAGGCGACCAACGCGACACCCCAAAGGAGCAGCGCAAGCACATTAGGGACCGAGAGACTTCCAATTGACTTTGGCCGTTCCGGCTGTGGGCCGGCTCGTTCATGGGTTCTCGATCAGGTTGCATTCCCATGACCCAACAAATCAATCATGGCTCTCCGGGTGTAGATGTACTCCTCCCCCACTACCGTGGTGCTACGTATATTGAGAGAGCCTTGGCGAGCCTCAGAGCGCA
>DUDB01000014.1:5215-5581 GCA_012959525.1 Planctomycetota bacterium
ACCATTCCAATGATGGTTCGCTGGACTATCTGCGTGAATTACTGGACCAGGATCAGGGGCGAAGCCAATTGTATGTGCAGGAGACAAATGGCGGTGCCGCCGCAGCTCGAATGCGAGCAGCACAAAAGACGTCAGCGCAACTGATTGCGTTCTTGGATCAAGACGACGTTTGGCATCCTCAAAAACTCCAACTGCAGGTCGAGTACATGCTGGAGAACCCCGATTGCGGTGCCGTTCATTCCGATGTGGCCTTCATCGAAGAAAACGACCAAGTAATAACTGGGGCAGGGGTGGATGAGAATGCAAGGCGCGCCCTAATCAATTGGAGCGGAACTCGTGAGGAGGTCTCAAGAATCCTATTTGAGA
>DUDB01000014.1:5619-5894 GCA_012959525.1 Planctomycetota bacterium
GCGCATCTCCAGCATGGTGCGCAGAAGCGCCTTTGAGCATGTAGGGGGATTCAATACCAACTTGAACGGTGGGGAAGATTGGGAGTTTTGGACACGGTTTGCGACGAAGTGCTCTATCCACCACATTCCGGAGCCGTTGCTTCTTCGACGCCTACACGCCACAAACACGGTGTCCGTTCAGCGCTACGTTCGCTCTGTAAACAAACTTGAAGCATGGCGGATGCTAGTCAGCTCCAATCCACACCTCAGAGAAGGCGCAGGTCGCAAGCGATGCC
>DUDB01000015.1 GCA_012959525.1 Planctomycetota bacterium
CGGCTCAGAATCCGAGTCACACCTACTCCGTGGCGGGCACCTACACAGTGGCGCTAACGGTGACGGGTGCCGGCGGTACGGACACGGCCACCAAGTTGGGCTACATCACCGTGAACGAGCCGGCCCCTACGGCCGACTTCTCGGGAACCCCGACTTCTGGCGTCTCACCGCTCGTCGTGGCTTTTAGTGATCTGTCAACGGGCAACCTGAGCACGTGGTCTTGGAGCTTCGGTGATGGAGGCAGCTCCTCGGCCCAGAATCCGGGCCACACATACGGCGCTGTAGGAACCTACACAGTCTCCCTGACGGTGACCGGCCCTGGCGGGAACGATACGACGACTAAGGTCGGCTATATCACGGTGGCCGATTCGCCGCCGACGGCCGACTTCTCGGGCACCCCGACTTCTGGCGTCTCACCGCTCATCGTCGCATTCAGCGATCTATCTACGGGCGTCTTCAGTACCTGGTCCTGGGACTTCGGTGACGGAGGCAGCTCCTCAGCCCAGAACCCGAGCCACACCTACTCGGCGGCAGGCACCTACACGGTGGCCCTGACCGTGACCGGCCCCGGTGGCAGCAATACTGCCACCAAGGTGGGCTACATCACGGTGATCGAACCACCGCCCACGGCGGACTTCTCGGGCACCCCGACCTCGGGGGATGTACCGCTGATCGTTGCATTCAGCGATCTTTCGTTAGGCAGCGTCTCGTCTTGGTCTTGGGACTTCGGTGATGGGGGTAGCTCTTCGAGCCAGAACCCGAGCCACACCTACACCGTGGCGGGTACCTATACGGTGGCCCTGACGGTTACGGGTGCCGGCGGTACGGACACAGCCACGAAAGTAGGCTACGTCACGGTGAACGAACCGGCTCCCACGGCGGACTTCTCGGGCACTCCGACATCCGGAGATGCACCGTTGATCGTTGCATTCAGCGATCTTTCGTTAGGCAGCGTCTCGTCTTGGTCTTGGGACTTCGGTGATGGGGGTAGCTCTTCGAGCCAAAACCCCAGCTACACCTTCACGGCCGCGGGTACCTACACCGTTGCCCTCACGGTGACGGGCCCTGGTGGCAGTGACACCATGACGAAGGTTGGCTACATCACAGTGAACGAGCCATCGGTTGGCGGTCTGCACTACCTGTCGTTCTTGACAACCACCAACGTTCCTGGGGTGGGCAAGGTCCGTGACGAGGATGTCGTCACCTTCGACGCAGCCACAGGCCTCTGGTCCTGGCACTTCGACGCATCCGACGTGGGAGTGGGTAGTACGGACATCAACGCGCTGCACGTGCGAGCCGATGGCAGCCTTATCCTCTCCTTCAACACGACAACCACCCTTCCGGGTTTGACGGGTGGGCCCAATGGGGAGGTTGTCGATGATTCAGATCTCGTGGTGTTCACCTTCACCAGCACGGGGGCCAACACGGCAGGCACGTTCGCGTTCCTGTTCGACGGTTCCGATGTGAATATGACCACCAATGGAGAGGACATCGATGCGGTCTATGAATATGACGATGGCCGACTGGCGATCTCCACGGTTGGGACTCTGCGAACGGCTGGTCAATCACCACGCAGGGACGAGGACGTGGTGATCTTCACCCCGAGTTCGCTCGGGGCGGCAACCAGTGGCAGCTTCGCGCTGCACTTCGACGGCTCGGACGTTGGCTTTGGGAGCATCGGCGGCCACGACGTGGGTGCCGTGACCTTTGATGGCCCGGACATGCTGTTCTCGACCCTTGGCACGTATACGGCTGCCGGAGGCACCGGAGCGGACGAAGACGTCAGCCGTTTCGTGGGGACGTTCGGTTCCCAGACTTCGGGTACAGCCGCCCTGGAACTGGATCTCTCCGCCTTGGGCATCAGCACCTCCGAGGACACCGATGGCCTCTCCTTCCGATGAGTGTTCAGTACGGCAGGGTTGCCGAGATGGCGTTGGATGCGGCGCGTCCAGCGGGTGTTCCGTCTTCGGGGAACCAGACCTGCGCATAGAGACTTGATCCAGGCAGGGCCGTGGCGGGCACCGTGATGGTTGTCTGCCACGCGCCCGAGGCGTCGGTCTGAATGGTCGTGACCGAATCAGCTGAAGGCACCTGCAGGCCTCCAGCCATGGAGCGGCAATCGGCGCGAAGGCCTACGATCAGATTGGTGCTCAGGTTTGCAGGGGCGCCAGTAAATGAGAGCGTCAGTTGGCTTCCCGGGGCAATGACTCCGGATCCTTGCAGGGATGAAGGTCCGCCTTTGCCGGGCAGGGCGTATTCCAAATCCACCCAGAGGGCCCCGGGATCGTCAGCAAAGCGCAGGGAGAGGTAGGCCTGCTTGCGATCCCGCACCGCGTTCACGACGGCGACCCCGTTGCAGGGGGTGGAGTCCGTGAAGGACAAGCCCCCGCGTACCGTGACCTGAGCATTGACGATGGGAGCCTTAATTGGCGTTGCGCGCAGCTGGTCCACACGCGCCACCGCTCGATAGCGACGACCGGCGGGGAGCGCCACACTGACCGGGTAGGCGTTTCGGTCGTTACGAATTTGACGTTCCACGTCGAATGTCCCGCCCGGCACGATGAAAGGGTTTGCGGGATCACTTACGTCCCAGAAGGCGATCTCTGCCTTACCAACGCCACAGGTTGGCGCCCCTGGGCCGATGCGCCCGTCGAGGATGACCTCTTGGACGCGCAAAGGACTACCGCCGGGTGCTGTGTCGAATGCGAGGCCGACGTACCAGTCGGATCCTGGCGCACTAGTGGGCGGCGTGAGGGGAATGCTATTCGTCGCGCGCGCCAAACCGTCGGTTGTCGTGACGAGAATAGGCTGAGCAGCGGTAAGGGGCGGGAACTCGCAGCCGTCCACGACGACCTTCCCGCTGCGGTAGACCGTTACCTCACGGTCGACCAGGTGAGCCAGGGGAATGCGCGCGAGTCGTGGATTCACGTGCCGGTCAATTCGCCGGAAGCCCACACTGGGGTCGGAGGGGAGGTCGACGGCGATGCTGAAGTAGAGGTCCTGGTCGGGATCGGTGGGGTCGGGATCGGGGGGCAGCGCGAAGTGCAGGGCATATTCGTTCTGGGTGATGTAGCCCCCTGCGCTCGTTACCAGTTGGCGTCGGCGGTGACCCGTGCCGTCGCCTTCGACGGCGACCTCCACCGAGGCGCCGTACTCGTTGGCCAGACCGAAGGGCACACCTGGGGCGTCCATCACAACGTTGACCCGCACGAACCGCCGTTGGTCGGCGGGCGTGGTCTCATCGTAAATGGTGTTGTCGTAGAGGAAGCCCCGTACCGAGCCGAAGGCACCGATTCCCAGGTCCATGTCTCCGTCCTTGTCCCAGTCGGCCCAGGAATGGACCGCATTGACAAGGTTGCCTGGGGGGATCGGATGAGTGGCCACGACGAACTTGCGCTGGCCCGTCTCCACGAACATGTTGCGGCGGAAGATCGTCTGGGTGCTGATATCGATGTCTCCATCGTTGTCCCAGTCTGCGTGAGAAACTCCCAGGCAGTTAATGCCGCCGTTCATCTCGATGACCTTCTTTTTGGTCAGGAAATACGTTCCGTCCCCATTGCTCTCGAGGATGCGGATCATCAGGTCGGCGCACCATGAGATTAGAAGATCGAAGTCACCGTCCAAGTCGTAGTCGAAGAAGAAAATGCCCTCGTCGGTCGTGCTGCGACCCGGGATGCCACTGGCCGGGGTATCCAACGGCATGAACATGGGGGCCCCCAGGGTCGAACGGTTCTGGTAGAGGGTGCCGTTGCAGTAGAGGTCAAGGTCCCCGTCACCATCCACGTCGCAGAACTCCGCTCCCTCCGGACGATCCGTGCCGGGGATGTTGTCCAACCCCACCTCGCGACTGAGTTCGAGGAAACGGTGTTCTCCGCCCGGCCCCGTCGGCCCCATGTTTTGAAGGAAGAAGTTCCCAGGGCTGCCGCTCATGGGAACCCAAGCAGGATAGACGGGTACGAACAGGTCGGGATCCCCGTCGAAGTCCACGTCAGCCCACAGGTTTGTTTCGCAGTTGCCCCAGGGGACCTCATCCACCACTCCGGGGCGCATGACGTTGATGAAACCCGGCAGGGTGCCGGTATTGCGTAGCAGCTGCACGTCCTCCTGCACCGTCCCACGAGTCTCGGTGGCGATGTCTGGGTAGCCGTCCATATTGAAGTCACCGATGGCGCATCCATAGCGGGGTTGGAGCGGCAAGACGTTCTGATAGACCTCCCAATCCTGGCCACCCAGGTTGTGCCAGAGTTCGCCCGAGCGTGCTCCGAAGAAATCAACCCAACCGTCCGCATCCAGGTCGCCGAAGGAGATCCCGCCGGAACGGTCAATATCAAGACCGTTTGGCCAGTTGGAGTTGCGCCAGAGGGAGACTTGGAGGTCCTGAGCGTTGGCGAAAGCAGCACCGAAGAGACTCCCGACCAATGCCACCGAGATGAAGCGGCAGGCGTGACGGGGCCGGGTAGGTCGTCGGCTGTGCATGGAGTGGGCGTGCATCGTGGGTTGTTCCTGGGTTTGTAGGCTCATAAACAGCATACCCCGGCGCGGAATTCTGGGTGGGTACGCCCGCGGTGCGTCCCAATAGGAGCGGGCGGCCCGCTGGAAGCGTTGGCGCCTTCGCTTGTGGCGACGCCTAGTGGCTGTGGCCGCCGCCTGCATCGGCATCATTGTTGCTGGGCAGCTCGGAGACCAGGGCGTCCGTTGTCAGCAGCAGACTGGCAACCGAAGCCGCGTTCTGCAGGCCTGATCGCACCACCTTGGTGGGGTCGATCACTCCCGCCTTGACGAGGTCTTCGTAGGTGTCCGTCGCGGCGTTGTAGCCGCAGTTCTTGGCCTTGGACTGCAAGACGTTCTGAACCACCACGGCACCGTCCTGGCCGGCATTCTCAGCGATCTGGCGCAGGGGAGCCTCAAGCGCGCGACGCACGATGAGGGCACCGATGCGCTCGTCATCGCTCAGCTTGAGAGCTTCGACGACCGGGATGCAGGAGAGCAGAGCGGTTCCGCCACCGGAGACTATGCCCTCTTCCACGGCCGCGCGGGTCGCGTGCAGGGCGTCTTCGACGCGAGCTTTCTTCTCCTTCATCTCAGCTTCCGTGGCGGCACCCACGTGAACCTGGGCCACTCCACCAGACAGCTTGGCGAGGCGCTCTTGAAGCTTCTCGCGATCGTAGTCCGACTTGGTGTTTTCGATCTCGGCGCGAATCTGAGCGATGCGGCCCTTGATCTCGGACTTCTTGCCGGCACCTTCAACGAGGGTCGTATCGTCTTTCGTGACGACGACCTTCTTGGCGGAGCCCAGGTCCTTCAGGGTCATGGTCTCAATCGACGTGCCCATGTCCTCAATCACAGCCTGGCCACCCGTCAGGGCCGCGATGTCCTGCATCATGGCCTTGCGACGATCGCCGAACCCGGGTGCCTTGATAGCGACGCAGGGGAAAGCGCCGCGCAGGCGATTGACCACGAGGGTCGTCAGAGCCTCGCCGTCGATATCCTCGGCGATGATGACAAGGGGCTTGCCGGACTGGGCCACCTGCTCGAGCAGGGGCACGATTTCCTTGATGGAAGAGAGCTTCTTCTCGTGCACAAGAATGGCCGGGTTCTCGAACTCCACCTGCATTGTGTCGGGATTAGTGATGAAGTGCGGGGACAGGTAGCCCTTGTCGAACTGCATGCCCTCAACCCACTCGACGTAGGTGTCGAGCGTGGTGCCCTCTTCGACCGTGATGACTCCGTCCTTGCCCACGCGATCCATGGCCTCGGCGATCATGGCGCCGATTTCAGGGTCGTTGTTGGAGGCGATGGAGGCCACCTGCGCAGTGTCCTGGGTGCCCTTGATGGGGGTGGAGATCTTGTGCAAGTGGTTTACACAGGCGTCCACGGCCTTGTCGATGCCGCGCTTGAGGCCCACGGGGCTCGCACCGGCGGTGACGTTCTTCAGACCTTCCTCGAAGATGGCTTCGGCCAAGACGGTGGCGGTGGTCGTGCCATCACCCGCAGCGTCGTTGGTCTTCGCAGCCACCTGCTTCACGAGCTGTGCGCCCATGTTCTCGTAGGCGTCCTCGAGCTCGATCTCCTTGGTGACGCTCACGCCGTCCTTGGTGACGGTTGGGCTTCCAAAGGCCTTCTCGATGATAACGTTGCGGCCTCGGGGACCGAGGGTGACTTTGACAGCTCTGGCGAGCTTGCGTACTCCGGCACGGATGTGCTCGCGGGCGTCTGCGTCGTAACTGATCTGCTTGGCGGCCATGGGGCTGCTCCTTGTGCTGGGGTGGGGGTTCGTTGGCGGACTAGCTCAGTCAATGATGGCGAGGAGGTCGTCCTCGCGCATGATCATGTAGTCCTCGCCCGCGTACTTGACGTCGGTGCCGGCATAGGATGTGAACAGGACACGATCGCCCGCGCTGACGGAGAAGGTGCTCTTGGTTCCGTCGTCGAGGGAGCGGCCGTCACCGAGCGAAAGGACGATGCCCTCCTTGGGCTTCTCCTTGGCGCTCTCGGGGAGCAGGATGCCGCCAGCGGTCTTGTCTTCAGCTTCGATGCGCTGAACGAGCAGGCGATCGCCTAAGGGGCGGATGGCGATTTTCTTTTTGGTCTTGGTGGCCATTGGGATTCTCTTGTTGATGTCTTGGGAACAGTGAAAAAAGGGGGTGCCTTGGAGGGGCGCCGACCGTCGGATGACGGCGGTGGAGGGAAAGGTGAGAGCTAGTTGTTGCTCCCCCAGTGATCGTGAAGGACGCGCTGTACTTCGCCGCGCAGGGTGTCGGGGTGAACCGGTTTGCGCAAGAAGGCCGAGACGCCCGAGCGCAGGGCAACCTGCTCGTAGGCCTCGCTGGCTTCGGCGGACCACAAGATGCAGGGCAGCGTCGGAGCCTCAAGGCGCAGGGCTTCAAAGAGGTCCAGACCGCCGCGGTCGGGCATGTGTACGTCCAGCAAGGCCAAGTGCACAGTGGCTTCTCTACGGAAGAGGCCCAAGGCCTCGGTCCCGCTGGCCGCCCGGAGGACTTCGATCCCAAGAGGGTCGAGCAGCTCGGCGGCGCCGCGGCACAGGTCCTGGTCATCGTCCGCGATCAGGATGCGCAGGTCGCGGCCAGCGGAGGTGGGCAGGGGCTCAAAGGACATAATAGAGGGGGCGACCGCATCGGAACTGCGGGCCGTCTGGTCAGGAAAGCAAAGAGCGTGCCGCTGACGGGCGGCCGACCGACCCAAAGTAGTGAATACGTAACTGCTTTAAGGCTAATGGTTTAGGAGCACCAATATGGACAATTCCGCGACCCCGTCGGCGAGGCCCCGAAGGGGCTGTCTGCCACTCTGGCAGAGTATGTGGGCGACGTCCCTCACGACTGTCAGGATGACAGGTCTGGTTCAAGGTGGGCCCCAGGGCCTCCGGGCACCTCGTTCCCACTGCGGGGCGCGAGCGCTTCCGATTCAACGTCTGGCTCAACAAGGCCGCGCCCCTGGGCACGGGCCTGACGGAGGTGATCATCAGCGACTTCAGCTTCATCCCGCTTGCCGAGCGGCATCGCTGATAGCGGCCACGGGCGGGCGCTGATGGCCCTCATGGGACCTAGGGCTGGCGCAATCCGGCTCCAATTCCAATAGGGGCAGAGGCGTGGGCTGCACTAGGGTGTGGCCATGGGCGCCACCCCATTTCTCCCTCCCGTTTTTGATGCCCACGTCGATTCGCTCCAAAGGGCGGTGGACTTGGAGCACGACCTCGGTACTCACACAGCGGGCCACCTGGATCTTGTGCGAGGCCGAGAGGGGGGGCTCTCTTCAGTAGTACTCGTATCCTGGGTGGATCCTGCGTACTTGGCTACGGGGCCGGGCAGCGCGCGCCGCCGAACAGACGATCTGTTGGACGCCTACCACGCCCTGGTCGAGAATCACCCCGGGCAGGTTCGCGCGGTCGTTGACGGAGCCGGACTCGACTCGGCTCGTGAGGACGGGGTTATCGCAGCCATTGCCGGCATCGAGGGCGGGCACTCCATAGAGGAGAGTCTGGAATACCTCGAGCACTACCATCGACGAGGCGTCCGCATGATGACCCTCGTGTGGAACAACCATCTCTCATGGGTGCGCTCGTGTCAGGCCGGGGCTGGCCCCGATATTCCTGAAGGGCTGTCGCCATTCGGCCGCGAAGTCGTACGGCGCATGAATGAGCTGGGGATGGTCGTCGATGTGTCGCACGCTTCTGAGAGGGCCTTCTACGACGCACTTGAAGTATCTACCCAACCCATCGTCGCCAGCCATTCAGGATGCGCGGCCATCCATTCACACGTGCGCAATCTCTCTGACGCGCAGCTGAGCGATCTGGCTTCAGCCGGGGGCGTGGTCGGCATTGTGTTCTGTACGTCTTTTCTTGACGGCGATGCTGGTGCATTGGAGCGGGAAGAACGTGAAAGCGAGGCCTACCGCGCCTTGAGCCACGACAACGAGACGGGGCTGTTTCATCTTCAGGCCGACCACCTCCAAGCCACTCTTCCTCCGCTCTGCATGGATCGCGTAGTGGACCACGTCTTACATGCCGTGGAAGTGTGCGGGATCCGGCACGTCGGAGTAGGCTCCGACTTCGACGGTATCCAACGCCGCCCTGAAGGCCTCGAGGATGCTTCGTGCTATGGGCACCTTGCTCAAGCGCTCTTGCGACGTGGGCTGAATGAGGACGATGTGTGTGCCGTGATGGGCGGCAACATGGCTCGCGTGTTCCGGGCCGTGACGGCCTGAGTGCTTCAGCGTTGCTCGCCGCAGCGTAGCTCCCAGACTTCCGAATAGGCGAGCGGTGCTGCCAGGGGCCGGGGAGGGCAGTGACCCGTGAAGTCGGGGTTAATGAGGCCAAGCTGGAATGAAATCTGTCGGGTGCCGCCACAGGACTCGCCCAACTCGCCGTGGTACTGACCAGACTGCAGCCGGTCGCCGTCACTGAGCAGCCCGCAGTTGTTGTAGGAGACGCCGAATCCTGGAGCATAGAAGCCAAAGGTGAAGTCGGAATCACATGAATCCGATGAGCCCTCGTTCTTGCCATCTAGGTGGACTTCCGGCGTGACATAGAGGATCGAAGACCTGGGCCTGTAGCCCTCGGAGGACACGCGAGTAAAGGCTGCGCCGCATCCGAAATTCACCTCGTCAGGTGTGCGAAGAGCCTGGCTGGATGGAGTGCTCCAGAGGGCAAGGGTGACGAGCAATGCGCTGGTCGAGAGGGCTTGGAGTAGGGACATGACGTGGAGCGATGAAGGGAACAGGCCTGTCAATTTAGATAGCTGAAAGCCTCGGCCGCGCGATCGATGATGGCCTGATCGAGAGTGGATGAGAGAGGCAGTGGGCGGACTCCGATCAGGCCAAAGCGTCGTTGTCCCGCGCGGTTTCGTCGGTACTGCTGGATCTCGGGGAAGCGATCCACGTGGTATTGGAAGGTATAGCCGTTGATATGGAACGCACTCCGGCCAAGATCGAACAGGCCGGCACCTGTAAGCACGCCCTCCATCGGATGGCCTTCGGGCAGGGGGCCTTCTCCGCTCGCGCTCAGGATGATGGTCATGCTGTACGTTTGCAGAGCATGCGCGAGTTTTGCTCGCATGCGGGGGGGCGCAGAGAGGTACCGGTTATACATCTCAGGGAACACCTCGCCGACCACCCGTAGGTTCGTGCTCAAGAAAGCGTTGGTAGGTGTCGGCAGCTCAAGAATCGGCCCGGGCTCGGTCATGCCCGTTCCGGTTGGGGAGGTGCCGTTGCCCTGCATGGCAGATCCGGACTTGGGTTCCAATGAGATGCGTGCTTCGCCCCGCGGCCTTTCCAAGGTTGGCGGTGCGTGTTGTTGCTCGCGGGTGTCTACGCGGTAAGGGATCGCGGCATCCTTGGCTGGAATGGAGACCCAGCCCTGGATCAATAAGACCACACCAACCCCGGCCAATGGCAGGAGCTTGAGTCGCTGGGGAGTGGGGGACGTAGACATGAAGGGGCTCAACGTTCCTGCGCCGGGATCTACTGGGCGCCGAGTGGGCCGGTGTCTTCCTTTTCGAGTGCCCATCCTGGCGTCTTGAGGGTCAGAGTTCTGCTCTTCCGGCCAGCCACCCCATTGCATCTGTAGAGGCCCTCAGCCCCACTCCCGTGCCTCAAATGGAGACTTGGGGGGCCTCTATCTGGGCAAGACCGGAGGCAGCGGGAGTGCCGGGCCGGGCCTTACGGGCCAGCGGTTTTCGGGCTCGGGCGCATCCAGCTCGTTCCCCCCGTAGCCCAGGCCGGCCAGCTCATGCATGAAGATCCTCGTCACGTCCGTTGTGAGTTCATCCACGGGTGAATGCGGCAGTTGCGCCGCGAACCGTCGCAGGGCTTCGAATTCGGCTTCGGCGACGGCCCAGGTCTCGGCGATCTGTGCTCGCTCGCCCGATTGGATCGGAACCTCTTCACCTGGATCTGCTGTCAGGTCAAACCATTCAATCGCCTCCAGCTGCGGGCCAAGCGGGTCCGCTCCCCACTGCAGGCGCCGGATCAGCTTGTACTCTTCGCTGCGATAGGACTCCAAGATTCGCAGCGGAGCGCGTGAGCCGTGTGCCGCACCTAATCCAAGATGCGAGACAACGGCTCGGGCCGGTCTGTCACGGCCTTCCACCAAGGGCCGCAGCGTACGCCCCCAGCAGCCCTCAGGTGCCGGGCTGCCCACATAGTCCATGATGGTGGGGAGGAGGTCGCACAGGGCAACCTGTCTGGTCGAGTGCAGGGGCCCCGTTTCGCTCTTTGAGGAGCGTGGCGGAACAACGAGCAGGGGCACGCGTAGGACCTCGTCGTAGAGAGTCTGCCGGTGGCCGCGATTGCCATGTTCGAAGAATTCCTCGCCGTGGTCTGAGAGCACGATGAACAGGGTGTTCTCCATACGCCCTGCTGCCTCAAGCGTGGCCATCAGATCGCCGATGCGATCATCTACCCAAGCGATCTCTCCTTGATAGAGAGCGCGCAGATGTTGCAGGTCGCGGTCAGACACGATTCGGCCCGAATCGAGCGTTGGGTCGAATATTGAGGGGTTATTCCAATACCCCTCCCCTGTCATCTCGCCTTCGTATTCGGGATCGAAGTGGGTATCGAACGGACTGGGCGGGATGAAGTCGTGATGTGGGTCAAAGAAATGCACGAACAACGCCAGGCGCTGATCGTCGGGGGCTTCGAGGATGGCCTGCTCGGCCAATTCAACCACCCGGTCACTACTCACGTCCAGGTGCGATGCGAAGCCACGCATGTCTCTCGCCCAAAGCGCTTCAGTCCCGCCCGCATCAAGGGCATTGGCGAGGGCCTGATCTGCAGCGGGTTCGTCAGTCAGGGCGCAGCGATAGGAATCGAAGCCCCGCCCGAAGCCGTAGGCTCCCGCCAGAAACCAGCCACTAAACACTCCAGCCGTGTGCATTCCAAGCGCTCCCAGTCGCTCTCCGAGCGTGGCGTGCAGAGGGTCAATCCTGCGCCCATCATCGTGCACTCCGTGCAAGATGGGTGGCAGCCCCGTGAACAGCTCCGCGTGGCTGGGCAGAGTCCAGCTTGAACCGGCGATGGCCTGGTCAAAGATAACACCGCGCTCGGCCAGATCGCACAGGTGTGGGCTGACCTTCCGGTCTTCGAAAGTCAGGGCATCAGCGCGCACCGTATCAATAGAGATGATCACGACGTCACAAGCGGGTTCTGTTCTCGGATTGCCTGTGCAAGCGCTGATCAGCAAAGCACCGAGCAGGGACCCGCCCAGGTGAGAAGAGGCCTCCGGCATTTGTGAGTGGGGACGTTGCACGTTGCGTTTGATTCTAACTTCTCAAGCGGGTGCTACCCCATCGGTGTCCACACCTGGGCTGCCTGGCGGCCCCAACGCTGCGGACTTTCAGTCATGCGAGTAGACTCGTGTGCATGATGACCAGACTCCCGCATTCCCTTTGTATTGCAGCTTTTCTTGTGGTCACAGCGCACGCTCAGACGGTCATCACCAAAGCTCCCCCCCGGCCCGGGGCTTCGGTTGCTCCGGTGGTTCTCGACGGAATCTGGGAATCCACTACACCGGGTCTCGAGGCCATCATCGTGCTTGCTGAGCGGGCTGACCGCCGGCTCGTGGGTTACCTCCCAGGTAACCCCGGCTCCCGCCTTCTCGGCGGGCGAGTGGATGGCAGCGACGTCCATTTCATGATCGGTGGGGATGACCCGATGGTCACTTGGACGGCGGAATTCACCGGAGTCGTGAATGGTGACAATCTGATTGGCACCGTCAGTGATGGGAGTGGCAGTACGCCCGTCCAGTTTCAATTGACGACGGCCCCTGTGCTTGAAGAGTCGTGGCTTCTGTTCGACAACGCTACCTCAGATCGGGTGAGCCTCAGTCGGATGGAGGATGGCACGGGGTCTTTCCTCTTTGGTGAATTCGTCAACCTGACGGGATGCACCTTCCTTGCCTGTGGTGGCAACGTCAGCTCATGGAACATCACGGGGCTGGCGCACACGATCATCACCTCATCCGGCGGTATGTCGGGATGTCCCATGACCTCAACCCTCGTGGGGAATCAGGACCCTGTGGAGTTCCTCGTGGGGGGGACCTACACGTCCTCCGACTGCACCGGAATTCTCGGAGGAGGCGGGTTTCTGGGCGGAAAGACAGGCTTCACGACCATGGAAGACGCGCATGCCTTGCTTGAGTCGCTGGCGATCTTCGCAGATGACTTTGAGTCCGAGTCTCCGGAGGCTGCTGACTTTTTCCATTCGGCTTACCTGTACAACGGGTTTGCTCGCGCAGATGTCGAGGCTGCATTTGCCGCGTGGTGGGGGCAGTACAATTCCATTCGGGTGAGTCTCTCTGTGGACGAAATAGCCATGGAGAGTGATGCTGAAGTTCACGCTTTTATCAGTGGGCCAGCGCGCATGGACCTGCGCTTGAAGGCATGGGGGCGCGATGCCACTACCGGGGCATGGGAGGACTTCTGGAACTACGATACTGTCATTCCAGATGCCGCCGAACTGGCCTTCGTGGGTGAGGAGGGCGGACGTGTAGTCATCGTGGGCAACGGGCAGATACAGCCTTTCAGTATGGGGCTGCCGGTTTCAGCCACCGGGCAAGAGAACCTGTTCTATGGCATCTGGCCCTTCGGTGTTCATGGGGGAGGTCACCCTGAGGGGCATCCGGGTTTTGATTTTGAGTATGCCGTTGGTGCCAAGGTTCTCGCCGCCGTTGCGGGGCCGATCGTGGTCATCAGGCCCAATGATTCACACCCGGGCACTTGGTCGGTTGTTCAAGAGCCCCGGCCAGGGTTCAAGGTCCTATATGACGAAGTCACGAACCTCCCTCCATCGACTGTAGTAGGGAATGTGTTGGCGGAGGGGGATGTGATTGGCGATCCGTGGGACAAGATCACCTATCGAAGCAATCATCTTGGCCTATTGGTTCTGGGGGAGTTCTTGTGCCCGAGTGACTATTTCCACTCGACAGCTCAAGCTCAGCTGGACGCGTTCTGGTCCCAGTGTTTCTTCGCTGAGGAACCAGCCGAACCGCGTATGAAGAACGCCGTCCAGGTCATCTTCCCATTGACCTGCCGATGGGAGCTAAATACTCCCGGTTTTGGATCCAGTACAGCGGAAGTTCATTTCATTCGCCCAGATGCCACGGACTCCAACATCTACTCCTACGCCTTCCTGGACGGTGCTGGCCTGACCACGGAGTGGGGTGCCGCGAGCTTCAGCATGGCCGCTCCATGGGGCAACGTGAGATTCACTCCCGACGCGAGCCTGGGCTTGTCCGACCGATTTGGCATCTACGACATCGTTGAGGACGTGCTTACGCTCGACTGGGACACCTCAGGATTTCCTGCGGACCTGGCAGGTGCATCCCTGTACGACCTGGCTGATGATTAGGGCATAGCTCCTGAAACCCAGGCCCGGACCGAGCGTCCACTCCTCGGAAGTTCATCATCACTGCCAAGGAGAAGCCATGGAACTCGATTTCGGCCAAGTGCAGGACACCCAGTCCTTTGTTGCCATCCCCCCCGGATCCTATGCCTGCCGGATCGCGGAGGTGCGTCCGGGTGAGGCCCGCAACGGAGCCGTTCGGTGGAGTTTGCGTCTGGAGGTGCTGGACGGGGAGTACGCTGGGCGTACGGCCGCCTGGGACTCCCTGACCTGGAGCGAGAGGGGAGTGCAGCGGGTGAAATTTGTCCTGCGAGTCCTGGGATTTGACGTGTCGGGGCATCTCGACGTGGAGCCTCAGGATCTGGAGGGGCGCCAGGCTCTGGTCGAGGTCTTTCCGGAGGTCTGGGAGGAGCCCGAAACCGGCCGCCGTGTGGAGCGTCTGTCGGTGCCGTTCGCCGGTTGGGCTCCCCTCTCCGAGGAAGCTCTGACGGGTGCTGGCAAGGAAGAGCAGACGGGCGTTGACGAAGCGTCGGCTACGGGTGAGGCTCGGGGTCATGACTTCGAAGCCGACAACGACTCCCCCTTCTAGCGGGGGTGGCGAGGCTCTGACCCAGGCGGATGAGGAGCTCCTCGCCGCGGCCCGCGAGGTGTTGCCTCGTGCTCATTGCCCCTATTCGGGGTTTAGAGTGGGGGCCGCCGTGCGCGCACAGGGTGGTGAGATTTTCGCCGCCGTGAACGTGGAGAGCGCCAGTTTCGGGTTGACCCTGTGCGCCGAACGCGCCGCCATTGCTGCAGCGGTCACGGCGGGTGCGCATCAGCTCGTGGCCGTGGCCGTGGTCACTGAGGGCTCCGAGCCCGTGGCCCCCTGCGGAGCTTGTCGCCAGCTCCTGGCGGAGTTCGGCGAGCGGATGCGTGTGATTTCAGCGGGATCCGGTACACAGCCCTGGGTTACGACTATGGACCAACTCCTACCCCACCCCTTCCTAGCTTGCCCTGATCACGAGGGCGACGACGGCGCGTCCTGATCCATGACGGCTTCTCCCGTGACCCGCATCGTCGAGCTGGTCGAACTCCTCAACAGTTACAGCCGCTCCTACTACGTGGAGGGCCTGTCCCTGGTCAGCGACGGAGAGTACGACGAGTTGTACCGGGAGCTGGCGGGCTTAGAGGAGCAGGACCCGAAAGGCGTGCTTCCCGAGAGTCCGACGCAGCGCGTCGGCGCTCCCATCCCAGAGGGAGAGGGACTGAAGAAGGTGCAGCACGACGTACCCATGCTCTCCATCGAGAGCCTCTTCAGCGCAGAGGAAGTCCGCGAGTTCGAAGAGAAGATCGGCCGGTTCCTCGGTCTTGAAAGCACGACCGATCTGGCCTGGTCCGTCGAACCCAAGTTTGATGGGATCAGCGCCTCCCTCTTGTATGAGGATGGGCTGCTCATTCGCTGTGCGACCCGGGGAGACGGCAGCGTGGGCGAAGACGTGACCGCGAATCTACGGACCGTTCGTAACATTCCGCTACGCCTGGATGACACTCACGGGCAGGTTCCTGCCCGGCTTGAGGTGCGGGGCGAAGTGTTGATCGGGCGGGCTCAGTTCGACCAGTTCAACGTCGAGCGCGAAGCGGAGGGACGCACTAGGCTGGCCAACCCACGCAATGCCGCTGCGGGGGCCGTTCGCCGGAACGATCCGGCAGAGGTCGCCCGCTATCCCCTGGAGTTTCACACCTACTCTGCTCCGCAGGTCGAGGGCGCCTCTTTCGACAGCCATTCGGAGCTGCTGACAGCCTTGGCCCAATGGGGGCTACCGAATTCGGGCCACGCCCGACGGGTGGAGGGGCTCGAGGCTTGCTTGGCCTATCACCAGGAAATGGAAGAGGGGCGAGGGGACCTCCCGTTTGAAGTGGACGGCGTTGTCTGCAAGCTGGACGACCTGGCCCTGCGAGAACGGCTGGGCACAACGGCCCGCGCTTCTCGCTGGCAGTACGCCCAGAAGTTCAAGGCGATCTCCGCCGTGAGCACTCTGCGTGCCATCGAAATCCAGGTTGGCGCCAATGGTCGGCTAACACCCCGCGCCCACGTCGACCCGATCCAGGTCATGGGGGTCACCGTGCGTCACACGACTCTTCATAACGCGGACCATGTGATGAGCTTGGGGTTGCATGTGGGGGATCGTGTGTTCTTGAAGCGCGCTGGGGATGTGATCCCACAGGTCGAGGGCGTCGCTTCCGAGGCCAAGGGCAAGGCTCCGAAGGGTTGGAACGGGTCCATTCCCGTTGAGCTACTTGACGACGAGGATCATCCCCGTCCGGGTGCGGTTGTGGGCTACCGCGAGATGCTCGAGATGCCAACGACATGCCCAGCCTGCGACACGCCGGTCATGAGTGAAGGCAAGTACTACCGCTGCCCAAACGTGTACGGCTGCAGGCCGCAGATCGTGGGACGAACTCTGGTTCTTGTGGGCCGCGGCGGCTTCGAAATCGACTCCATCGGGGAGAAGATGATCTGGCAATTGCTTGAGGCGGATCTTCTATCCTCGCCTGCGGATCTGTTTCACCTCGACCCTGCCGAGTTAGTGGGGCTTGAGCGTTGGGGGCAGAAATCCGTGGACCACCTGATGGCACAGATTGAAGAGAGGCGGCAGGTGCCTTTCGCTCGCTTGCTGGCCTCCTTGGCCATTCCCGATGTGGGTGGCGCGACCGGCCGTCTACTCTCCTTGGTCTATCCCTCACTGGAGGCGCTGCGCGCGGCCGATGCTGAGGACCTTCAGACCCACGATGGAATAGGGCCGGAAGTGGCGCGCAAGATCGTGGGTTGGTTCGAGGAGGAGCAGAACATCGCTTTCCTGAACCGCCTGCTTGAAGGTGGAGTGCAGCCTGTCTTTCCTGAGGCGTCCGAGGGAGGCGGGATATTCGAGGGCAAGACCCTGGTGTTCACCGGCACGCTGGAGAAGATGACCCGAGCCGAGGCCAAGAAGGTCGTCGAGGATTGCGGGGGGCGCGTCAGCAGCGCGGTCAGCTCCAAGACGGATTTCCTGGTTCAGGGGGGCAAGCCGGGAAGCAAGGCCAAGAAGGCCGAGGCCCTGGGGGTCGAGGTGCTGCTCGAAGATGATTTCCTGGGCCGTGTCGTCCGCTAGCGGGAACCCGTTTCAACGCAGAACGGAACCGTAGGCTAGAATGAGCGCCGCCCTGCGGCCCTATCATGACTATGACCACCGACTCCAATTCTGAGCCGTCACCGGAGGCACTCGACCGGGTCGAGGAGCTCGTGATTTCCGCCCAAAGCGGAGATGTCGACTCCTTGAATGAGCTCTTCCAGCGCTACCACCAGACCATGGTGGAGATGGCGCGGCGCAAACTCGGGCCGCGACTGAGGCTCAAAGAAGATCCCGACGATCTCGCTCAGACCACGTTCCGTGAGGCGGCCAGGGACTTTCAGGGCTACCGCTATCAGGGAGAGGGCTCTCTCCTGCGGTGGCTGATCCAGATCCTGCAGAACAAGATCCGCGACAAGGCCGAGTTCTACTCCGCGGGCAAGCGGGACCTGAGCCGCGAGCGCGCCATGGAAACCAAGAAGGGCGAAGAAGAGCGCACCCTGGAGTTCCTGAGCGAGGACCTGTCGGTCACGCAGGTCGTTCAGCGCGATGAACAGGTTGGGCACCTGCGGGACTCACTGACGGAGCTGTCCGCTGAGCACCGACAGGCCATCACCCTCGTCTTCTTTGAAGGGCTCACCCTGCGCCAGGCGGGGGAGCGCATGGGAGGCAAGAGCGAGGACGCCGTGCGCATGATGCTGCGGCGGGCGGAAGGCAAGTTGGGCGACCGCCTGCGTTCCCGTCTAGGCTCCGACAGCACCTGAGGGCTTGCCAGAAGTCGGCCCTGGCCTTATCGTCCTCGCCCGGCGTCGGTTCCCCTGTGGTCTCGGGACGCCTTCAGGGCTATTAACTCAATTGGTAGAGTGCCATGTTCACAGCGTGGAAGTTACTGGTTCAAGTCCAGTATGGCCCACCACTCCACCCCGATCCGAGGATTGGATCGAGCCGGCTGCTGAGCTGACCGTCTGTCGAATCTAGCGTCGGCGGTATCCGCCCCGACCACGGCGGGCACCCCGCGGGGCCTGACCGGGACCGCGATCGCGACGGATCACCACCCTGGAATCTCGCGGATCACGGCGGCCCGCACAGCGTTCGAAGTGCATGGCCACTTCCTCCTGAACGTCAAACGTACAGGCATTGGGATGAATTGCGATGGAACCGATCATTCCGCCCTCCACCTCACCTCGGCGGCAGACGGCTGCAAGCACGCGGCTGGGGTTGGCGCCCTGATTGCTGCCATAGCTGATGAAGAAGCGCACCGAACGCCCGACGGCGAAGCGACCACCCTTCGGGGCCGAACGTTGGAAGCGCTGTGTGGGTGCGCCGTCGAAGGAGGACACGGTGTCCGTGTGGGACTCCGTCCGGCCAAAGCCATTCGATTTCTTGAAACCGGGCTGCTTGTACGCTGGCTTCTCGTAGGTCGACCCAGAATGACTAGGTGTCTTCTGGGGTTGAGGTGCAGGGTGACGCTGTGCCATAAGAGTCGCCACCACGGCGACCGGATCGCGGCCTTTCAGGAGACCCCGTGCTTGAGCGATTTGTTCCTTGGAGGATCCCTTCAGGAGAGCCTCGTCGAGGTCCGTCTCCAGGTTCTCTTGGGCTCGGGCAACGAGTTGGGCTCGCACCTCGCCAATCTCCACCGTGGGGCACCATCGAAACTCCACCCCGGCCTCGGCCAGGAGGCGTCCAACCCTGCGCTTGTGCTTGGGCGGGGCGAACACGGCGCTTCGACCCTGCTTACCCGCGCGGCCAGTGCGACCGCTGCGGTGGGTGTAGATTTCGGAGTTCAGGGGGGGCGTGCTGTGGATGACCAGGCCCACGTCGGGCACGTCGAGCCCGCGGGCGGCGACGTCCGTGGCCACCAACACCGTTGCCCGGCCGCTGCGGAAGGCAGCCAAGGTGCGGTCACGTTGTGCCTGAACCAATTCGCCGCTCAGTGGCTGAGCTGCGAACCCATCATCCGCCAAACGCTCGGCTACTTCTAACGCTTCCAACCGGCGCTCCACGAAGACCAGGACGCGCTCGCCTTCGGCCTGAAGCAGTAGGTGCACCAGGGCGTCGTATCGTTCCCCGTGGCGTACCAGGTACCCCTCGTGGGTGATGTTCTCATTTGCCTCTCCCAGTCGCGTACCTTCGACGCTGAAGGGATTGTGTTGGTAGCGCTTGGCGAGACGCAGCGCGGCGTCGGGGAACGTGGCTGACACCATGTGGGTCCGGCGCGGTTCTTCGGTGGCGTCCAAAATGGCCTCGAGATCCTCGCGGAAGCCCATGTCGAGCATTTGATCCGCTTCGTCGAGGACGAGTTCACGGACTCCACCGAGCTGCAGCGTTCCGCTCTTGATGTGGTCGAGCAGGCGTCCGGGGGTGCCCACGAGCACACGTGGCTTGCGTGCGAGGGTTTGCCTGTCGCGGTAGACCGGAGTTCCGCCAGTCACGGAGATCACCTGCGAGTCTTTCAGATCCTGAAGGAGCCAGCGCAGTTCCTCGCAGACCTGGGCGGCCAGTTCCCGGGTGGGGACGATGATCAGAGCCTGAGGGCCACGGCCCACGCGCTCTTCTGAGAGGGCGGGGGCAAGTACGAATCCAAGGGCGACAGTCTTCCCGGATCCCGTTTGTGAGGAGATCTGAAGGTCACGCCCATCGGCTTCGGCAGCCAGGACGGCCTCTTGTACGGGGGTCAGCTCCTTGAACCCGCGGCCCTCGAGGGCACTGCGCAGGGAGGCAGGTACGGCGCCGAACAGGCCGGCATCAGGTGTCCGGACCGGCGGACCCGGCTCTTCGGTTGGGTACGGGGTTCCGTAGGCGGGGGCGAAAGACGAGACGGCATCTTCCAGCGATAGCTGATTGTCGAGAGTCATGAGGTCCACAAAGGGCGAATTCGCCCAGTATCCAGTTTTGTAGCTGATTGAGTAACGAGGGCAGTTTTGCTGCCCCAGGACGAGGACCATCAAGGCCCGCACACGGTTGCGACTGGCTTACATAGACTTTTTTAGCCAGGCGCGAACGGCCGAGCGTATCCGCATTCGGTCTAGGGATGGGGCTGATGGGGACGAATAATTAAGCCACATGGACGATCCGATCCCTGTTCGGTGCAGTGAGAGGGCGATCGAGGCGAGCGGATGGGTCGCCAAGGCCCGGACCGGGCCCCATTTCTGACTGATCCCGAGTTTGGGTCCCCTACAATTCCCGCCCCATGCTCCCCGATTCCCCCCAGCAGGATTGGATCACCAGCCTCAGCGCGTTGCGCAAGGCGGGGCAGGCCTGCGCCATGGTGACGGTCACCGAGGTCCGTGGCTCGGCCCCCCGCGAGCCGGGGGCCCGCATGATCATTGCCGAGGGTCGCTTGGTGTGGGGAACCATTGGGGGTGGAAACCTGGAGAAGCTGGCCATTGAGCAGGCCCAAGCGTTCATCGATGAGCATGGGCGCCATACCGCAAGCGTGAAGTTCCCCTTGGCTGAGCGCGCGGGTCAGTGCTGCGGCGGCGAGGTGACCGTGTTCTTCGAGACCTTCGCCTGGCGGCGTACAAAGGTCGTCGTCTTTGGAGCGGGGCACGTGGGGCAGGCGGTCGGCGGTTTGGCCGATTACCTGCAAGCGGACGTCCTCCTTGTGGATGAGCGCGAAGAGTCCGAGCTGCAGCCCGCTCCGGACTCTGCGCGCACCTATGAACTGCTGTGTATCGATGAGCCGCAAGAGGAGGTCGACAACCTACCCTCAGACGCGCTCCTGCTGGTCATGACCCACAGCCACGCGCGCGACCTGGAGATCGTGGCCCGGGCTCTCAAGCGCGGCCCGTTCGCCTACATCGGCCTGATTGGATCGGAGCGCAAGTGGGATCGCTTCCGTAAGCGGTTGTTGCAGCGCGGTTTTACGGAGGAGCAGTTGAGCCAGGTGACGTGCCCCATCGGAGAGGGGCGCACATCAAAAGAGCCTAGTGCCATCGCCATCTCGGTCGCAGCCCAGCTGTTGACGGTATTGGCCTGAGGGCGGTCAAGTGAGCAGGTCGATTCAATTAGAATCGGGTACGATCCAATTCGATGCACAACTCTGCCCGCCTCCGTCTGATCCTGCTCGCCGCGGGTGGTCTTCTAGCTCAATTCGCACCAACCCCGGTACCAGTACAAGAACCTGAACTGGACCTGTCGCCCCGGTTCCTGCAGTCCATCCACTCCTGTGCCCGCTGCCACAACCCGTCCAGCGATGCCGAGGCCTTGCATGCCATTGACGGTAGCGATGCTTCTCCGGTGGGAACGTTTAACGGCACCGTCATGCAGTCAGCGTTCATTGATCCGTACTACCGGGCCCAGCTAGCGCATGAAGCCAGCTTTCTGCCCGCTGAGCAGGCCAGCGAACTTGAGAGTGACTGCCTGCGGTGTCATGCCCCGCTTGTGGCTTTCGAACGCCAGCTCGCGCAGCAACCGCCAGCGAACCTCGCACAGACTCTCTTGGATGGGCGCGCGAGTGAAGGCGTCTCCTGCACGGCCTGCCATCGCATTGGGCCCGATGGGCTTGGCGACGAAGCTACGTTTGACGGCCACCCGCCTCTATCGTTGGATGCACGGCTCTTCGGCCCCTACCCTGAACCGTTCACGGGCCCCATGCTCAACATGACGGGCTATGAGGTGACCTACGGGCCGCACATGGTGGGGTCTAGCCTCTGCGGGACATGTCACACTCTTCGGACCCATCCTTCGTCCGGGGCAGATCCGTTCCTGGAGCAGTCGCCCTACCTTGAGTGGCGCAACAGTGACTTCAGCTATGAGCAAGGTGCTACCGAGAAGTCGCGCTCATGCCAGGCCTGCCATATGACGGACGTGGGCTCGATGAAGATCGCACACGCGCCTTCGGGGTTTGACTTCGCCTTCTTGGAGGACCGACCTGAAGTGCGCACGCACGGGATAGTGGGTGGCAATGCCATGCTGCTCGATCTGCTCGCGGCGAATGGCGAGGAGCTTGGTGCCTTGGCTTCAACGGCAGATTACGAGCGTCTTGCTGTCAAGACCCGGCAGCAGCTTGGCGGTCAGACGGTGTCCCTTGAGGTTGAAGCGGGAGAGTCCAGCCCGGATACCATTGAGTTCAATGTCGTGGTGGGAAACCGCGCTGGCCACAGGTTGCCCACGGGATATCCCTCGCGGCGTATGTGGCTTGAGGTCCAGGTGGAGGGTCCCAACGGCGTGTGGTTTGCCAGTGGGGTTCCCGATGAAGAGGGCCGAATTCTGCCCAAGGCAGAGGCGTTCTCGATGCCGCACCTGAATCAGATCACGGAAGCCCAACAGGTCCAGATCTGGGAGCGCGTGGCCGTGAACTCAGCAGGCGCACCCACGACGCGCGTGGCGACAATGGCTCGCTCCCTCAAGGACAATCGTCTGTTGCCTCTCGGTTGGAGTGCCGACGGGCCCCATGCGGAGCGCACGGGACCCGTCGGGGTGGGCGATGACCCCGATTTCTTGGGCGGGGAGGACCGGGTGGCTTTTAGTCTCACGCTTCCCGAGTCGCAGGCGGGAAAGCAGACCGTGGAGGTGCGCGTTCTGTTTCAGACCATGCCTCCCGCGTGGACGGATCCCTTCGCGGAGGGGAAGTCCGAAGCCGAGCGTAGGTTTACCCGCATGCTGGCCGAGGCACCCACTCGGTATGAGGTGCTCGCCGAAGGGCGAGTTCGGATCGGGGGCTGATCCGCCCGCTAGCACCAGGAGTTGTTGACCACCTCTCCCACGCCTCCCGCTCCCGGGACGATGTACGAGGAATCATCCAGCCCCCGCTCCCGATCCCAATGTTCTCCAGGCGCGCTGGCCAGGACTTCGGCATCGGAGAGTCCTCGGTCCAGCCGGGCGGTATAGACGACCATTGAGTCGCAAGCATCCAGCACCGCCCTCAGGTACTCCGGGGTTGCGATCATGGGCATGGCAATGACTCGCTCCGGTTCACCATGTTCTTCCCTGTAGTGATCAAGCGCCCGGATCGTCGTTGAGCCTGTAGCGCCCATCGGATCTGGGAGGAGCAGGGTCCGGCCAGCAACCGTTCCACCGATCTTGCTTCCAGAGAGGTCGACGCCGGTGATGCGCCCTTCTTTGTTGCTCACTCGCGCCATGGTTAGGTGATCCAGGCGAACGTTTTGTTCCGGCAGCAGTGTGTTCAGCAACTCGAAGCAGATCTGAGACGGGACTATGCCCCCCCGGACGATGTCGCAGACGACAACTTCATGAGTGGGGTCGAGTGCCTCCCCACGCCAGATCCCGGCAGCCGGATGGCGCTCGGCCATTCGTGTGGCCGCTTGGACCATAGCGGTAGGCAGCTCGCGTCCGCAGGCATGGACGCACAGCGTTCGGTAGATCATCCGCAAGTAGCCCATCAGCCCGGCGTGGCTCACCTTGGGACCCGACAAGTGCGCCAAGGCGCTGGCGAGGAGTGGATTGTCAAGAATGTGGACGCGCGGTCCGTAGCGATGCTCAAGTTCGCCGTATCCGGAGGGGATGGAATAGGACTGAGGGGAGTGGGCTTGGGTATTGGGCATGGCGGCAGCGTGGGGGGGGATGCGAACAGCAGACATGGTACTCGCAGGCTTCTCGGTTGCTCGTAGGTCAGATGCTAGGATCCGCGCTCCATGCCCCGTTTAGCTACATCGACCCTCATCACGGCCCTAGCCGTGCACCTGCCGCTCTTCCTGGGGGCCTGCGGCGAAGGTTCGTCGAGCGGTTCAGACTCTCCACCCAAGGATGATCTTGACGGGGCGCGCGCGGCCTTTCAGCGGGGAAGCGCACAGGTGCAGGAGCACTTAGAGGCGCCGGATCATGCGACCCTTCAAGCCGCCATTGATTCCCTTGAAGAGTCTGTGCGCCTTGCACCCAATGAGATCCAGCATCGGCTCATGGCGGGGCGCACTCAGGAGCTGGCGCTAAACAGCGAGGCAGCCCTCGCGCATTATCGCATTGCCACGGGACTGGGACACGAAGACCCTCTCGTTTGGCGGCGCATGGGGAATCTCGCCCTTGGGTTGGGGGACATGGACATGGCGCGGGGCTGCTTTGAGCGTGCGCTCTCACAGCAGGCAAGCGATCCCGAATTGTTCTTCGGTTACGGCTGCTTGTTGGATCTCGAGGGTGAATTCGAAGCGGCACGCCAGGCCTTTGATTCCGCTACCGCCATTCGCCCCACATACGACGACGCCTATTTCAGGCTCGCGAAGGTCTTGCGTGTGCTGGGTGATGAGACCGGAGCGGATGCCGCGCGTGCGCAATTCGATCACTGGAATGGGATCGACCATGCTCTCGCTGAGGCGCGCAAGCACGTGCGGATGCATCCGGAGGACGCACACGGCGTGCGTGCCGTTGGTCTGTACTTGTTCCAGTTGCAGCGGGCTGAGGAGTGCACGGATTGGCTTCAGCGGGCCAAGAAGATGCTTCCGCGTGACGCCACCATTCTGGAATGTCTGGGGCGCGCTCAATCGGGTCTGGGGCGAGTGCCCGCAGCTCGTGCGAACCTGGAGTTGGCCGTAGAGTGCGCTCCCGGCAGTATCGACCCGCTGCGCGAGTTGGCCTTCGTCCTAGCCAAGGGCGGCGATGTCGAGGGCGCCCTTGAGCGCATGGCCCAGGCCCTGGCTCTTGCTCCGGGCGATGCGGATCTGCACTTTCAAAACGGCGTCCTCCTGATGCAGCTGCAACGCCCCGACGCTGCCTTGGAGGCCTACGCCCTCGCCCTGGTCAATGACCCGAACCTCATCGACGCGCACCTCGGGCAAGCGGAGGTGCACTACGGCGCGAATCGTCGGGAGGAGGCCATCGCTGCCTACCGCCGGGTGCTTGCAATTGACCCCACAAACGCTGCAGCTACGGGATCGCTGAACTTCATTCAGGGTGAAGGGAAATGAGGAGCACCTGGATTGTTGTTTGCCTGCTCGTGTCCTGCGGGTCGCAAGACGCCCCGGTTGCCGAGGATTCAGCCTTGGACTCAACGGCCGCTCAAGCCCTGAGTGCCTTGCATTTCGTCGACGGAACGGCCGCCTCGGGTCTCGGCACATTCCAGCAGCGCAACGGCTCGGCGGACAAAAACCTGATCCACGAGTCTTTCGCCGCGGGCTTGGCTCTGGTGGACCTGAATGGCGATGGCCATCTGGACGTCTACCTGACCAACGGCGGTCCAGAGCAAGGCAGCGATGAGTCCGTGGCCAATGCGCTCTATTTCGGCGACGGCCAGGGTCACTTCACTGAGGTCACCCAGGGCTCCGGCGTCGGGGACACCCTTTGGTCCTACGGAGTGAATGCCGTCGATTTTGACGGGGACTCGGACCTGGATCTCTACGTCACCAACCGCGGCCCAAACCGACTGTACCGCAACGATGGCACGGGTCACTTTGAAGACGTCGCCGCCGATGCAGGTGTGGCGGTTGAGGAGTGGAGCACGGGTTCGGTGTTCTTCGACTACGACCGCGATGGAGACCTCGACCTGTACGTGGTCAATCACATCGACTTCGACCTGCAGTCTGTGCATGAGCAGGGTCTGCGCATGCACTACTTCAATCAAGAGGTCTACTACGGTCCCCTGGGGCTGGACGGTGAGGCGGACAGGCTCTTCAGGAATCAGGGCGATGGCACCTTTGCGGACGTGAGTGAGGCCAGCGGGATCGGCGCCGTGGCCATGTTCGGCTTCCAGGCAGTCACTTTTGACTATGACGAGGACGGCTGGCCGGACCTGTACGTGGCCAACGACTCCAACCCCAACCTGCTCTGGCGGAACAAGGGCGACGGGACCTTTGAGGAGCTCGCTGCCCGTGCTGGAGTCGCCCTCAGTGCGACCGGCGATCCCCAGGCTGGTATGGGCGTGGCAGTCGGGGACTATGACGGGGACCTGCGTAGTGATCTGTACGTCACCAATTTCTCCGAGGACTACTTCAACCTCTACCGCCGCACCGATCGCGGCATGTTCCGCGACGTGACGGCGCGCGTGCGCTTACAGCAGACAACGATGCCTCTGCTGGGCTGGGCCTGCGCCTTTGCGGACTTCGATGCGGACGGTGATCTCGACCTGTTCGCTGCCAACGGCCACGTTTTCCCCCAGGTGGACCTCTTGGGGCGAAAGGAGACGGTCTATCTGCAGCGCAACTCCATCTTTGAGAACACCTCCGATGGACGGTTCGGAGTTCCAGCAGGAGGGGGAGGGCCGGGCTTTGAGTTACAGACCGCCAGCCGCGGGGCCGCGGTGGGGGACGTGGACGGAGACGGGGATCTGGACCTGTTGCTGGGCAACCTGGATGGTCCACCCTCCTTACTCTTGAATGAGGGCGTGGGCCTGGGCCATGCCCTGCACGTGAACCTCGTGGGCAAGCGGCCAAACACGGGGGCCATCGGGGCGCGGGTCGTGGCGCTCGTGGGGGAGAAGAAGATGTTGCGCCTGTGCGGGACCCAGAGCGGATTCCTCTCTTCCTGTCCCGCGACTCTCCACTGGGGTCTGGGCGAGGCCTCCCAGGTGGATGAGTTGCAGGTCACCTGGCCCGATGGTTTAGAGGAGTCGTTTTCTGGCGTCGAAGCGGGGCACGTCTCCATCACCCAAGGTTCCGGTCTGACACGGACCGATACGGGGGACTGACTTGGTCAAGCTCCCTCAGGCCAAGGAAGGGACTCGGGTGCCCGGCACCTGGGACAGCTCACGTTGGTTGTGGATACTCCTGGGCCTCGGTGCCGCAATGCACGGCTGGATCCTCGCCCAGCAGCTTGCGGGCGCGCCCTTAGCCCGGGTTCCGGTGGTGGATGCCGAGGTCTACTGGGATTGGGCGGGTGTGCTTGCGGGAGGTCAATGGCAGGGCGACACGCCATTCTTCTCTGCACCTTTGTACCCCTACCTTCTCGGCGCCCTGCGCAGCTTGGGTGCGGGGCTCACGGCCGTCTACCTGTTGCAGCTCGTCATGCATCTTGGCACCTCCGCCCTGATTTGGTGGGTGGGCCGCGAGCGGTTTGATGGCCGCACCGGACTGCTGGCCGCCGCGCTTTGGCTCCTCGCTCAGGGTCCGGCCTATGCAAACCTCAGGATCCTCGCGGGTCCGGTGCAGGCCCTTCTTGTGGCGGCGACTCTGGCTGCCTTGACCGTCTATCAGACTCGACCACGGGTTGCAGCGGCAGGAGCGGTAGGTCTCTTGGTGGGCCTTACTGCTCTCGCCTGGCCCCCGGCCCAGGCCATGGTCATCGCCATTGCACTGTGGATGGCGTTGCACCCGGGCCCCACCCTCAAGCATGCTCTGACGTTTCTCTTCGCGGGCGTGCTGACCATCAGTCCCGCGACCATGCACAACTGGCGGGCGAGTGGGGAGTTCATCGCCATCACGGCTCATGGGGGCATCACTCTCTACCACGGCAACAACCCCACAGCGGACGGAACTTTTTCACCTCACGGTGTATCGGGCGACAAGCGCGTTCACGAGCGGGATGCGTTTGACCAGGCCCAAGCTGCGGCGGGCGGGGATGTGGTCGGTTGGTCTGATGTGAGCTCTCATTTCTCGGCTCGCGCGCTGGATTGGTGGGGCGACCATCCCGGTCAGGCCTTCAAGGTGCTGTTGCGCAAGGGGTGGTTTTTCATGACCTCCTCGGTACACGGAGAGATGTACGTGCCTTCCCTGGAGAAGCAGGACGGTTCGGCTTCGCGCCTGTACGCCGCGGTGCTTCCGGAGTGCCTACTGGTGCTGCCCGCTATCGTTGGTGCCCTCCTCCTGCTCCTGCGCGACCCGCGGCGCTATTTTCCGGAAGCGGCCTTCGTGTTCCTGGCACTGGGTGTGTGTCTGGCCTTCTTCTACTCTCCGCGCTATCGCCTCCCGGCCTTGCCCGCCATGGCCCTGCTCGCGGCTTGGATGGCGACCGAGCTCTATGAGTATCTCGGCAAGGGTCGCTTGCGTTGGTCCTTGGCGTGGCCCATCGCCGTGGGTGCCCTGGGCGCATTTGCCAACCCGTGGCTCGGTCTGGAACCCACGGAGCGCTACCGCGCCAACTACGAGCTACGGGTGGGATCGGCTCATGAGAAGCTGGGTCAGGTGGAGGAGGCTCGCCGGCACTGGGAGTTGGCCCGCGGCTTCGGTCACCCCCAAGCCGACCTGGAATTGGCGCGACTGCGGTTGGAGACCGATCCCACGGCGGCGCTGGCTGAACTACAACGCCTTGCCGAGCAGCGCCCCGGGGACGGACCCACCCAGTGCGCCCTGGGTTTGGCTCTGGCCAGAGCCGGGCAAGCCAAATCCGCCCTGGAGTTCTTCCGCCGCGCCATTGCCATCGATCGCAACGACGTGAATGCCGAGCGGGGCGCAGGCGGCTGCCTTGTGCAGTTGGGCGAACCTGAGCGCGCCCTGGCTCACTTCGAGCGGGCCCTCCACCTAGACCCGGGTGCCGCGGACGTGAACTTCAACCGTGGCGTGGCATTCGAGCGTCTGGGGGTGGTGGACGAGGCACAATCCGCCTACGAAGCGGAGCTGATCCGCGATGGTCAGCACGAACAGGCACGCGGGGCTCTGGTCGCCCTGTTACAGCGCACCGGCCAGCACTCACTGGCCGTGGTACATGCCCGCGCCATGCTGGAGGCCGAGCCCGAGCACGTGGGAGCGCAGCTCGTCCTGGCATGGCTCTTGGCTACCAGCCGGGATGCATCCCTGCGCAACGGGCCCGAGGCCGTGCGCGTGGCACGCGCTCTGGTCCAGCAGGCCGGTGAAAACGACCCCGTCCTGCTCGATACCTTGGCTGCCTCCTTGGCTTGCGCGGGGGAGTGGGAGGAGGCGCAGCGGACCCAGCAGCTGGCCCTCAGCAAGCTGCCTGCCGAAGTGGACGCCAACCTGCGCTCCTCGATGCAGGCGCGCCTTGAGCTGTACAGTCAACGAGAGCCCTATCAGGAAGGCCCGTGAACGGCTCCTGCACTCGTAGCGACCGGCACCGTAGGATGCCTGCGATGATCCGAAGCCTGCTCATCGTGCCGGTCTTGGTCGCGCTGGGTGCCTGCTCACAGGAGGAGCAGCGGCCCAACGTGATCCTCATCTCCATCGACAGTCTGCGCGCCGATCACGTGGGCTGTTACGGCTACGAGCGTCCTACGACGCCCAATCTCGATCGCTTTGCTGCCGAGGGGGTGCGATTCAACGAGCACATTTCCAGCTCGTCCTGGACCCTGCCCGCCCACGCTTCCTTGTTCACATCCGTGCCGGATTCGGTCCATGGTTGCGTCGAGTCCGACGGCGTAGCCCTCTCACCCCAATTCACGACCCTTGCCGAGCGCTTCAAGTCGGGGGGCTACAGCACAGCCGGCTTCTACGCGGGCCCATATCTGCACGGCGCCTTTGGACTGGGCCAGGGCTTCGACGAGTATCGCTACGTCGCCGAAGATGCAGCCGAGTTCAGCGCGGCGGAGGTCAAGCGCTGGGGTCTGGATCCACGCGCCCACGCTCGGACCCACAAGGGCGTGACCAACCCGCAGGTGCACGAGGCCGCCAGCGCCTGGCTGGCGAAACAGGACGGGCCTTTCTTCCTGTTCCTGCACTTTTGGGACGTGCACTACGACTTCACTCCGCCAGCGCCCTGGGACACGCGCTTCAACCCGGGCTATAGCGGCCCGGTGACGGGGGAGAATTTCTTCTTCGATCGATCGATCCGTCCGGACATGCCCGCCGCGGACCGCCAGCAGCTTCTGGCGTTGTACGACGGCGAAGTGGGATGGACCGACAGCTTCCTGGGGCACCTGCGTGGAAGACTTGAGGAGCTCGGACTGGACGACAACACGGTCCTCGCCATCACCTCCGACCATGGCACGGAGTTCTTTGATCATGGAGGCAAGGGGCACCGCACAACCCTCTACGAGGAGTTGATCCGTGTGCCGTTCGTGCTCTGGTATCCCACCTCCCTCGAAGCCGCCGTCGTTGATGTCCAGACCCGTAGTATCGACGTAGGGCCGACCCTGCTGGAGCTCGCTGATCTCGCACCCGCATCCGATTCCAGCGCGTTCAGCCTCTTGGACCTCGCCCGGGGTGGAGCGCTGGAGTTCGACAATCTGGCGATCAGCGAGTTGTACTCAGTGGGAAACCGGCTGCGGTCGGTGCGCGATGGAAGGGCCAAGGTCTTGTTGGACGAGAACCAGCCCGAAGCACCTCTGCGATGGTACGACCTGTCCCTTGATCCAAGCGAACAACGCGCACGGCGCGATTTCGAGGAGGGCGCGGGGCAGATGGCGCACCAGAGTTTCCTGAAAGCCCAGGCCCAGCTGCTGGAGGCCGTATCCGCCAGACCTGGCGCGCCTACGAGCGCGTCCTTGCCTCCCAGCGTGCTGGAAGCTCTTCGAGCCAACGGGTACCTGGGCTCCGGGGATGGGGACTGATGGCTGCTGGTCAGCAGCAGGGCCTTCAAGAGCGAGAGGGTGCACCGGCGCTGTTCTGGCGCTGGCATCCTTCGGCCAAATCGCGCGCAACGACCGTCGTCGTGCACGGGCTCGGTGAACATTCCGGGCGCTACGGTCACGTCTTCGACACCTTGAACGCCCACGGCTACTCGTGCCTGGCTATCGACCTACGCGGGTTCGGCCAATCGGGAGGCCCGCGGGCCTGCTTGGAGAGATTCGAGGACTACCTCGATGACGTGGATGCGGGCTTCGCCCTTGCCCAGAGTCTGGGGGAGGCGCCCGCTCGCTTGCTGTTTGGTCACAGCATGGGCGGCCTGATCGCCGCTCGTTACGCGCAGGAGCGCGGCGGGAATCTCGCCGGGGTTGCGCTCTCCAGTCCGGGGCTGGCGATCCTCGGCAAGGTGGCCCTCTGGAAACATGGCTTGGGTGTGGTTCTCTCACGCCTCCTCCCGCGCTTCTCCCTGCCCACGGAAATCGACCCCAGCGACCTGAGCCACGATCGCAAGATCGTTGAGGCCTTGAGTCAGGACCCTCTCACCGTGGGGGTGATCTCCGCCCGTCTGTACACGGAGCTACGCCTGAACCAGGCCACTTCGATCGAACGAGCGAACAAGGTGCCATGCCCGTTGCTCTTGCAAGCCGCTGACCCCGATCAGGTGGTTGACGTGGCCGGGACGCGGCGCTTCCTTGCGCGTCTTGAAGGAGTGGAAGTGAAGTCGCACTTCTATCCGGGGCTCTACCATGAGATCTTCAATGAGACCACGCGGGAAGAGGTCCTCGGCGATCTCATCGGCTGGCTGGACGCTCGGGACCTCGATTTTTAGCACGGTCCGTCCCGCATCGGGGCACGCAGGGGCGGGGGACGGCGATCGTAGGCCGTGACTTGCAAGACCTGCTCGCGACTCGGGTTCCACCCTGGGATACTGGAGGTGTGAGCGTCTCCGTACTGCTGATGATCTGCTTGGCGGGCCCCTGTCCGCAGGGCCCTCCGCTCCGCTCCGCTCTGGGATTTCCCCAGACGCCGGGCCAGCCGCCGCGTGGACAACACCTGCGCGTAGATGCCTTCGGGTATCGACCCGGGGACGCCAAGGTGGCCGTGGTGCGCGAGCCTCTCGTGGGCTACGACGTTCCCGATCCCTTCACGCCGGGTGGCCTTCTTGAAGTGCGTCGCGAGCAGGACAATAGCTTGGCCTTCCACGGACCGTGCTCTCTCTGGCGCAGCGGCGTGACTCACATTCAGTCGGGTGATCGGTGCTGGTCCTTTGACTTTAGCTCCCTCACGGAGCGGGGCCGCTTCTACGTCTTGGATCCAGCAACGGGCGAGGGCTCTGAGGTGTTCGAGATTCGTCCCGGCATCTATCGTCCGGTATTGCGCGCGGCTTTGCGGATGTTCACCCATCAGCGTTGCGGCACGCCCAAGGCGGCGCCTTTCATTCGCGATCGTTGGACGGATGACGCCTGTCACCTGGGCCCAGGACAGGACCTGGAGTGTCGCTCGATCCTCGATCCGAGCAATTCGCGTACGGAGCGCGACCTGTCGGGTGGGTGGCATGATGCGGGGGACTACAACAAGTACGTCAACTATGCCGATGAGGCGGTGCACGGCGTTCTCGATGCCTTTGAGGTCGCCCCGCACCTGTGGTCCGATGCCATGGGCTTGCCGGAGTCCGGTAACGGTGTGCCCGACGTCCTCGATGAGGTGGCCTGGGAGCTGGAGTGGCTCCTGAAGATGCAGGGTCCGACGGGGGCCGTGGCGCACAAGCTCTCCGTCACGGACTGGAGCGGCACGAGCCCGCCCAGTACGGATCCGGGGCCTCGCTACTACGCGCCGGACACGGCTTCAGCCACGATCTCGTGTTGTGGGGCTTTTGCCCACGCTGCCATCGTGTTCTCCGCCCAGGGAGACCCGACGGCACAGACGTTCGGCGCGCAGCTCCAGCAGGCGGCGCTGGACGCCTGGGCTTGGCTGGATGCCAACCCGGGTCTCATCCCTTCCTACTACAACAACCAGGGGTTCTCGTCGGTGGCCTGCGAGGACTCGCCCTACGGCCAGGACATGAACCGCATGCGCGCAGCGGCGTATCTGTTCGAGTTGACCGGAGACGTGGTCTATCGGGACTGGGTTGACCAGAGCCACACGCGTGCCCACCTGTTTCAGTGGGGTTGGGTCTCGCCCTGGGAGGACGTGGCACAGTCAGGACTGCTGCGTTATGCCATTCACCCCGGTGCGACGGCTTCGGTGTCCGGTGCAATCCTGACGGCTTACCGCGACGAGGTTTCTGGAGTAGATCACCTGGGTCACTTCCAGGCCGTGGACGATCCCTACCGCGCCTATCTCGCCGACGGCGATCATTCGTGGGGGAGCAATCGAACCAAAGCCCTGCAGGGCGAGATTTTCATCCGCATGAACACTCTTGGCCTGGATCCGGGTCAGGCCCCCTTGTACCGGGCTGCGGCCCGGGGCTACCTGCACTACGTCCATGGCGTGAATCCCGTGGGCCTGTGCTTCCTGACCCACATGGACACCCAGGGTGCGGACTGCAGTGTGCGCGAGACGTACCACCGGTGGTTCGCGGACGGGACGATCTGGGACCGGGCCGGTCCGGATATCGGGCCGCCGCCCGGCTTTCTTGTGGGGGGCGTCAATCCAAAGTTCATGCCGGATGGCAGCTACAACGGTCCGCCCCTGGTCCCGCCCCTGAACCAGCCGATCCTGAAGAGCTTCAAGGACTGGAACACGGACTGGCCCGAGAACTCCTGGGAGGTGACCGAGTGCCACATTCCCTACCAGGCGGCCTATCTGCGGCTCTTGGCTGGCTGTATGCGCTGAACGGTCTGCCCCTGTTCTAGTGTGGGGGAACTGGAATAGAATTACGCTCCCCACGCATCATTCATGCGTGGGGTCTTCGCATGACAACCTCCATTCCCGACATCCTGTCATTGCGAGCCCTCGATGAAATCGGGTTGAACAACCGCTTGGCTGGAACCCTGTCGATATGCTTCGGCTGGGGCAAGCGCCCGAGGCGCAGACCAGGACGTGCGCTGCCTGAGAGGCCTTGCCCATAGACTCGACATGTCTGTCTCCGTCATCATCTGCACCTATCAGGCGCCTCGCGAGTTGGATTTTGCCCTCTGCGGAATCTCGCGACAATCGGTTCTTCCCGACGAGGTGTTTGTTGCCGACGATGGTTCAGATGAGCAGACCCGACAACTTGTCGAGCGCTGGCAAGGTGAATTGCCCTGCAAGCTTGTCCACTGCTGGCACATCGACAAGGGCTACCGCAAGGCGCGTATCGTGAATGAGGCTGTCCGACAATCCACGGGCGATCAGTTGATCTTCTTGGATGGCGACTCCTTTCCCCATCCCCATTGGGTTGCGGACCACGTTCGGGCCTACGCGGACGGCCGAATCCTCTGTGGTCGCCGGGTCAAGTTGGGCCCGGTGTTTTCCGAGGAGTTGACTCGGGCGCGGATCCTGGGAGGAGAGTTCGACGGCATCGGCGTGTCCTTGCTGGTCAGCGCTTTGCGGCGGGATACCAAGCGGCTCGGGCTGGGC
>DUDB01000016.1:0-4527 GCA_012959525.1 Planctomycetota bacterium
GAGGCGGAGCAGCGCTCCGAGGAGCTGCAGCAGGTGGTGGACTTCCAGGACGAGCAACTCTCGTCCCTCGACGTGCCGGCCATGGGGCAGGGCATCCGCGCCGGCCTCCTGGATGCGGTCTGGAAGGCTGGCGAGTTGGAAGGGCAGACGACGGAGGAGCTGGAGAGAGCGCGAGGGGACCTTGAGCAGCAGGTGGCGACCGCGGACTTTACGGGGCTGGCATTGACGGCGCTGGACGAGCACGTGTTCGTCGGTGCGCTGGAAGCACTGGAGGAATTCGAGACCCAGCCGCTCGTGCAGGCGCAGTTGCTGAATTCGCTTGGTGGCACACTGAGGGCTCTGGGGCTTCTGGATCGGGCACTAGATCCAATGGAGCGTGCCATCGAGCTCTCCAGGGCTGAGCTAGGAGACGGGCATCGCAATACTCTGGATTCGATCAACAACCTGGGCCTCCTCCTCAGCGATCAAGGGAAGCTCGATGAGGCTGAGGTGGTACTCCGTGAGTTGGTGGAGGTGGGTCGTCGCGAGTTCGGTGACGAACACGAATTCACCCTGATCTATATGAACAACCTGGCCGGCGTGCTCGAGGGCAGGGGCAAGACCGAAGAGGCCATATTGGTGATGCGAGAGGCGTTGAACGGGCTTCGCAAGGCCAATGGGAATGACCACCCCACGACCCTGGTATTTATTGTCAACCTGGGCAACAAGCTTCGCGTACAAGGCAAGTTCGATGAGGCCGAACCGCTGTTGCGCGAAGCGCTGGAGGCCTTCCGTCGCACGCTGGGCAACGACCACGCCAACACACTGAAATCCGTTGGCATCATGGGTATTCTCCTCAGGGCCCAGGGCAAGTACGGTGAGGCCGAACCGCTTTACCGCGAGGCACTGGAGGGCTTCCGACGCACGCTGGGTGACGAACACCCGACCACCCTCAGCGCTATTGGCGGCCTGGGCACGATCCTCAAGATCCAGAGCAAGCTCGACGAAGCCGAACCGCTCTATCGTGAGGCGCTCGAGGGTAGCCGACGAAAGCTGGGCGAGGAACACCAATACACGCTGACTAACCTCAGCAACATGGGCTCGCTGCTCTACGCCCAGGGGAAGCCCGCCGAAGCCGAGCCGTACTTCCGTCAAGCGCTTGAGGTTCGGCGCAGAACGCTGGGCGACCGACACCCGAACACCCTGACTTCAATCAACAGTTTGGGCCTGCTGCTCAAGAATCAGGGCAAACTCGATGAGGCTGAGACGCTCTTGCGCGAGGGGCTGGCGGGTAAGCGTCAAAAGCTGGGCGAACGGCACCCGTCCACTCTGCGTTCCCTCAACAACCTAGGCCGCTTGGTCCAAGAACGAGGCAAGCTCGACGAGGCGAAGCAGTTCTATCGCGAAGCGCTGGATATGGGGCGGTCCGTGCTGCCAAACGGCCACCCCGACATTCTGATCTATGTCGGCTGCCTCGCCGTGGTGCTCAAGGAACTGGGCAGCCTGGAGAAGGCGGAGATCCTCGCCCGCGAGCTCATTCAGTTCACGGCACAGGACTCACCTGAGCTCGCCAAGCACAAGGCTCTGCTCGAAGAGATCCTTGCCCTGCAAGCGGACGCGGCGGACAATCCCGCGGAGCAGATCCGGAAATCAGACGATGGCTGACTACCACAATCCCACTCCCCCCTGCGGCCTTCTCAAGCCAGAAGCGACGGACGGTGCGCTAGTAGGGGAGGCCGCCCGTCGACGAGGTGAAGGAGCCCGCCGAGGGGAAGAACAGCAAGCCAAAGATGGCCCCCATCACGAAGCTCATCGTGAGGGTCTTCTTGGATGGCGCGTCGAACAGGCCCTTGGAGAACCTTTCCGCCAAGAGGCCCAAAGCACAACCGAACAGGAGCAGGACGACAACCTGCCCACACCCGACCAATAGTCCCATGTGGGTGTAGGGAACGATGGAGGCCTCGTACCCGAAAGAGGTGAGACTATGCGTCACCGATCCATCGGGCGGGAAGAGCAGACCCATGATCAGGGTGCTGCCATAGATCCCCGCCCAGAAAACGCAGATGAGCCCGAAGAGCCGTACGACCCCCAGAAGAAAGGTCATGAATCAGGATTCCTTCCGCCTGCTGTTGCAAGCGTCGTGGGAAGCAGGGCAGGACGCGGGGATTCTAGAACGCCTACTCTATTCCGATTACGACAAAGTCATCGAGCTCGGCCTTCTCGCCCTTGCCCTTGGAGTTGGTGATCAGACGCAAGCTCAGGGCCGGATTGCCCAGGGCACCTGCCGGCAGGTTGAAGCTGTAGGCAGCCCAGGCGTGCTTCTCGACGATCCCCGCCGACTGCCACGCCGCACCGTCCCACCATTGCAGGTCCAAGTACTCACAGCTCAGGGTGTTCTTCCTGAAGTGAGCGTTCATGTAAACCCGCACCGCGGACCAGCCGGTCGTGTCCACGGGCGGGGCCTGGATCCAGGTCTGCTTGGCGGCTACACCCACCGTGCAGGGGCCCGTGCCCTGACCGCCCTTCTTGAGGCGTGCGCCGAAGGCGCCGTTGAAGGCCGAGTTGGCGTTCACCTTGCAGCGGCCCGCGCTGGAGGTGGTCCAGCCACCTGCCGCGTAGCCACCACTTTCGAAGTCGTCGGCGAAAAGCGTGCAGCTGGGGGCAATGGTGAACGGTCCGAAGTGAGCGGGATTGCTGCAGGGCGTCCAGTTGCCTGCGGCGTCCGTTGTGATGACGTGCAGGTACCAGGTTCCCGGACTCAAGGTCGTGGTGTCGCTGGTGCCCGTGGTCGTCACGGTCGGGTCAGGACACCATGTGGGGCTCGTATTCCATAACAGGCCATAACCCGCGACTCCCGAATGCGCATCGGATGCGGCATTCCAGGATACCGTGATCGTGGAGTTGCACGACTTGCCGCCCACCGCGTGGTCGGAGGAGTTGAACGTCGGGGCGGGCGGGGCGTCCACGTCGATCAAGTAGTAGCTGTCACAGACGTAGTCCGTATCCCAGTTATCGGCGTTGTCGACACTGCGGATGTTGAAGACACGGCCTGAATTTGAACTGGGGTAGGGACCGCCCGTGTAGGTGCTCACCGCACCGAGGTCGAGAGTCGATGTCGGTCTAAGGCACCCCAGGACCATATCGGTTTCCCAGATTCCGTAGCCCTGGATCCCGGTCAGGGCATCGGTGGCTGGGGTCCAGGTCCAGGTGATGTTCGGGTTGTTGGACCAGGCACCAGCCTTGTGGCTCGTTGACTTGAGGTCCGTGACGGCTCCCGGTTCGGTACCGTCGACTGTGACATTGACGACGGCGGTATTGTTGACCATGTTGTCGGAACTGGTCTGGACTGCGACGTTCCATTTCCCTTCAGAAGCGTAGGAGAGACCCCACGTGCCAGTGCGTGGCAGGAAGTCAATAATGTCGCCCAAGAGAATGTCCTTCCCCTGGTTGGGGTGGTTGTCTTTAAGGTCTGTGACAACTCCGTCGTACAGAGTCGTGCTTGAGGAGTCCAAAGCAAACGTATGACCTACGTGCTCCAGGTAGACCGCCGAAGCTATGTAGTCGGTTGGATCAACCGTGGCCGAAACGTTGATGATTTGACCCGGCTGGACGGTACTGTCGTCCACCGCAAGGGTCAGGGTCGCGTCCGGTGTCGTGTCGTCGTAGATCGCGTAGATGACGACAGCCATCTTCACCTTCTTGGCGAGGACACTGACACTCTCGGGATAGGTCTTCCAACGCCAAGCACCTGAAGCCGGTGAGTCAATGATGCGGATCTCGGTATTGTCGACCGTGCTCTGCTGGGCCCAGTAATCCCCCGTGTTGCCATTGGCCGTGTCCACAGGGTCGCGATCGAGCCACAGGTCGTAGTCGTTTACTAATGCCTGGGAGGCAAGCGAAGAGCACTTGTCCTCGACATAGTGCATCACCGCAACGAGTCTCTGGGTGCCAACCGGCACCGTGAAGTCGGAATATCGGTAACCTACCTCGTCCTGGTCGAAGCTCCAGGCACCCAGATAGCCAGCACCGCTGAAGTTATAGTGCGCTTTGTAGGAGCTCACCCGACCGGCACCGTAGGTATTGTGGTGCGTCGTACCAGGCGTGCTAAGGGTCTGGTTGTCCTTGGTGATGGCGGTCGCCATCAACGAGGCGGATATCAACGCAGGGTTGTAGCGGTAATTGCTGTAGTGGTCGACCAGAGTCGCGGCGAACCCTGCAACATGGGGGGCTGCCATTGAAGTTCCATTAAAAGGAACATACCCGGTGTTATCATTCGCGGCCGCACTAGTGATCTGTACGCCTGGCGCGACGATATTCGGCTTCCACCGTCCATCCAGCATCGGTCCTAGGCTCGAACCATCAGCAAGGTCTCCAGGGCTTCTACCCGATATGCTCGACCCGTAGTCACTCACTGAACCAACGGTCAGGACGTTCTTGGCTGAGGCTGGGCTGATGATCGTACTCGGCCCATTTAATCCGGCATTGCCGGCCGCGAAAATCCAAAGCTGGTCCTTGTCATAAACTGCCGCATCATAGGCTCGTGCATGG
>DUDB01000016.1:4642-5662 GCA_012959525.1 Planctomycetota bacterium
ATTGATTCTTGAGCTCATGAGCCATGTGCAGTCGCCCTCAGCTGCAAAGACCCTCAGATTGAAAAGGCGACTCGTCCCCCCCCAACTGGCAAGCCCCGGTGCGTTACCGAGCAGGCCCTCGTCCTCGATGCCTCGGCCGAGAACCGTGCCCGCCACGTGCGTCCCATGTCCACGAGGGTCTGGGTCAGTTTTCATCCCATTGTCATCCCAGGGACCACTGCCCTTGGAGCAATCGTTTCCAACCCCCCATAGGCCCAGGTCGGTGTGATCGGTTTCGATACCTGAATCCTGAATCCCAACGATCGCGACCTTGTTCGTGTTCCCAGGATAGGTGCTACGGATCCTGTCTGAAGTGATCATAGCGATAGACTCATCGTGGGGCGCGGCGGAGGGCCCATACACCGGGACAATCTCTAGGCACTGCACAAAGTCGAGGCGCACCAGAGAGTCAAGCTTCTCGCGATCGATCCAGCCCTGAATGTTGATGGTGACCGGGTCGTACCCCTGCACCTCAAGGCCCATCTCTTCAAGCCTGCGCTGCATCCACCCATTGGACATCCAATTCCGCGGGCGCTGATCATCGTTGCGCATGTCTTCGACCCCATAGGGAGCCACGCCGGGTTGAACCAGGACAGTGCTGCCGAGGGGGGTGCCGATGGAGTCGGGATTCAAGTCTGATTCATACAAGTTCACGATCACGTTGAGGCGTGAGGCCCCGGTCTGCACGAGTTCGCGGGCGAGGTGTGGATCGTATTTCTGTTGATCCTGTGCCTGGCCGACCCAGCGCACGAAGGGCAGGACGGACACGTCCGTCAGGATCAACGGCGACAGGGCGACCTTGATCGTGTAGTGCGGGTGAAACTCGAGCAGCCGACATCCGAGGATCTCCAGGCGTGTCAGGCGGGCCTCGGTCATGCGCTTGGAGAACATCACGAAGGCGTAGGTGAACTCACCAGGCCGCGAGTCCGAGCCAGACTGATAGCGATCTAAGATCAGAGGATCAATGAGCTCATTGGCGGG
>DUDB01000017.1:0-675 GCA_012959525.1 Planctomycetota bacterium
GCTTTCTGGCAGTGAGTCCCGCCGATGGGTCTAATGGGCCCATGGAGGCCCCTCCAATGCAGGACGCAAGAGGCAGACTCTCCGCGTGGTCACCAGCCCTTTGGGCTGTATCGATCCTGTGCGCCGCTTGCAATGAGGCCCCCGTGGCTGTGGAAGCCGTGCGACTGGAGAGCATCCGGCCCGTGGACGGGAAGGGCGTCTATCTGAATGAGGAGATCGTGCTGACCTTCTCCCAGGCCATCGATCCCTCCTCGGTGGCCTACACCAGCTTGCGGATTGTGGACGGTGCAGGCCGCGAGGCTGAAGGGCGCTGGGAGCTGGTCGGTCGTCAGGCGCGTTTCATTCCGCGGCCCGTCCTGGCGGCGGCTCTCACCGACGGGGGCTACCTGCCCGGGATGAGTTACAGCGTGGACCTGGGCGGCTTTCCGCGCCTGGACGGCTTGCGGGCCATGGGGGGCGAGCCTCTGGATCGCAGCTGGCAGTGGTCGTTTTCGACGGCTGAGGTGGGCCCGGGTCGGCGGGGCTTTGTGTTTGATGACGCGTCTCCCGGTACGGGCGCCAACGTTTCCATGTCCAACGCGCGGCCCCTCTACCCTGGCGAGGCCCTGGCATTGGAGTGCAGTGAACCCCTCGACCCTTCCTCTCTCCGCGAGGAGGAGTTTCGCATCGAGCGTG
>DUDB01000017.1:844-134861 GCA_012959525.1 Planctomycetota bacterium
GGCAGCCCCACGCATTCGGAGTGCGCAGGGCTCCTCCCTCAGGATCCAGTGAACTGGATTCCCAGGCGCACTATCAGGTCTCGTTTCTCGATCGCACGGAGTTCCTGTCCGTGGCCGTCCCCGGAACCGACGGTCTGGCCCACTGGGGAGATGGGGGCCTGCTATCCGTGCGCTATCCGAAGGCTGCAGGTGATGGCAGCCTCGGGGCGCTCGACCTACGAGGGCTCGAGGAGCGCCACGACCTGCAAGCCACGACGCTCTCCGTGGCCAAGGGAGCGCGGGTGGATCTCGGCGCCGGGTCGGGCCTCTGCGTTCTGCGCGCCCAAGGGCGTGTGCACCTGGCGGGTCGCCTGGAACGCCAGATCGCACAGACGGATGAGCCCCGGCCGGGCCCCGCAATCCCGGGCCATCCCTACATGGATGGGGAGAGCCTGAGCCAGTGGCTGGAGCGAGCGCGCGCCGAGGACTGGCCCTGGACCGTGGTGATCGCCGGTGGAGACCTGGTGATTGATGGCGACCTGGTGGTGAACACTCCTTTGCTACTTGTGGCAGGCGGCTGGATTCGCGTGGAGGGGCGCGTCGACCAGCCCCCTGGGCAGCTATGGCTCCTTAGCGAGGGGGGCGGCCTGCGCATGGATCCAACCGCCACGGTTCCAGATTTGGTGTTTGAGGTGCCCGACGGCAATCCTCTGAAACAGACCCTTCATCTGGCCGCCGTCAGCGCGCCCCTGCCTGCGCGCGTCATCTCCTACCGCTGGCTCGAACCCCTGGTGGGGGGCCGACAGGGGGCGGGGCGCTACGAGGTGAGCTACCTGCCCGCGACCGGCCCGGTTGAACGGGGGCGTGCGGTGGCCCACCCCAGGCTTCTGGAAGGTGAGGGACCCGTGCGGGTTCTGTTGGAGTTGTTCGTCCCACCGGGTCCGCTCTGGGATCCCCCGAGCCTCGACTTCGTGACCCTGCGCTGGGCCACGGGCCGCTAAACCTCTCCATGAATCTCAGCGAACTCCCCGCCGGTTCCGTCGCCCTTGCCTGGGCCCTCATGGGCTTGATGGTCGGCTCCTTTCTGAACGTCTGCATCTATCGCCTGCCGCGAGAGGGGATGAGCGTGGGCCGTCCGCGTCGCAGCCACTGCCCCGCCTGCAACACGGAATTGGGCTGGATCGAGAACGTCCCCCTGCTCTCCTGGATCATCCAGGCTGGCCGCTGCCGGACCTGCAGCGCCCGGATCAGCCTGCGCTATCCACTCGTCGAGATCTCAAACGCCGGGCTCTGGTACCTGGCGGCTAGCTTGGCGGGGCCGAATGCCTGGCCTCTGTGGTGCTGCTGGTCGGTCGTGCTCTCCGGCTTGCTTGTGGCCAGCATGGTCGACTTTGATTGTTTTCAGATCCCCGATGAAGTCTCCCTTGGAGGATGTGTGCTGGCGCCCCTGGCCTGCCTGTGGGTTCCCGGCCTTCAGGGCGAGACTTTACTCGCCCTAGTTCTCTCTGATGATCCTGGAGGCGGGGTGGACCGCGTTGGTGCACTACTGGCGTGCTTGGCCGGTATGGGCGTGGGGGCCTGTGTGCTGCTCCTCATCGGCGCGCTGGGCAAGAAGCTCTACGGAGCCGAGGCCATGGGCCTGGGGGACGTGAAGCTGCTAGCGGCCGGGGGCGGCTTTGTGGGGCCCGGTGGGGCTCTCGCCGCTCTGGCCGTGGCGGCCCTGGTGGCCTCGGTCTTCGGGCTCCTTAACATGCTCCGGTTCTTCATTCTCAGTCGTTCCCGGGCTCGGGGGCGCGGACGGTCTGCCGGGATCCGACGGTCCCTGCGCGTGGCACGCCTGGCGGGGCGCTATTTGCCTTTTGGTCCCTTCCTCGGACTTGGAATTGGAATCGTGCTCCTAGCTTGGGATGATCTGAGCATCCTGTGGATCTGATTCCAAGCGGACAGACCCGGGAGTCACAACTGGACCCGAACAGCAAGGGGGAATTCTCATGTCCGAACGCACGTTGATGACAGGCTCCAGAAGTCTGCTCCTCTTGGCCAGTCTGCTTACGGGCTGCGCCGCCACGCCATCGAAGAGCCTGACCCTGGAGGGCCATCAAGAACTTCGCGCCCAGAACACGGCTCTGACCAAGGACATGGCTCGGCTCCAGAACGAGTGCGACCGTCTGGCAGAAGCGCTTGAGGCGACCACACTCGAATTGGAGAGCCGCGATGCCGTGAGTACCGCATTTCCGGATCTGGAAGCGGAGGGTATCTCGGTGGATCTGCGCGGTGGGGACGTGGTGTTCACCATTCCCACCTCCGTGACCTTCGGATCGGGCAAGGCGTCCGTCAGTCGTCCTGGACAAGAGGCCCTACGAACCCTCGCCCGACGACTGAGATCGGAGTTCACGGGTGATGCGCGATTCCACGTGGAGGGGCACACGGATTCCGATCCCATCCGCAGCTCGGGATTCAAGTCCAACCGTGATCTGTCCCTCAAGCGCTCCATGGCGGTCGTGGACTTCTTGGTCAAGGAGTGCAAGATCGCTGACGAGCGGTTCGTCGTGGCGGGCTATGGGCCTCACTGGCCCCTCGTGCCCAATGACGGCGCGGCCAATAAGGCCAAGAACCGCCGCGTGGAATTGGTGGTTCGTCGGGGCCAGTAGGAATTCGCAATTGCATGTAGAGCCGGACGGGCCATACCGACAGGAGGGCCGGCCCGGCACCGCGAAGGAGTTCCTTGGCGTGGTCCGCTCCTGGCCAGCGACGCGAAGTCGGGATGCGATTTCCGGAGCGACTCCTCTTCACAGTAGACCTGCCCAAAAACCGGGGCATGGGTAGGATGGAGACTGCTCTTTACCGACCGTTCCGCTAGGAGCGGTCCGTGGTTCCATAGTCCTCACTCCGCTGTCCCGCACCTGCTTCGGCGCACATGCACCGAGTACGCGGGGATTCCCCTTCAGAGTCCTCATGACCCAACTCAAGTCACTCCGTAACATCGCTTTCGTGGGCCACCCCTCCGTGGGCAAAACCACTCTCGTGGACGCCTTTGCTCACTTGGTCGGGGCCTCTCCACGCAAGGGATCAGTAGCCGACAAGAGCAGCATCTGTGATACGGAGCCTGAGGAGCAGGATAAGCAACACACGCTGCAGTTAGCGTCGGTGTGGGCTGAGTACAAAGACTGTGTCTGGACCCTGGTGGATACTCCGGGCTATCCCGAGTTCATCTCCGAGGTTCAGTCGGCCATGTTCTGCGCGGATCTTGTCGTAGGGGTTGTCAGTTGCGCGAGCGGCACCACGTTCAACCTGCGCACCAAGATGAAGAATGCCCTGGCCATGGGGCGGGGGCGGGCGATCATCCTGACACACCTCGACGGCGAAAATGTGGACTTTGAGACGTCTATCGCCGACCTGCGCCGTGGAGTGGGGGAGCAGTGCGTGCCGGTGCTCCTACCTGATGGGAGTGGCGCAGCATTCAGCTCCGTAGGTCGCACAATCCTCAATCCCGAGAGCGAGTGGGCCGGGAGGCTCAAGGATCGCGTGATGGATGGCTGCGAGGACGAGGATCTGTTGATGGCGTACCTCGAAAACCAGGAGCTGACCGAAGAGCAACTGGAAGAGCACATGCCGAAGGCTATCGCTACAGGGAACTTGGTCCCCGTACTCGTGTGCAACCCCGAGAGTGGCTTGGCCGTGGACCGTGCTCTGGAGTATCTGCGGCGATTCGCCCCCAGCCCGGCTTGCCGGCCTACCCTGAATGGCGATGGCGAGGTCGTCGAACCCGACCCGACTGGGGTCTTGGCCGGCACCGTATTCAGCGTGGCCAGCGACCCGCACGTGGGCAAGATCTGCATGGTTCGCATTCATCGGGGCACGCTGACCACAAGTGACCACGTCGTCTCTGCCGATGGGGGCAAGGGTGAGAAGCTGGGCGGGCTGTTCCGCATGGTGGGCAAAAACCGGGAGACCGTGGACTCTGCAGGTCCCGGGGACGTGGTGGCCTTCTCCAAGGTGGAAGGCCTGCCTATCTGGGCGGGTTTCACATCCGCTGGAGGGGACGTCCTGTCTGTACCCGCGCCGACTCCGCCCAACCCCATGGTGGGATTGGCCGTGACCCCCAAGTCCCGCGCCGATGAGCAGAAGATCGGTGAATCCTTGAACAAGCTCCTGACCGAGGATCCCACCTTGCACCTGGTTCACGACCCCGACACCCACGAGGTTGTGGTGCAGGGAATGAGCGATCTACACCTGCAGCTGCTGTTCGATCGCCTGCAGCGGCGGTTTGGCGTGGGGGTCGAGACGACCCTGCCCCGCATCGCCTACAGGGAGACGATCTCCAAGAGTTCGCAGGGCCATCACCGCCACAGGAAGCAGAGTGGTGGGCGCGGTCAGTTTGGAGAGTGCTACTTGCGACTCAAGCCCCTTCCCCAGGGCAGTGGAGTGGTGTTCAAGGACTCCGTGGTGGGAGGGTCAATCCCTCGGAACCTGATTCCCGCCGTGGACAAGGGGATCCATGAGGTCTGCGCGGAGGGAATCCTCACGAACGGCTCAGTGGTGGACGTGGAGGCCGAGGTCTACGATGGCAAGTTCCACGCGGTGGATTCCGATGAGGGCAGCTTCAGGATGGCGGGCGCCCGTGCCTTCGCAGATGGTTTTGAGAAGGCCAAGCCCGTGCTTCTCGAGCCGATCATGAAGCTGGAGATCCACGTGCCCACGGATGACGCTGGCACGATCTTCAGCGATCTGACCAGTCAGCGCCGTGGTCACGTCCTCGACCAATCCAATGAGGAGGACGGTGCCATCACCGTGATCGTGGCCGAGGCGCCCCTATCCCTGGTTCAGACCTACCATCGGGACCTCAAGTCCCAGACGGCCGGCGAGGGCTCCTATCTGATGGACTTCGCGCGCTTTGCTCCCATGCCGGCAGCTGAGCAGGTCAAGATTCTGGCCGTGGTCGGCAAGCGCCAGGCAGAGTAGCCGGAGGGGGGCGCTCCTCGCGGACGGCTGCCCTGCTAGGAGGCCGCCCCCGGAGGGGAGGCGGTGAATTGTGTCTCAAATGGGGACGCGCCCTGAGGCCGGGTCGGGATCCCTGCGGGGCCGGCTCATGGGGAGTTGACGGATTGTCCCACCGTCGCCGGGTTTTCTCAGGTTCCAACCCCGTAGGGCCGATGAAGAGGACATGGCTCCTAGCGCCCTCAGTGCCCTCCCAGAGCCCTCGGAGATGAACCGACAATGATCACCATGGAAGAACTACTGGCGCTGATGGTGCGCCAGAGAGGCAGCGACCTGCACGTATCCGTGGGGAGCCCCCCCCGGATTCGGGTGGATGGCGAACTGCTTCCCGTAGAGTGCGACACCCTCGCCGAGGAGGACTCACGCCGCCTGGTGACCAGCATCCTGAACACGGAGCAGATCGCGCGTTTCGATTCAGACCTGGAGCTTGATTGTTCGATCGGTCTCGAAGGCTTCGGACGCTTCCGTGTCAACGTATTCCACCAGCAGGGGGCGGCGGCCTGTGTGCTGCGCTCGATTCCGAGCGTGACCCCTGATTTTGAGACCCTCGGTGTGCCCGTGGAGACGGCCCGACGCATCTGTGCCATGCAGTCGGGTCTCGTCTTGGTAACCGGGGCCACGGGGTCCGGCAAATCCACCACCCTGGCGGCCATGATTGACCACATCAATCAGACCAGACAGGCCCACATCGTCACGATCGAGGACCCGGTCGAGTTCACCCATGTTCACAAGCACTGCCTTGTGAACCAGCGCGAGATCGGAGGCGATACCCATAGCTTCAAGTCCGCCCTGCGCTCGGTCCTGCGCCAGGATCCGGACGTCGTGCTGGTGGGGGAGCTGCGCGACCACGAGACCATCGAAGCAGCACTCACCCTGGCCGAAACCGGGCACCTGACCTTCGCCACCCTGCACACGTCCGATGCCGTCCAGACCATCAACCGCATCATCGACGTCTTTCCATCCCACCAGCAGGCCCAGGTGCGCACGATGCTCTCCTTCTCCCTGCAGGCCGTCTTCAGCCAGAAACTGGTGAAGAGCGCCTCGGGTACCGGTCGCCACATGGCGGCGGAGATCCTGCTGGCCAACTCGGGGGTCCGCGCTCAGATTCGCGACGGCAAGGCTCACCAGATCTATTCGGCCATCCAGACCGGAGGCCGCATGGGCATGTGCACCATGGCCCAGTCCCTCGCCGCACTGGTTCAGAGCGGGAAGATCCAGATGGCCGATGCCGAGGTCGCCATCGGGGATCCCAGCGAACTGCACTCCGCGGTGAAGGCTGCCTAGCCGTGCTGCACTCCAACAAAGTTCGACGCCTGCTCCTCAAGGGTGATCTCATCAGCAATGAGCAGTGGGAAGCCGCCCAGGAAGTGGGCGGCGATGCCGTGCAGACCTTGATTGAGCAAGGCGTACTGAGTGAAGAGGGCATCGCTGAAACGGTCTGTGGTGCTGCAGGAATAGCGCCCATCAACCTTGGTCAGATCGTGCCCGATCCCGAGGCCCTAGCCTCCATATCCGAGGCGGAATGCAAGCGCCGTCGAGTCCTGCCCCTGACCAAGAACGTCGACATGCTGACCCTTGCCGTCACCGACCCCTTCGACGTGCTGTTGTTCGATGACATTCGGCGTGAGACGGGCTGCTACGTGCGCACGGTCTATGCGAGCGCCCCGGCCCTGTCCGCGGCTCTGGATGCGGCATTCGACCACGGAGCCAAGCAGGTGGCGGAGATGATGGAGGAGGTCTCCGTCTCCGAAGACGTTCATATCGAGGAGCAGGAGGAGACCCAGGACATCGCCCAGGAGGGTGGTGAGGAGAGCGAAGCACCGGCGGTCAAGCTCGCGAACCTGATCCTCTTGCGGGCCCTCAAGGCCAAGGCAAGCGACATTCACATCGAGCCCGGGGAGCGATCCGTTGGCGTGCGCTACCGAATCGACGGCCGCATGCGCGCCATCATGTCGCCTCCCAAGGCCATTCTGCCCTCCCTGACCTCACGCCTGAAGATCCTGGCCAAGCTCGACATCGCCGAGCGCCAGGTGCCCCAGGACGGCAAGTTCCAGGTCCGCTACGAGGGCCGGTCGATCGACTGCCGACTCTCCGTTCTGCCCGTAGTGGGGGGGGAGAAATGCGTGATTCGGATTCTCGACGCCGGATCCATGGCCATGGCCCTCGACAGCATGGGGTACGAACCCAAGTGTTTGGAGGACATCCGCGAGGCCATCGAATCGCCTTACGGAATGCTCTTGGTGACGGGACCCACGGGTAGCGGAAAGTCCACCACCCTCTACTCCTGCGTGCAGGCTGTCGCCTCAGAGGAGATCAACGTGACCACCGTCGAGGACCCGGTCGAGTATCAGATGGACGGCATCAATCAGGTGCCCGTGAATCCCAAGCGCGGTCTGACTTTCGCCGGTGCCCTGCGTTCGATCTTGCGTCAGGACCCGGACGTGGTGCTGTTGGGTGAGATCCGGGACAAGGAGACAGCCGACATCGCGGTCAAGGCCGCCCTTACCGGCCACTTGGTGCTCTCCACCCTGCACACCAATGATGCACCTGGCACGATCTCCCGTCTGGCCGACATGGGCGTCGACCCGTTCATGGTGTCCAGCTCGGTTCTGTGCGTGTGTGCACAGCGACTTGGCCGTCGACTGTGCACCCACTGCCGCACACCCGTCGACCGGCCCCCGCTTGAGAAGCTGGAGGAGTGGGGACTGCAGCCTGACGATCTGCTTGAGGAGCACACCTTCTACGAAGCGGATCCAGCCGGTTGCCGCCAGTGCAATCAGGGTTACCTGGGCCGTTTCCCGATCTTCGAGACCATGAAGATCTCCCCCGAAATCAAGCGCATGATCATCGAGGGCGACTCGAAGGCTGATCTCAAGGACCAAGCGGTCGAGGAAGGCATGTTGACCCTGCGGCGCGTGGGAATGCTGAACGCCGCACGAGGCGTGACCACGATCGAAGAAATCCTGCGCGTGACCCTAGGCGACTGACCCGATCCCCCCCCCGAAATACCGTGAACCACTTCAAGTACGCTGCCAAGAGTCCCCAAGGGAAACGCGTGGAGGGCACCATCAGTGCCGCGACCAAGGCGGAAGCCCTCGCCGAGTTGCGCTCCAAGAACCTTGTTCTGCTGAGCCTGGACGAGGCTGGCGGCACAGGTGGCATCGGCGCTCGCTGGCGCTTCGGGCCACGCAAGCCCAAGGTGAAGGCCCGCAAGGGCGAGTTGGTCATCTTTACGCGGCAGCTGGCCACCATGGTGGGGGCGGGGTTGTCCCTGCTCGAGTCCCTGGAGGTGCTGGGGCAACAGGCGGAATCACCAGGTATGAAGGCCGCATGCGAGAGCATGGTTGCCGATCTGCGGGGGGGCTCGGACCTGTCCCAAGCCATGGAGCGCTGCCCGAGGGTGTTCACACACCTGTACGCCAACATGGTCAAGGCTGGGGAGGTCTCCGGCCAAATGGACGTCATCCTTGAGCGCTTGGCGGACTATGAGGAGCAGTCCGAAGCCCTTTCACGTGAGATTCGTTCCGCCATGACCTACCCGGTCATCTCCATGATCCTCGTGCTCGGGATCACAGCCTTCCTGATGGTTGGCGTTGTGCCCACTTTCAAAGAGGTGTTTGAGAGTATGGACTCCGAACTGCCTGCGATTACGGAATTCGTCTTGGATCTCTCGCGTTCACTGCGTGAAAACGCAGGGGTGATCTTGTTGAGCCTGATCGGTCTGACCGGCACGCTGGTGATGCTCACCAAGACTCGCAAGGGTGCCTATCTTTGGGACCGCCTGCTCTTGAACGTGCCTGTGTTCGGGCCACTAATAAAAAAAGTCTGCCTGGCCCGGTTCAGCCGCACGTTTTCCACTCTCATCCGCTCCGGCGTGCCCATCATGTCCACCTTGGACATCGTGGGGCATACGGCGGGGAACCGGGTCGTGTCCCGGGCGGTGGCGAAGTCCCGAGACAGCGTTCGCAACGGAGACCTGCTCTCTGAGCCCCTAGCCAGCGAACCGGTCTTTCCGCCCATGGTGGTGCGGATGATCGCGATCGGTGAGCGCACGGGGGCCCTAGAGGTCCTGTTGGAGAAGATCGCCGAGTTCTACGACGCTCAGGTCAAGGCCCAGGTCAAGGCCCTGACCTCCCTGATCGAACCCATCCTGATCTCAGTCATGGGGATCGTTGTGGGTACCGTGGTGCTGTCCATCTTCATTCCCATCCTGGAAATGGCCGGCAAGGCCGGCTCGTAGCAGGTGCAGGGGCTATGGCCCGGTCCCGTTTTGGGACACCTTGGGCCGAATAATGGGGCTTGGATTTAAGGGAACTGGCGAGCGTGTCGATACACGGAGTGAGCCAATAGCCCGGGAATCCCCCGGGTTCGGCTACCCGAGCGTGGCCTCCTCGATGGGAGGTTTGAGTTCACTACAAAACCAACCGACCCCAATGGGTCAAACGGGAACCCCAGCCTTCCGCTTCGGGACGCCCACAACCAACAACCCCAACAATATGCGAATCCGAAACCAACGCCAGTCCGGCTTCACCCTCATCGAGCTGATGATCGTCGTGGCCATTATCGCCATCGTGACCGCGGTCGCTCTCCCCAAGATGATGAGTGCTCGCCTTTCCGCCAACGAGAACGCGGCCGTCGCAAACCTGCGCACGATCGCTGCTGCCCAGCAGTCGTTCCAGTCGTCTTGCTCTGTTGACACTGACGCCGATGGCGGCGGTGAATTCGGCTTCTTTGGCGAGCTTGCCGGTTCGGACGCCATGCGCGCCTGGGGCGGTGTGGGCACCGCTCCGGATCTCTCCGGTGGCCTCCTGAACCCTCCGTTCCTGGCCACGACCTTCGGCAACATCGCCACTTCGGTCGTCGAGCGTCAGGGCTACATGTTCAAGATCTACCTGCCCGCTGCTGAGGCGAGCGGTACGGTCGCCGGAATCGCCGAGGCCGCCGGTGGTGGAGCCACCACTGGTGCTGGTGCCCCCGACTCCGCCAACTGCGAGATCTACTGGTGCGCCTACGCCTGGCCCAAGCAGGCTGGCAAGACCGGCAACCGTTGTTTCTTCATCAATCAGGACCAGGACATCATCCAGACGGATGGCAAGGTCACGGCTGCACGCTACGAAGGTACCAGCTTGACGCCTGCCTTCAGCGCTGCCTACGAGTCTGCCGACATGGGCGCCCACGTCGGTCTGGCCATCATGGGCAAGAGTGCCGTGGACACGAACCTCTGGACCGCCGTCGGCAACTGATCCCCCGGGATCCCGAGCACGCAGAGGCGTCGATGCGAGAGCATCGGCGCCTCTTTTCTTTGCGCCCGGGTGACGGGCGCGCCGGTCCTAGTGGCCTTCCAGTCCAAAGAGCTCGTTCGCGTTGGATGAGGTGATCCGGGCCAGTTCCACCGGCTCCTGCCCGCGCGCCTCGGCGATGTGCTCCAGAACCACCCGCGTGTGGGCGGGTTCGTTGCGTTTTCCCCGGTGACCCTGGGGGGCCAGGAAGGGGCAATCGGTTTCCACCAGCAAGCGCTCTAGGGGCACCTCGATGGCGGCCGCGCGATTGGCCTCGCTCTTGGGGAAGGTCACGATGCCGGAGAAAGAGATGTAGAGGCCCGCATCGAGGTAGGGCCCGAGCTCTTCTGGGCCCATGGTGTAGCAGTGCATCACACCACGCACTCCGGGGTACTCCCGAATCGCGGTCACTGCCGCCTCGTGAGCCTCCCTGCAGTGGATGATCACGGGCTTGTCCAACTCACGGGCGAGATTCAGATGCCAGCGGAAGGCGCGCTCCTGAGCCTCGCGCGGGGAGTACTCCTTGAAGAAATCGAGGCCCGTCTCGCCCACGGCCACGCAGCCGTCGCGGCGGCAGAGTTCTTCAATCCGATCGAAGGCGCCAGGCTCATCCATCGTCGCGGCATCGTGCGGGTGTATCCCGGCCGTCGGGTAGAGGCCAGGCTCGTCTTGGCACAGATCCCAGGCGGCCTCGGACGTGGCCACGTCCGTCCCTACCACCAGCATGCGCTCGACGCCATTGGCCCGTGCGCGAGTCAGCACCTCGGCCCGATCCTCGTCGAAGTCCTTCCAGAATAGATGCGAGTGGGTGTCGATGATCATCGCCAGGTTGCTCACTTGCAGCCCATCAGCTGCTGCATGTCCGCCAAGAAGGTGGCGAAGGTCGCATCCACTTCGAGTGCGAGGATGTGTGAGAAGAGCGCGCACGCCTCCTCGGTGTTGAATGAGACCCGGATGGCCTGTGCGGCCTTGCGCCGCAGGTAGGCGTCCCCGGTGGACTCCACAAGGCAGGCCTTGAGGGCTTCCCGGCCCAGGGCATCGTCGGGATAACGACCGAGGGCTTCGGCGGCAGCATAGCGCGCGGGTGGATCCAAGATCAGGTTGGTGGCCGCATCCGCCAGCATATCGACCGGTGAGGTTTGGGTGCGTTCACAGGCTGTTACCCAGGCTCGGATCAGGAACTCATCGGGTGGCATCGTCTTGGTCGCTCGCTTGCGGCGGCGCAGGTGGGCTGCTGCTTCTTTCATGTACAGTTCAGGGTCCGCTTCAGCCAGGAGTACGGCGGCTTCGGTACGGTCGTCGTAGCGATAGCCGTAGGTCACCATCAACTCACGTAGCAAGGGTGCTGCGGCATTCGGCGAGCAGCGTGCACCGATCCTGAGTAGCGCTTGGCGCGTGACGGTGCGGTCGCTGACCTCACCGGTGAAGGCGTGCAACGCCGCGTTGCCGATCTCCTCTTCCCGCGCTTCCATCATCTTCCGCAGGGCGCGTGTTTGCCGTAGCCATTCATCGTGGAGATCACTGGTCTCTTCGATGGCGGGCGGGATCATGGCCTCCACAAATGACTTGATCTCCGCTCGGGCTTCCGCACCGATGGGAGCCGAGCGGGGGATCCCCGCGGAGTCTCGATCCAGACCATCGCTCCCCGGATTCAATGCTGGGGGGAGGGCTTGCTCTTCGACAGCGGGTTCACCTGCAGCTGGGGCTGGTGCGGGCGAGCAACCGATCAGAGGGAGGAGCACGAGTGACCACCTGAAGGGCCAGAGGTGTATTCCCCTGAAGGGGCTGATGGGGGCCTGGGGCAGGGGCCCGACCGAAAGCTCGGTGTGAGGCATGAGCGCTTGGGGAGTGGGGGCCAAAATGGGGCGTGCAGGTGAATAATGTGGGGCCGGAAGGGCTCGTTAGGCAGGGCTCTTGCAGTTGGGGCTTGGCATGGGGATCCCAGACGGCAATATAGTGCCCCCCTTGAACTCTGACGAGCCCTCCCTGTGGGGCCTTCCCGACCAGGATGCAACTTCGCAGCCGTGTCCGGGTAGGTTCCTACCCACGGAATCGACTCGGGTTTTCCTTCTCCGCCACCCCTTCTCTCTCCGGCGCCCTGCGCCACGGCATCGAGCCTCCACCCGGGCCCGAGGCATTTTACGGACATCCATGCGAATCGAGCGCACATCCACCCCGGCCACAGGCCTGCTCCCCTCCCCCCGTCTCGCGCTCCTGCGGTCGCCCGTAGCGATTTTGTTCCTGGGTCTCTCCTTGGGCCTAGCCGGCTGCTCCGGCGGTGGGGGAAACGGTAGTGGAGCGTTCTACGTCGAGTCCTGCAGCATTGGGTGCAGCACGGGGGAAACAGGGAATCAGATCGCCTGCCAGATCGTCGACACCTACCAGAACCAGGAGATCTCCCTCCTGTTTTCGGACCCGATCGATCTGTTCTCCGTCAACTCCAGCACATTTCAGGTGGTGAATGTGGCCAACGGCACTTCCCCCCCCGGGCAGTTCTTCGGTGACCCCACCAACCTCCATCGCCTGATCTTCCGTCCAGCCCTTTCCTTTGATCAAAACGGCAACCCTATCTTCGGGTTGGAGGCGAACACTTCATACGCGATTCGCATCCCGGGCCAGGTTCAGGATAATTTTGGCCCCTTCATCCAGAGCACTACCGGTCAGGTTAACCAAGCGCGCATGGAGTGCACCATTCGTACGAGTTTGGGGATCATTGACCCGGTACCCGGTAACCCGGACGTCGTCACGACGGTGGATGTGGTGACCGGCTATGACTCCAATGGAAACGCCAACCAGTTTGACTACGACGTAGTCGTGACGAGCACACCTGTAATCGATGACGTCTGGCGTCAGACGCGAATCACCTTCTTCTTCGATGACGTGATGAACGTCGCGACCTTGCTAGATCCTTCTAGCAAGAAGGCTCCCTATATCACCATTGAAGTGGATGACGATGGTGACCTGGCGACTCTCGATCGCTACGACGTGGCCGGCGACTTCAGCTTCGGAGTTGACTTTGATCGCCTCGAGACCTTCCTGTACTTCGACGCCTTGCTACCCCTGCCCTCTGCAGGACCCAACGCACCGATTTCATCACGTCGTGTGGTGATCATTATTCCTTCGACCGTTCAGGATTTGGTCTCAAATTCCGTGGCCGCCGGTGGGGGCCAACGGTCCTTTATTCCAGAACCTTCAACCCTTCAGGAGTCGCTGCTGCCCCCCGGTGGTGAAGACTTCACCGTCGCATGGCCTGCCGCCGGATCCAACGAGGACGGCAATCGTGGCGGCGCGTTTTGGGGCGGCGGTAAGTTGATTCCGGGTATAGGCGGCGGCTCAGGGCGGTTGGGAGACCTCTTCGTGCCCGCCGGCCTCTCCTTGACGCTCAACACGGACAGCCAGACGTTCCCCCTGACCACGGGGGACGGTTTTCTGCTCAATCAGGTGGCCGACGTTCTGGGCAATCCCGACCCCTCTGGATTCCCGGGCACCCAGGGAAATTTCCCCGACTCTATTACCGTCACGGACGGAGTGTTCGAGTTCAGCTCGCTGATTGTTGAGCCTGGCGGATCCGTCCGATTCGAGGGCGTGAACCCCGCCCGCGTGTACGTGCGTGGCCCTGTGGACATTCGGGCCGGCTCGGTTCTCGACTTGACGGGAGCGGTTCCTGCAGATCACGACTCGGAGATAGCCGATCCGTTCACCATGCTTTCGACTCCCATCAATGCGGCCAGTGGCGGGGACGGGGGCTTTGGTGGCTCTCGCTCTGACATGGCATCTAATGCGGCCATGGTTGCTCTTACAACTTGTGAGAACGATCCCGTGGCCCCGGTGAGCCCCCACCGGGAAGGCTACAAGGGTATGGGTGTTGGCCGCGAAGGCAAGAAGGGTGCAGGGCTCGGTGGCGACAAGTATCCCATCCGTCTTCCGTCCACGGACACGGCAACCACGGGTGCACAAGAGGTCGGCTTCAACGTCATTACTCTCTTCGATCCGTTCACCCTCGATACGGAATGCCGCAGCATGATGGTTGGGGGCTCTGGCTCTGGTGGTTCCTACGCGACGGCTGGAGGAATCGGCGTGGCCCTCTCTCTCTTTCCGAACTCCGATTTTCCTGGGGTGACGAACAACGCAGCAGACACCGCGGGTGGAGATCCAGCCGAGGTGGGTCTTGAGGCCGCAGCAGAGGACAACCAGGGCTACAACATGCGGCTGCTGCGCTGGAGCAAGGGCCACCTGCGTGGCGGTTCCGGCGGCGGAGGTGGGGGTGGTCATCCGTTCGGCGCATGGGCCGATGGGCACAATGGCTCCAACGGGAACGCTTGTGTGGGACCCCTATCCAACTTCCACGCGTGGATGGATCACTCCGGCGCGCGCGGTGGCTCTGGTGGCGGCGCGTTCCAGTTGACGTCCGGCAAGCGTATCACCGTCAATGGTGTCATCGATGCCAGCGGTAGCCGAGGCGGTGAGCCCCGCAACCCAGCGGTGGCCGATCCGTGCGACGTGGACTACGGCAAGTTCGCTGCGCCTGGCGGGGGCGGATCGGGCGGAGCTGTGAAGCTCCAGAGCATCGTCGTGGACCTTGCGGCCACCCCCGGGACCATCGACGTCTCGGGTGGGGCAGGTGGGACGGCGAAATTCTGGGCCAACTCCCTTGGTGGCGATGGGGGCACGGGACTCGTGCGGATCGAGGACCTCGCTGGATTGTCCCGGGCCATGGCGGCACCCTCCATTCTTCCCTTCAATCCCTCGGACAGCTCCCTGTCGTGGGTCAGTGTGGACGACGGCTCAAACGCCTTGGACGGCCCCGGTTGGGTCATGGCAAACCAGCGTCCCGACGCAATCACCGCCAGCTCATCCTGCTGGATGAAGCCTCCGGGTTCGATCCTGTCTCTGTACTTCGTTGAGGACGAAGATGACGACAACACGGGGATTCCCACCGACATGGGCTGGAACATGGACCTCCTCTTCAAGACCGGCAGCGGCACACAGTTGATTCCCTTCCGAGGCGGAGGGTTCTTTCTCGGCATCTCCTGGGAGAACGAGTTCGGGAAGAGCCTGGGGACCCAGGGCGGAACGGTCGATGCGGCTCCAATCGTGGTTCGCTTCCAGGGTGCACTCGCTACCCAGACCGAGGACTATTGCAACCTGGATCTCAACGACACCTCCACATCTATCGTTCCCGGGTCGGTGACCCCCTGGGTGGACCACCCAGCCCTCTTGAATGGGTTCCTTCCTCCTCCGAACCTCATGCGCTACGTCATCATCTTCGACAGCACGCGAGTGGCTGGAGATGCCCCGCGGGAGTTGCTCGATCAAGTTGCGGGAATCGACAACTTCTGGGTTCGCGTCCTCCCCGACTAGGCTGGGCCTGAAAGGTCCTGCAGGGAGCTACGGCAGGATCCCAGAGAGACCGGTTCACGTGCGTGCATATTCGGACTGTCGGCTCGGGGGCTGTGGCCTTGGGCGCGCACTCCAACCCTCCAGTGCCCGAATGGGGCCAGCCAAGAAGGGGAGGGCTGGCCACGTGCCGCCAAGTGGCCAAGAAGCCCGGTTGGATTGGGGTGCAGACGCCTGACTTGCTGTAGGATCGAAGCCGAAATCTGGTTCAACCCTCCCCGTACACCCTTCAACGTCGTTTGATCCATGTGGACGCCGCGCTCCTCCTCCATAGCCCTCTCCCTCTCGGCCTTGGCCCTGTTTTCAGGCTGCTCCAGCAAGAGTGGCTCTACCCCCTCCGAGGGTAGCTTCTACATCGTGTCCTGCACTCTCGGGTGCACGGATGGCACAACGGGTAATGCGGTCAACTGCGCCATCGCAAACACCTATCAGAACCAAGAGATTTCGATCATCTTCTCTGGGCCTTTCGACCTCTTCAGCGTCAATTCGAGTTCTTTCCGGGTCACTGACGTTTCCAACGGGACAACTCCATCGGGCCAGTTTTTCAGTGACCCCACGGATCCCCGTCGCCTGATCTTTCGCCCCTCATTGACGTTCGATCAGAACGGTACGCCCATTCACGGATTCGCCTCGTCCACGTCCTACAGGATATTGCTGCCGGGCGTCGCCCAGATGGACCAGGGGCCGTTCATCCAGAGCACCTTGGGTGCCGAAAACAAGAGCCGGATGCAGTGCACGATCAAGACGACTGAAGGTGTCATTGATCCGGTTCCGGGCAGTCCTTCGGCCTCGATGTACGTCGACCAGGTCGTGGGCTATCAGGATGATGGGTCGCCCATCATCGTGTCGGACGTCCTGCTCAATGGGGGCACTGAGTTGACCAACGTCTACCGTCAGACTCAGGTGCGATTCGAGTTCAACGACATCATGAACGTGGCCACTCTTCTGAATCCCTCCTCAGGCGATTCTCCAAACATTGCAGTGGAGTTGGACGAGGACGGGGACCTGGCCACTCTGGACCGGACGCCGATCGATGGCAATTTCACCTACCTCGTGGACCTTGAGCAACTCTCAACGAGCCTGTACTTCCTCGCAAATGTACCCTTGCCCTCGGCGGGATCCGATGATTTGAGTCCACGCAGGATCGTGCTCACCTTGCCGCCTGCCGTGCAGGACCTGGTGGCCAATCCGATCTCCTCGGGAGGTGGTGTTCACTCATTCATCACTGAGCCGCCGCAGTTGGGTGAGGTGCTCGTCCCTGACGGGGGAGAGGATTTCCAATTGTCCTCGCCCGATCCGGACTCCAACGAAGATGGCCCACGCAGTGGGGCGCTTTGGGGTGGCGGCCGCCTAACCCCAGGAGTGGGTGGTGGGTCGGGGCGCTTGGGAGACCTGCGGGTTCCGAGTGGCAAGGCGCTGACCCTGAACACCGACTCTCAGGCATTCCCCCTGGGCATCGCGGATGGACTGGGCTTCGATCACAACCCCGATTTCCTGGGCAATTCCGATGCTGTCAACTTTCCAGGTACCTTGGGCAACTATCCGGATTCGATCACTGTCACCGATGGCGTCTTCGAGTTCCAGTCCTTGACCCTCGAAGCGGGGTCCAGCCTCTTTTTCGTCGGGACACAACCTGCCCGCCTCTACATACGGGGTACGGCGCTGCTGTCCACGGGTAGCCTTGTCAATTTGAGTGGCCCGCAGCCTCCCGACCACGATTCCAGCGTCCTGAATCCTGAGACCGATTTGATTGCCCCCATCCCCTCCGCGGGCGGCGGTGATGGAGGGTTCGGCGGCGACCGTTTTGACTTCCCTGTGGGCACGGGGATGGACGGCTTGGGGTTGTGCGAGAATGACGTGGTGGGCAACCCCGGTGCAAATACCCAAGGCCGTTCAGGCATGGGCGTGGGGCGTTCGGTTGGGTTGGGTGGCGGCGTTGGCGGTGTGCAGTACCCGACCAACTATCCTACCGTCAATACCAACACGACCGCGGATAACAACAACCATGGCCTGGGCTTCAACCGCGTCGGGGATTACAACCCCCCAGATTTCGTGGAACTCGAGTGCCGAAGCCTGATGGTGGGCGGTGTGGGCTCCGGCGGGGCCTACGCATTGGACGGCGATATCGGAACTTCAGATGCCGTCGTGGCCTTGGCGGGCTACCCCTTTGGTCAAGACAACGGAGCGCCCGACACCCCGGGCGGGGACTCATCCTGGCTGGAGGCCGTCGACGAGAACAACGCCGGCTATAATCAACGACTGCTGAATTGGTGGGACGGCTTTCTTCGCGGTGGCTCGGGTGGCGGAGGCGGGGGCAATCATCCCAACGGGACGATCACCTACCGTCCTGTCGCCGGCGGGACGAACTGCATCGGCGGCGCCGCTTTTTTCCAGGCCTGGCACGATCACTCCGGGGCCATGGGTGGAACTGGCGGGGGCGCCCTCCAGATCACTGCCGGCAAGAGCCTGACCGTGGATGGCCGGATTGAGGCCAAGGGAGGGCAGGGTGGTCAGGCGCGCATTGCCCAGAGTGACTTCATGTGTGACGCGAACACGTGGACCATAGATTTCGGTCAGTTCGCGACCCCCGGGGGAGGTGGTTCGGGCGGTGCGGTCAAGCTGCAGAGCATCGTCGTCGACATCTCACCGACCCCAGGCACAATCGACATCAGCGGCGGGCCGGGCGGCATCGGCGTCTGGAGCCTCTCAAAGGGCGGAGTCGGAAGCCCCGGGCTGGTACGCGTGGAGGACTTGGTCGGAGGCATCAACCGGTCCCTCGTGGCACAGTCTGTCCTGCCCTACGAGCCCCTAGACGACTCCCTTTCATGGATCAGTGTGGACAACGGTCAGGACCCTAACGACGGTCCCGGCTGGACTGCCAATACGCACCGCCCTGATTCCCTCTCGGCCTCGATGTCCTGCTGGCTTCAGCCCACGGGGACCTTCTTCTCCCTGGCCTTCGTGGATGACGAAGAGGACGACAACACGGGCGACCCCCTCAAGATGGGATGGAACATGGACATCCTCTACAACCCTGGCGGCACGGGTGAGATCACCATCCCCTTCCGGGGTGACAACGGCGGGGTTCTCGCCAATTCCTGGGAGAATCAGTTCGGTATCAGCCTCGGCACGCAGGGCGGAACAGTTCCTGCGGCTCCCATCGTCATCCGATTCCAAGGTGCGCGGACCAATGGGAGCACGGATCTCTGCGATGCCGATGTAAACGACCTCTTTGCAGGAATCGATCCCAAGTCCGTCACTCCGTGGGTGGACGATCCCTCCATGTTCAACGACTTTCCCGTCGCGCCCAACATGATCCGCTTCGCGATCATTTTTGATGGAACCTCGGACGGCACCGATGTTCCCGGTGACGACTTGGCAGACGTGGTTGGCGTGACCAACCTGCGCGTGCGTGTTATTCCCGACTGATGCTTTGGGATGAAGCTCGCTGAGCACGACCACCTCTCACAGGTAGAAGTGTGGGCCTGATCCGCGCCCAGTGGGTTCTTGACGACGAGCGTGGGCCCGTAGCCGACGGAGTTGTGCGTGTTGAGCAGGGTCGGATCGTGCAGGTGGTTACGGGCACTGCGCCTATCCGACGCCTGGTGAATGCCCTTGGGGAGAAGCCCTTAGATCTTGGTGCAGGCGTTCTCTGTCCAGGGTTGGTTAACGCACACGCTCACTTGGAGTTGACGGCACTGGAGGGGCGACTCTCCGGGGAGGGTCCCTTTGCTGCCTGGGTCGGGCAACTACTTCGCGAGCGGGCCGGCTGTAAGGACTCGGACCTCGCGGGAGGGGTGCAGCGCGGGGCGCAGGAACTCCTTGCCGGAGGGACTACCGCGGTGGGGGAGATCACCAGCTTGGCTATCAGCCCTACTTGGGCGGGACGGTCACCCATGGCCGTGCGCCTCTATCACGAGTGCCTGGACGCCGGAGATGATTCTCGCACCCAAGGGGCACTTGAGGGCGTCCGCGAACAGGTGGCCGCTACAGCGCTACCCCCGGCGATTTCTCCCCATGCGCCCTTCAGCGTCAGCGCCGGACTATTCGCCGGATTGGGGGCGCTGGCGAAGGCCGGAGCCTTGCCCATCACCATCCACTGGGCCGAGAGTCGCGAAGAGCAGGAATACCTGCTGCATGGGGAGGGTCCTCTGGCTGAACACTTGGGGCCCGCTCCACGGCGCCCCGGGCTCGATCTGATCGATGAGGCGGGCCTGCTTGGGCCGCGCACTTCCCTGGTGCACGGTAACTACCCCATGGCAGGCGAGCCAGAGCGCCTGGCAGCTGCGGGAGCAAGTCTCGTTCACTGCCCGGGTACGCATCGATTCTTCGGACGCGACGAGTTCCCTCTGGATCGCTACCGCCGCGCGGGGGTGAACCTGGCATTGGGTACGGATTCGTTGGCCAGCAACACGGCTCTGGACATGCGCCAGGAGATGGCGCTCTTGCGTCAGGCCCAACCCGGATTGAACCCAGCCGACGTCTGGAGCATGGCCACCCGCGGGGGGGCCAGGGCCCTCGATCTGGCCGGGGAGGTGGGCGGCCTCACTCCTGGTGCTCGGGCGGATCTCGTACTCTTTCAGGTCGACTCCGCTGAGCCGGAGGCCATTCTGGACGAATTGACCGCTGCCTGTCCCCCAGTGACGGCCCTGACCCTCGCCGGTCGACTCCAAGAGGGTCTGCCCCGTGCGACATCGGCTTCGGACCGCTAGCATGAGAGGCTCATGAAAGTCGCCTTGATTTCCGACCTGCACTCCAATCGGGAGGCGCTTGAGGCAGTCTTCGAGCACATTCGCTCGCAGGGGATCGACCGCATCTTCTGCCTCGGCGATATCGTGGGGTATGGAGCTGAGCCCGAGTTCTGCGTGGACCTGGTGCGCGGCCACGCGGAGGTCTCGCTGATGGGCAACCACGACGATGCTCTCTTCCACGGCGGAGCGGACTTTAATCCCCATGCTCGTGGGGCGATCGACTTCACGCGCGCCCGCCTGTGTCCTCACTGGTACAGCGGTTCAGAGCGGAAGGCGCGTTGGAAGTGGCTGGAGAGTTTAGATCACTCCTATCGGGAGGGCCGCTTTCTTTTTGTGCACGGCTCCCCGCGGGATCCCGTGCGTGAGTACGTGCTCTCCACTGACGGCATGCTCAACCCCGAGAAGCTACGTGCGGTGTTCAAGGCGTTCGATGGCATAGCCCTGGGGGGGCACACGCACTATCCGGGGATCTTTTGGGAAGACCTGCAGTTTTCCGGCTTGGGGGGGCGAGCCGAGCACACGGTCGCGCTTCCCGAAGGCAAGCAGGCGTTCATCAATATCGGCTCAGTGGGGCAGCCCAGAGACAACGACAACCGGGCTTGCTATGCGGTCCTGGAAGACCATCAGGTCACTTGGCATCGGATCCCCTACGACTACCGGGCGACCATGGACAAGATCCTTGCCACTGGAGTGCTGAGCGAAATGCTCGCCCGTCGCCTGCAGATGGGCAAGTAGGCCAGACGGTTTTCCAGTCTTCTCAGCGCAGCAGGTTGCGCATGACGTGGCCAAGGATCTCTGGGTTCTTGCGCAGTCGACGCTCTGAATAGGATCGCCACTCGGGTCCATAGGGAACGTACACACGCACCTTGTGTTCGGCTTGTTGCCATCTCTTCCAAAGGGCTTCCTGCACTCCGAGCAAGACCTCGAATTCCAGTCGGTCAGGAGTGAGTTCCAGTTCGTTTGCAACGGCTAGGCAGCGCTCGGCCAAGGGACCATCGTGGGTGGCCAGGGCCACCCGGTGACCCGCGGACCACAGCTGCCTACAGCACTGGACGTAGGCGTCCTGGATGAGGCCGCGGTCACAATGGGCTACGGATTCGGGCTCGAGGTAGATGCCCTTGACCATGCGTACGTCCATCGCCTCGCTTCCGAGGGCTTGAATGTCGTCCGGCGTGCGCAAGAGGCGTGATTGCAGCACGATCCCTACGTGGTCGAACTGTTCGCGGAGGGAATGGAAGAGACTGAGTGTGGCGTCCGTAGTCGGATGATCTTCCATCTCCACCCGCATCGTCTGACCCAGCCCTCGGCAGTGTTCGGCAAGCTCGGCGTAGAGATCCCGCGCAAGCGCTGGGCTGATTGAGAGGCCGAAGTGGGTGGGTTTCACAGAGACGTAGCAGTCCAGGCCTGCCGCTCCCAGCTCAGTAGCCGCTTGCTTGTAAGCCGCCAGGGCTTCCCGCGCGGCCGCCTCGTCCTCAATCCCCTCGCCCAGGATGTCCAGTACCCCCGCGAATCCGCGGGAGGCGTTGGTCCCAATGACATCCAGGGCTTGAGGCAGCGTCTCGCCCGCGATGTAGCGACTCGACAGGCGGCGCATGAGGGGCTCCGGGACCCAGGGGAGCGTGCCCATGATGCAGCGGTGAAGGATCCCCATGACGGTGATCATTCTAGTTGGACGAAGACCTCGATGTCTCGCCTTCATGCACGCTATCCTCCTCCAATGGACTCACCATCGCCGTTGCTGGTCGTGCTCGTCACCGTTCCCGATAAGGAGGTCGCGGACAGCCTGTCGAAGACTCTGGTCGAGGAACGCCTTGTCGCGTGCGCACAGGTGCTACCCGGCATCACGAGTCACTACTCCTGGGAGGGCCAGCTAGAGTGTTCCGCGGAGGTTCTCGTTGTCCTCAAGACACCTGAAGGGCGATTCGATGAGCTGGAACGCAGGGTGCGTCAGCTTCATCCCTATGAGGTGCCCCAGATCGTGGCGTTGCCCACATCTCACGTGGAGGAGCACTACGCTCAATGGGTGGCGAAGGTCACCGGCGCGACTCGCGAGGGGGGGGCGGGTTGAACATGCCTGCCTCTCCTGGGGATCTGGGCGGCGAGCGTGGCGGGCCTGGCGCGCGCCGATGGGGACTGGCGTTAGGCCTTCTTGCCTTCGTGTTCCTCCTTGCATGGCCGGGCCTGGGCCTTGACGCCACCCAACGTGCGGTGGCTGCGACCACGGCCCTGACAGGAATTCTCTGGATCACCGTGGCCTTGCCGATCGGGGCGACCTCTCTGCTCCCCGCGGTGCTCTTTCCCCTGCTGGGCGTGTTGCCAGCCCGTGAGGTCGCTCCGGTCTACATGCGCGACCTGGTCATGCTCTTCATCGGCGCCTTCATCATTGCCTTGGGTCTCGAACGCTGGGGCGTTCATCGGCGCGTGGCTCTGTGGATTATCTCCCGAGTAGGGGATTCGCGCCGAAGTCTCGTGTTGGGTTTCATGGCGGCAGCGGCATTCCTCTCCCTTTGGATCAACAATACCGCTACCACACTGCTCATGCTGCCCATCGCCATGGCCGTGCTTGGGCGGATTGAGGGGGAGAACAAGGGCTCATCTCCGTTTGGTCTGTGCCTCTTGTTGGGTGTGGCTTACTCCGCATCCGTCGGAGGAATGGGCACACCCGTGGGCACCGCTCCCAACCAGGAATTTCTGGGGCAGTTCGAGATGCGGTTCCCCGATGGTCCCAAGATCAGCTTCGGGCAGTGGTTTCTCGGGTGGGGCCCGCTGGTTGTCATTTTCGTGCCCTGCGCTTGGTGGATTCTCACCCGTCACGTCTTTCCCATCTCGGGCGGCGACAGCGGCGCAGGGGAGGTGATCGCCTCGGAGCGGGCGGCTCAGGGGCCGATGACGCGACCCCAGTGGCTCATGTCCGGAGCGTTCGTATGTACCGCCGTGCTGTGGGTTACCCGCGCTGACATACACCTGGGCGCCGTAGAGATGCGCGGTTGGTCGCGATTGTTTCTCGGACCAGAGGCCAGCGATCCGGACTGGTACGCACAGCACAAGAACGATATCTCGGACGCCACGGTGGCCTCGCTTATGGCTCTGATGTGCTTTGTGATCCCGGTGGGCGGCGGCAAGTTCCTGATGAATTGGCGCACGGCGGTTAAGCTGCCCTGGGAAGTGTTGCTGCTGTTGGGCGGTGGATTCTGCTTGGCCAAGGGCTTTCAGGTGAGCGGTTTGGATGAGCTTCTCGGGGCGGGCCTGGTTCCACTCATGCAGGACAGGTCCAGCTGGATGATCGTCCCCTGCGTGGCCCTGTTCATGAGCCTGTTGACCGAGGTGACCTCCAACACAGCCACCACCGCCGTGCTCCTGCCCGTGATTGCCTCGGCAGGGGTAGGCGCGGGTCTCGACCCCTTGCTGGTCATGGTGCCCGCCACCTTGGCGGCTTCGGCAGCCTTCATGATGCCGGTTGCCACCCCTCCCAACGCGGTCGTCTTCTCCAGTCGCTGCGTTCCGATTTCCGCCATGGTCAAGGCGGGCATCTGGATCAATCTGTTGGCCGTTGGACTGATTACCCTGGTGTTCCAGTACTGGGTGCGGCCTCTCTGGGGGATCGGAGGGCCTTGAGGGGGGGGTGCTTCTGCGGAGGTTGCGCCACCTGCTCGACATAGGCTGCGGCATTCCCGATCATGCGCCTCCAGCCGTTGCTGCCACCCATGACCTTGTCGTTCCCGCATGTGATTCTCGCCGCGGCCTTTTCGGCCTGTGGCGCTTGCGGTCTCCGCTCCCCAAAGGCCGAGCCCGCTCGGCACGTGCTCCTCATCACGGTCGACGGCCTGCGCGCGGATCACTGTTCGTTCTTGCTCTACGACCGGCCGACCACGTCTCCACCCGTAGGGGTCAACTCCAAGGGGCTGGCGCTTGATGAACTGGCCCTTGGGGGGACGGTCTACGCTCAGACCTTTTGCCCTTCACCCTACGTGGAGTCTTCGCTGGCCACCCTCATGACCGGTGAGGTGCCCATGCGCACCAATGTCTTGGAAGCTGCGGGCGAACTCTCACCGGATGTCATGACCTTGGCGCAGGAGTTGGTGGCAACCGGGTTCGAAGCTGCAGGGTTCATAGCCCTCGGGGAGAAGCACCTGACCTCTGGGTTGGAGAGGGGACTGGCTCCCTGCGAAGTTCTCGACACGGACGAGGAGGCCTTGGCCGCTGCGGCCAAGTGGCTAGAGAGCCGCAATTGGGCAGGGGCTCCGCGGGTGTTCCTGTGGCTGCACTTGGAAGGGCCGCAGATTCCTTTCCAGCCCGCGCCCTGTGCGTGGCCGGGAATGGCCGACCAGCTGGTGGACAACGCCACCCTGTTTACGGACCCAGAGTACCTGGGTCCGGCCGATGGCAGCTTCGAGTTCAGGGAGGCCTGTCTGGATCCGCAGACGTCTTCTCTGACCCTCGCCAGCCAGCGCCAAACGGTGGCCCTGTACGATGGAGGGCTGGCCACGATCAGTGGCCGGGTGGCCAACTTCCTTGAGCGCTTCCGCCGTGTCGCTCCCGAGGAGTGGGAGCAGACGGGACTGGTCTTGGCGGGCGTCGCCGGGACGAGCCTCCCAGAGCCGGCTGGCTGGCCTGCAGATCGTTGGCTTGACGACGATCGCTTGAGAGTTCCCCTGCTGTTCCACGGCCCAGCCCGGTCCGTCTCTGCCGGCCTGCAAGGGGAGCCTGTGGGTTTGAGCCGGGTTGCACCTACGATCCTGGCCTGGCTGGGCATGCCGCCAGCCGAGGGTGAAGAGCCCGGACTGTTCGGGCCCCTGGGCGCGATCTCTCCCGCCGGTGGCGAGGTCCATCCCATGATCGCCTTCGATCCGGCCCGGGGCCTCTACACTCTTCGTCGCACCGACTACCGCCTGATCGCTGACGAGGGCGTGTTGCGTGGGCAGCGCAGTCACATGGCCCTCTTCCCCGTGGAGGACCTGGGTCAACTCAATGTGGACGTGGCTCAGCAGCGAATTCCCGTCGTCGATGAGATGCGGCTGGAGATCCTGACCTGGTTCAAGAGCCTGTCCTCAGGCGGCCCAGATTGAGGGGCCTCCTGTGACCCCCAGTGTCGGCGAGACCTCCCGCCCGACAGCCTTGAGCGCTGAATTCCTGGCTACCTGCGCCGGCTTGGCGGCCGTGGCCCATGCAGGCCACGCAGAACCCACCGTCTTGCGGTGGACGGCTGCGGTGGTGGTCTTCTTGGGTGCCGGCTTTCCGATCCTGCTGCGCTGGACTCCCCGAGAGCCCTCGCTTCTCAAGCTCCTGGTCTTCTCCAGTCTGCTCTCCGTGCCCATGGTGGCCTTGGTCGGGGCCATGGCCCAAGCTGCCGTGGGGTCCGCACTGGGCTGGCCTGTCACCTTTGGGCTCTTGGCACTTCTGCAGGTTGGGTGCATGGGGAGATCCATCCGCATCGACTCAGTTGGCAAGGCCGCTGTCGCAGTGTTTGCGTTCACTCTCTTGCTGGTTGCGGGCTGGATCTGGCTTCTCGTGGGTCAGGGCAACGGGATCCGAATAGAGGCCGATGGGGCGATCTGGCAGGCGGGGATTGCACGCGGATTCCTGCGCGGGGCCGGGCTGGAGAACCCATGGCTGGCCGGGACGGTCTTGGAGCATCACCCGGGACCGGCCGTTCTCGTGGCTGCGGTGGCTGGTGCTTTGCGCATGGCGCCGAGCATGGCCTCCGCACTGCTCTCCATCTGGTGTGTAACACTCGTTCCCCTCTTGCTCTACCTACTGGCTGCGCCGCTTTGGAAGGAGTGGCGGCGTACGCTTCTGGCTTCCGTACTCGGTCTCGTGGGCTGGAACGCCTGGGGCGGGCTTGGCCTTGGTGGCGGTAGCCTGGATGAGTGGGCTGGTTTGGAGGGCGGTGCGGGGAACGCTTGGCGGGCCACACACGCTGCGCTCAGTACGGGCGACCCCTTCGACGGACTGCATTTTGCTGGGAGCCTTTTCTTGCCTGGAGAGGGGGGGGCCCTGGGCCTTGTCTTCGTGCTCGGTGCCTGGCTCGCCGCCGCCCATGCCTTGCGCAACGGCCGACGGCCATGGGTGGGGCTGGCTGCACTCTGCCATGGTGTTGCCCTATGCCTACACCCCCTGCTCGGCGGCTGTGCCGCCTTGGCCACAGGAGTCTGTGCGGCGGTAGCTCGGCGCCCAGGTCGAAAGAGGGTTCTGTTCTTTCTGGGGCTTGCCGTCCTCCCGGGCGTGTACTTCGCCAGCCGATTTGGGATGGCCTTGCGACCCCACCCCGAGGGTGCCCATAGCTCTGGCAGCTTGACCCCAGCGCTTCTCGCCTCCTTGCCCCTGGTCCTGGCATGCGTGGGCCTCGGGTCGAGGGGGACGAGTGGGGGCGCGGCGAAGGTTGCCGAGCACCGGGATCGGCGGCTGCTCTTGGGTTGGCTCCTCCTCTGCGTCCTGCTACCCATGGTTGCCATTGAATTTTCGCCCCGCTGGGCGGGACCCGTTCTGGGCCGGTGCGCGAGTCTGGTGTTGGGTGTCTTGGCGGCGGGAGGCCTTGTGAGCGCCTGGGATCGAGGAGGGCTGTGGCGCCTTGTGGCCATGATCCTGTCCGTGATCATGATCGGTGGCGGTGGTCGTGCCGTTGCTCGAAGCAGCGCAGCACTCGTCGCTTGGGGACGGCATGAAGTGCCCGTACTGGAGGAAGGTGAGCACGTCGTTCCGGCGTTCCCCAGCGAGTCTGAAGCTCCAGGAGACGGCACGACCTCCAAGGTCGTTGTGTCCAGTCGGGCCGAACAGAATGCCGCTCGTGGAGCGCGGCGTCGTCAGCTTGCCGAGGCCTATCGCTGGCTGCGTGAGGACTACCCCCTGCGTGACATGGACCCGATCTTGGTGCTCGCTGTGGGCGCACCTGCTCAAGGACGGGTCCTGCCGAACCCGGCTACGCTCCATGCGGACATGGCGCTGTGGGTGGATCGGTGGCCCGCGGCAGCACCCAGAAGCTCACGCTGGCAGCCGCGTTACACGGCCATCGAGGCCATGTTCCACGAGTCAAATGGCGTGACACCCAATCGGTTGGCGGAATTGCATACCCTTGGACGACCCGTGGTGTTTCTCGTTACTGAAGAGAATAGAGTGCAGACTCGCGAGTTCGTTGAGCGAGAACTCACACGCTCGGGGGCAGTCGAGTGTTTGCGCGTGGGCACGGTGGCCCTGCTGTGTTGGTCGCCTGCAGAGGTCAGCGCGGCGCTCGGGGAGGAGGCCCGATGAGCCCCTACATTCCTCGCGATCCCGTGCGCAAAGATGACCGCATACTGGCCCGCGGCGTTTTCTGCATCCTCTTGGCATTGTTCAGCCTGACCTTCAACGGCATGCCCGAGGAGCCACGGGGGGAGGCGGATTTTCAGGTGACTCGCGCCCTGGCCACGGGCTCTGGTTGGGCCCTGAAGGACTTGCCCCAGGCCGGCTCAGGTGAAGAGGAGAGCTCTGGTCTCGAGGCCCAGTTCCGGGAGGGGGCAGGTGACTGGGCTGGACGCTGGTTTGTCCGAGGTGGCCCAGGTCATGCCCTGCTTGGGGTGCCTTTCTACTGGATCGGCCGAGGCGTGGGCTCCTGGGTTCCTGGATTGGAGGAACGCCACAACCAACAGGGGTACTACGGCGTCACAAGCGACGACTACCTTGCCCATCTGGCAGTGGCTTGGCGCGGTCCCTTGCTCACGGCCTTGACGGCCCTGCTGCTGGTTCTCGCCGCCCGTCGGCTACGAGTCGAGCGCGCTCACGCTTGGTTTGCGGCCTTCGCCTATGGCCTGTCCACTTTTGCCTGGGCCCAGTCGCGCACGGGTCCGGACGATGTGCAGGCGACTTTCCTGTTGTTCCTTTCGTTCCATCTGCTCCTGCGCATCCGCGCACGCTTGACGCGCCTTGAGTATCCGGGCGCCGGCGATGTCGCTGCCTTGGGGCTGGCCATTGCCATGACCCTGCTCACCCGGTTGGACACCCTGCCAGCGGTCCTAGTAATTTGCGCGGCGACGGAGGTGATCTTGACGCGCGGCTACGGGGTTCTCCGCGACGCGCCCTGGGGGCCGGAGCGCGACGGGGGCCTGCCTGGACGTGCGGCCGCAATCGTCGTCGTCTTTCCGGTACTCCTGGGGATGGTGATCTTGCTGTGGATCGAGCACACCAAGAGCGGATCCTGGACCCTGCCCCGTCCCGAGAATCTTGCGCCACCCGCTCAATGGCCTGCAGCCCTTGCAGGCCTGCTCATCTCCCCGGGGATGGGCCTGGTCTGGATGGCTCCCATGGTCCTTCTGGTCCCATTCGGAATCGCTCGCACGCGTCGGCGTGGAGAGCGTCTGCTCGAGCGGGTCCTGGTGGGAGTGTTTGTGGCGACGCTCTTGAGCGCGGTCTCGACCCGGGCCTGGCACGGAGACTGGAGCTATGGGCCGCGTCTGCTTCTGCCCGCTCTGCCCTTCCTGTGGCTGGCCGTCGCATTGGGTTTGCGCCAAGCGCAAAGCTTGCCTGCCGGACGCGGGGTTGTCCTGGGCCTCCTCATGATGGGGGTGCTTGTTCAACTTCCTGGTGTCTTGGTCAGTGCGCCTACCCATCTGGATCTGGCACATCAGGCCGCCCCCGGGAAATGGCCCGACGGGGAATGGGAGCGCATGCGTGCCAGCGAAGGCGGCCCCCTCCCCTACCTCCACTGGGAGGCGGGGTTCGCAGCCCCCTGGGCGCACTGGCGAATCCTGCGTCACCGCTCGGCGGGGTTGGGGGAGGAATTCGACGCCGGCGTTCTCTACGGAGTGGGGGGGCAGGCGCCGTTGCGCCCCTCGAGCCCAGCCTTGGAGGGCTTTCGGCACCTGGCCTGGGTAGACCTCCGTAGGCGCCTGGGGGGCACTCCCTGGGCCATCCTTGCGGCCCTGGGGTGCGTGGTGGTCCTGGGGATTCACCTGACCAGCAAAGGGCTGGTGGATAGGGGGCGCTAGAGTCAGGGGAGCCCTCAAGGTTTGGGGGCGAGGGGTCGATTTCTACCCTGGTATGTCTACTTTCTGGACACCCGGGTTCCTTGCGACCCTCCTACTGTCCTCGGTCCTCCACGCTTCTGCTGCCGAGGGTCCGCCCAGGACGACGGTTCAGGTGCAGGAGAACCTGCGCGAGTTCTTCGTGCTCACTGACCCGGGCTCTTCGGACCCCGTGGGTGTCATGGCCTTGCGCAGGACTGCCGTAATGGGGGGCGTGCTCTTGGAGCGGGATCTGTGCTTCTCCGATGGTGTGCACGTGTTCGAGTCCGAACGATGGCGCGGGTCCGGGCGGCGTTTCATCTGGCGCGAGTGGGGACATTCTCGTCGAACCGGCCGTACATGGATTCTGGAAGGGGAGCGCGGGGCCACCGATCTGAGCCTGTTGAGTTGGGTTGGAGGTCCGGTTCAGAGGTTGAAGCTCACCGCGAGTGGCGGCACGCTCTTTCCCTTGGAGGCGCTTGAGCGCATGCGCGGCATCGATGCCGCGACCACGCGTCTCGACGTGGTGTGTCCCCTGCGGGCAAGTGTGGAGCCGGTCACCCTGAGCTGTAGGAGTGCGAAGGCCACTCCCCATGACGCAAGCCGCCCTTATCGCGTCCTGAGCATGACCAATGGGCGTGGTGAAGAGGTCGGAAATTGGACTTTGGCGGGGAGCAGGTTGATCGAGCAGCGCTGGCCCTCTGGGCGGCGTGCCCGAATCGTGGATGAAGGACGGTATCACGGGCTAATCGCCGACTGGCCCGACCAGTCGGACGATTCTGGGAGTTGATCTACCGCCCTCTGGGGCGGGGCGGCTGGGCTCGAGGCAATGAAAGGACCACGCAAGAAGTGGATTCGGGGAGCCGATTGAAGGGTCAGGAGGGCCGGTGGTGTGGTTCTGGTGCTTCAGGTCGTGCTACCATCTCTCCTTCTAGCGACCCCGTCCCGCCCGCGTTGACCTACGATTGCATCCTGATTCCTTGCGAAGCTACCTGCCCTTATTGTCTCTAGGCTCCCGACGTGGGCTTGTGAACAGCCACGCGTTGCGCCTCGCGGCCTTCCTCATCCTGCCCCTCTCGGCTGCCGGTTGCCGTGCGCCTGAGGTGCATGCGGCGGATGCCGACAGGGAGGTCTACGCCATGGTTCTTGAGCGGCGCGAGGAGCTCTTCGGTGAGCCCGGGGCCTTCACCATTGACCCTCCGGCCGACAGCCTGCGCCAGCGCATCCTGCGCGGGGAGTGGGACACGAGCCAGCCCCTAGGCATGATCGAGTGCCTGGAAATCGCCTCTGAGAACAGTCTCTCCGTCCAGGCCCAGCGAGAGACGCTCTACCGCAGCGCCCTCGACCTGAGCCTTGAGCGCTGGCAGTACTCCACCCAGCTCTTTGGAGACGCCTCCGGCAGCGTATCGGGAACCGCTGACGAAGCCTCCACGGCAGACGTCGACAGTTCGCTAGGATTCTCTCGTCTCCTGGGTACCGGCGCCTCCATCGTGACCACCTTGGGAAACAACATGTTTCGAGTGGTCTCGACCGGAAACTACTGGTCGGAGCTGACCAACCTGTCCATGTCCATCACCCAGCCTCTTCTGAGAGGGGCTGGCCGGGCTATTGCCCTTGAGCCGCTGACCCAGGCCGAGCGGAATCTCGTCTATGCGGTCCGCTCCTACGAGCGCTTCCGCCGCACCTATGCGGTGGACGTGGCCGGGCGCGTCTATGGCCTGTTGCAGGCGATCGATGAGCTCGAGAATGAGGAGCGCAACTACAAGGACCTGGTCCTGTTGCGCAAGCGCAACGAGGCGCTGGCCACGGCGGGTCGACTATCTGACATTCAGGCGGACCAGGCGCGACAGGATGAGCTTGGCTCCGAGAACCGTCTGATCTCCTTGCGCGCGAGCCTTGCCCGCCAGTGGGACCAGTTCAACCTCTTCTTGGGGTTGCCCATGGGGGTTCAGTTGGCCTTGGACCCCGCAGAATTCGATGCCCTTATCGATTCGGACCCACTGCTGGACACACTCGATGAGGCGGCCTCCCGCGAGTACGCCCTGGGTCATCGTCTGGATCATCTGACCGTCTCCGATCAGGTCGCCGACTCGGCTCGTCGGTTGACGATTGCGGAGGATGCCTTGGGTGCCGGCCTCAGCCTGGGCCTCAACGCAAACGCATCCAGTCCCAGTGGGCAGGGCGACCTGAAGGACATCGGGTTCCAGGACACCGACTGGACGGCGAGCCTGGCCTTGGACCTGCCCCTGAACCGCAAGCGTGAGCGCAATTCCTTGCGTTCCAGCCAGATCAGCCTGGCGGCAGCCCAGCGCGGTCTCGCCGAGGATCGGGACTCGATCCACGCCAGCGTACTCGATGCCTTCCGGGCCGTGCGCGACACCAGCCAGAGCATTGCGATCCAACGCGGCGCGGTGATCTTGGCGAGACGCCGGGTGGAGAGCGCCACGCTCAATCTAGCTGCAGGCCGCGCAGAGACCCGCGACCTGCTCGACGCCCAGGCCTCCCTGGTGAGCGCTGAGAACAATACCACTTCATCCCTCATTCAATTTAATCTCGCACGTTTCGAGCTGCACCTGGAGCTGGAAACCCTGCGAGTCGACGAGGGGGGCATTCACGTGCTCCCCGATCTCATGCAAGTGCCCCTGGAGCAAGCCCAATGAACTGGACCGAGAATCGCAAGCTGCTGATTGGAATCCCCCTGGCCGTTATACTCCTGTTCGCGTTTGGAGCGAGCGGGTGGTTTGGAAACGATGAAATTGGAGCCTTGCAGGGTGTCGCCGTGCGGCGCGGCGATCTGCGCATCTCCGAGTTGGCCCGCGGCAATCTTGAAGCCAAGGACTCGGCGCGCCTAGTCAATGAGTTGGAGGGCCGCGCGAACATCATCTTCCTGATTGAGGAGGGCACCCGCGTCGAGGCGGGGGACGTCGTCTGCGAGCTGGACACTTCCGGGCACCAGGACCGTCTGGTGGACCAGGCCATCAGCGTGGACCGCGCCGAGGCTTCTTTCGTCGATGCGAAGGCCCAGTACGAGATTCAGGTTATTCAGAACGCCAGCGACGATGCCGAAGCCGTGCTCTCCCTCGAACTCGCCGAGCTCGATCTTGAGGCCTACGTGGCCGTCGAGGGTGAGTGGGAAGGTGAACTGGCCCGTGCTGAAGAGGCCATCGTGCTGGCTGAAGAGAGCATCAAGCAGGCTGAGGAGACTCTCGATTGGACCGAGAAACTCTTCAAGAAGGGCTTTGTCCAAAAGACCGAGTTGGATCGGGATAAGCTGAGCGTGACCCAAAAGAGCATCTCGCGGGATCAGGCCGTGCGCGACCGGAACCTCAAGAAGGCCTACGGAGACAGGGCGAAGCGCAAGGAGCTCTCTGCCGCAGTCGAATCACGCAAGCGCGACCTAGAGGTCGTCCGCAAGCAAGCAGCAGCCCGCTTGGTGGATTTTGAGTCCGAGCGTGCCGCGGCCGAGCGCGAACTCCAACGCCAGAAGGAAAAGCACGTCAAGCTCGTCGATCAGGTATCCAAGGGCATACTCCGGGCACCCGAGGCGGGGCTTGTGGTGTATGCCCGTACGAAGTCCCGGTACGGCGGCGGCGAGGTGCCGCAGGAGGGAGGGGAAGTCCACGAGCGTCAGACCATCATCACCATCCCGCGTGCTGGCGGCATGACGGCCGACGTGAGCCTGCACGAGACCAAATTGGACAAGGTTCGCGTCGGGCTGGCTTGCCTGATCCACGTGGACGCTCTCCCGGGGGAGACCTTCCATGGCCGAGTGGCCGCCGTGGCGGCGGTTGCGGACTCGGGCAGTTGGATGAGCAACCCCAACCAGCGCCTCTACCGGACCGAAGTGACACTATCTGCAGAGGTTCCGGAAATGCGTCCGGGCATGTCCTGCAGCATCGAGGTATTGGTGGAGGACCTGTCGGACATTCTCTTCGTGCCGCGCCAGTCGGTTTTTCTGGATGCTGGCAAGACCACCTGCTTCGTGAGCGAGGGGGGCACGCCGGTCCAGCGGGAAGTTGAGATCGGGCGCGACAACAACAAATTCGCACACGTGCGTTCGGGCCTGGAAGAAGGGGAGATCGTCCTTCTCAGCCCGCCCAGCTCTTGGGAGCCGGCTCCTCCGCCGGAAGAGGCGGCTCCGGAAATCCCCGCGGGGTTGTCCACCCCTGCGGCCGACACGGCCGTGGCTACCCCTGCTGCTAACGCTCAGCCCCTCACACGACCCGCAGCCTCCGGGGAAGGCTCCCCCGGCGGGCCGGGCATGGGCAGTTTCTCAGCCGAGCAGGTCAAGGCCATGCGTGAGCGCTATGAGGCCATGAGCCCTGAAGAGAGAGCCGCGGCCATGAAGCGCTACGGTGGCGGTGGCAGTGGCGGTGGTGGCGACCGTGGCCGCGGTCGCGGGAACCGATCCGATGGAGAGGAGTAGTGAGCGCACTTCCCGATGAGGAACCCTCCGGCGGAGTCTCCGTGCACCCCGGGCAGGGGAGCGCGGGGGACACCGAGACCGTGGCCCAACTTGAGGGCGTTTCACGCGTGTATTCCATGGGAGCCGAAGAGGTCCACGCCCTTGACGATTTGAGCTTCAGCTTTGGTTCTGGCGAGTATTGGGCCGTCATGGGCAGTTCGGGTTCGGGGAAGTCGACGCTCTTGAACATACTGGGCTGCATCGATCGTCCGACCCGCGGCGAGTACCGGGTACGCGGTCAGGCCGTGAGCGAGCTGGACGACGACGAGCTCTCCGAACTGCGCAGCAAGGAGCTGGGCTTCATTTTCCAGTCCTACAACCTGATTCCCCAGCTGAACGTCCTGGAGAACATCCTCATGCCCGTGCTCTACCAGGAAAACCCGGAGGAGGGGATCGAGGAGCGCGGTAGGGTCCTGGCGGAACGGGTGGGCCTGGGCGACCGGCTGACGCACCGGCCCGCGGAGCTCTCGGGCGGTCAGCAGCAACGCGTGGCTATCGCCCGTTCACTGATCAATGACCCCGCTCTGATTCTGGCTGACGAAGCGACGGGAAACCTGGACAGCAAGACCGCAGGGGAGATATTGGAGTTGTTCGACGAACTGCATGCAGAGGGCAAGACGATTCTGATCGTGACCCATGAGCCCAGGGTGGGAGAGCGTGCGGACCGGATTCTGCGCCTCAAAGACGGCGCACTCGAAGGGATAGAGGACAACCGCCGCTAGGCACAAGCTCATGCAATCTTCCACGTTGATGCGGGCCGTGAGACTGGGCGTTAGCAGCCTGCTCCTCCACAAGCTCAGATCCTTTCTGACTACCTTGGGCGTGCTCTTTGGCGTGTCCAGTGTGATCGCCATGCTGGCCATCGCGGAGGGTGCAAGCGTGGAGGCCCAGGAGCAGATTCGGCAGCTCGGGAGCAGCAACGTCATCCTGCGCAGCGTCAAACCACCCGAAGACAAAGTCTCCAATCAGGAGTCGCGGGTGCTCTCCTACGGCTTGACCCACGAGGATTACGCCCGCGTTGCCGAGACCTATCCCGGCGTCAAGGACGTCGTGGGCGTGTTGGAGGTGCCCGAAGAGGTTCGTTCCGGATCTCTAAGCTGTCGCCCCCGAGTGCTGTCCGTGGACCCGAGCTACCGCGACGTAACCGGGCGCATCATGATGGAGGGTCGCTTCCTGACCGCCCGCGACGGCGAGGCCACCGCTAGCGTGTGTGTGCTGGGCTACGAGGTGGCGCGTTACCTCTTCCCCTTCCAGCCCGCGATCGGCGAGCGGATCAAGATCGGAGCCGAGTACTTTCAGGTGGTGGGCGTGATGTACCCGCGGGTGCCCATCGGCTCCATCAAGCGCGATCCGGGCACCGAGGTCGGGGGTGAGGTCTTCTTGCCCCTCAAGACCGGCCAGCGCCTGTTCGGTGAACGCCAGGTCAAGATTCGTAGTGGGGGCATGGACGCCCAGGAAGTTCAGCTGCACGAGATCATCATCGCAGTCGAGCTCGATCAGGACGTACCCATGATCGCCAACGCCAGTCGGCTCATGCTCACCGGCAGCCATCGGGAGAAGGACTACGAGGTCATCGTTCCCCTTGAGTTGCTCATACGCGCCCAGGAGACCAAGCGCATCTTCTCCATCGTCCTGGCAAGTATCGCTGGCATCTCCCTGCTTGTCGGGGGGATCGGCATCATGAACGTGATGCTGGCCACCGTGACCGAGCGCACGCGCGAGATCGGCATCCGCCGCGCCTTGGGCGCCAAGCGTCACCACATCGTGACCCAGTTTCTCGTCGAGACCGTGGTCCTCTCCGGATGCGGCGGCGTGGCAGGGGTCGTGCTGGGCCTGATCATCCCCGAGATCGTCGAAGCCGCGGGGGACATGCGGACCATCGTGACCTTGGAGGCTCCCATATTCGCCTTCGGCATCTCCGTGGCGACGGGTGTGATCTTCGGCCTGTACCCCGCCTGGCGTGCGGCCACCATGGATCCCGTGGAAGCTCTCCGCCACGAGTAGGCGCCTGTTCTGAACGCGGGCCGTGTCAGTCCACGGGCGCCCGTAGAGCCAGGGCTCCTGCCAGGTGCTCCGGGTTGACCCTCTCATGGCCTGCCAGATCGGCGAGAGTTCGGGCCACACGGCGCAGGGACTGTACGGCCCGGGCCGAGAGTCCGCGGCGCTCCACTGCGTGCGCCAAGAGCCTACGCCCTTCGCCCTGCAAGGGGCTGACTTGATCGAGCGCGCTCGCCGGGAGGTTTGCATTGCCTTGCGTCTGGTTGCGCCCGGCCTGCAATCGATGAGCGCATTCGATCATCCCAAGTAGCTCCTGGGCGCCGGGCTCTTTGGGTGACTGTTTCGAAGGTGTGCTGGGGACCAGGGCTTCCAGGGGCGTGGGCGGAATCTCCAGGCGCAGGTCAATGCGATCCAGGAGAGGGCCCGAGATACGCTGGCGATAGCGACGCACGGCCTGGGGGGCGCAGTGGCATGGGATGCGCGGGTGTCCGTGATACCCACAGGGGCAGGGGTTCATGGCCGTGACGAGCTGGAATCGGGCGGGCAAGCGGGCCTGCCGGCCGGCGCGGGACAGACAGATCTCCCCGGCCTCCAGGGGTTGACGCAGCGCTTCGAGTACCTCGCGCCGGAACTCGGGCAGCTCGTCCAGAAACAACACTCCGTGGTGGGCCAGGGTGATCTCCCCCGCGGCGAGGGGATTACCGCCACCCACCAGTCCCGCATGGGTCGTACTGTGGTGGGGTGAGCGAAAGGGCCGCCGGTCAGGCAGGCCGCCCGGCCAGCGGCCGCTGGCGGAGAGAGCTGCGGCCCACTCCAGACGCTCTTCGATGGATGGCGGAGGCAGAAGATCGAGAAGGGCCCGCGCCAGCAGGGTCTTGCCTGCTCCCGGGGGTCCGACCATCAGGAGCCCATGCCCCCCTGCGGCCGCTACCGCCAGAGCGTGCTTGGCCACGGCCTGTCCGCGTACCCCGTCCAGGTGTTCCGTTCGTGGTTCGATCGACTCGAGATCCGGCGGGTCCAAGGGAGTCAGCTTCTGCCCCTTGGGGCTGAGGTGGGCGATGACCTGACTCAGGTGCGTTGCCTCGAGTACCTCCACACCCGGCACGAAGGATGCCTCGCGAGCGGTCCGGGGCGGGGCGAGGAGCGAGGCGATGCCCGCTTGCCGCGCGGCCATCGCGGCGGCCAATCCACCGGGGACCCCGTGCAGCGCGCCGTCGATGCCGACCTCTCCCAGGAACAGGGTGCGGCCCAGGGCTTCCTGGTCCAGGTGCCCCACAGCCCCAGCCCCGGCCAGCACAAGGGGCAGGTCTAGCACCTCGCCGCTCTTGGGCCGCGCCGCGGGCACCAGGTTCAGGAAGAAGCGTCCTCCGCCGCGCTGTAGACGGGTCTCCCTGAGAGCGCAGAGAAGTCGCCCGCGGCTCTCGCGTATAATGGCGTCCGGCAGGCCGGTGATGACCACCTCCGTGCGAGGCGAACTCGACTTGGCGAACTGCCCCTCGACAATGACGCGGTCTGCTCCACCGGCCGTGAGTGAGGCCCCTGTGACTCTGACCGTACGCATGGGGGCAAGACGAGCCGGGCCCCCGGTGGTTGCGCGGAACCTGCGGGAATCAGCTCTCCTCGAGCACGCGACGCAAGGAGTCGCCGGACTCTGCCAGGCGTACGAGTGCCTCCTCACGGTCAATATCCAGCCGTCCCATGACCGCAGCCACCTTGACCCGGCCGTGGGCTGCTTGCAGCGCTTGACCCGCTTCCTCGCGGGAGCCACCCAAGAGCTCCATCAGAATCCGTGTACCACGCTCAACGAGCTTGGCGTTGGCGCTCGTGTCCACGTCCACCATCAGATTGCCATGCACTTTTCCGAGCCGCACCATCACCAGGGTCGAGAGCGCGTTGAGAGCCATTTTCGTGGCCGTGCCGGCCTTGAGCCGCGTTGAGCCCGCGACCAGCTCGGGCCCAGTCAAGAGGCGGATCGTCACGTCGGCATGATCGGGTACTTGGTCGGCGGGTACCGAGGTCATGAACAGGGTGGCTGCTCCTCTCTCCTGGGCCCGCTCAAGGGCGGCGTGGACAAAGGGCGTAGTGCCTCCGGCGCTGATGCCCAGCAGAATGTCCTTGGGACCCAACTGACGTTCATCGACGCAGGCGATGCCCTCTTCACGGGAGTCCTCTGCACCTTCAACGGCCTGGGTCAGGGCCTCGGCGCCCCCGGCGATGACTCCTTGCAGGGTCTCGGGATCGGAACAGAAAGTGGGGGGGCATTCACTGGCGTCGAGGACGGCCAGCCGCCCGCTCGTGCCCGCGCCGACCTGTATGAACCGTCCGCCGGCTCCTAGCTTCTCGGCGACACACTCCACGGCACGCTCCAAGTCCTCCCGCGCGGCCTCCACGGCGTCCGTCGCCTCCCGATCCGCAGCGCTGAACAGGGCCAGGGCGTCGCTGGTGGAGAGTTGGTCCAGGAGGCGGGCGTCCGGGTGGGTCTGCTCTGTGGCCAGATGGCCGCGGTCAGGGGTGGGGTGCTGAGTCCGGGGGATCGCCATGGGGTAGAGACTAGCGTCCTGAGTGTTCCGGGCGGGATGGGCGGCCCGTGTTCCATGCGCTACCCTGTCCTGCCCCTCCCACACCCCCTCCCCAAGATCCTCACCCTCTCCCCATGCACATCCTGACGAGTTACGTGGCCGGCCGCTGGCAGGCGGGCACGGGCGAAGCCCGGGCGCTTCTCGATCCCACCTCGGGGGAGGCCGTGGCCCAGCTGCCCTCCGGTGGACTCGACTTCGCCGAGATGACGGGACACGCGCGGGACGTGGGCGGGCCGGCCCTGCGCGCCCTGAGCTTTGCCGAGCGTGGGCAGCTCCTGAAAGACCTCTCCGTAGCCATCCACGCCGAGCGTGAGGAGTTGATCGAGCTCGGCCGTCTGTGCGGGGGCAACACCCGTGGCGATGCCAAGTTCGACATCGACGGGGCAACGGGCACTCTCGCGGCCTACGCCTACTACGCCCGCTCGCTTGGGGATCGCAAAACCCTTCCCGATGGGGAGGGCGTGCAGCTCGGACGCACCGCGCGCTTTTGGGGTCAGCACATCCTGAGCCCGCGCGTCGGCGTGGCGGTCCACATCAACGCCTTCAACTTCCCCGCTTGGGGCATGTTCGAGAAGGCTGCCTGCGCGCTGCTCGCGGGGATGCCTGTGATCGAGAAGCCCGGCTCGCCTACTGCCCTGCTCGCCTGGCGTCTGGCTCAGATCACCGTGGACTCGGGCGTTCTGCCCGAGGGCGCCTTCCAGTTCGTGGCCGGGTCCGCGGGCGACCTGCTCGATCATCTCGGTCCCCAGGACTGTCTGGCCTTCACGGGGTCGGCTCGTACTGGCGCCCTCTTGCGAGGCCATGCGAACGTGGTGGCGCACAACGTTCGGATCAACGTGGAAGCGGACTCCCTCAACGCCGCGGTCCTGGCTCCGGACGTGGAGTCGGATTCTGAAACCTACGGGGCGTTCCTGTCCAACGTGGTTACCGACATGACCCAGAAGGCCGGGCAGAAGTGCACGGCCGTGCGGCGCATCCTGGTGCCCGCCGAGCGCGTCGAGGAGGTTCAGGCCGACCTGATCGCGGAGCTGGGCCGCATCCAGATGGGCGATCCTGCGGATCGCGCCCATCGCTTGGGGCCTCTCACGGATGAGGCTCAACTGGAAGACGTTCGGGCCGGCATCGGTCGCCTCAGCGAAGTGGCAGAGGTTGTACTGGGTGGCAGCGAGCCCACCGAGCTCGGTGGTTGCTTTGTCACGCCGACCCTGCTTGTGGCCGCGGACCCGCGTGCGGGTGTGCTCCATGAGCTGGAGGTTTTTGGACCCGTGTCCACGATCCTGCCCTACACCGGATCCGTGGAGGAGGCCGTGGAGTTGGTCAACCTGGGTGGCGGTGGTCTTGTGACGAGCCTGTATTCCAACGACGTCGACTGGACCGAGACCTACGTCATAGGGGTCGCTCCCTGGCACGGCCGCGTCTGGATCGCCAGCGACCGCAGCGTGTCCCAGAGTTTGCCTCCGGGCATGGTCCTGCCCGCCTCGATCCACGGGGGGCCGGGCCGCGCGGGCGGTGGGGAGGAGCTGGGGGCCGAACGGGGCCTGGCCTTCTACATGCAGCGCACGGCCCTGCAGGGCTTCAAGGGCTTCCTGGACCCACGTTTCGGCACGCCCGCCGAGGCGGAGTAGGACCTCTATCGGCTAGCGAGGCGCCTTGTCGGCCTTGGCCACGAGGGTGGGCCGAACGCGGCCGCGGATGGTCTCGAAGAGCGTCCTCTTGTGGTCGAGGTGCACTTCAAGCTGCACCTTGGAGGGCACCCGGGCAACATAGGCGCTGTACCCTCCGCCGCAGCAGCCGCCCATCTGACCGTACTGGACCACCTTGCCGGTCGAAGCGTCGAGCACGCGAATGCTCGGGGAGTTGGCGTCGGGCGCGAAGCCGAAGTACTCCTCGCCGCCGGTTCCGGTGAAGCGTACGTTGCTGAACACCGTCAGCTCTCCCTCACTGACGCTGCAGCGGAAGCGCGCGTGCAGTGGACCACCCCAGGTGAGGCTGTGGCTCTGTTCCGCGGCCAGGACGATGGGGGCCATGGAGCCGCCCGTCATGCGCGCGGTCTCTGCTCCCTTGGATGCCCGTCCACAGATGAAGCGATAGGAGCCAGCCGGAATATGCCGCCCTTCGGGGGCGTCCGCCAGCTCGAACGAGGACTCCCCGCTGGAGAACACCGCGTAGTCAAGCTCTCCCCGCGAGTGAAACCCGGCCCTGACGTTGAGGTGCGCGGTGGGTCCTGAGTAGGGCCGCGTACTCACGTTCTCATCGGAGGTGCTGAGAGTCAGGTGGAAGAGGCGATCCGAGATGCAGGCCACGCGCGAGAGGTAGCTGGCTCCGGCCTTCTCGCCCACGACCATGGCGTCCCGGCCGTACCCGTCGAACCGACCATCGCCGTTCAGATCGATTATCTGGAGGCGGACGCCTTCCACGCGTCCGCTGAGGACTTCCCCGTTGGAGCACTCCCAGGCTTCTCCGGCGCGGCGGATCCGAAGGATGTGCGCTACGCCGCCCGTGGCTTGTAGCCGTACCCGGGCGCGCGGGGCGGTGACGCGTTCTTCCATGCGGCCGTCGGCGTTGGTGTCCAAGTGCAGGGAGGAGGGATCCTCCAGCCGGACGGCGAACTCCACGCCGTCGAGCACAAGGGGGGAGACCAGGGGGCGCCAGGGGTCGCTGGGCAGCAGATAGTCCCAGGTCTTCGGCGCCACGCGCTGCAAGGTCTCCGTCTGGGTGTCCAGGGTTTCCTGCCTCTCAAGCTGCTCAGCGTCCTGGGGGACGAGCAGGGTGATCAGGATCAGGGTGGTGGAGAGGCTCATGGTCAGCGGTGTGCCGGGGGCTGGCAGCATAGACCAAGAATACACCGCCATAGCCTCTGATCAGGATTCCCCCAGGGCTTTGAAGGCCCACGGGCGTATTCATTCGGGAGCTTTACCTGTGGGGAACAATGGCTGAACCCTCCCCCTCCTTCCGGGCCCAGGGGCTCTCACCGGGGGGGCTTGACCGCCGGAGTCCCGGGCGTTGTGGGGGCGGGCTCCAGAAATCCTTTCGCTTGCCAGTCCCCCCCGTTCTTCTCCCACCACTTCAACCAGGCGCGGTTGGTGTTGCCCGGGTCGGCCCCCGTCAGTCGGCCCAGGGCCACGCGAATGGCGCGCGTCTCCCGGGCGAAATGCGCCTGGCTCACGCTGAGCACACCTACGTCCAGGACCGTGCCAGAGGTCAGGACGTTTACGACGGGGTCGGCGATGGAGCTGCCCATCGCGACCTCCACGTCGAAGTCTTGGATGTAGGCGAACTGCGTGCCCACAAAAATGTTCGAGTGAGGTGGGCGAGAGGATCCACCCGCGGCGGCACCCGGCTGGGCCACGGCACGCAGGCGCTGGACAAGGGGTTCAACAGCCGCCGGATACCGCATCTGGCCCAGGGCTTCGGCCGCCCTCTGGCGCAGGGTCGGATGGGAGCTCTCCAAGGTATTGACCAGCGGCAGGATGAGGGTTGTATCGTGCGCGGCGCCCAGGGAGAGGGCCGTACTAACTCGCACGTCCGCACTAGGATCCAAAATGGCGTGCAGGATCAGCGAGCGATGCGCCTTGCCCGGGAAGAGCCGTCGAAGAGTCAGAGATGCCAGCCCTCGCCGGGGGGCATCCTTCGATCCCAGCTCTGCGGTCAGGGTTTCGAGGAGTGCGGCTCGATCGCGCAGCCGCGCCAACTCGACCATTCCCAATTCCTGAAGGGCTGGACCGCGAGGGAGGCACCAGAGCAGGAGGGGATTGATCGCCTTTAAGAGGGGCGCGGCCAAGGGCTTGCCGCCGGATTGAACGGGCGGTGGACGGAACCGGGTGGCCTGGGCGCAGACGGCGTCCCGTGCGCTGCGCAGGTCCGGATTGGCAACCAGCAGCTTGTCGAGGACCTTCAGCCCCTCCTCGAGCAGTCCGTGTTGTAGGGCCCACCCCCCTGTCCGCGCTTGGGCGTCGAGGTCGCCGGGTTTCGCCGCTTTCAACCGTTGGGCAAAGCTCAGCTCGACCGCTTTCTCCATCTCGGTGGAGGCGACGAGGCTGTCGGGAATGGCGGCCCACTTGCCGTCCCGGCGCAGCTCCCAGCCCGCATCTGCCGGAGTCCGCCGTGTCAGGCCGCGCAGGACGGCACCGCCGTGGCAGAAGAGGATCCGGTTCTGTGGCCTCTCCACAGTGGAGTCCTGGGCGGACTCCTGAGGCGGCAGGGCGAGGGCGAGCAGTGAGAGGGTGAGCAGCATGTGGCGGGGCCTGGACCCCCATTATCTCCCCGCACGGGCTTTGTTACCAGTCAGCTACCCCGGGCGGGCGTTTCCCTCCCTGCGAGGGCTACGGCAGGCCAGATCCAATCCCCGCGTCAGGCGCGGCTCTTCGAGTAGATGCTCTCCAGGATGCAATCGAGTCCCGGACCCTTGCGGCCGATGCCTATCCCTGCGGGATTCAACTCGAGAATGGGGAACGAGCCTTGCTCGCAGCTTGTGCCCGCTCCACGCACCCACAGGCCGACGCCGCGCTGATCGATGAACTCGCGGGCGCGGACCTCATCGGTGATCGATCCCAGCGGGTCTCCACTGACGTTGCAGCTCGTGATCAACGGCGCACTGAAGTGGTGGCCGCCGAACATCTCGGGCTCGGCCTGTGACTCAAATGCCTTCTCGACGGAGCGCATCAGCTCGCGCAATCTTCCGCCGAGTACGAGGGTCTGATGGGTGCCCTGCCGCACGGCGGCAGTCTCCGTCTCGGCCTCGGCGATCTTGCAGCGGTAGAAGACGTCCGGGACGGCATCAAGTACGGCCGGATCCTGGATGCTCTCGGGTAGGCTTGTGCTGTCGATCATGTCCCAGAAGGACTGCATGCGCCCCACTGCCGTGCCGTAGCTCTTGCCGGGCAGGCGTGCCTTCATCCGGTTGAGACCTGCCGCCCCGGCAGGGGTTGCCGGCGCGAGCAGGGCGTACACCTGTGGCAATTGCACGAGCACGGGCCGGGTGTGCAGCTCGTCGATGACGGCGCCGATTGTCGCGTCTGTATCGAGATCGAGGATATTCATGGTGTGGGGGCCCAGAGCACAGCCGTGCCCATTCAGCCTGGTTCTTGATATTCGGTGATGGTCTGACTCGCCAGGATGATGGTCGGCACGTTCCCTTGCTGAAGCGGATTTAGGGCGCAACCCGAACGCCGAAGTGGGCGTTGCCGATTACGGATGGATGCCGTGGCCACCTGTCGTGACTTTATGGCACCGCATGGGAGAGTCGGACACATCTCCGGCGATTCTTAACTTCACTTGGTTGATTGCGACAGTTCCAGTGGCTCACGGAGTGAAAACTGTCTCGAAGAGGGGGCGGGCCACCAAGGCTCCTGCGCGGTAGGTGGAGCTCCAGCGCCGACCCTGCCGGTCCAGCTCCGGCCCCAGGGCCGCGGGCGAGCCGCAGCTGATCCAGATCTCCTTGGGGCGGCAGCGGCGCAGGAACGCGTCGAGGTGCGGGGATTCGGAGCCGTGGTGGGGCAGGAGAACGAGGTCATAGGGGCCTTCAAGGATGCCTGGCTCCAGGAGTCCGGCTAGGCCGTCCTGTTCGGCGTCGCCCGTGAGCAGCCCGCGCCAGCTGCCCCAGCGTATCTCCAAGCAGCGCGAGCCTTCGTTTCCGGGAACATCCGAACCGCGCAGAAGGAACAGCTCCAGCTGGCCTCGGGTGGGTAGCTGAACGCGGCCCCGTTTAATGTCGATGGGCTGGCCCTCCCAACCCGGCGTGCCCTCCAGGGCCCCGGCGGCCACCCGGGGCGGCCAGCGCTCAAGGATCCAGGGCAGGGCCGAGGAGTGGTCCCGGTCGCGGTGACTGACCACCACGGACAGGTCGCGGGTCTGCCAACGGCGCAGCTGCTCACCCACGCACGTGGCGACGCCCACCCGGTCCTTGGAGCCCGCATCGAAGAGCCACACGTCCTCGCCGGGCACCCGCAACAGGGCGGCTGTGCCATGCCCCACGTCGAGCACGACCAGCTCCGCCCCGGTGTCCGGGCCGGCTTGCGAGGGCCGCACAAGAAATCCACCGAGCACCAAGGCGAGCCCCAGGACCAGCCCCTTCCGCCTTCCTCCCCTTCGGAACCTCGTCATCCCCAGGAACGCGAGGCCCGTGAGCAGCACGATGCACGGCCAGGGACGCTCGGGCAGAGGCCAGGGAGTGGCGGGCAGTTGATCGCACGCCTCGAGCAGGGCGATCAGCGCCCGCCCCGGAAGATGGACGACCTCCAGGGGCAGGATTCCCGGTGCGCAGGCGTGCAGCCAACCGGTGGCCAGGAGTCCCATCAAGGGCAGCATGGCCAGGGGGGTGGCCACGATTCCCACCGGGGCGATCTGTCCGAAGTGCGCCCAGATCACGGGCAGGGTCGCCACCACGGCCAGCATGGAACTTGCCACACCCAACCAGATTCCATCCAGTACGCGTTGGGCCGGGATGCACCACCAGGGAGAGCGGGCGCGCCCAAGAGTATCGGTGTCTTTCACTCGCACGGGACAGGTTGCGCCGAGGGCGGGGAGCCCAATGATCAAGGCCAGGGTTGCCAGATAGGACAGCTGCAGTCCCAGGTGAGCGATGGACTGGGGCGAGATCAGGAGTTCCAGACACAAGGCCAACCCCCAGAGGGAAAGGCCATCCACGCGGCGACCGCGGTGTTGCACCTCGCCGGGGGCAGCCGCCGCGGGAAGACACGTGGCCACCGCCGCGAGGGCCAGGGCGATAGCGGCACGCCAGATGGGGGCTCCACCACCAGCCAGGGGGACCAGGGCCAGCAGCAGCAGGGCGCGCAGGGGATCGGGCCCCAGCCACGGTTGCGGCCGGCGCTGGTGTTCGCCGGCACGTCCGGTTATCTGTGCCAGAGCCCGAGCCAAAGCCCGAGCCAGCCAGTCGCCCAATGGCCAGATGATCCACCAGGCTAGGAGGCTCACGTGCAGCCCGGAGAGAGCCAGCAGGTGGCGCGTGCCGGTGCGCGTGAACAGATCCCGCGTGGAGGCGGAGAGCCCGCTGCGCTCACCTACGATCAAAGCCGGCAGCAGACCGCGAGCGGAGTCCGCGGGATCGAGGCTGTCCTCCGTCGCGAGGAGCCGCACGAGAATGCTCTGGCGCAGGAGAGCGAGCGAGGCGGAACCGGGGAGCTCGATCTTGGGGACCGCAGGTGCCGTGCGTGCCAGCTCGTCCACCCTTAGGGCTACGCTGACGATTGGCGCTTCGGTGCCGGGCAAGGCGGCGCCCCGCAAGGCCGACCCCGGTCCGAGCAGGCGTACGCGCTCACCGCTCGACACGGAATTCAGCAGGCACTCCAAGCGGTCCCCGGGGTGGCCCAGGTTGCCACGCTGGGACTGCCCCGGGAGAGGGCGCACTCGGTCGCTGGACACCCAGCGTCCGCTCGCCCCGACTCCTTTTTTGTTGCGTGCTGTGGTCGGAGTGAAAGGATTTGAACCTTCGACCCCCTGCTCCCAAAGCAGGTGCGCTACCAGGCTGCGCCACACTCCGGTGGTAGGACAGGACAGACCTGAGCTACCGACCCGTGCCTTATAAGCGCTCGGCGCCTCTGAGGGAAGGGCGTGCAGCAGACCACAGCGCAAGCCGGCGCACAAACCGAGGAGCAATAGCCAGCCCGGCCCGAGGCTGCCCCGCGGGGCACGGTATGCGTGGGCGGCCCCCAGCGAGAGCGCCAGGAGGCTGGCGACCCGGATGCCGGGGGAGGCCGTCCAACCAGCCACCGACCCCGATGCCAAGGCGAGAGCGGCCTGGAAGAAGGGTCGCCCCGGTGGAGTATGTTTGATCGCCGTCACGCCCAACAGACGATGGAGGGGGTGCTGGGGTGACAGGTCTGGGCCCCGTGTCTTCTTCTCGGGCACTGGGCTAGGATGGACCTCATGAGTTCTCCGTCCGCAGTCTTCCCCGGCACCTTTGACCCCTTCACCCTGGGGCACCTGGACCTGGTGCGCCGCGCTCGCGACCTGTTCCCGGACCTCATCGTCGCCGTGGCGCAGCACCCCACCAAGGACGAGATGTTCAGCGTCCCCGAGCGCGTGGCTCTGATCGAGGAGAGCCTGGCCGGCATGGGCGGTGTGCGTGTGACCACCTTTGAGGGGCTCGTGGTCGAGGGCTGCCGCAACCTCGGGGCCTCGGTGCTCCTGCGTGGCCTGCGCGGCTCGGGCGATCTGGAATACGAGCGGCCCATGGCCCTCAGCAACCGTGCCATGGCCCCCGAAGTGGAGACGGTCTTCCTCCTGCCCTCCTCCGAGACCGCCCACATCAGCAGTACCCTGGTGCGGCAGATCGCCCGCCTGGGCGGAGATGCATCGGCCTTTGTCCCCGGGCCCGTCCTGAACGCCCTCCAACACCGCTTCCCTGAATCCAAGAGCCATGACTGACCCCGGTGGGGGACGGCGCCCCGTCCAAACCGATTCCGCTCCGGCAGCCATCGGCGCCTACTCCCAGGCCATCATCGCCGGCGACCTCGTGCACTGCTCGGGGCAGGTGGCGCTGGATCCCGTGAGCGCAGAGATGGTGGGGGAGACCGCCGTGGAGCAGGCCGAGCAGGTGCTGGCCAACCTGAGGGCGGTGCTCGAAGCGGCCGGCGCGTCCATGGGTCAGGTCCTGAAGTGCAACGTGTACTTGACCAACCTCGACGACTTCGCGGCCGTCAACGAGGTGTACGCCCGTGCCTTCGAGGGTGGAGTTCCCCCGGCTCGAGCCTGTGTGGAAGTCTCACGCCTGCCCAAGGGTGCGCTTGTCGAAATGGACTGCGTAGCCACCCTAGAGCCTTGATCTGCTCATCCTCGTCCAGCGCACTATCTGTCTATGGGGCCGTCGCCCTGCTGGTGGCTTGTGGCGGGGCCGATCCATCCCCCGTTGGCGCGGACGGGGCGGCCTCCACCAGTCTTGCCTCTACGCTGGGCACCCTGCACCCCCTGGCATTTGACTTGCAGACCCCGTTCGTGGGGGAGGCGATCGCTACCCGAGCGCCCCGTCGCGTGGGGGACTACGGTGCCTTCGACGTCCTGGCCACGGACATGGACCTCGATGGGGACACCGACGTGCTCATCAACTGGCACCTGGGCGATCTGGAGTTGTTCGAGAACAACCCGCCAGCTCTGAACGTCGTGAACGCGCCAAATGCGGACCGCTCGGGCCTGACGTTGCAGCCTGGGGTGGCTTCCATGGGGGCGCCGTGGGAGGCGGACCTCGTCGAGAGGGCGTCCTCTCTGGGGCCGGGGGTGCACGTGTGGTGCGAGGGACGTATGAGCTGGTCGCTGTACCTGGTGGCTCCCGAGGACGGCGAGCCCATACGGCTTGAGGTCACGTGCAATGAGGAGATCAAGGCCGAGGGGCTGCTCAAGGGCGAGTCCCTGGCCGAGGACAGGGAGCACCTGTCCCTTCGCATGCGGGCGAATGACCCACCGCGGCGACTGAAACTGTCCCACGACTACCCCAGCGCCGGAATGAAGATCGAGCAGCGCGCTTCTCTCGGTCCAGCCCTGCCCTACTGGGTGGGACCCGAGTCCACCGCCTTTCCGGGTCCGACCTTGGAGCTGCGCAAGAGTGATCCCCATGGGATGGCCTGGGTACAGATGTTCGGGTCGGCCGAACCGGATCTGGTGGTGGGGCGCGGGGGCAACCGCGGCACCCTCGCGAAGCCGGACAGTCCCAAGTCGAATCGGGTCTTCACTTTCAGCGGCGATGGCACCCGGTACACGCAGATGGATACGGCGAAGTTGCCCATGGACTTCGCGCGTAGCCGCGGACTGGAGTGGGTGGACGTCGACAACGACGGCCGCCTGGAGCTGTCGCTGTCCAACAAGTACTCGCCCAATGGCCTGTGGGTGGCCAGCGGTGATCTGGCTGAGGAGGGCGGGCATTTTGAGAATCGCGCGCGTCGGCGCGCTCTCAGCACGTGGGAAGGCCAGGCCTCCGCGTGGTTCGATCTGGACGGGGATGGCTGGCAGGATCAGGTTGTCATCGTGCGCAAGCAGTTGATCCTCCTGCGCAACCCCGGAACCGGCCGCTTCACGTCGGAGCCCGCCGGGCCTCTGGGGTTGAAGTTGCCTGGGGCCTACAAGCTGCGCCAGGAGGGATTCGACAAGACGACCCTGAACGTCTTCGACGTGGACGCCGATGGCGAACTTGACCTGTGGGTGAGCAGCATCGGTGAGAGGAGGTTCCACCGCGTGTTTCTGCGACGCGGAGAGCTGTTCGAGGATGCCACGAACCGGCTCGGGCTGGTGGAGTTGATGGGTACGGAAGCCGTCGTGCCGGTGGACGTGGACAATGACGGGTTCGTGGACGTGGTGGCCTTGGGCCGCAAGCCCCAGGTCCTTCGCAATCGCGGCGGGCAGCGCTTCGATCCTGTCTCCCTGACCGATCTGCTGCCCACTCTGCCCGCAGGCATTGAACCCAAGGACCAGGTCAACGGGGCCACTGCCGCGGACGTGGATGGTGATGGACGCAGCGACCTGATTCTCGTGGCCCAGGAGCGCTACGTGGCTTTCAACCGTAGCGAGCATGGCAACCACTGCTTGCTGGTTCACCTGACACAGGTGGGGGAAGAGGGCGCCTTCGAGCCCATCGGGACGCTCGTGCGCGTCACCCGCGACGATGGATTCGTCCGTGTGGCGCGCTACGGATCGGAGCGGCGCTCCTTCGTTTCTCAGACCCTCGGACCCCTGCGCTTCGGTATCGCAGCCGGAACAAGGGTCACCGCCGTGGAGGTGCGCTGGCCCGGAGAGAGTGAATGGAAACCCGCGGATTTGCCCGAGGGTTGGGTGCTGCGCCTACAACGCTGATCTGTGCCGCTTGGGGAGGGTTTTGGGTTCGTTGCATTGCAGGGTCCTAGGTCTGCATTGAGCGCCGATCATTGCTGAATCCTAGGTTCCCTTTGGAAAGCAATGCGTGGACCGGCGCATCGCATTCCTTATGATCCTCAATGTCCAGAGCGTTAGCCGTCATTACGAAGACGCATTGGCGAACGCCACGCCGGAACGCTCGAACCTCCAACAATGTCGACCGCACACATCAACTATAGGAAGGGTGGGAAGAACCCCGGGGCGGTGCTCTGGATCCTCGGATCCTTGGTGCTGCTCTTGGCTGTCGGGTCGCCGGTCTGTCCCGCGAGTGTCTTCGGTATCCACGCCGACCGGCAGCAACACCTTTCGAACGCTGAGTTCCGGGCGGGACTGTCGGGTTGGAGCACCTACGGTACCGGGGCCAACTTTGAAGCCGGCAAGGCCCCGGATGGCCGGGCATCTGCCGTGGTCCAATCACGCGCTGCGACGCAATCGTCGGGGATCTCCCAGCGATTCAGCGTAGGCCGTCCGGGGGATACGTTTGCCGAGCTGCCCCAGCCTGGTCAACCCGGGCAAGCCCTTGAGGGCATGGTGCGCGTCTGGCTCAGCGCTCACGTGGGCGCGGGTGAGGTGCGCGTCCTGCTCAAGAGTCATGGACCCGGTGGGGCCCTGGTCATTGCCAAGGACATCCTCCCCACGGCCCAGGCGGCCAAGGGTCGCTGGATCACCCTAAGGTCGCGCCCCCTGGGCAGCAGCGATGGGCGCTTGCAATGGGACAGTGATGAGGTGGAGCTGGCCGTCGAGGTGGCTGCTCCGGGTCGCGTGTGGGTGGATGGCGCCCTGTGTGGGGCGCGCTACTCGGCGTCCTTCGCCCTCGGGAACGGGAGCTTTGAACAACGCGGCTCCGTGCCTGTGGCTTGGGATACGCAGGGGACCGTTGCGACACAGGGAGCCGTACCCGGGACGGCGCCCTACTATGGAGACAAGCTGCTCATGCTGGAGGGGGTGAGCGCGGTGAGCCAGTCCATCGCCCTTGGCCTTCGACCGGACGCACCGGCTTTCGGAGATCGCCCCGAGGCCGGGGTGTGGATCCAGGCTCTGGGAGATCTACCCTTGCCTTCCGTGCCGGACCCGGACACCTGGATCGAGCTCGTACTCCGGGGGCAGTCACTGGGCTCGGGCGTTCAGGAGCTGGCACGAGTGCGCCACTACCCCGTGGCCAGTCAGGCCGGGCGTTGGATCTATCTGGAGACCCAGTCTCTCCAGCCTCTGCTCTCCCACGCCAACCTCGACTGGAGCGTGACCAAGAACTTCCCGGGCAAGATGGCCCTGGACTTTGCTCAGGTGGGTCAGAACCTGGCGGTGGACGGCAATCCACGTCGCCTGGCCACTGCGGGCTACGTGGCCTGGTTCCGCTCACCGCTCTCTGACCTGAGTACGGCCACGCCTACGGACCCGCGCGCCATCTGGGGCAACTGGGCCTGGACCGCGCCACCCTACGGCGATCCGGGCAACAACACCCTGGCCCACAATCCCGACTGCGCCACCAGTCCGGCCTGCTTCCGCACAACAGGACGCCGGGACGGTGCCGTGGGAATCATGGACGGTCCGGGATTCCTGCCCCTCGCCGGCGCCTACGACTCCCGCGACGCGGACGTGGTTCAGTTGCACGTGGACCAGGCGCGGGCCATCGGGCTGCACTCATTCGTCTTCGACTGGATGGGGGAGGCTCTGAATCAGCAGGCCGCCCTGCCGGGCGAGGAGAGCCCCAACGCCGGGGCCCTCGAGGCGCTCTTCACCGCGGCCGAAGCGGAAGACGGTGACTTCAAGCTGGGCCTCATGATGGAGCCTAAGGTGCACATGCTGGGCTGGGTCCAGGGTCAGCCGACCTTCGAAGACCGCAAGCAGGGCATCGCCGCAGACCTGATCTGGTATCTGAATCGCTACGGCCCGCGGCGCGCCCTCTGGAGGCGCGAGGGCCGGCCCGTGGTCTTCATCTTTGAGCCGGGGATTTGCATGCCTGGTGGGCCGTGCATGCAGGACTCCGACTGGCAAGACATTGCGGCCTGGGTCACGGGCGCCACGGGCGAGGTACCCGAGTTCATCGCAGGGCAGCCGCCAGCGGCCTCTTCCCAGTCTTTCGCCGGCGCCTTGCGCTGGCGGCTCGTGGGACCTGAGGTCCTGCGCTTTCAGAGCTACGCGAACTTCCTGGCTGGAATCGAGCAGGCGGTCGGTGTGGCGGAGGTCGAGGACTTTGCTCGATCAGTCGACCGCGAGGCGACGGACTGGGCAGCCCTGGATCCCGCGCGGTTCTCTGTGGCCATGGCTTGGCCCGGCTTTGACGACAGCGGTGTGGCCGGGTGGGGGTCGCCCAATGGGCTGGGCTCCGACGGGCTGCCATTAGGCGTGAGGGTGAACGTCTCCGGTGGGTGGGGCCTTAGCGGAGGAGGATTCCTCGCCGCCACGGGCCGAGCCATCGAACACAGCGAGTCCGACTGGTTGCACCTGGCCACCTGGAATGACTGGAATGAGAGTACGGCTCTGGAGGCCTCCTACTCGCCCGCCTATGCGGATGCCGTGCGCTTGGGCGTTCCGGCGCCCGCCGCGGCCCAGAGGGATGCATTCTCCCGTCTGCGCAGAACCCGCGCCGTCGTGAGGAGCTGGCTGCGCACCGGGGCGTGGAGTCCCGAGCAGGGCGACGCGCTAGAGGCCGTCACCCGCACCTATCTGGCGCGGACCTTCGCCGGTACCGCCGTGGCTTACGATTGAAACCGGATCGGCGGCACCCTGCTGCCGACGCCTTGAGTTCAGGGAGCCCTTTGGGCGACCCTTGGCTCAACTCAACCGGGACGCCGCAGCGAGGAACTCAGCAGTGCGCGTCGCACAGCGCTCCCAGGTGAACGCGCTGGCGCGTGCGAGTCCCAAGCGGATCTGCTCCGTCCGCTGCTCCGCATCGAAGAGCGTCCGATCCAGTGCAGCGCTGAACATGTCGGGGTCATCGGGGCTACAGGTCGGCCAGGCATCGCCAACGATCTCTGGAAGGCAGGCGCAGTTGGAACTCACGCCCGGAACCCCTGAGGCCATGGCCTCCAGAATGGGCAACCCGAACCCTTCGTAGCGTGAAGGGAAGAGCAGGGCCTCCGCGGCTGCCAGGACCAGAGGGACCGCCGGGGCATCAAGGCTGTCGACCCAGAGGACCTGATCGCTCAAGCAAAGCTCATCACAACGCCGCTTGAGCTGCGCGGAATGGTCTTTGCTTCCTCCTCCGATGAAGACCAGATGTACACCCTCTTTCCTCGCCCGCGATCGAGCGAAGCTCTCGATGGCCAGCTCTAGGTTCTTGTGGGGGAAGAAGCTCCCGAGCTGCAACAGGAAGGGCGCTTTGATACCCGCACCTGCTAAGGCAGCTTCACACTCGGCCCCATCTCGCGGTCTGAATCTCTTGTGGTCCACGCCGTGATGGATGACCTCGATGTGGGGGGCAGAGAGATCTGGAACGTGGTGCAGGAGGCGGTCGCGGCCATATTCCGAAATGCAGAGGATCCGATCCGCGCGCCGTATGGTCTTCACTCTCCTTCCGCTCTCCTCCGGTGCTGCCCCATCCAGATCAAAGCTGCGCAGGTCGTGCAGGGTGAAGCTGCGCACGGTCCTGTTGCCCCTCGGGAGGTGGGTACCCATCCCGTGATAGACGTCGAGGTCCCCGAGAGGAACCTTGAGGGGGTCGAGGATCCAGCGCCGCTCCGCGCCCGGGAGCAGAGCGGCTAGAGCCTCCTTCCTGAGCCAGCGCTCGTTGCGCAGGAACAGGATGGGATCGACCCACGGGGCCGCGATCTCCAGGGCCGGTAGCAGGGCCCTGATGTAACTCGCGATCCCACGGCTGCGATGGCTCGTCGCGCTAGTCACGTCGAAGCCGACGCGCAGCGGTTTGGGTGTGGGAGAGTCCATCGCGGGAGAGGGCATCGAGGGCTGGACCTGCGCAATCGGCGCGGGGTTCGCCCCGAGCCTAATGGTCCGCTCGGACGTCCTCCATCGCCATGGGAGATCCCAGCGCCCTTGGGGTGTGCGGAATCGCACATCGGGTGTGCGGAATCGCACATCCTACCGCCAGGCGGCACTTCAGGCCCCCTCAGCGGGGGTACGGCGTGGCACGGAAGTTGATAAAGAGGGGCCGGATCGAGTGGCCCCGGACCTGGCAGTGACAGGGCCACCCGTATCCTACAGCGAAATACCTCCGACTTCTGCGGGCAGCGGGGTGGGAGGGCACTCGCGTCCGGGCGGGAGCGTGGTCATGCGCTGCCGCCCGGTCTTTTTCCCGGCCCTCCGGCGGCGTACCCTCCTCTCATGCAGACTCTCCTGTGTGTGGGTGCGGGTGGCTTCCTGGGAGCCATCTCCCGCTACGGCCTGTCCCAGTGGCTGCGAGCGGCCCTGGGGGGCAGCTACCCGCTGGGCACCCTAGCGGTCAACGTCCTTGGCTGCTTGGGGATCGGGGCGCTCCTGGGGCTCTCCCAGGACCACCCCGGCCTCTCTGAGAACACGCGCCTGTTCCTCGTCGTGGGTCTCCTGGGCTCGTTCACCACCTTCTCCACCTTCGGGCACGAGACCCTGCGCCTGTTTGGCGAGGACCAGCTCGGGCGCGCCCTGCTCAACGTGGGACTGAACCTCGTTCTGGGCTTGGGCGCCGTATGGCTGGGCGCCCTGTGGGCCCAAGGGGCGAACTAGGAACCGGCGGGATGCGAGCGGACATGGGCCCCGGGCGCGGTCGCAAAATGAATGAGGCGCAGCATGTGGGAAACACACTGCGCCTCTGAGGCAATCCTCCGAACGGCGGGGTGCCTGCCAGCGCCCACGCGTTCACCTGGTTCTACGCAGGCCTCCTCAAAAAGTTACCGGCAACTTTGTAAAAACCCATGGATCCGTGTGGCCCAGGGCACCCTTGATGGGGGCATTCGGACCTGTGCGTATGCTCTAGGTATCCAGGTGGCACGTGCGCTGCTGGTCGCCCGATCCGGAGCCTTGCAGTATTGGGACCTCGACGCTGCAACGGTCGCCCGACACCTGATCCCGTTCGGGGCAGCGCGGATGGAACGTGCACCCTGAGGGGGGATCGAGGGGGGAGGGCACATCTCCGCGGAGTACGATGCGCTGGCGCACGCTCTCCACTTCGGGGTCCACGTGGGGGACGGCAGAGAGCAGGGAGCGCGTGTAGGGGTGGGAGGGGTTAGCGAACAGAGTGTCCCTGTCGGCGACCTCTACCACACGACCCAAGTACATGACCGCCACGCGATGGCAGATGTGGCGCACCACCGCCAGGTCGTGGGCGATGAAGAGGTAGGCGAGATTGAACTGCTGCTGAAGTTCACCCAACAGGTTGATGACCTGGGCCTGGATGGACACGTCCAGGGCGGAGACGGGCTCGTCGCAGATGATGACCTCGGGCTCCAGAGCCAGAGCGCGGGCGATGCCGATGCGCTGCCGCTGCCCCCCGGAGAATTCGTGCGGGTAGCGGTAGAGGTGACGCGGATTGAGGCCTACGGCCTCCAGAAGCTGCATCGAACGCAGGCGCCGGTCGCGGGGCTTGCCCAGCTTGTGGATGGCCATGGGCTCGGTGAGGATCGAGCCCACGGTCTGGCGCGGGTCCAAGGACGCGAAGGGATCCTGGAAGATCATCTGGATCTTGCGCCGATAGGGGGCCCAACCTCTTGGACTCAGCGAGCCGAGGTCGTTGCCATTGAATCGAATGGTGCCCGCGGTGGGGGGGTAGAGCCCGACGATGGTGCGCGCGCAGGTGGACTTGCCGCAGCCGGACTCACCCACCAAGCCAAGCGTCTGCCCAGGGTGCAGGTCAAACGACACGCCATCCACGGCTTTGAGCCACTCTTGGCCAGCTCCGCGCCAACCGCTTTTTCCCATGGGGAAATACTTGCACAGGTCGCGTACCTCGAGGATGGCGCCGCTCATTGGTGCGACTCCCCGGGTAGATTCTGGGTCTCGAAGCAGGCGCTGCTGCGGGTGTCTTGGGAGTCAATGCGGTCGAGCGCCGGCTGGTCCAGCTCGCACGTGGGCTTCGCGAAGCTGCAGCGCGGAGCGAAGGAGCAGCCGGGGGGCAACGCCGCCAGGTCGGGGGGCTGGCCGGGGATGGAGTCCAGGGCCACGTCGGGGTCGCCCGTCAGGCGCGGCACACTCTGCAGCAGACCGCGCGTGTAGGGGTGACGGGGGTCCTTGAAGAGCGAGCCGATGGGCCCCGTCTCCACCAGGCGCCCGGCGTACATCACGTGCACCCGATCGGCCATGCCCGCCACCACCCCCAGGTCGTGGGTGACCAGGATGATGGCCGTGCCCCGGCGCTCTTGAAGATCCTTCATCAGCTCCAGGATCTGGGCTTGGATGGTCACGTCGAGAGCCGTGGTGGGCTCGTCCGCCAGGAGCAGCTTGGGCTCACACAGCAGGCCCATGGCGATCATGACCCGTTGGCGCATGCCACCTGACAGCTCGTGGGGGTATTGCTCTAGGCGACGCTCGGGTTCGGGAATACCGACCTCGTCCAGGCCTTTGGCTGCGGCCCGGCGCGCTTCGGCGCGGGTCATGTTGCGGTGCAGCTCGAGCACCTCGGTCAGCTGGCGCTCGACGGTCAGGAGCGGATTGAGGGAGGTCATGGGGTCCTGGAAGATCATCGCGACCTCATTGCCACGCACGCCGCGCAGTTGGGCGTCGCTCATCTGCACCAGATCGCGGCCCTCCAAGAGCACGTGACCGGCCTCAACGACCCCCGGGGGCGAGGGCACCAGGCCCATGATGCCCAGGTTGGTCACGGACTTGCCCGAGCCAGATTCGCCGACCAAGCCAAGAGTCTCGCCCGCGTCCAGGCTGAAGCTGACGCCATCTACGGCTCGCACGGTTCCGTGGTGGGTCTCAAAGCGTACGCGCAGGTCGTTCACGTCCAGGAGAGCCATCAGTCCTTGCCTCGCATGCGGGGGTCCAGCGCGTCGCGCAGGCCATCCCCAAGGATGTTCAGTGCCAAGAGGGCGGAGCCCATGGCCATAGCCAGGAAGACCACCATCCACCAGAAGAGCCTCAACGGATTGATGGCCGAGGTGGCCTCCACCGCGATCGTTCCCCAGGAGACCTTGGGCGGTTCGATGCCCAGCCCCAGGAAGGAGAGGAAGGCCTCGAAGAGCATGACCGAGGGGATCGTCAGGGTCAGGTAGACCACGACGATGGAGAGCACGTTGGGCACGATGTGCTGAAACAGGATGCGCGCGGTGGAAGCGCCCAATACCCGCGAGGCCTCGATGAACTCGGAGTTCTTGAGAGATAGGACCTGACCGCGCACCACGCGCGCCATGGTCAGCCAGTAGATGGCGCCGATGACCAGATAGAAGACCTTCTCGCGATCGAGTCCCAGTTTCTCTTCGAGCAGCATGCGGTAGTCGCCAATGAGCGTGATCAGGAAGATCACCACGAAGATGAAGGGGATGGAATAGAGCACGTCCACCACGCGCATCATCAGGTTGTCCACGCGGCCGCCGGCCAATCCGGAGAAGGCCCCGTACACGACGCCGATCAGGAGGCTGCAAAAAGTAGCCGCAAGGGCCACCAGGATCGAGGTGCGACTGCCCCAGACCAGGCGCGAGAGGAGGTCGCGTCCCAGGTGGTCGGTGCCCAACCAGTGCCCTGTTTGCCAACGTCCGAAGATCCCCACTCGCGCGTGCACCAGGGTCTGGTCGAGGGCGGACAGATCCCAGTACGAATCCTGGATGTTGCGTTCGGTGATGCCGTCCCCGATGGCCACGTCGGCCATGTATTCCCCGTCGCCCCAGACGAGGGCCGGGGCCTGGGCGCCTGACGCCGTGTTCACAGCCACCGGCGAGCGCAGGGGCAGGAGCGGCGCCAGGAGGGACATCAGAGCGAACAGGCCCAAGAAGCGCAGGGACCACCATGCCGGCTTGTTGACCTTGAGTCGGCGCAAGGAGTCGTTCCAGAGGCTCTCGCCCTTGCTGGCTTTGGCCTCGGCCAGGAGGCGCTCCATGTCGCCGCCGCCAAGATCCCAGCGCTTGTCCGCGTTCTCTTTCATCGTGGAAGAGCTCACCCGTCCTCCAGGGAGATGCGCGGGTCGAGCAGGGTGTAGATCAGGTCCACGACCAGGTTCAGGCTGTAGACCAGCACCGTGTAGAGGATGGTCACTCCCATGGCCAGGGTGTAGTCCCGGTTGATGGCGCTGTTGACGAAGTGCGAGCCCGTTCCGGGGATGAAGAAGATGCGCTCGATGACGAGGCTGCCGGTCAGGATGCCGGCTGTCGCCGGACCCAGATAGCTGACCACGGGCAGCAGCCCGCCCTTCAAGGCGTGGCGCATGACGACCGTGCGCGGACTGAGTCCCTTGGCGTGGGCCGTGCGGATGTGCTCTTGCGAGAGGGCCTCCAGCATGCCCGTGCGGGTCAGCCGCGAGATGTAGGCGGCAAACACCAGCCCCAGGCAGAAGCCCGGCAGGATCATGGTGCGGATGGAGCCCCAGCCCGCCACCGGGAATAGGGGTATCAGGAACACGAAGCAGACGATCAGAAACCCGGCAATGACGAAGTTTGGTAGGGCGATGCCTCCCGTGGCCGCTAGGCGCATGGCTAGATCGAGCCCGCTGCCCCGGCGCAGTGCCGATGCGATTCCGGTGGAGATGCCCAGCGCCAGAGCCCACATCATGGCCACGATCCCGAGCAACGCAGAGATGGGCAGGGACTGGCCGATGATGTCATTGACGGTGTAGTCCCTGTAGCGGAAGGAGGGGCCGAAGTCCCCGGCCAGGACGCCACCGAATTTCTTCTCCCCGCTCCGCTCGCCCTCTCCGAACAGGCCGCGTTCGTCCAGGTTCAAGGGTCCCACGTAGTGCAGGAACTGCTTCCACATGGGCCAATCCAGGTGGTACTTCTTCTTGAGGTTCTGTTCGATGGCCGGCTCCACGTTGCGATCCTGATCAAAGGGGCCGCCCTTGACCGAACGCATGAGCACGAACGAGACGCTCATCACCACGAACATCGTGATGGCGAACCAGAGCAGACGTCTCAGGAGAAAGCGTGTCACCTCTGGGCCCTCCGGCGCATCTCTGCGGGCGAGTACATGCCGGCCGCCGGACCGTGGGGGTCTACCAGGTTCTTGCCGTGCGTGTAGGTAGCGCGCTTGGCCGCCAGCTCATCGTCATCCATCCAGTACCAGTGCTTGGGAAAGTGCTCGTCCTGGATGTTCTCGTAGTAGCCACCCAGTCGCGGGGCCACCACGTTCTGGGTCACGTAGAAGTAGATGGGCAGGATGGGCAGCTCTTTCATGAGCAGCTCTTCTGCTTGACGGAGCTGCTCCAGTCGCGTCACCGGATCCACCGTGGCCGCGGCGGCGGAGATGAGCCGGTCGTATTCGGGGTGGCCCCAACCCGTCTTGTTGTTCTCGCCGCCCGTTACGAACATGTCGCTGAAGGTGTTGGGGTCCACGTAGTCGCCGATCCAGGCCGCGCGCGAGACATCGAAGCGCAGGGTGTTCTGGGTGTCGAGGTAGACCTTCCACTCCTCGTTGCGCAGCTTGGCGCGGATGCCCAGGTCCCGCTGCCAGGCGAGGGCGATTACCTGGGCGATCTGCGCATGGGCCTCGGAGGTGTTGTAGTGGATCTCGATGGCGGGGAACCCCTCGCCCCCGGGGAAGCCCGCCTCGACCATGAGGGCCCGCGCGCGCTCGGTGTCCTCCTTGCGGCACTCGGCACTCGTGTAGCCGGGCATGCCAGGCGGAACCAGGCCGTAGGCGGGGACCTGGCCCATTTTCATGATGTCCACGGCGATCTGGGCGCGCGGGATGGTCAGGGACAGGGCCTCGCGGACCCGCACGTCGTCGTAGGGAGGCTTGGTGGTGTTGACCCGATAGAAGTAGGTGCCCAGGTAGGGGACCGGCGTGAAGTCCTCACGCTCCATCATCTCCCGCACCACGTTGGTGTTGACTCTATCGATGAGGTCGGCGCCACCCGTTAGGTAGACGTTGAGCATGGTGGCGTCTTGTTCGATGGCCAGCACGTCGATGGTTCCGAGGGCCACGTTGTCTGCGTCCCAGTAGGTCTCGTTCTTGACCAGACGGATGCGGTCGTTCACCCGTCGGTGCAGGACTCGGTAGGGACCGTTGGTGACGATATTCTCCGGGCGCAGCCAACGGATCTCCCAGGAGTCGGGCCAGCGTTCCTGGGCGGATTCGATGTTGCGACGGCTGACGGGGAACAACGGGTAGAAACCCACCAGGTCCACGAAAAATGGAGTGGGGGCCTCGAGTTCGATTACCAGGGTGCCCGGCCCCTCGGTGTGGATGCCTACCGTTGAGAAGTCATTGATGGGGGCGCCATCTGCGTCGACCTCCTTGGTGTAGGCCCGTGCGCCGCGCACGTACCAGAGTTGGTAGGCGTAGTAGGCCGCGGTGCGCGGGTTGAGGAAGCGCTCGAAGGTATAGAGGAAATCCTCGGAGGTGACTGGGTGCCCGTCACTCCAGCGCGCGTCTTCGCGCATGTGGAAGGTGTAGGTGAGGCCGTCCTCGGAGACCTCCCAGCTCTCGGCCATGCCCGGCTCGGGAGCGAGGGTGAGCGGATCCTTGACAACGAGGCCCTCGAAGATGGCTCTCAGGACGCGCCCCTCGGGGACCCCTGTGACCGTGGCCGGGTCGAGGGTGGAGACCTCGGTGCCGTTGTTGAAGGTGAAGTCGGCCGGCTCGAGGCGGGCTCCGCTCGCCAAATAGAGCAGCCCACCGAAGAGTCCGATGACGAGGACGGCGGCTAGGCCCTGACGCCTTTGGCGCGCACCGTACGGGGTCGGCATCAATGCAGACTACTGAGCGGGTGGGTCCCCCGCAAGACAGGTCCTCGGGGGCGGTGTGAGCTTGACGATCCTTCACCTTCTCCGAACAATGGTCGCCCGCTACCGGGTGTAACCAGGCTGCCCACGGACCCTAATTACACTTGTCCCGCCCCGTGGACCCCTTTTCCCAACGCACCCATGATCTGTTTCCCGATCCGCCCCACGCGCGCCCTCTTCAGCCTCGGTTCACTGGCCGTTCTGCTGGCATTCGCCTCCTGCGGCGGTGGCTCTGAGCCTGAGGAAGCACCGCAGCCTGATGAGGTCGCGGCGCCCGATGATCCCATCACCCAACCGGAGCCCGTTGCGGACGCTATCGTCGAGGACACCGTCGTCGAGGACACCGTCGTCGAGGACACCGTCGTCGAGGTGGCCGGGCCCGGTGAGGCGGCTTCGGACGTCTTTCACCCGGATCGCGACAAGGACGCTGAGGTTCTCTATGGCGGTCGTGTGATCGTGCATCTGGCCAGCCTGCCCGAGAACATCTGCTACCCGGTCGAGAACTCTGCCGTCACCCGGCGACTCCTCTACGAGGTGCACGAGACGCTTCTTATCCAGGACTGGGAGTGGCACGACTACCGCCCGCGTCTGGCTGCCGACTTCGTGACCGAGGATTTGGTGGTGCTCAATGCGGAGGCTGCCGGTCGTCACGGGGACGGGAGCGGCGCCATCGATGCCAAGGTCAAGCGCCAGGGTGAAGTGGCCGAGGGTCAGTCCGCCCAGAAATTGGTGCGCGCGTACTACGGTCAGGTCACGGACGGAGGCAGCAATTGGATCGTGACTCCCGCTTCGGCGGGCGCTGCCTTGCAGGCGGCGGTCGAGGTTCCCAAGGCGGACGTCGAGAGCATTCAGCGTGGCGCCGTCTTCACCTTCAAGCTCCGAGAGGGTGTGCTCTGGCATCCTTCCCTCGTCTACCCCGAGACCCATCCCGATGCCGTGGCCGCATTGCATGGCCACACGCTGGACGCCGCGGACGTGTTGTTCTCCTGGACGATCTACTCCAACCCCAAGGTCGACTGCGACGAGAAGCGCTTCCAGTTCGAAAAGATCACCCACGGGGAGGTCGTCGATGACCTGACCGTGCGCTTCTTCTACGAGGAGCAGTACGCCTTCGCGAAGGCGACCATCGGGGACTCCCTGACGGTCCTGCCCAGTCACATCTACAACCTGGCCGATCCGGACAATCCCGAGCACGACCCCAGCGCTTCCCTGGAGCAGCAGGGCAAGCACATCAACGAGAATCGCCACAACCAGCTGTGGGTCGGCCTGGGTCCCTACCGGGTGACCCAGTGGACTCAGCAGTACGTGCAGGCCGAGCGCTTCACCGATGAAAACGGCAAGTGTCTGTACTTCGACTGGGACAACGCGGGCTACGTGGATACCATCCGCTGGCGCTACATCGATGACGACGAGACCTCGATGAACGCCCTGCTCAACGGTGAGCTGGACTTCTTCGAGCGCATCAAGTCCGCCGACTACTTCGGCGCGCGCACCGAGGGCGACGACTTCAAGTCGACCCACTACAAGGGCTTCAAGTACCTGGGCACCTACGGCTACACGGGCTGGAACCTGTACAAGCCCCAGCTCAAGGACCTGGCCGTACGCAAGGCCATCTCCATGGCCATGGACTACGAGGCCTATCGGATCTCCAACTACAAGGGTCTGGCGCGTCGCATCACCGGTCCCTTCCCCTACAACTCCTCAGCTTACGACCATGACGTCGCACCCCTGCCCTTCGATCCCGATGGGGCGATCGACCTGCTTGAGGATGCCGAGTGGTACGACCGTGATGGAGATGGCATCCGCGACAAGGACGGCGTGGCTCTGGAGATCGACTTCCTCATGCCGTCGGGCAACGACGCCTCGAAGAACTTCGGCCTGAAGCTGCAGGAGGCACTCGGCGAGCTCGAGATCAAGGTCAACATGGTGCAGATGGAGTGGGCCACCTTCCTGGAGAAGATGAAGACTCGCCAGTTTGATGGCTGCAACCTGGCATGGGTGCCGTCGCTGGAGAGTGACCCTGAGCAGATCTGGCATTCCAAATGGGGCGAGTTCGACGCTCGCGGATCCAACAATGCCGGCGTCATGGATCCCAAGATCGATGAGCTGATCGCGGCGGGTCAGCGCGAGCTCGACTTCGACAAGCGCCAGGCCATCTGGCGCGAGATGCACCGCTACCTCTATGAGAACGTGCACCCGTACCTGTTCATGTACAACGTGCCCCAGAAGTTCGCCCTGAACCGGCGCTTCCGCGGGTTCCAGACCCTGGGCATCGACCCCGGATACGTGATCCGCCGCTGGCACCTGTGGGAGCCGACGGACAAGACCCGCGCGACTCTGAATCGCTAGGTTTCCGTGACGCCTCAGAAGGGGGGCTCTTGGGTGGGGTGGGCCTACCCTTGGGCCCTGCAGCCGTGTATCTTCGGCCCCCCCTTCTCTAACGGGAACGGATCTCCTTCCCCCGCCGATCTGCCGTGCTGGCCTTCATCCTCCGCCGACTGCTCCTAATGATTCCGACCACCCTGGGGGTGGCGGCAGTCGTTTTTGCGATCTACCACCTGGCCCCCGGGGACCCGGCCACGGTCATGATGGGCATGGGCTCGGGCGGACAGATGGCCACGGATTCGGACTCGGCCTCGAAGATCGACGCCTTCCGTATCAAGCACGGGCTCGACCGGAATCCGGTCATCCAGTTCCTCGACTACATCGGCCCCGTCAACCTCTCTCGCGATGGCTGCTCGCTGTTCTCCTCACCCTATGGGGAGCGCAAGGTGGAAGAGGTCGAGCTGCCGGACGGGACCATCGTGCGCGAGGGCAAGCCCCTGCCCATCGAGTATCTGCCCGACACCCCCGAGGGGGAGCGCGGCGAGATGGAGGACCTGCGGCAGGTGCTCCTAGACGACGCTGCGGGGGACTCGGCCTGGTCCAACGCCGTCAGCCGCCTCAAGAAGAAGAATGAGAGCCCTGAAGGCGCCTGCCTGCCCGCCCTGATGACGAGCCTGCAGGAATTGCGCCTGGAGACCGACAGCCGTGGTCCGACGATCGAGCGTGTGGGTGCCGCCTTGGAGACGATCACTGGCCACGAGCCCCAGCTGCACTCGATACGCGTGGAGCAGCTGGGCCAGGGAGCGCGCATCCGCAGCTGGTTCCGCTGGTATTACGAGGAGGGTGGCGGCGGCCGGGTGAAGAACACCGGTGAGAACACCTGGGGTGGGCTGCTCTGTCTGCAGTTGGGCAATGAGATGCAGGCCAACACACCTGTAGCTGCGGAGCTTATGCGCCGCCTCAAGGTGACCGTTCCCCTGTCCCTTGTGGCCGTACTGCTGAGCTACCTCATCGCCCTGCCCCTGGGCATCTTCTCCGTGCGCAATCAGGGCACCAAGATCGACGGTGGCATGACCGTTGTGCTTTTCATCCTGTATTCCATCCCGACCTTCTGGGCCGGGCTGATGCTGATCCTGGTCTTCGGCAAGACGGGCCTGGACCTCTTGCCTGTCCTGGGGCTGCACGACAAGGACGCCGACTCCCTGAGCGGCATCGCTTACGCCTGGGACGTCGTGAAGCACGCGGTGCTACCGGTCCTGACCCTGACCTACGGCAGCCTGGCTTACCTGTCCCGGCAGATGCGAGCCGGGATGCTGGAGGTGATCCGCCAGGACTACATCCGTACCGCGCGTGCCAAGGGCTTGAGCGAGCGGGTCGTCGTGTACAAGCACGCCCTGCGCAACTCGATGATCCCGGTACTGACCCTGCTGGCCTCCATCCTGCCGATCCTTATCGGCGGGTCGATCATCGTCGAGAAGGTCTTCGATATCCCCGGCATGGGCAAGTATGCCTTCGAGGGCCTCTTGCGTCGGGACTTCTACATCGTCATGGCCGTCACCATCTTCGTGGGCATCATGACCCAGGTGGGCATCCTGCTCTCGGACATCACTTACTCCCTCGTGGATCCGCGCATCCGGCATGAGTAAGGCGCCCACCAAGCCCACCGATGGCGCGCTTGAGGCCCAGGTTTACTCTAAGGACTACTGGGATCTGGTCTTCGAACAGCTCAGCAAGCGCACCCTGTTCAAGATTGGCCTCGTAGTCCTGGCGTTCCTTTATGGCTCGGCCATCTACGCGCCGTTCCTGGCCAATGACCGCCCCTTCGTGATCGAGTCGGTGGACCTGCGCGCCTTCCGCAGCGCGTCCGGTTCCCTCTCGGCCGTGACCACGGGCATGGGCAGCCTGATCAAGCAGAGCGACGAGGACTACACCGAGCGCCTGCGCTCCGCGGGGACCCTCGGCAAGGAGGGCGTCCCCCAGGACCGTACCGGTGCTCTGGGGCAGGAGCGGCGGGCGGCAGCCAATCGGCTGGAGACCCTGCGACTGTATCTGCCGGCCGACGGCGAGCCTTCTCCCGCGGCTCCCGATGCCCCAGGACCGCGTGCCGCACTGGATTCCTACGAGAGTCTGGTCACGGATGGCCTGGGGGCCTTCGATGCGGGGGATTCGGAGACGGCGCTGGTCAAGATCACCGAAGCCAAGAAGTTGGCGCGAGGATTCCGGCGCGCCCTGGCCATCTGGGACCCTGCCGACCCCGACTCTACCGGCCTGCGCCTGCTCGGAGCCAAGAGTCATCCCTTGACCGAGGCCCTCTCGGGCAAGGAGGTCTTCTTCATGCTCTTCTGGTTCCTGGTCCTGGCCTGGCCGGCCTGGAATCGCCTGGTGAACCAGACCGTGCTCTCCGGAAACCGTGAGCGTATCCGCCTCTGGAGAAGCCGCAAGTCCTTGGGAGTCGTGCTCATTTCCCTGCTGGGAAGCGTGGCGTGGGTGAACTCTCCTTTCTACGGCGGTGGCAGCGCCTTCGACACGGCCCCCTACAAGAGCGGCCTGGCCACCGGTGACATGTGGCTGACTCCCGAAGGCCAGCCCATGCAGACCGAACAGGCCGACACGGTGGTCTGGGCTCCGGTGGCATTCGGTTCCGCCGAGACGCGCTCCGATGCCGAGGTCAACTTTCGCCCCCCGACCTGGCGCGCCAACGCAGAGATCGATAGCGATGGTCGCTACGTGCGCGGGGCCCGAGCCAAGGCCGCCGGGGAGACCGACGCCACAGGCTACGAGGTGCCTGCGGTTCCCGTGCAGGTCAAGCCCGGCGAGCCAGGCGTCAACCATCCTCTGCGCCGCATCGCTGGCACCGATGAGCTGGGCCGCGACCTGTTCACACGCATTCTCTGGGGCGGGCGCGTGAGCCTGATGGTGGGCATCCTCTCCGCCGTGCTCCTGACCGTCTTGGGCGTGGTGATCGGCTCCATCGCCGGCTACTTCGGAGGCCGGGTGGACGTGGTCATCATGCGCGCCATCGAGATCATCCAATCTCTGCCCGCCTTCTTCCTGATCCTGATGGCCATGGCCTTCACCGATCCCAAGGTCGTGCCGCCCATCTTCGCCATCATCTTCGTCATCGCCCTTATCCGCTGGACGGGCACGGCGCGTCTGGTGCGCGGCGAGTTCATGCGTCTGCGCGAGCAGGAGTTCGTGCTGGCGGCGCGCTCTCTGGGCTTCTCGGATGCGCGCACCATCTTCCGTCACGTGCTGCCCAACGCCATGAGTCCGGTGCTGGTCTCGGCAGCCTTCTCCGTGGCCGCCGGCATCCTGACGGAGTCGGCCATCTCCTTCCTGGGCTTCGGCACACGGCCGCCCGAGGCCTCCTGGGGAGCGCTGGTCAACGAGAGTCGCAACCCCCAGTTCTGGTGGATCCAGGTCTTCCCGGGCGTGCTGATCTTCATCACCGTCACCTGCTACAACCTCGTGGGGGATGCCGTGCGCGACGCGCTGGATCCGAAGATGAAGCTATGACCGATCCCAGTCAAAGCCCCGCGACATCCTCGAACGGCAGCAAGCCGCTCCTGGAGCTACGCGAACTCAAGACCCACTTCCGGGTGGACGAGGGGCTCGCCAAGGCCGTGGACGGAGTGAGCTACAGTCTGCGTGAGGGCGAGACTCTGGGAGTCGTGGGGGAGTCGGGCTGCGGCAAGAGCGTCACCGCCTTGTCCGTCATGGGGCTTGTGCCCATGCCGCCGGGCCTCAACGCGGGCGGCGAGATCCTCTTCCGCGGCGAGAACCTCCTGCTCCGGAGCGAGGAGCAGATGCGCGCCATCCGTGGCAACGAGATCGCCATGATCTTCCAGGAGCCCATGACGGCTCTGAACCCGGTTTACACCGTGGGCAACCAGATCATGGAGACGGTCATGCTGCACCAGGGCATGGATGCCGCGGCTGCCCGGGAACACGCCATCGGCATGCTGGAAAAAGTCGGCATTCCCTCCCCGCTCTCGCGCGTGGATGAATACCCCCATCAGCTCTCCGGCGGTATGCGCCAGCGGGTGATGATCGCGATCGCCATGTCCTGCAACCCGTCCCTGTTGATCGCCGACGAGCCCACCACGGCTCTGGATGTCACCATCCAGGCCCAGATCCTGGACCTGATCGCGGACCTGCAGAAGGCCGAGGGCATGAGCGTGCTGCTCATCACCCACGACCTGGGCGTCGTGGCCCAGACGGCCCACCACGTGGCCGTGATGTACGCGGGCAAGGTGGTGGAGTACGCCACGGTGGGAGAGTTGTTCAGCAATCCAAGGCATCCCTACTCCATCGGGCTGTTCCGTTCCCTCCCGGATCTGGCGGGCGCCGGGGAGCGGCTCGAGACCATCCCGGGCATGGTGCCGAGCGCCACCCACTTCCCGAGCGGCTGCCGTTTTCGGACGCGCTGTTCCATCGCCACGGATCTGTGCGCCAGTCAGGTGCCCAGCCTGGATCCTATGGACGGAACCGCAGGGCACACCGTGGCTTGCCATCACCTCGAGGAGGCCGAGAAGCTATGAGTGCTCCCGACAACCTGCTCGAGGTCACCGGCCTCAAGAAGTACTTCCCCATCTATCGCGGCATCCTCTCGCGACATGTCGGGGACGTGAAGGCCGTGGACGGTATCGACTTCACCCTCGGACGCCAGGAGACCTTGTCCGTGGTGGGGGAGTCGGGTTGCGGCAAGACCACCGCGGGTCGCTCGCTGCTGCGCCTCTTGACGCCCACTGCAGGTGAAGCCCTCTATCGGCCCGAACCCGGAGCCCCGCAGGTGAATCTGTTCGGTCTCTCCGAGAGGAAGATGCGCGCCTTGCGCCGGGACCTGCAGATCATCTTCCAGGATCCCTATGGCAGCCTGAACCCGCGAATCACCGTGGGCAACGCCATCGGCGAGGCTCTGTCCGTGCACGGGATCGCCCAGGGCAGCGAGTTGGAGGACCGTGTCAGCGAGCTGCTGCGCCTGGTGGGCCTGCGTCCGGACGTGGCCAACCGCTTCCCGCACGAGTTCTCCGGCGGCCAGCGCCAGCGCGTCGGCATCGCCCGCGCCCTGACCCTGCGGCCCAAGCTCATCGTCTGCGACGAGGCGGTCAGCGCCCTGGACGTGTCCATCCAGGCCCAGGTCCTCAACCTGCTGGGTGACCTGCAGGAGGAGTTCGGCCTGTCCTACATCTTCATCGCCCACGATCTGTCGGTGGTGAAGTACATCTCGGACCGCGTGGCGGTCATGTACCTGGGCCGTATCGTGGAGACCGGCACGGTGGAGCAGATCTTCGAGAACCCCCAGCACCCCTACACCAAGGCCCTGCTGGCGGCGATTCCCGTGCCCGACCCCGCGCGTCGCAGTCAGCGCGTGCACCTGGAGGGCGACGTACCCTCGCCCATCTCACCGCCGAGCGGCTGCCACTTCCACACGCGCTGCCCGGTGGCCGAAGAGCGCTGCAGCCGCGAGACTCCGGCCATGCAGGCCTGCGAGGAGGGCCACCACGCGGCCTGTTTCCTGGCGGAAGTGTGCTCGTCGACCTGAGAGCGTCCTAGCGGGGGATCGCGTTGACCGTGTAGTAGGCGTCCCGGTGCAGGAGCGCCTCCCCGTCCCGCGCGCGCAGGGCGATCAGGTCGAACTCGTGCACGTGACCGAGGCGCAGCTCGTCCAGCACCAGGGTGGCCTCCAGCCCATCCTCGGACAGCTCTACCGAGCGCACCTCGGGCACCGTCTGGTCCACCTCCGGTCCGCCGTAGCCCGCGTGGTAGATGTGGGTGAAGGTGCCCAGCTTGTAGGTGGCGAGGTCCTGGCCCGTGATCGGGTCCACGGGCTTGGTGAAGCGCACCCGGAACCCGTCCGGGGTGATCGAGATGCGCTCGATCTCGAAGGGCATCTTGCCCGTCCATTCCAGTCGCTCGAGGGCGAAGGGCTGGAGGCCGCGAACGGGCCAGCCGCGGTTGGTGCCCCCCGTCAGCAGGCGACCCTCGTCCGTGAAGGTGACGTTCAGGATGCCCGTGGATAGGCCCTCCCGGAAGGGATAGCAGGCGCCCTGCCAGATCCCGTTCACCTGTTCGGTGGTGGCGCGCATCACCAGCGAGAGGCTGAAGTCCCCCAGGAACATCTGGCCCTCGAAGGGGCCGAAGCGCCCGCCGCTGCGATCCACGCAAAAGCCGGTGATGGAGCGCCCCATGCGGATGTAGGGGAAGACCACCGCGTAGGGCTGCAGCTCGGGCAGGCGCTGGCTCTCGATGCGCACCCGCGAGCCGGAGTCGGGCACCTCGGGCGCCAGGCCCAGGTTCGGCGCGAAGGGGTACCAGTTGAAGCTGGCCGGGTGGCCCAGGAAGGCGCCCGGGGTGATGGCCTTCAGGCTGCAGGCGGAGTTCCAGGGTCCCTGGCTCTCGATGTACATCAGGGCTCCGTGCTCATTGGCTCCGATGCCCCCTGGGCTGCGCATGCCACTGGCGATGGGCACGGTCTGGCCGTCGGGTGTGACACGCATGGTCCAGCCACGGAAGAGGGCGCGCGAGTGGTAGGAGCTGGACAGGCCCAGGGCCACGTGGATGTTGCCCTCGGCGTCGAACTTGGAGCCAAAAGCGTACTCGTGGTAGTTGGCGTAGCCCCATTCGTCGGAGAGGGTCTCGAACCGATCCGCTCGGCCATCTCCATCCGTGTCTCGCAGGCGCGTGAGTTCGCAGCTCTGGGTGACGTACAGGTCCCCTGCCCGTTGCTCCAGGCCGAAGATTTCGTCCAGGCCGGTGGCGAACAGGTGGAAGGTTGGGGCGGGCTTCTCTGCATCCACCCCGTCCATGAGGTAAATGTCGCCGCGTCGTGTACCCACCGCCACGCGCCCGTCGGGCAGGACGGCGAAGGCGCCCGCTTCGATCACTAGGTCCTCGGGAATGGTCAGGGAAGCCAACCGGTAGTAGGCGCGCTCACGGCTGGCGGTGCCCCAGGTGGCGCCCAGATCCTCTCCGGAGCCGGAGCCCGCCTGGGCCGGACCGGGCAGCGCCGCCAGGGCGGCGATCATGGAGAGCCTAGTGAAGGAGTTCATAGTCCAGGGTGAGGGTGGTTGTTCCCTCGTCAAGGGAGAGCTTCAGGAGGAGTTCGAGGGGCGGCTTGCCGGGATCTTCTCCTTCCTGCTCAGGATCGATCCGGCCACGCCTCAGGAGGGTCTCTCCCGTGGGGAGGCTGACGCGCAGCTCAGCGGTCTGGAAGCTCGTGGGGGAGCGCTCCTCGATGTCGCCGGTCAGGACGCGCATGTATAGGGTCTCGGCCTCCGGTGCCACAAGCCGCAGCTCGCGCCGTAGGACCGGGCGGCCCTCGACCTGCAGGACCCGGCTCGTGTCTTCGAGTTCGACCGAGCCGCTCGAGTACATGAAGGTCGGCGTGTCCAGCTCGCCCATGTAGTAGCCCCGGAAGCGATAGCCCAGGTTGCGGGCGTAGCGCGGGTCGGGGTTGATGGGCTGCTCCGCGTTCATGTGGGGAGCACGGGGCCATTCCTGGCTTGCGTTCTCCAGACGGCAGAAGGTCACGTCTTCGGAGAGGCGGACGGCCCGGCCCTTGGGATTGAAATTCCCGGCTGCCTGGCCGTTCCAGTTGACGGAGATGAACTCTCCACGCCATAGCGCCGACAGGCTCCCGTTCTGGGCGTTGAAGGCGTAGGACAGCCCCTCGGGGTAGCCCACGGCGATGCCGCGGAACCCGGCGACGCTGCTGCGCCCGCGGTAGGTCCGCACAGTTGAGGTCACCTCAAGGTTTGCCCCGTGGGTACGGATGCCCGGCGGATCCGCCGCCGAGCGCCCGAGAGAGAGGTAGAGCCAGATGGCCTCCAATTGGGCGCGGGTATCCCCATCGAGGATCCCCTCGTGCGTGGCATTGCCGTCGGGCCAGGACTGGGGCATGACGATGCCGGGACGCAGCTTCTCTGGGGCCACCAGGAAATCCATGAACCAGCCTGGCCGCAGGCGATCGGGTGAGGAGATCAGGTCGAGACCGCGCTTGCCTGGGGTGGGGCGGGCGTTGAAGTCGTGGCAGAGGATACATCCCAACCCTTCGGTCCCGACCAGCTCACGGCCCGCGCTGCGCGCGACCTTCTGCCACTCCTCGTCCTTCCACTTGCTCTTGGGCTCTCGCAGGGTCACCTCTTCGGCCGGGTCGGCTGCTTCAAACAGGTCGGGCAGGTGGGCGAGGTTGGCGGCCCCGAAGCGCGGCATGCGCGTCAGCATGTAGGGCCTGACGCTGGCCCCGTCAAAGAGGACCTGCTCCAGCCATCCGCGGGTCAGCTTGGCGCCGACCCCTTTCAGGTCCGGGGGCAGGCGCGCCTCGTCGCCCAGCTCGACTTCGGTGGTCTGGAAGTGGGGCAGCAGAGGCTCGGGGACCCCTCCGAAGTCTCCCCACTTGTGACAGGCGATGCAGTTGAAGGCGGTCAGGGAGCGGGCCAGGGCTGTGGAGGGGGAAGGCTCGGGAGCGTTGCCTGCGAGGGCCTGCTCTATGGCCGCGCGTTGGCCAGGGTCTAGTCCAAAGCGCGCAGGCCCCGTTCGGAAACCCGTTAGCGGGTTAGGGATCACTCGGACCCCCTCGTCCACAAGGCAACCGCGCCCGGGCCGCAGACCGGCCAGATCAGGTGCCGGTAGGGTCGAGGTGAGTCCGAGCTCTGTGTGGCATGCCGCGCAGCCTAGCTCCTGGAAATGAAGACGGCCCGCCGTTGCCCGCTGAGGATCAACTTGGAAGATCTCGACCGGGGGACGCACTCCGTTCAGCAGGTAGCTCGCCAGAGCTGTTGCTTCGTCCCGGTCGAGCCCCATGTCCGGCATGCGGCCTCCGGGGCGCGCGTGCAGGGGCTGGAAGAGGAAGCTGGTCAGGGAGTCGAGGCTGTACTTGGCTGGCAGGTGGCCCAGGTCTGCTACCGGAGCAGCAGGTCCGGGCGCCGCGGGTCCGTGGCACGCGACGCAGCCCACTCTGTGGAACAGTGCCTCTCCCTGCTTGCTCTGGGTCTCATCCGCGGAGATCGGGTCAGTGTTGAAGGGGCGACTCGCACGCGACACGAGGAAGTGGGTCAGATCCTGGGCAACCTGGACCCGCTGTGACGGTGCCAGGTGGCTGAGCAAGTCTGGCATGCGCGTCCCCGGTCGGGTGCCACTGGGGTCGGCGATAAAGCGCGTCAGATATCCCGGCTCGACGCGTTCTCCTACCTCTTCCAGTCGGGGGGCCGTTGGGCGGGGGGTGGAGGTGCCGCTGTGGCAATTGGCGCAGCCTAACTCCTCAATAAGTAGCCCGCCGACTTCTCGTGTGTCGAGTGGGTGTTGAGCTTGCAGGCCCGGAATGCGCGGTGGGGATTGGGCGATCGCGCCGGCCGCTGAGAGGAGCAGCAGCCCCATTGGGCCCAGGATCCTTTGGAACACATCGGGTCGGGGTGTGCTCCACATGCGCTCCATGTTGGGTCTCGGCGCCGATTCGCACAAGGGTGCGTAGGCCTTGGGGATCAAACCGTGGGCAGGGCGGAGTAGGAATCGCGCAGGATGGCTTCCAGTTCGCCGAAATCGTCGATGACGTGGTCGGGCCGGATGACCTCGGGGTCCTGTCCGTCCTTGGCGGCCCGACGCGACCAGACCGTGTGGATGCCCAGGGATCCTGGCGGGGCCACGTCGTGCTCGAGGCTGTCGCCCACGTACATGACCTGCCCGGGTTCCAGCCCGAGCTTGCGCAGGGCCAGGGAGTAGAGCTTGGGGTTGGGCTTGGAGATACCCACCTGATCGGAGATGAACACGGCCTTGGGATCCACCAGGGGCAGGACGCCCAGGCGGATTAGCTTCTCCGCCTGCTTGATGGTCCAGCCGTGGGTGATGATGCCCGTCTGGATGCCCGCCTCTTTCAGCTTGGAGAGCAGGGGCAGCACGTCCGGGAAGGGCTCGAGGCCTCCGAACTTGGTGTCGTGATAGGCGACCACCCCGGCGCTCTCCACCAGAGCAGGGTTGAGGTCTCCCAGGACGGCCCGTGGGAGGCGCATGAGCAGCTTCTGGTAGTGGTGGGCATAGTTGGACCCGAACTCGCGCAGGACCTCTTGCAGTTCACGGAAGACCTCCTCTTCGGTGGCCTTCAACCCCATGCGCACCATGGCCTGCACGGCTGCATGGCGTGCCTTGGAGGCAAACACCGTGGTGGAGAACAGGGTGTCGTCAATGTCGAACAGGACAGCGCTCAGGTCGGCCATGGCAGGGCAAGGATACGCCCTAGAGGCAGGCGATGCAGGGTTCGGTGGGATTTCGTCGTGGGAGGCACAACGAAACAAGCCCCGCAGGCACGCGCCAGCGGGGCTTGTTGTTTGCTGTCTGGGCCCACTGTCTGGGCCCACTGTCTGGGCCAAGGGGGCTACGTCGGTTAGTAGCCGCGCTCCAGCTTGTTCTCGACGGACTCACGCACGTCAAGGATGGAAGCCTTGATCATGATCAAGAGGGACTCGCGCTCGTCGCTGTAGCCTTCCTCCTTGAAGAACAGACCCAGGACCGGAATCTTTGCAATCCACGGGATCTCCGCGCGCCGCTCGATGTTGCGGATGCTGGAGAGACCGCCGAGGAGGATCGTGCCGCCATCTGGGATGATGGCCGAGGTGTTGACACTCTGCACCTCAAGCTCGGGGAGCTGGAAGTCCACTGGAGATGTGTTGCCACCCAGGGTGGTGGAGACCGTCTTGAGTTCCACGACCTTGGCGATGGTGGGCTGGATCTCAAGGGTCAGGTACTTGCGATCCTGGTGGATCGTGGGGCGCACGTCGAGGACGACACCTTGGTGCAGGACGTTGATCTGAGGGTCGGCAACCGCCTGGAACTGAGCCACCTCAACGTCGAAGTCCTGGATGTAGGCCTTCTGGTTGATAACCATCACATAGGCCCGCTGGGTGTCGTGTACCGAAAGGATCTGGCTGTTGACGATCTCGAACTGGCTGGATTTCTCCACGGCTCGCATGAGCATGGAGATCTCGGCGTCGTCCAGCAGGGTCAAGCCGAAGGACAGGCCACCCAAGGCACTCAGGGAGTGGCCGAGGGCCGTACCGAAGAAGTTCTGGGTCGTGGCGCGGAAGTCGCCGTCGCCCTCGTCATCGAAGTAGAAACCCGCGCTGGGGGGGCCAGCGGCGCCGGCACCCGAGGAGCCTGATCCGCCGTTGTCCAGACCACGCGAGGCCATGTCTTCGAGGCCGTTGGTCACGTCCGATACGTTGACGTTGTCCAGGCCGCGGAAGTCGATCCCGATCTGCTGGATCCAGTTGTCGCCTACGGTGAGGAACTTGGAGTCGATGGTGACCATGGAGGAGTTGAAGCGCCTCAGGTCTTCCAGGAAGGCCCGCACCTCACCCTGCACGCCCGGGGAGTGGGTGATCAGGATGAAGCCCTCACCCGGCTCGATCTGGATGCCATCGTCTTCCCAGGAACCCACGGAGACGTTCTCCTGGATGAGGGTGGACAAGTCTTCGATCTCCATCATGCGGCGCGCTTCGAGGATGCCGCCGAAAGGGCCGCCTCCATCATCGTCTTCCAGGTCTTCCAGAAGGCGCAGGCGGCCGATACGGGGGCCGGTGAAGTCGGTCAGGCCCATGATCAGGTCCTGCACGTCGTGGTTCACGACGACGGGCTTGCCGCGGGCGCGCTCACGGGTGGTGATCAGGACGGCATCGTAGCGCAGGGTCCAGGTGACCTCCTCGCCGGCTTGCTTGGTGATCAGGTTCAGGGCCTGGGTGGCTGTGACTTCGTTCTCAAGGTCGAGATTGAAGGCAATGCCTTCATCGAGCACGGCGTTCTCAGCTGCCGGGTCCACCACCAAGGGCAGGCCGGTGTAGTCGCGCACGATGTTGATCACGGCGCGCAGGCTCTCCTCTTCCTCGATCCCGGGCAGGCGGACCATGGTCTGGCCTAGCTGAGAACTCAGTTGAGCTTCGGTGGGGGAGACCGTCCTCGACAGGTCGATTCCTTGGCGGCTCGCACGCAACTCGGTGAGGGCGCGCCAATCATCAGGGTCGGGCAGGGTGATGACGTCGGTCCAGGGGATCTGCAGTTCCTGCAGGTGCTCGCGCCAGCGGGAGAACTCCTCGCGCTTGTCCACGATGTAGTCAGTGCGAACCTTCTCGCGGCCGGCTCGGAAGGCGGCATCGCGAATGGCTACGGCCTGCTGATGGCGGGGCGAACGGCGCAGGGCCTGATCGGTGAAGTCCATGGCCGTGTCGTAGTCGGCCCGGCCGAAGGCGTCGATAGCCTGGGTGATCATGCTGGCCGTGATGGCCTCCCGACGCTCACGCTCGCCTTGTTCGGCAGCTTGCAGTTCGCTGTGTGCCGCACGCTCGGCGTCAACACGCTCACGCTCGATGGTGTTTGTGCGATCCGTTTTGGCTCGGGCCAGGAGGGTCTCGGCCTCGGTGTCGAGCCCGTTCCATTCGATGGTGTAGGGCGCGTTACGCACGAAGGTCAGCGTCAGGGTGAGCTCGGCGATAGCGGAGTCGTAGTCGCCCCGGCCCAGGGCCAGCTTGCCATCGTCCAGGCTGTCCTGGGCGTCCGACTGGATCTGCTCCAGGCGGATCTTGTGTTGCTCGCCCAGCATCTCCGCGACGCTTGCCCAACGTCCCGTGTCTTGACCCATGAGGTTGCCGATCTCGGCCGCAAGCCGCTTGGCCTTCAAGCTGTCGCGCTCGATGGCGAGTGCCTGATTGGCTTCCGCCATAGCCTCGTCGAGACGCCCCTGTTGCTTGAGTTCCTCCGCGCGTATCAGATGTCCTTCCAAGAGGAAGCGCTGCTTTTGTCGGCGGATGTCTAGGCGCTTGGCCTCGTCATCCAGGTCCGTAGTGGGGTCCTGGAAAGCCACTTCAACGGGAGTAGCCGTTGCACTGGATGCAAGGGGCAACTCCGTCGAAGCGGGACTCGTTGCGTAGGAGACGGGGTCGCTACCCAGTGTGTCCTTGGGACCAGACGCGCAGGCACCCAGGAGCACCGTGAGCGCGATGGGGAAGGCAGTTCGGGCGATCCTCATTCGAATCATTCTCTTGACCAGCAGTTGGGGAGTACGGAGGGGGACGATTACCAGTGGGCCTACCCAGGCTACTTGTGCGGGCTACTGCCCTTTCTCAAGGACGACAGCGGGCAGAGCACAAGTGGAGGAGGGGCTTTTGGTGGATCGTCACGCCGGAGGGCGCGTCCGCGGGAGGGGGGAGTCAGCATCCGATTCGGGTGCTGGAATTGGACGCAGAAGATACCCCGAGGGCGGGTGATGCGTCAAACACCGAAAGGGGAACAATCGCGCTTATCGCGGCCCCTGGCGGCTATTTCTACTCCGTTAGCCGGATGTGCGGCATGCTCGGCCTGGACGGCCGACAGGGCGACTCTGGCGTGCTCTCGACGGAAAAGGACGCGTGCCAGTCCGAAGTCCACCAGGGCGGTCTGGGGGCTTCTGGCGCCCCGGAACTACTCGATGTGGTCCGGGTAGGCGCCCACGAACGTGATGTCCGTGAAGCCCGAATCGATGGCCTGGTCGAGGACCTTGACCACATCCGCGTAGACCGTCTTGGGACGCGCGTCGATGGTGGCGGGCACCTTCTCTTCGCCGCCACTCACGCGGTCGCGGTACACCTTCGCCAGCTTGATCCGCAGTTCCTCGAGATCGGAGGTGCGGAAGGGGCCCACGTTGTATTCCATCACGCGGTCCTCGCCCCAATCGAAGCGGCCCGTGTCGGAGGATGTGTACGTCCGTGATCCGTCCTTACCCTCGTTCTTCAGCTTGGTGCCTTCCTTGACGACACGCATCAGGATCTCGACCTTCTCGATGGGCTCGGCGTCCATCTGGTTGACCCCCACGTCCTTGGGGAGGTAGGCGGCCAGCTTGCCCTCAAGCGTCTTGAACTTGAGCGTGCACATGAAAAAAATCAGCAGCAGGAAGGTGACGTCGATCATCGGCGTCATCTCCATCTCCGCCTTGTCTTTGTTGAGTTCAGCTAGCATGGACATGGTTCGGGTCTCCTGCGGGTCTTGAGTGGACTAGTTGTCCGAGGGGCCTTCGGATTCGGGTACGGAGCAGGCCAACTGGATCTTCCAGATCTGGACACCCGCCTCACCGCAGAACTCCATGACCTTCTGGATGTGCTTGAAGGGCGTACTGATGTCGGCGCGAATCAAGAGGGGTTCGTCGGGCACCTTCGGTCCCGTGGTGGCGCCCTCGGTCAAGAAGTCCTTCTCCATCCGCTTGGCCGTCTTCGCCAGCCACTCCTTGACCCCTTCGTACGGGTTTGCATCACCATCATTCTCTTCAGGGGAGTAGTACGTCTCCCGCTTGATGATGATCTTGCCGTCGTACTGGATGTTGATGATCGGCCGGAACTCTTCGGGGTCGGGCTTGTCCTCCCGAGCGAACTGGGCCATGGGCAGGACCAACTCCTCCAGGTCCTGCTGGGTCATGTCCGTGATGATCATGAAGAAGATGATCAGGAGGAATACGACGTCGATCATCGGCGTCATGTTCATTTCCACCTCAATCCCGGCATCGTGCTTTGAGAGGTTCATGATCGGGTGCTTGGTCTCGAGTGTATGTGGAGGGTCTTGGCGGGCCGCCGTCTAAGCGACCCGCCCGGGCTGGGGCCCAGTTGCTAGTTCTTTTCGTCGCGGAAGTGCTCGAAGAGGTCTTCCACGATGGCTCCGACCTCAATGATGTTGCGCACCATGCGGTTGCGGATGAACGCGAATGCCGCGGTCACGGGAAGGGCCACGATCAGACCAAACATGGTCGTCAGGAGAGCCTTCGAGATACCACCAGCCAGTTCGGCGGGGTTGGCGCCACCGGCGGAGCTCGCGATCACGTTGAACGCTTCCACCATTCCACTCACCGTACCGAGCAGACCCATCATGGGCGCCACGTTGGCGATCAGCGCCAGCCAGCCGATCTTCTGGTGCAGCTTGATGGACTCTTCATCACCCATCTCTTCCATGGCCTTCTCCACGGTCGCGAACGAGTGTCCGATCTTGGCGATGCCCGCTCCGCAGACGCGGGTGAAGTAGTTGGGCTCGTTCTCGCAAAGCTCCATGGCCTCTTGGTACTGCTCATCCTCGAACAGGGCCTGGATCTCGTCGATCAATTCCGGTGGGGCGAGCTTGTCCCGGTTGAGTGACATGAAGTTCTCGATGATGACGGCGAGCGCCACCACGGAGAGCGCCACGATGCACATGCCGATGGCCCCCGAATCTTTGAGGACATCGGCGAGTGAGGTGGACTTGGGCGCCGCGGCTCCGTCCTGGGCGAGGGCGGCGGTAGCAGTGAATGCCGCAATGACCACTGGGGTGGCCAGGGACGTGAGCTTGAGTTGGATCGCGTTGAATTTCATGACTGGGCAGCCGGTTGGGTTCTCGCAGGAGCCTGGATCAGGCTCTTACTGAATGGGGAGGAGGGAGTTTTGAAGAGAATGAAATAAGGGTCTTGTTCGGAGCCGTGCCGACAGCGGGCAATTGGGGCCCCTGTTGTACGGGCCAACGAGGCCGAGGTCGAGTTCGCTTGGGATTCTGGGGCGTTGGAGCGTCTTTGAGGGGGCGTAGACTACAGGTTTTCGAGGGCTTTCGCGGCCTTGGCGGCGGCTGGAGTGTCTGCGTAGACGTCCGTGACGATTGTCAACCAGCGTTTGGCCAGCGAGGAGCTATCTGCGGCCCCCAGCTTGAGAGCTGCGTCTGCCATGGCCACCAAGGCGGCGGCCTTGCGGTCTCGGCTGGTGTGGTCGAGGGAAGTGACCTTGGCAAGTTCCACCTGGCTCTGGATGAACCTGCCCTGGGCGAGCAGTGAGAGGCCCAGTCCATAATGGATACTGAAGCGCTGGGCCGGGTTGGAGTTCGCACCGGAGAGTCGGCCCTGGAAGAAGCGCTCGGCCTTGGATCCATCGCCTCCAGCCAGGAGACAGAAGCCCTCGCCGACCGCGGCGCGCCCTTGTCCGGCTAGCAGGTGAACCCGCTCATCCGCGCTGACGCCTTCAAGAGTGGCGGCCTGGCCAAAGGCCACTTCAAGGCTGGCGAACAACTCCCGCGCCGTGCCTGTGTTTGCCGTTTCGCCTCCAAGGAAGGCGTGGGCGGCTTCCAGCCCGGCGTCCATGCAGAAGGTACGGTCATAGCCCTGCGCTGATTGAACCACCCCGGACTCATAGAGTGCCCGGAATCCTTCGGCGGCCGTGGCGGCATCGCCCGCGAGCAGTGAGGCGCGCGCCTTGATCCAGCGTGCTCTCGGAACGCTGCGTCCTTCTGGATTGTCGAGGAGATAGCGTTCGACCTCAGTCACGCACTCGGCGTAGCGATTGAAATCATCCGCGCCCCAGGCGAGCAGGGCCTCGGCGGCGCTCAGGCGAGCGGCTCCCCGGACAATGGAGCGCGTGTCGGTGTTGGACGCAGCCAACTGAAAGCGTGCCAGTGCGTTTTCGTGGTCGCCGCGTTCCGCATAAATCTTGCCCTCGCGGAAGCTTGAGGGAACCACGCCCCACTCGATGTTGACGATTTCAAAGGCGTCATACGTGTTCTCTTTTCCGTTGCGTTCGACCTTTACGCCGCCCAGTCCGTTCTCCAGGACCGTGCCGGTAATGGAGCTGATGGTGCCCGTGCGCGGGTTCCGACGGAGGACCTTGTCAGGCTTGCCGCCGTCCTGGGGAGCGAGGGCCTCTGCGGGAACGGAGAGGGGCATGGGGGCCGCGGCTCCGCTAAGGGTCGCGGTCGCACCCACCAGTACGGAAGCCAGCAAGGGCGTGCCCGATCGTAGATCAATAAATCCAATGAAATTCATGAGTCGTGTGGTCTGAATCATCGCAGGAGGCGTGCCATGTGGATGTATCGGGACTTGAGCACGCCAGCACCCAGGCGTTGGCGTGTCTCACCTTCGGCTTCCGCGCAGTACTGTTCGACGGCCGCGTAGGTCGGATCGTCGAAGAATGAGTCCATCTGGGCAAGCTGCTTCTTGGCTGAGACCAACTTGCGGCTGTCGGTCTTGGACCAGGTGAAGTAGGAGTAGATGACCATCAGCTTGACCTCGTACCACTCGCAGGAAATCCACTTGTCCCCAGCCTTGGAAATCTGGTCGAGCTTGGTGATCAGCTTGCCCCATTCCTCCTCCGTGCCCCCCGCTCCCGGGATCTCTTTGATCTGGAGATCGGCGCCGCTAAGCCAGCCCGAGATGCAGCGTGCCCAGGTGAGAACGGTTGCCTTGGAGGGCGAGGCATCTGCATCCATAACAAGGGGATTGAGGATGGCCTTCGCATCCGCGACCTTGCCATTAAAGAGCAGGGCCCGACCCAGGTCGGGAAGGATGTAGGTCCGCATCTGCCCAGCCTGGTCGGGGTCCTGGCCATGGGTTGTGACGAGGAGTGTCAGGACTCGCTCGGCCTCGGTGAAGTTGCCAAGGTCCAGCCAGTGGCGCGATTCGTTTCGCAGGGACTTGAAGGGGGCACTCCCCAGGCTGTTGCTGATCTGCAAGAAGTTGGCCATCTCGCTCAGGACGGCGCGGCTCTCCTCGCCGGTCATCTCCTTGCGTTGATTCAGCAGCGCGTTGTAGTAAGCCCCTGAAGAAGATCCCGTGCGCTTGTTGTCCGGCCAATCCCGCAGCATGGTGTCGATCATCTGGCGCGCGCCGGCTTGATCGCCTCGCGCCTGGCGCGAGTCAAACACCATCTGCATGGTCCAGGGGACGAGCACATCTTGGGTGGGGTACTTGGAGGGGTAGGCCACGAGCAGTTCGTCGATCCGAGCCCATTGCGCTTGGTCATTCGATTGCTTGGCCTGCATCCAAAGTCCGAGGCCACGGAAAAATTCGGCTGCAGCCAGAGCCTCTGTACGCTTGGCCTTGCGCACGGGGCTCTCGAGCGTGTGAGCTGGGTCGGTGACGAATACGTCAATGTACTCGTCGAACGCGGCCAGGGCGGCGTCGATACGCTTGGCTCGGAAGTCACAGACGGCTTGCTGCACCCGGGCGCGTTCGTAGTAGTCCGCGTCGGCGTTGATCTTGTCGAAGTCTTCAGACGCCCCATCGAAATCCCCGCTGGCGTATTTCTTCATGCCGCGATTGAAATGGATTTCGTCGGCTTTGCTCTCCTTGCCGTAGCGCGTGACCAAGTTCTCAGCCTCGGTCTTGAGAGCGTCCAGAGTTGTATCCCCTGGGTTGCGCTGGACGACCTTCTTGATCATGGACAGGTAGCCCTGGGAGTTGAGTTGGTCCTGCTCGGGATCCCCCTGCCAAGCTATGACTCCTTCGCGGAATGCCATGGCCGCTTCCAGTTCCCTGTCGCTCCGCCGGTGGGCGTTGGCCAGGAGGTTCATGATCTGGGCGCCGTATTGGAGTCGCTCGGCATCCTCATGGCTGTCGAGGGCCGCCAGGACCCTGTGGAGGCCTGCAATGGCCGCATCGTAGTTGCCATCGAAGTACTCACCCTGAGCCGCCTGCAGCAGAACGTCGGGGGAGACGATCATTCCCGGCTTCGTGGAGATCACGGAGATCAACTTCTGGGCTCGAACCTGCAGGATGTTTCCCTTGTTCTCCTGGTTGACCAGGTTGGCAATCTTCAAGGAGAAGGAGATCGTGTCATCGTGCTGCCGCTTGGAGCGGATGGCCGATTTCATCTCCTCCTCGGTCGCAAACCACTGAGCTTCCCCCGTGGCCTGGTTGCCGCCGATGTAACCGCCGATGTCCAGTAGCGCCTTGGCCACGTCCAGGAGTGCTTGGTAGCCCTCCCGGGTGTACTGCAAGCCTTCCTTGCGCTGCCAGTTGTACATGTGCAGAGCGTAGTCTGCGGCCAACTTAGTCTCGCCCATCTCCTGGTAGGTCCGGACGATTCCCGGGGTGCCCAACTCCAGGAAGGTGAAGCGGAAGGCAATCTCCTCGGTGTTGAACTCTCTGCCGTTGGCTTCGATCAGGCGATCCCAGCGCTTGGGGTCCAGTGGCAGGACGTTGGAGATGATGGCCTTGTAGTACCGCGACGCATCCGGGTAATGGCCACGGTAGGAGTGGATGTCGGCCATGGCCTTGAAGCCGCGAATGCCCGGAACCGATTCCTCGCCGAACTCCCAGATCATGTCTTCGAGCGCCGTGAGTGCCCGGTTGAAATTGGCCTCTCCCTCTTCTTCGATGCGACCGATCTCCCCGAGCATCTGGCCGCGATTGAGCATCAGGCCAGCCAGCTCACGCCGATTGGCCTCGGTGCGCTCGTCCTCTGGGATCGAGGCAAGAGAATCGATCAGGTCCTGGGTGAGGAACACAGTGTCCGTCAGGACTTCCACCTTGTTCTTGATCAGCTCTGTCGCCTTCTCGCCCACGGATTCTTCCAGAGCGAGATCGATGGCGCGCCCGTAGATGGAGGCAGTATTCACCAGGCCCGTCTCGGCCTGGCTCTTGAAATCTGAGTTGGAGTAGCCGTCGATGAAAAGCTGGTAGGACTCAAAGGCGCTCTCGAAGAGGGCGAGACGTGCGATGGCGTCCGGCTCGCTGCGGGCGCCGGAAACGAACACCTCGCACTTCACCAGTTCGAGTTCTTCGCGTGCCTTGCCTGAGATTCCCTGCTTTTCGACGGTGGCGAGCACCGATTGCGCCAGGTCCACGAAGGTCCAGTCGGCTGCCAGCCCACGGGCAAAGGCGATCTCCGCCTTGACCTCAGAACTGCTCATCTGGGCTTGTACCGGGGCCGTCAGGAAGAAGGCCAGGAACAGCAATGGGGCCGTGAGGAGAGGGCGCCATGCGCGGCTCGCCAGGGCCGAGGCCTTGGGCTGGATGCGGTGGGGAAACAGGAGGCTTTGTTGGGTGGGGGCAGCAATCATGGGCTCATCTCGCGCGGGCAGAGCGCTGATGAAGGCTCAGGTCCATATAGGCTCCCGGAGGGAGTTCAGGACCCGCTACAAGGTGGCAGTGCATTGCCTACCCACGTATGCGCGAGGGGGCTACGAACTGATTTGCTTGGAGCTCGCCAGTGAGGTTGGGGGGGAGAGAGAACGCGGGGGAAATGAAAACGGGAGGCGTTGGCCCCCCGTTCGAGTGTAGGCAACCAGTTCGGACGCCTTCATTTGGAGGAGGGCCCGGGTGGATGCCGACAGGAGGAGTACCATCGGGAGAGTCCCGGGGCACCCTCCTCGGTGGGGGATGGAATCTAGTCGTTCAGACCCATCTCGGCCGACGTGGGCGCGAGTTCGGTGGGAATGAGAATGTTGGCCCGCAACAGGATGAGGAGCTTGCGGTTCGAGATGAACGTTCCCTTGCGCTCGAAGAACACCGAGAGGATCGGAATCTTGTTCAGGATCGGCACGCCGGACTGTTGATCTTGCTTTTGGGATTCCTTCATTCCACCTAGCAGTACGGTTCCGCCATCAGGCAGGGGCACCGAGGTGCGCACGCGCTGGATCTCGACCTCGGGCAACATGATGGTGACCGAGTTCTGAGAACCGAGGGTAGTCACGCGCTCCTCAATGGGGCGCTTCAGCTGGGCAATGGTGGGACGCAGCTCGAGGGTGACGAAGCGCCGGTCGGCCGAGACCACGGGGCGAACGTCGAGGATGACTCCGTCCTGGATGACCTCTACGATCGGGTCGGCGATAGAGGCCGCCTGGGCGATCTCAACGTCGAAGTCCTTGATGTAGGCCACCTGGTTGAGCACCGACAGGTTGGCGCGGGAGGTGTTGTGCACCGTGATCCGGGGGGCGGTCACGAGCTCGATGCGCTCGGACTTGGAGATAGCACGCAGGATCAACTCCAACTGCATGTCGCTGAGGAGGGTCCACTGGAAGGAGAGACCACCCGCAGCCTGGAAGGAATCGCTACCCAACTGAGTGTCATAGAGGTCCTCGACCCGGGCCTTCACGTCCCCGTCGGCACCCTCGTCCAAGAAGGCACCGAGGGTGTTGTCACGGCCGGGAGAATCGCCAAGATCATTCACGCTGGCGCTGTCACCGAAGTCGTTGAAGTTGGACGCGGAACCGGCGCCCGGGGCACCCAGGCCGCGGAAGTCGATACCGATATCCTCAAGGAAGTTGTCCTCGACCTTCATGAAGCGAACGTGGATGTCCACCATGATGCCTGTGGCTTCCCGCAGGTCCTCAAGCAGTGAGTTGATCATCGCGTGTACTTCGGGAGTCTGGTTGACCACCATGATGCCGTTGTCGTTGATACGGATCTGGTTGGCCATGTCGGTTTCCCAGGACTCGACGGCGATGTTGTTGCGGATAAGGTCCTCAAGCAGGGCCGTGTCCACCACGTTGTACTCGCGCTCGGGAAGGTCCTCATCCGGGGGCACGATGCCGTCCGAGGGGGAGACATTGATGTCGCTGCCCGGGTAGTCGGGGATAGGGTGGATCAGATCCTGGATTCCGTAGGTCACCAGCACCTGGCCGCCAGTCATCTCATCCTTGGTGACGAACATCACAACGCCGTCTTCGATCTTCCAGCGCAGGCTATCGCTGGTCTCGGCGATGATCTGCAGGACCTTCTTCACGCTGCGCTCAGGCAGGTGGAGGATGATGCTGGTCTCTTCCACATCGAGCTCGTCGCGCACCGCATTGGAAATCCAGAAGTTCACGCCGGTCAACTGCTGCATGTAGGCGGCTACACTCTCAAGTTCGGTGCCCTCGTCGTCGGGGCCTCCGAAATTGGGGGCGAAACGTACGGTCTCAAGGCGTCCCATGACCGAGTCGCGCTGCGGGTCGAGTGCAGGATCGAGTTGGCGGGTTGAGTGTGTTTCGCGTTGACTAACTTCACGCCAGCGTTCGAGCTGAAACTTCAGCGGGTCAGTCTGGGGCACGTTCATCGTGTCCAACTCTTCGAAGGTCTTCAGCCACTGCTCGCGGTAGTGCTTGCGGTTCTCTTCGTCAGCACGGTGGTGGCGGGACTGGCGGGCGATGCGCTGCAGGGAGACGGCTCCCTCGTTGCCCGGGTCCTCGAGGAGGATTTGGCGGCACCAACTCTCGGCTTCGGAGAACCGGTCGGCCACGAAAGACTTGTTGGCCAGCTCGTAGAACTCGCTCAGTCGGTTCTCCCGTCGCTGGACTTCGGCGGCCTCGGCGCGGTCCCTGGCCGCCTGCGCGGCAGCCCGTTGGGCGGCATCGGCGGCGTTCTCGGCCTCTGTGCGCAGGTTGGCGGCTTCCCGTCCCTTGCCCCGGACGAGGTCCAGGTTCAGGCTCGACGAGGAGATCAGGGGGCTGGCCATGAGGACCATCTCCGCCTGGCGGTAGCCCTGCACGGCATCGTCGTAGCGCGCTTCACGCAAGGCGAGGTCGCCTGCGTTCACGTGCTCTTCGACTTCCATCAGGGCCTGGGCGCGCTTGACCATGACGCGTTGGCTCTCATCCACGAAGGCCTCGCCGGCGTCGGCGTAGCTATCACCCATGAGGCCACGGACGCGGCGTAGCCCGTCCCGAGCTGCCTGCGAACTAGGAGACACTTCGACGGCTGCGGAGAAACTCTCCAAGGCTGCCTGGAGATCCGCCCGATCCAGTTCGGCCCTGCCGCGCTCAACGTATTGGTTGGAGAGGTAAGACTGGCGCTCGCGGCGTGCCTTGATCAACTCCGCTGCGTCTTGCAGGTCGTCGTCCTGGCCGCCGGTCACGGCTGCCGTGGGCATGACCTTGGGGTCGCTTGCAGGGCGTGCGGCCCAAGCGATGGACTCGCCCTGGGTCGGATTCTCCGTCACAGCCTGCGTGGGCTGAGCATCGTGGGAGGCAGAACTTGCCGTGCTCGCAACGGTCAGGCCTTGCTCATTGGTGAGCGAGGCTGGCGAGGTGGACTGGCAAGACACGAGGGCTGCAAGAAGCAGCGGGTGCAGGGTCAACCGCATGGATGAAAATGCCATGGAACGTTGGCTGGTGGTCCGAGTGGGGGGAGAAGCGGAGAGAGGGAAAGTTGCTCGGGTCGGAGGAGGTCCGATTCCGACGTCTCACCACCCACAAATAATCACCCGGGCCCGGGATCCCTCAGGGGAAACCGACCCGAATGGGGCAGTGTTGCATTCGGAACAGTTGAGGACCTCCACCTGCGGCGCGGGGGGGCAGAACGGGTTCGAACTGGCCTCACGTGCCGTGTGGAGCGATTGAAAGAGCGAGTAGACTACCCCTGGGTACGGGGGGGGTCAATGGTGAGTCGTTACGGGGTCGGCCCCAGGCGACCCATCGGTCACGCAAGGTGGGCTTGGGGCCCACCAGGGTGGGGCCTACCACCGGGCGCTCCTGGAGTAACACCGGCAGGGGCTCAGTCAGGAGATCCTCTGACACTATATATATGTGGGGCCTCTGCCGGCTTGGGGGCTCTCGCGGGGCTCATTCTCCCTGCTGCAGGACTTCCATGGCCAACTGGATGTCCTGCCAGCAGTCGCGCTTGAAGCTTGGGCTACGCAGGAGGAAGGCTGGGTGGTAGGTGACCACCAGCTTGCGACCCCTCCAATCCCGGACCCGTCCGCGCATTTGTCCCAGGGAAGCGTCGCTGTCCAGCAGGTATCCCGCGGCGTGCCGCCCCAGGGCGATCACCACCTGGGGATCCAGCAGCTCGATCTGGCGCTCTAGCCAGGGGGCACAGGCGGTCTTTTCCGTGACCTCTGGGTCGCGATTGCCGGGCGGGCGGCATTTCAGCACGTTGGCGATGGCCACCTCCGAGCGCTTCAGGCCCATGCCCTTTTCGATGATGTCCGTCAGGAGGCTGCCCGCTCGTCCAACGAAGGGCACCCCCTGTTCGTCCTCGTTCTGACCAGGGGCCTCGCCGATGAAGAGAATCCCCGCCGTACCATCCCCGTCGAGGAACACTGTCTGGTTGCGGGTCTGGCAGAGGTCGCAGGCCCGGCACCGGGCGACGGCCTCGCGCAGGCTCGGCAGGTCCGGGAATTCCGAGGCGCTGGTGGGGAGGGGGCTTGCCGCTTGCTCTGACGGAGCTTCAGGGGGTGGGCTGGCCTGGGGCCCTGGGGCGTCCTCCGGTTTTGGGGCCTCCGGCGGGTCTCCCGGGTTCGACAGCGTCGAGGCCGATCCCGCACGGGCTCGGCGTTGGCCCAGGTGCCCGGCACGCCGCACCGCATGCTTGAGCCCCCTGGTCAGGGAGGCCAGCTCGTGGCGCGGGTCGGGTGGCGGGGCATGCATGGCCAAAAGGTAACAGGAACGGCCCGGGTTCCGAGGGACTCTCCGGGCAGGAGCCTCCCATGGTTAAGCGAACCGAAGGGGATCCTCCACGCCCGTGGACCCTGTGCCTCCGGGAGGGGGGGGATCCGAATGGAATCGGGGCCCCCCGCGTTTCAGGGAGGGCCCCGATGAGGCTGTCTTGGGCCAGTGGGCTCAGTTCGTGAAGGTCACGTTGAGGCCATCGGACAGGTTGTGGCCTGCTCCGCCGCCCGGCTTGTCCCGGTACCAGAATTGGAAGTTCATCATCGTTCCGGCCAGGATCGCGCCATTGCCTGAATCCATGGGCGGCTGGGTGAAGTCCGTGGCAAAGGTGCCCAGTCCGAATATGGAGGTTTGTACTGCGGGCAGACGGAACAAGCCGAGGCTACCGGGACCTACACAGCGCACCCCATTACCCAAGGGGATGTTGGTCTGGTCGGGTCCATAGAAGAACAGTCCGAACTGGCCCACAGGGCAACCCGAGGCCATGAGTACAAAATCATTGGCCGCATAGGAGGTGCTGCCGCTCCAGGTCATCACGGCTCCGGCCCCCGCGCTGTTGGGCGAGGTTGTGCAGTAGTTGTTGGGCGGCGGAGCACAGGGGTCGTGGTTCTGGGCACCGGGCGGGATGTTGATGTTGCCGCCGGGGAAGTTGCCCGTGTCCGGGATCCCGTAGTAATTGAGTCCGATGAGGTAGGGAAATGATGAGTCGAGCAGGCTGTCGAGGGAGGCCACGTAGCCGTAGGTGCCAGCGGGGTACTCCGGTGTCACCATGAAGCGGCCGTTGAAGGGGTCGAGGTCCCCGCCGCCCGTGAAGGCGTGGTCCTCGATGTACAGGCCCAGCGGATACTGGTTGCTGACGTTCGGCCCCCATAGATTGGGCGGTAGCTGCGTTCCGTCAGGCAGGGTGTCGCGCTGCACCATGCCGAACCGGGGCTGGTAGCCACTATCCAGTCGGCGGACCGCGCTGCTCGCGTCCATCGGATCGTCGTAGCCGTATGGGCCGTAGATCGGGTAGCCGTCAAAGGCCCAACCGATGATGGGCGAGTGCCCGCTCCCATCGTCACCCAGTTGCACCTGCAGGCAGTTGGGGATCTGGTGGTAGTGGTAGACGCCCGTCATCTGGGGGTGACCCAGGCAGGAGTCGAAGGAAATGGCCTCGGCCACGATGGCATTGCGGTTCCAGGTTTTCTTGTTCTGCCAGGAGAAGCCGTCCTCTGGCCCGAACAGGGGCACGCCGTTCACAAAGCTCCCGATGGGACCCAGGGGAGTCTTGAGGTTGTTGGAGGCCGGCACCGGCGTGCGCGGGATGCGGTACAGGTGCTGCTGCTTCTGCGCGTCGTTGGGGTTGCCCGTCCAGGGGCCGATGGGGTGGCTCGGTATGCCCGTGGACTGCACGTAGACGTTGTTATTGGTGTAGTCCACCTGCTGGACGTCCGCCAGGATGCCCTTATAGCCTGTGATGCCATCGCAGTTGACCATCCAACTGTCCAGGTCCGGCGCGGCGGCCAGAGCGATGCCGGTGGCGATGAGGGCGGGCAGGATGAGGGATTTCTTCATGGATTTCTTCACGGTTTCAGGAGTCCGAATCCAGTGGGGGCAGGAGTTCGGAAGGAGGGGGCGGGCTGGAGAGCGACTGAAGGAACGCCTTCAGGGCTTGGAGTTGCGAGCCGTCGAACTGACCGGCTTCGAGGACGCGCTTGGCATCGGTGTGGCTGCGTGCGGGTGCGTCGGAGAGAGTCGAATAGTGTTCGAGCACCTCGTCCAATGAGGCGTAGACACCGTTGTGCATGTAGGGCGCGGTACGCGCCACGTTGCGCAGCCCCGGCGTCTTCCACTCGCCCCGTTGGTGAGGCGTGCGGTTCAGGTAGGCCAAGCGCTCGCGCCCGGCTTCGACGTCGTCAGAGTGTTGGCCGCGACCGTTGAAAGGATCGGTCAACAATCTGCCGACCCCCGCATGGCGCGCGGGTTCGGGCGCGCCTTCCCGGGGGAGTTCGACATCGTGGAATTCCATGTCCGACAGCAGGGGCCCGTGGTGGCAGAGGTGGCAGCCGGCCTCGCCGAAGAACAGCTTGGCGCCCACGATGGCGAGCGGGTCCAGGGCAGCGAGGTCCTCGGGGTCCCCTGTTTGTAGTCCGCTGACGAACTGATCGAATGGCGTGGCGGCCGTCAGGATGCGGCCCTCGAAGGCGGCCAGGGCCTTGCCCACCTGGACGAACACGCGTTCGGCGGTGAGGGTCGCGCTCAACTCCTGGGGGGCGGGTCCGAATGCCTCCAGGTAGAGCGCGCGCAGGTCCGGGTCGGTCAGCACCAGCTCGGCCACCTCTTCACGGTTGCCGCCCATCTCCTTGGGGTGCTCGATGGGCTGCAGGGCCTGGGACCACAGGGAGTCCGCTCGCCCGTCCCAGAACTGCCAACGGTTCAGGGCGCTGTTCCACAGGGATGGCGTGTGCTTGTCGACCTGCTCCAGCCCTACGGCCAGGGCCTTGCCATCGGTCCAATCCCGGGCCGGATCATGACAGGAGGCGCAGGACAACTCGCCGTTGCCCGAGAGGCGCTTCTCGTAGAACAGCGCCCGGCCTAGGCGGAAGGCCGCATCGTCGTGGAACACCTTGTTGGTCGGATCGCTGGGAGCGGGCAGGTCGGCGGTGCGTAGCAGCCTGGCCCACTCCTGATCGCTGAATTGGGCCCGCAGTGCTTGCCATTGGGGACCCGCAGATTCGGATCTCAGGCCAAAACTGGCCAGGCCACCGGCAACAGCCAGGACCGTGAGTGAGGCGACGATGCGCATCTAGATCTGCACCTCGAACACTACGTTGTCCCGCCGAATGACGAAGGAGTCGCCCAGATTCTCGCGCCATGCGAGGGCCACCCTCAGCTCCCATGCGCCTTCCATGTGAAAGAGCATGCCCTGGACCTGGTAGCGGCCGTTCCCCAACGGGGTCACGCGGGGTGTGCGCACCATTCCGTGGCCGTGGCTTGGCATCCAGCCGTCCACCTCAAGGGTCAGGTCGGCCTCGGGGCCCAACACGTCCAGGACGATCTCAAAGGGCTCGTTGATCGGGATCGGGTGGGGTTGCGACGCCCAGCGCACCTGATAGAGGTTGCTCTCGGTGGAAGTGAAGGGCCGCACCGGCTGTCCATCCTGGTAGATCCCCGGCTGCCTCTCGCCCGAGCAGCTCGCCACCAGAGCGCCCAGTACAAGCAGGAGCCTGCAGGGGATTCCCCGCTTGCGCCGTGTCCTGCTGATGTTCTTGGGTGGTTCCATGGCTATCACTTCCCGTCCCGGTCCAGCCGGCGGCGGGCCCGGTCCTTGTCCAGCCGTCCGGGGTCGGTCACGGGGATGACGGTTTCCCAGCTCACGCCAGCCCGCTTGCCCGCGCGCACGTGATCACGACTGCTGAGCACTGCGCTTACTTTGTGTCCTTCGACGGCTTCTTGGAGCAGCTTCTCCAACTGCGCCTTTGAAGCTCGCTCGGCGGCTGTTCCCAGGAGCTCAGCGCCTTGCCCCAGGGGAGCAGGTGACAGCGATACGTAGCCCGACTCCGGGATGGCGGCCCCCTTCTTCATCCCTTCCAGCGCGCGGACGTCGGCCGCGGTGGCGTGCGCGTAGTGGACCCGGCCGACCCACTCGTCGCTCCAGGCGACCTCGATGAGGAGGTCTGTCGCTTTCTTCTTTGTTTTCGAGGGAACGCTCGGGTTCAACCGGACGATCAGGGGACGGTCGTCGCAGGCGGCTACATTCAAGGCGAGCCGCAGGGTCGGATAAGCGGGCAGCTGTTGTGAGCGGAAGGTCTTCGTTCGTTTGGGGCCGACCTCTTGCGCCAGTCCCGTCAGGCGCTCGGCCATCTGGGCGGCGGTCTTGAAGACCATGCCGGGGGAGCGGCCCGTCTTGGTCAGGCGTTCTTTTCCGTCAGGACTCAGTAACGCAAACACCGAGTTCTCCAGGTTGCCGAGCCGGCCACGGAACAAGGACAGCAGCAACTTTCCCTCGGCGGCTGATTCATAGGTTGCGGGCCGGACGCAGACAAAGGCTCGCGAGGCGGTGACCACCGCCGGGTCGGAGAGGAACGTGGCGTCCGCCTCCTGGTAGCCGGGTCACCACTTGCCCGGCACCGCGCGGCAGTGGGGGGCAGCCGACATGATCATGATGGGTCGTTTGGTCCTTGCCGCTTCGGCCTTGGCCTGCTCCCAGGAGCCCATCCAGGCGACGGCCGGTGGCCGCTCGGTGGGATCCTCCTGACCCGCGCGCATCTCGGCCGACGGCAAGGTGATCTCGGGGCCGGAAGACAGGGCCAGGAGCGGGAATAGGATGGGATGGAGCATGGTCTGGGGTGGCGTTCCTACTCACTCTAGCCCCTGTGGATGGTCGTGCAGAACTCAGTCCCTGCCACCATTTGCTATTCGCTCGTTCCCTGTTGGGAATGGTCTTTCCTGCCACGCGGGTGTCCCATTCAGAGCCGCTGAGGGCATCAGGTACCGAGGCCCATGACCAGCCAGATGGACACGACGTGCGCAGGCCGATCCCCTGCATGGACCCCAGGCACCGGCTCGTGGCAGTGCCGGTGATTCCCTACGCATTCTCTGCCCCCAGGGCCCAGGGGCCCTTGCCGACCTGCGGCCGGGCTGCCACCCTCTTGCGGACATGTCTGCCTCCCTTCTGCCGCGGCCTCGCCACTTCGCTCGCACCCATTGGTTCTTGGGGCTGTTGGTTCTGACTGCCTGTGGGTCCCAGTCCGGAGATCCTCAGGGGGCGGCAGCGGCAGAGGCCATCGAACCCATCGCTGCGGCGGCGCCCTCGCGCAGTGACGATCCGCGCGTGGTGCAGGCTCGCAAGGCCTTGGACCTGGGCCGGGCGGATCTGGCGCGCGCTCTCGTGCCCCAGGCCGTGGGCGTGGCGGGCGACGAGGGTCCTCTACTCGAAGCGCGGTTGGCTGCTCTGACCGGCAATCATCTGGCTGCGCTGGCCCACCTGGAGCGCGCTCGACGCGAAGCGCCGGGAGACCCGCGCGTGTATGCCACGGCCGCGGAGATCCACGCCGCCAAGGGCAACCTGGCGGAGGCGGACACGGAGATCAAGCGCGGGGTCGAGGCCGGTGGGGCCACTGCTCCCGAGTTGGCCCGCGCCCGGGGGGTGCAGCTGATCTGCAGTCCTGGCCAGGCCCGGCACGGATTGACCCTCTTGTTGCGTGCGCTCGAATCGGACGCCGACCTGCCCTACCTGGACCGACCCTTGGGCCAGGCGCACATGCTTGTCGCCAAGGAAGAGATCGGTGCGGGGGACCTGACCGCCGCTCTGACCTCCGTGCGTCAGTCCCTGGCCCACGACCCCGAAGAGCTGGACACCCGTCGCTTGGAAGTCGAGGTCCTCATGGGCCTGGGTGAATGGGGCGAGGGTATTGCGAACATGGAGGCCCTGCTGCTCGAGGGCCTGCCTCTCGAAGCCGAGCTGGCGGGCTACTACAAGAACGCGGCCTTCTGGGCGGTGACCCACGAGCAGAGGGAGCTGGGTGTGAAGCACTATCTGCGCGCGCTGCAGTTGGGCTTCCCGCGGGCGGAGTTGGGTCATGGCCTCAGTGTTCTGCGCGCAGAGGCCGAGGACTTGGCGGCTCGAGGAGCCGAATCCCTGGATGCGGGTGAGGAGGGCGCTGCCCGCGAGCTCTTCGACCGCGCACTCGTCTGTGACCCCGAGTCCCTGCTGGCGAACAACTTTCTGGGCAACCTGCACAACGCCTCGGGGAACTTCGAGGGGGCTGTTGCCTGCTGGAACCTCGTGGTGGACCTGGCGCGCACCGAGGGGCTTGAGCTTCCCGAAGCCGTGCACATCAAGCTGGCCCAAGCACAGGGGCTGGGTCTGGGCGATTTTGAACAGGCGCGTGAGACCCTGGAGGCCTACCTGGTGCTGGAGCCGACCGGCAGATGGGTGGACCAGACGCGTAGGCTGATCGCGGATCTTCCCGCGGCTCGGGAGTCGGAGTCCATTCAAGAGGGCTCAGAAGGAGAAGGGGACGGGCGCCCGTGATCGGCCTGGTCGCCAGCGCTCTGCTGGGCGCGTCCTCCATGGGCGCGACCCACCCCGGCCCACCGTTCTACCTGCAATACGAGGTCGACACGAACGAGGTGCGACTCATGTTCAGTGGGGAACAACGCCCCCTCGGCCCCTACCTGGATTTTGAGAAGCTCTTCGCCGCGCCTCTGTCCCTGGAGGACGAGGCGCTCCTGATGGAGCGCGCCCGGCTCCTGTTCGCCCGCGAGGCCTGCCTGCTCATCGACGGACAGGTCGTCGCTCCGATCTTGGACGCGGTGCAGGCCTTCGACACTTCGGGGCCCGGCAATGCCGAGCCCTCCCTGCAGTTCGATATGCGCTACCCCTGCTCCGGCATGCCCAAGACCGTGGAGGTCACTTGGAGCATCTTCGAGGAAGGCTCCGATACCGGTGTGCCCACCCTGTTTCGGCAGGTGGATGGCTTCTTCGAGTTCACGGCCATCCTGCGCGAGGAGCCGACCTTCACGTGGCATGGGCGGGAGCAGACTCTGGAGCGGTCCGAGGCTCTTCAGCGCCCGGTGCCGGCGGCACCACCCCGGCGCGTCTCCTATCCCCTCTGGTCCATCGGACTCCTGGCGCTGGCCGCCCTTGCCTCACCTCTGCTCTGGCGCAGGGGCCGTCGTGGACCCCTGGTGGGGACCTGGTGTGTGGCACTCCTGGGGGCCTTGGGTCTGAGGGGCGTGGGCATCGAACCCCCGTGGGGGGGACGGGTGCTGCTGCCCTCGCCCGACCAGGCCGTGGCCATGTTCCGCGAGCTGCACGGGAACATCTATCGCGCCATGGGGGCTCAGAGTCCCGATGAGGTCTATCGGGTCCTGGCCTCCTCCGTGGATGAGGACCAATTGGACGGCCTGTACGCGGAAGTCTACGAGAGCCTCGTGCTGCGCGAGGACGGCGGGGCCTTCTGCACCATCGATGAGGTGCAGCCCCTGGCCCACGAGTTGCACATGCCCAGCGACGTCCAGGGCGAGGAGGACCTCCTGTTCGAGATCGACTGGACCTGGCGCGTGCGTGGCTCGGTGATCCACCACGCCCACCAGCACGAGCGCATCAACGGCTATCGCGCCCTCTACAGCGTGGGCTACGACGGGGAGGCCTGGAAGATTGCGAGCTGGGAGGTGTTGGAACATCGCCGTATCGAGGACGATGGCCCGGAGATCACTTTGGTGGGGGAGGATGACTAGAGCCGGAGCGGATCCCAAACGAGGACTGTCCGACCCGCGTTCCTGAATCGAGACCCGTCCGTCGATGGACGCGGGAATCCGGCCTTTTGGCTAAGCTCCCAAGGGATTGGCGTCCGATCTTGGTTATCAACTCGATTGCCCTCGCCCAAGAATCAATAATCCATGAGCACTTCCCGAATTCTGATCACGGCCCTGGTGGCCAGCCTCGCCGCCTGCGCAGGCCCGCGCATGTACAACAGGACCCAGACGGCCGTGTCGCCGGCAGGGGTCTCCGCATCGACCCTCCAGGAGCGGGCAGCGCTTCCCTTGCGCGGCAAGTGTATCGTCGTCGACCCCGGTCACGGCGGCAAGGATCCCGGCGCGAGCGCCGTGGATGGGAGTCGGGAGAAAGACCACAATCTGACCATCGCGCGCCTTGTGGCGCAGCAACTCAAAGAAGCCGGAGCCACAGTATTCATGACGCGCTCCAGTGACAAGTTCATCTCCTTGGACGATCGGGCTGCGATGGCAGATCGGCACCACTGCGACTTGTTTCTCTCCATCCACGCCGACGCGGCCAGCAACCCCAGCGCCCGTGGCGCGACCGTCTATCGGGCCCGAGGGGCCCAGGCGGCTAGCAGTGAATGTGGAGAGGAGCTCCTTGTCGCTCTCCAGCAAGCGGGTTTCCCGCACCGGGGCCTGCGCGAGGCGGGCTTCCGCGTGCTCATGGGTCACAGTCGACCCTCACTGCTTCTGGAGTGTGGGTTCCTGAGCAACACGTCGGACGCCGCAAACCTAAGCGACCCCCATTGGCGTGCGCGCATTTCGAACGCCGTGTGCCGTGGCGTGATCGCCGCCCTCAGGGGCTGATCGGGCTCCGGCTCCCTGAGCCGCGGACTATTCGGAATCGTCCGAGTCCTCGAAGTCGATGTCGTAGACCCCGACCTCGGGGTCCAGCTCCTTGCCCAGGGCCTTGAAGCGCTTGCCTTCTTCCTCGTCTGTGTGGAGGCGCCCAAACTCATACCAGTACGTGCCCGTGAGGGGGGCGAGTTCCGTCGCCTGCCGGTAGAGATCGCGCGCCAGATTTTTGTCCGAGGAGCGCACCAGCTTGGCGTACTGATAGCAGCCCACGGCGCTCAGTCCACCCTCGGCGTTGGCTTCCGAGAAGAGACGCCTCGCCCGGATGCGCTTGCCCGCCTGCACCGCGCCCATGCCGGCCTTCTCCAGACCCGCCGCGCCCTCGATCACCAAATCCTCTTCGATATAGGTATGGAAGCGCTGGGTTAGCTCTTCCATGTCACTGTCCTCGGTGAGCTTTAAGCACTCGCGCAGATACCGCAGCGACTCTTCGGGCGTGACCATTTGCAGGTTGAAGGATCCCCGCTGGCGATTAACCTTCTTGTCGTTGGCAAGCCCGTTGGCGTACTTCAGGAACCCCTTCTTCAGGGTCTTGTCGTTCATGAAGAAGTGGATTAGCGCCCAGCCCCACGTGTAGTCCGTATAGGCGTCTTTGAGGACGATCTGCTCGACGGTAAGCAGTTCTCCCGAGGCGATGTCATTCTGGACCTCGGTCAGGCGGCCCTCCTGCACAAGCCCCACGTTGAGCACTTTCTTCTTGGGATCCCAGAGCGCGCCTCCGTAGTACTCCGCGATGCCTTCGCCCGGCCAGTGGGGCATCTTGAAGTCCTCGTTCAGCAGCTTCTGCAGGTAGTGGCTGGCCTCGTGATACAGGACCATCTCGGTGGAGGTCATGTCGAGCCGGTCGTAGAAGCAGCACAGGTCGTAGTCCCCGAGGAACATGAAGTAGGCCAGGGCTCCGCCCCCCGCCCCAGAGGTGCGCATGAACTCTTTGCGGTTGGCAAAGAAGTTGATCATCATCTTCTTCTTGCGCTTGTCGCGCTTCACGCGCCACTCCTTGGCGAAGATCTTGTAGTAGGACTCGAGGCGATCCTGGAACATCTCGGCCACGCGTTTGGGCAGCGTGTACTTCCAGCGGAAGTTCGAGGTCTCTTCCTCGTAGGCATTGCCCCATTCCGCGTGGGCCAGGGCCTCCTCGATCTGCTCGAGTCGCTCCTCTCCCTGCTTCTCCAGAGACCGCCTGCGGTTCTTGGCCAGGCCCTCCAGGTCTGCGGCCAGGAACAAGTCCTCTACCCAATCGTTGGGAACAAGAACGTCACCATTCTTGAAGTGGATCGTGCAGGTCTCTTCTCCGCGCTCCATCATCGGTCCGTCGATGACGCGGCCGTCCTTGAGCAACAGGATGTCCGCCTGCAGGGGTGAAGCAAGAAGAACCAGGCATACCGCAGGGAGCGAAACCTGGTAATTGAACGGTCCAAGCATGGTTCTCACGGGGTCAGGAGATGAACTTGAAGTAGGCCTTGGTGAACGAGCTCCAGTCCTTCTCGGTCCAGTCCGCGAAGGTGCGTTCGAATACCTCGCGCACCATGTCCTGCTCCTTTTGGCGCCAACGCTCGGCGCGTTCCTTGCCGAGTGCGTCTTCTTCCTCTTCGGTCTTGGGGGCATTGCCGATACTCGCAACCCCTTTGTCCTTCTCGTTGATCTCGTCCACGACCTGGGTGAGTGTTGTCACGTAGGTCTCAAGCAGCGTCTTGGCCTGCTTGCAGCGGGCGCCCTCCTTGGATAGCAGGAAGCGCACGAGTTGAGCGGCCTCGGCGCTCTTGGAGAAAGTGCCCCCTCCACCCGCACCAGATGAGAACTCCTCGCGGGTCTGGCTCATGATCGTACGCGGGGCCGTGGCTCTGCCCTGGGAAGCGGCCAGGCGCGCCCCTTCCCGGGCGTACTCGTTCACCCGGAACTCCAGCTTGCGCCCATCGCGTCGTGCGCCGCGCACGTGGGTGACAATGCCGATTCTGAGCCACTCGGGCATGGCTCGGGCGGCGTCTTCGTTGCGGTCGAGCAACCACTGCTCCAGCAGCTTTCCATTGACCCAGTCGACCTCGCCGCCAATCCAGCCGGTGTCCGGTTTGTGGGTGACAATTTCGGAACCAGGAGCCACGTAGCTGTAGGAGCCCGTCGTGCCGGTGCGGGTCCCGCGGGTGAATGCCCCCTCCTCATCGGAGTCGTTGCAGACACGCAGGATGGGTGCTCGCATGTACTCGTTCTCGCCGAAGTAGGAGAACTCCTTGCTCAACCATTCGATCAGGAGATCGGCGTGATCGCCCAGCTTCTTGGCCCACTTGTCCTGGTCGTGGTCGAGCACGAGAACCTTGCCGCGGTACTGGTGATCCCAGTCCTTGGGCAGGGCGCGGATGGCCTTCTCGTGCTTGATTTTCTGGGATTCGACGCGCTTGGAGCGGCGCTCCTTGGGCGTGCCCTCGGTCAGCTCCCGTCGGGTGATGCGGATGCCGCCCGGAGTGCTCGCCCCCGTGGGCAGGAGCTCACCTGAGCGCTCGATGAATTTGAAGGACTTCAGGCTCTTCTCGATGGTGCTCCGTAGCTTCTTGTACTCAGCCTCAAGCACCTCGGTTTGCAGGACAAAGTCGATGTCGGGCGCGTGGTAGATCCAGGTGATGATGCGCTTGGGCCCCGAGCGGGCGAGCTTCTCTACCTTCACCGAGTAGCGCGTCACCTCGATCTTGCCGTGCTTGCCCTTGTCCTTGGAGTCCACGTACCAGCCGCCGCCCGCATAGGTCCGGTCGAGGAAGTCCTCGTAGTCCTTGTAGGGATTGGAGATCGTGGTTGTCTTGGTGGTCACCCCGTCTTCGGACTCTTCTTCCACCACCTTCTTGCGCTCTTGATTCGCGTGGATGAAGGCGATGCAGAGCATCTCGGGTACGTGGCTGTAGGTGTAGCCCGTGGTCTTGTCCGTGCCGAAGTACTCCTTGTTGGACAGGTGCTTGCTCGCCAGCCACCCCTCGTCGGTCTTGAGGGCCACGGAGGCCCAGCTCTTCGGCGCGCGGAAAGAGAATCCGAAACGCTCGTTCTTGACGAGGCTCGAATTCTGGGGGAGCGGGGTGAGGGCGAGAGTCGGCTGGAGCGCGGTTAGGGTCAATGCGCCTACAGACAGAAGGATGCGGAACATGGCTGTCTCCTTGAGCGAGCGTGGCTCTCGGGGGGCGGTATAGAAAGTTCCCTAAGAGGTCGCTGCGGCCTAGCCTAACGATGTGCGGCGTCCAGCGTTGGAAGGAAACTGGGCGGGAGGCACCAGCGCCTGTTCCAGGCCTTCCGGAGTGGGTTCTTCCCCTCCAAGGCATGCTCGGAATCTCGTTGAAAGCCCCGTTTCCCGGGCGTAGGCTTAAACCGCCGGGCCCGGGGGGGATCCCGATGAGGCTCGACCATTCATCATGGCCAAACGCAGAGACAACATGTTGGAGGCCTTCCAGGCCTCGTCCGCATCCGACTCCCTTGGCGACGGGGCCGCCGCTATGGAGGGGGGCACGCACACTTCACGACGGTCGCCTGGGGGCGGCTCGGGTGGCTTGAACCTGCCCATGGGGCCTGGGGTCTTCCTGCTGTTGCAGGTGGTCTTGCTGGTGCTGGCCTTCATGGCTGGCAAGGCCTCCGGCGGACTGGGGACGGTCCAGGCTCAGGGCCGCGATGACCAGCTCTCGACGCGGACTCTCGACGGGGGAGCCCCGGGCGGGAATCCGTCCGAGGACGTCGCAACGGATCGCGGTTCGGATCCGGTCCGCGTACAGGCCCAGAACGAGTCCATTCCAGCCCCGGACGAGGTCCTCTCAACCCGACCGGGCCGTGGCGCGCGCCGGCCGGGAACCGTATCCCAGAGGACCTCAGGTCAACAGCCGGGGGAGACCTCGGCGGGCAGTGTGGGCAGTGTGGGCAGTGTGGGCAGTACGGGCAGTGCCGCGGACGCGGCCTTCGCCGACCCCGCCAACCGTTTTACTCTGCTGGTATTCACGGCCGACGGCACCGATTTTGGTCACGAGATGACCACGGTCAACCAGGCTAACCTGGAAGCTCAGGGATTCGCCGCGATCACCCCGCGTGAACGGGGGGGGAAGTGGCTCCTGCACGTGGGAGCCTACGGCAGTTTCGCGGCGGCTGAGCAGGCCCGTATCAAGGTCGCCAGTGCGCCGGGCCCGGATGGCAGGCAGACCCCCTATGCGGGGGCGTACGTGGTCAACATCACTCGCTGACGCGCGCCGCTTGCAGGTTTTCGGCCCACTGATGCCCCCGTCCGGCTTGTGATCCCCGTCCTTTTCGGCGTGGGGGCCTTTCCACGGGGCTGGGAGGGCTCTAGGATTCTTGGCCCTTGTTCCCCAGGAATGAGCATCAGTAACCCCATACTGTCCACTCTCCTCTGCCCTCTCCGGGCCATCCCCATGTCTATCCATCCCAGTCTTCGCGGCGGCGACACCCTCGTGGGTCAGCGCAGCGTCTACACCCGTGTCGAACGCCTCGAGAAGTTGATGCGTGATGGGAAGGTCAGCGAAAAGGACTCCCCTTTTGGTCTCCCGAAGGTACGGACCTTCGTCAAGGTCAAGGCCAAGAAGAAGGATCCTGAAGAGGAAGCCGGGGAAGCCGCTGAGGCCGGGGCCGAGGAGTCCGAGGCCACGGAGTAGTAGTCTCCCCTCGGAGGCTGCGTTTCTTCGCGAACGGACTGTGCGCTGATCGGGGCCTGGAGCTCCGTCGAACCGTCCTGATCTGCATCGTCGCCATGGCTTCTACGAGTACCTCCACCCGCGCGCCCATCATGGAGGTCTTTGCCTCCATCCAGGGCGAAGGGGCCTATGCCGGTCAGGCGCAGGTGTTCCTGCGGCTGGCGGGCTGTCCTTTGCGGTGCGAGTGGTGCGATACACCCAGCTCTTGGAGTGTCGACGAAGAGCGGTCGGCTCGGGTTGCCACGGCCGAGGGCACCAAGCGTTATTCGGCTTGGGCCAATCCGTTTCAGGCAGCGACCTGGGTGGCCGCCTGCGAGCCGCGGGATGCGCGCACCGTGAGCGTCACGGGCGGCGAGCCTCTCATGTGGCCCGAGTTCCTGCTGGGGTTGCCCGATATGCTCGCGGGCCGACGCCTGCATCTCGAGACGGCCGCGGCTCATCCCGAGGCCTTGAAGCGCGTCGCCCCGGTATTCGATCACCTGAGCCTGGACCTGAAGCTGCCCGAGGACATGGGGGAGGTTGTGCCCATTGGCGTCGATGGCGTCCACGATGAGCCCAGCCCGCGCACCCCTGAGGACTGGACCCGCGTGCGCCGTGAAGTTCTGGCGATTGCCGCCGACCGCGATGCCTGCGCTAAGATCGTCATCCGTTCCGATCGTCCCCTGTCCGCCTACCTGCCCCTGCTCGAGGACCTCGAGCGGTTGGCACCCAACGTTCCCCTCTATCTAACCCCGGTCAGCCCCATCGGAGGGGTCGGGGCCCCCGATCCCGGTTTCCTTGAGGACCTGGTGGAAGAGGCCCGCGACCTGCACTTAGACGTGCGCGTTATTCCCCAATTGCACCGGGTGCTTTCGATTCCCTGAGTGCCCTGCCCCTGCGATCCCGTTGAATTCCCCGGCCCACTCCTCCATGGATGCCTCTGAGACCCAAGCTGATTCCGCCGCGGCTCTGCCGCGCGTTGTGATCGTTGGGCGACCCAACGTGGGCAAGTCCACCCTGCTCAACCGCATGTGCGGTAGCCGAATCGCCATTGTTGAACCTACAGCCGGGGTGACGCGCGATCGTATCGCGGTGCCGGCGCGTTTGAGTACTCCCGATGGGGATCGTTGGTTCGAGGTGGTGGACACCGGTGGTATTGGAATCGTGGACCGCGACGATCTGGGGCCGCACGTCGAGGGCCAGGTCCAGTTGGCCTTGGAGAAGGCCCACTTGGTGCTGTTCATGGTGGACGTGCGTAGTGGAATCATGCACCTGGACAAGACCGTGGCGAAGACCATGCGCGCCTTGGACGTTCCCACTCTGCTCGTGGTGAACAAGACCGAGGGCGAGAAGCTGCACTGGGATGTCGACGTGTTCCGCCGTCTGGGAATCCACGGGGAGCCGATCCCCATCAGCGCCCAGAACGGCGAGGGTCTGACCGACCTCTATGCACAGATTTACGCCGCGTGCCCCGAGGCTCCCAGCTCGCGCCCGCCCGGGGCCGATGCCATGAAGATCGCGATCATCGGCCGCCGGAACGCGGGCAAGTCCACGCTGGTCAACCATCTGGCCCAAGAGGAGCGCGTCATTGTCTCGGAGGTTCCCGGAACCACGCGCGACGCCGTAGACGTCCTCTTTGAGCGGGACGGTGAGATCTTCGTCGCCATCGACACCGCGGGTCTGCGCAAGCGCGGCAAACAGGACGACGCTATCGAGTTCTTCTCCGAGGCGCGCAGCAAGAGGACCATTCGCCGCGCCGACGTGGTGGTTCTTATGTTCGACGTATCGCGCACCATCTCCGCCATCGAGAAAGCCCTGGCCACCTACGCCTACGACCACCACAAGCCCGTGGTCCTGGCCGCCAACAAGTGGGATCTCGTGCAGGACAAGGACCCCGAGGATTTTCGCAGGTACCTGGACTCCCAGCTGCCTGGCCTGTCCTTCGCGCCCATCGTCTTCCTGACGGCCAACCGGGGATGGAACGTAGAGGAGACCCTGGGCCTCTGCCGGGATCTGTACGCCCAGGCTCGGCAGAGAGTCACTACCGGGGAGCTGAACCGGGTTCTGAAACGGGCTCTTGAGAGCCGTGGGCCAAGTAAAGCCGGTCATAGCGTCCGCATCCGTTACGCTACCCAGACCGATGTGGCGCCGCCCACTTTTATGATCTTCGTGAACGACAAGAAACGCATCAGCAAGGACTATCTGCGCTACCTGCAGAATCAGATCCGCAAGGACCTGCCTTACGATGAGGTGCCCATGCGCATCGTCCTGCGCGATGGCCGCTCTGACCCCGATGGAGACTCCGCCCGATGAATCGACGCACCTGGCTGTTCGTGGCCCCGCTCCTGCTGCTGGGCCTCTCCTCTTGTGCTCTGTTTCAGCGCCAGATCCACCCGCGTTGGACCGAGGGCACGGTGAAGTGCAACTCCGAGTCCGTCTTGTACGACGTCATCCACCTCTCCTTGGAGAATGCCAGCTATCCCGTGGGCATTGGGGCGGATAGCGGCGCACGCGAGATCGTCTCCGGTTGGTTCCGTTCGGGTGCGCCCTTCAAGGGCAAGGGCTACCGCCAACGGGCAACGGTCGAGTACACCCCGGTGTCGAACTCCCTGCCCCGGGGCGAGTTCTTGATTCGCGTGCGGGTCCAGCGTGAGATCAACGAGAGCTTCCGGCCGCTTGATCCGCGCTACGCTGACTGGAAGGAGTCTCAGGACAACCCCGAGGAGGGCGAGCGCGTGCTGCAGTACATCCGCTCCTTCCTCGCCCAGGGCAACTTTGAAGTGGGCCCCAAGAAGGCCAAGCGCTTCCAGTCGCCCGGCCAATAGGAGCTCGCGGCCCCAAGAGGCGGGTTTGCGGCACCATTCTACCTAGGCGACCCAATTCGAGACGGAGGGGCTCGGCGGCTTCGTCTCACATCGGGAAGACGATGCTCAAAACAGCGTGCGCGCCTCCATCCCTGGCGTAGCCCGGGTCGATGGGAGGGGAGAGTCCCCCTTCCATGGCTGTCCCCACGCACAATCCCGCCTCCCTGCCGGGTCACGTTTCTTCCGTTGACGTTGCCCCCGGCCCATGGACCGAGCCCACCCGTGGGTCTCTGGCGCGTGTCCTTGGGGAAGTGCTGCGCACGCCCGGCGCGCTCTGGCGCAGTCGGGACCTGGTCGGCACCTGCCTGGGCCGGGACCTCTCGGGGCGCTTTCGTGGCACGCTGCTCGGTTGGCTCTGGCCCCTGGTCCAACCCGCCATGCTCCTGGTCGTCTACGGCTTCGTCTTCGCCGAGCTTCTCGGTGTGCGTATGCCCGGGGTCGCGGCGCAGCTGCAGGCGAGCTACGGCCTCTACCTGTTCACCGGCGCGCTCGTCTGGAGCGCGTTCGCCGAGTCGCTGACGCGCGCCACCACCTCCCTTGTGGATGGGCGGCACCTGATCGGCAAGCTCACCTTTCCTGCCGAGGTCCTGCCCCTGACCCCCGTCCTGGGGGGCATGGTCACCCTAGCCTTCGGGGCTTGTGTGACCCTGGCGGTGACCGGCGCCACCGGCTTGCACCCGCTGCCCGGGGCCGAGCTGGCCTGGGCTCCCGTGCTCTTCGCCCTAGGAGGACTCTTCACCTACGGCTTGGCCCTGTTGTGTGCCGCGGCCCACATCCATCTGCGCGACACGCGCGAGGTCATGACCTGCCTTCTGACCGTTCTGATGTTCGCCACACCCATCTTCTGGGTGCCTTCGGCGGAGGTCATGCCTTCCATCGGGCCCTGGCTGGATTGGATCCAGGCCTCCCCTCTGTACCTGTGGATCACGGGCTGGCGTGGCGTGCTCATGGGCGGGCAGCCGGCGGAAGCTCTTGGAATGGGCGTCGCTGAGTGCTGTGCGAGGCTTGCTCCCTGGTCCGTGGCCAGTGCCCTCATCGGCCGTGCCGTCTTCGCCGCCCTGCAACGGGGCTTTACGGATGAGGTCTGAACGATGAAATCCCCCCTCGCCCTACAAGCCGAAGGCCTCGGCAAGTGCTACTCGGTGTGGCCGAATGACCGTTCACGGTGGCAAGCCGCTCTGACCCTTGGCTACCTCAACCGGGCCCGGAAGGTACGGGCTCTCGAGGGCGTCTCCTTTGAGCTGAAGCGGGGCGCCTGTCTCGCTCTGGTGGGCGACAACGGCGCGGGCAAGTCCACCCTGCTCAAGCTGCTCAGCGGCAACACGCCGCCGACCTCGGGCCGCTTCCGAACCGGTGGACGCGTGGCCGCCTTGCTCGAGCTGGGATCCGGATTCCATCCCGACTACACGGGCCGCGAGAACGTTCTTATGAACGGTGTGCTGCTGGGGGCCAGCCGGCGCGAGGTGAAGGCCCGCATGGGTGAGATCTTCGAGTTCGCCGAGCTGCAGGACGTGGCCGACGCTCCTGTCCGCACCTACTCCAGCGGCATGGCCATGCGCCTGGCCTTTGCCAGCGCCATGGGCATGCAGCCCGAGATTCTGCTCCTGGACGAGGTCCTCGCTGTGGGGGACATGGCCTTTCAGAAACGCTGCGTGGACCGCCTCTTCGATTACCGGGCCGCCGGTGGGACCCTGATTGTCTCCAGCCACAGTCTCTACGACCTCCGCCAACTCTGCGACGAGGCCCTGTGGCTCGACCACGGCCAGATGCGCGGCTTCGGACCAGTCACGGACCTGACCCACGACTACGCCGCCCACTGTGTGGGGGCCCCCTCTTCCAACGGCTCGTCTGCCTCATCGGAGCCCGCTCCTGAGGCTCCGTACCTCAGCAGCTTCGAGTGTGTGGACGGGGTCGCCGAGGGTGCCTCGCAGCGAGTGGCCAGTGGTCAGTCCCTGCGCCTGCGTATCGGCTGGGAGGATCCACGGGCCGACCGCCGACCCTTGAGCCTGGGCGTGACCTTCACCCGCCAAGGGGCCACCTTGCAGGCGGGAGTCGCCACCCACCACGACGGTTTGAGCCTTCTGGGCCCGGGCGGGCAGCTGGAACTGGAGCTGCCAGACCTATCTCTGCTCGCCGGTCGCTTCAGCGTGGTGGCGCACCTCCTCGACGAGCACGGCGTGCACCGCTACCACGAGCGCGCTCTGCGTGTACCCCTCACCGTGACCCACTCGGGCCACGACCTCGGTCTGGTGCGACTCGCTCATCGTTGGCACGGGATCACTGTGCCGCCCTCCCTCGTCCCTGACAGTTCCCCAGTCGTCCAAGAGGAGTCTGCCTGATGAACCCCCCTCCGCACCTGCTCCGTCCCTGGCTTCAACCGCTGACCGCCATCGTTGTGAACTACAAGAGTGGCGGCTTCGCCCTCTCGTGCCTGCGCTCGCTGCAGGCGGAGTGGGCCCGCTGTGGAGGCGACCCCCGGGATCTCGAGATAATCCTCGTGGACAACGCATCGAACGACGACTCGGACCGCTGGCTGGACACCATCGAGCGCGAAGGCGTGCGTGTCCTGCGTTCAAAGATCAACCTGGGCTACGCCGGAGCCATCGAGTGGGGGCTGGGGCACAGTCAACAGGAGGGTCCGGTGATGTTCCTGAATCCCGACCTGTTCTTCCTGCCCGGCTCTCTGCAGAGCCTGCTCTGCCACCTGGCTAGCGATCCGGCCCTGGGTGCCGTCGCCCCCCGGACGGTTGTGGACGAGGATGCTCATCTGCACCTGCCACCCATCGCCCTGCCCACGGCTTGGGACGAGTGTCTGGGCACTCTCGCCCGCGCCGTGCCCTTCCTCTCACGCTTCCTGGCCCGGCGCCAGAGCCGCTTGGCCCGTGACCATTGGAGCGCCTGGCGACCGCAGCCCGCCGACATGCTCTCAGGCGCCTGCGTGCTGGTCTGCGCAGAGATGGCCCGCGGCGACGAGCCTCTGTTGGACGCGGCCTATCCCCTGTACTACGAGGATGCCGACCTGTGTCAGCGTCTGGCTGCGCGTGCCATGCACATGGACTGGGTTCCCGCCGCAATCGTGGTCCACCATTGGTCCCGCTCCGCTGGATCCGGCTCGGCTTTCGAGGGTCAGCCGCGCCAGTTCTGGAGCCGCTCGCGTCAGGTCTACATGGAGCGCTGGTCCAAGGCACCGATGCGCTGGGCCTTGTCCTTTGCTGAACGCCTGATCGCGCACCTGCCAGCGGGCCTGCTGGATCGGACCCCGCGTGGGATCGAGCGTCTGGCATCGCACGACGCGGAATGTGAGCGAGTGGAGCTCGCCTTGCCCGCCGAAGGTGACCTGTTCATGGAGCTCTCCATGACCCCGCACTTCAGTCTGTGCGCGGGGATTGCCGTGTGCGGTGCGGAGCTCAATGAGAGCTGGTCGTTCCCGGCCAGCGCCTGGGACTGGCTGTTCCCCGGAACCTATTTCATGCGCGCGGTGGACTCTGAAAGCGGAGCGGTGCACGCCACCTGGACCTTCACCAAGGTTGCTCCTGCTCGCAGCCAAGCCCTGCCCAGCGAACCCTTCGAGCCGGCCTTCCGAGGAGGGCTCACGGCATGAGTCCGCTTGAATCTCCTCGCTGTCTGAGCGCTCCCGTTCGCGGGTCAGTGCTCGTCTTGGCGCCCCATCCCGACGACGAGGTCATCGGAGTGGGGGGGACCTTGGCCCTGCACGCGCGCCAGGGAGACCGCGTCCACGTTGTGGTGGCCTTTGACGGCGCGGCCGGTGTGCCGGCCATGGCACCCGAATCGGCACGCGACCTGCGATGCCGTGAGGCTCTGGCTGGCGGCCGGGCCCTTTCGTCGGCGACCTCCGCTCTCACCCACCAGTTCCTGGAGTTCCCTGAGGGCCACGAGCCCACGGACGCCCAGTTTCGGCGGGGTGCGGCCCTGCTCGCCCGCATCCTGATGGAGCGTCGCCCCACCAGCGTCTACGCGCCCTGGCCCGGGGACGCTCATCGCGACCATCGCTCACTGGCATCGGCTCTGACCTTCGCCCTGGAGTTGATCCCCGTGCACCAGCGCCCCAGGCACGTCTGGGGTTTTGAGGTCTGGTCCACCCTCGAGGCGAGCATTCTGGTGGACGTTACCCCGGTGATGGAGATGAAGCGCGCCGCCCTCGCGTGCCACGCGAGCCAGGGTTCGGACGAGCTGACTCACCGCGCCCTGGGCCTGGCTGCCTGGAGATCCGCTCACCTCGACCAAGATCAACGCTACGCGGAGGCCTTGTGCCCCTTTCCCCCCGCGAGCTCACCCGAGCTCAACCCCGTCCCCGCTTTCCCCCCGGAGCAACGCGCGTGAAGATCGCCCTGTTCACATCTCACTTTCCACCCCAGTTCACCGGGGGGACCGAGCAGGTTGCCCTGGCTCAGGCCCTAGCTTTGACCCGGCGCGGTCATCAGGTGCACGTCGTCTCTGGTAGTGACGAGACCCATGACGGCCGTGACGTCGTGCGGACGAGCGTGCAGGGGTTGGAGGTGTCGTTTCTGCCGCGGACCCATTCGGAGCCCATGGATCTGGCTCAGTCCTGGCCGCGCGTGTTAGATCTTGCCGAGCGGGAGGTGCAAGGGGCCGACCTCATCATCGTGCACCACCAGGCCACCCTCGGGTCGGGTCTGGTGCGTCGTCTGCGATCATCGGCATCCGTGATGCTGTGGCTGCATGACCACCACTTCACGTGCCCGCGGAGTTTCCGGCAGGCGCCTTCTCCATCGATCACGTGTCCCACTCGCGAGGCCGTGGCTCGCATCGGGCACAAGGCCTGCGCGGATTGCCTTGCACCGTTGACGCCCGATGCGGATCCCTACCGCACGGCCCTGGGCGTGGCTGCACGTCAGCGGGCCTTCCAAGCCGAGGTGGATGCTGCCACCAGGGTCCTTGTCCCCAGCCGCACGCACCTGGTGCGTCTCTCACAATTCCTGGATTTCGGTCCCGGCCAGGTCAAGATCCTGGAGCCCGGCCTGTGCATGGAGCTTCCCGACGTACGTCGCAAGCCACGACTGTGGAAGGGCGATGGCCCGCTGCGGATCCTCCATCTGGGTCGCCGATCCGTGGAAAAAGGCAGCCTCGATCTGGCCCGGGCCGTGGGCCGGATGCCCGCGGGTCGTGTCCAACTGGTCTTTGCCGGAGGCAGCGAGAAAGGCCTCGATACCGCCCTCGAGGCGGCAGCTGGAGTAAATGAAGTGGAGTGGCACGGGACCTACGACCCTGCGCAGCTGGCGGCCATTGCGGCAACCTGCCACGTGGTGGCGCTCCCTTCTCGCCTCCCGGAGAGCTACTCTCTGTGCGTGGACGAAGCCCTGGCCTTGGGGCTGCCCGTCTGGGCGTCCGGAGCGGAGGCGGCGCGGGAGCGTTACGGCGCACTGGGCCTGCACGTCCTCCCCGCGGGCGAACCCGATGTCTGGGCGGCCGCATTCACAGAGCTGATCCGTAACCCGGCCCAAGTTCAGGCCCATATGTTGGACCTGCCCGAGAATATTCCCACCTGTCAGCGATCGAGCGAGACCCTGGAGCGCTGGGGTCAAGAGCTCGTCCGCCAGTTCCGTGACCAACCGATATCCGCCTCTAACGACCATCGCCGGCTTGCCTAGCCGGGTGCTCGTCTTCGCACCCCACCCCGACGACGAGGTCTTGGGTTGTGGGGGGGCCTTGGCGTTGCACGCCCGCCGTGGAGATCACGTGCGCGTGGTGGTCGTGAGCGATGGTGGCGCCGGCGGTGACCCAGAGGTGCGCGCCGCCGAAGCGCAGGCCGCGGCTGAGGTGCTGGGCGTGAGCGAGTGGGCGCAACTCGGTCTGGAAGACGGGGCGCTTGAACGCGATCCCACCCTGGTGGATCTCTTGCAGCGCGAGCTGGCTGAGCACAAACCCGATCTTGTGTATGGACCCTCGCCATTTGAACTGCACTCTGACCACCGTGCCCTATGTGCCGCCCTGGCGGCGGCGCTTCAGGCTGGCGATCCGTGTCGCGTTCACCTCTACGGAGTGAACCGACAGGTACCCGCGAACTTCCTCCTGGATACCACCCCCGCCGCGGAGCAGAAGGACCGCGCCCTGGCGGCGTTTGTGTCCCAGCAGGCACAGATTGATCTCGCGGGCAAGGCCGAGGCTTTTGACCGCGCCTACACCGTCAACGTGGAGGATCCCGCGGTGGAGCGCGCAGAGGGTTTCATGGCTCTGGATGGTCACGCCGTGCAGGCCTATCGGGCGCAGGTCGTGCGGAGCCTGCTGGATGACGATGGCGAGGACCACGAAGCAGGTACGGTCGGCTCCGGAGCCAGTGCCGTCATCTCCACCTGGAACAAGATGGAGGACGTGCGCGCCAACCTGGATGGCTTGCGGGCTCAGACCCACCCCTTCGAGCAGATCATCGTTGTGGACAATGCGAGCCACGACGGAACAGCGGCCATGATCAGCGCCGAGTTCCCCGAGGTGCATCTGATCGTGATGCCGCACTCAAAGTACGGGGCCTGCGAGACATTCAACATCGGCTTCGCCGCGGTGCAGACCGAGCTCACCGCCATCCTGGACGACGACGTGGTCCTGCCTCCCAATTGGCTTGAGGGCGCCCGGGCACGGTTGAAGCAAGAGCCCGAGTCCACGGCTGTGATCTCCACCAAGATCATCGAGCCCGGCATGCCCGAGGCCTACCGCAACTCACCGGCCGTCAATGAGGAGCGCTACATGAGCACCTTCCGCGGCTGCGCGAGCCTGGCCAGAAGCGATGTGCTGCGCGAGGCGGGCTACTACGACGAGCGCCTGTTCATTTATGGCAACGAGCGCGACCTCACCTGCCGCATCCTCAACCTCGGCTACCGCGTGCTGCAGTTTCCGGGGGTGGAGGCTTTTCACAAGACGCCTTTTGGCGTGCAGATGGGCAAGCGCAGCCTGTACTACCACGCGCGCAACGCCTGGTTGGGCATGATCAAGTACGCCCCCCTGTCGGATCTCTTGCGCATGCCCTTCCTGGTTCTCACACGCGTGCTGCTGCGCTCGGGGAAGAGCGAGGCCGAGGGTGCGGTGCACGATGCCACCGGCACCATTGGCATCGGCCGCGCCGTACGCGAGACCCCGGGAGCCTGGTGGGTTCTGGTACGCGCCAGCTGTAGTGTGCTCTGGAACCTGCCCTATTGCCTGCGCCGCCGACAGCCTGTGCGCGCGCCCGACTTTGAACTTCCCCTGCACTAGATGAGCGCTCCCCCCGAAGATCGACCGGGCGCGGTCAGCGCCGTGATCTGCAACTACCAGGGGCGTGAGTATCTGCCCGCGTGCCTGGAGGCGCTCCAGGCCTGCGACCTGGCCGAGGTGATCGTGGTGGACAACGCGTCCACGGATGGCTCCCTCGAGTGGCTACGGGAGCACCATCCCGAGGTGCGCATCCTGGAGATGGGGGAGAATGCCGGTCCCGCCCGTGCCCGTAATGCGGGCCTTAGTGCGGCGCAGACTCCGTGGGTGCTGAGCCTGGACAACGATGCCATCGTCACACCCGGGATGTTCGAGCGTCTGTGTGAGGTGGCCCGCTCCCGGCCCGATGCCAAGGTGTTGGCGCCGCGCAGCGTCTTTCATGCCGAGCCCGACCGGGTGCACTACGACGGTGGGTCCGTGCACTACGCGGGCCTCATCTCCTTGCGCAACTTCTACCGCCCCCAAGACCAGGCGCTCGGCGCCGATGTCGAGGAGGTGGACGTCTTCGTCTCGGTGTGCGTGCTCTGCGATCGGGAGACGCTGCTGGAGTTGGGTGGGTACGACGAGCGCTACTTCATTCTCTTCGAGGATCTCGACCTCTCCCTGCGCCTACGCCAGGCGGGGCATACCCTGCTGGCCGTGGAGGACGCCATCGTGCGCCACGACGCGGGCACTCCCGGGGTGAGCTTTCGCGAGGGGACCGACTATCCCGCGCGGCGCGTCTTCTACCACTCGCGTAACCGCTGGCTGTTCATGCTCAAGACCTACCGCTGGTGGACCCTCTTCGTGTGCCTGCCGGGGCTCGTCGTGTACGAGGTTGTCTGGTTCGGGTTCGCGCTGCTCAAGGGTGGGCTGGGTTCGTGGCTGAAGGGCAAGTGGGCCGTCTTGAGCACCCTCCCCGAGACCCTGCGCATGCGACGTGAGGTCCAGGCGCGTCGGCAGGTAGGCGACCGGGCCCTGATGGTGGGTGGGCCCCTGACGGTGACGCCCGCGCTCGAACAGGGCGGAGTGGGCGGCTGGTTGGTGAGCGTCGTGGACGCCCTCCTGCGGGGCGTCTGGGCTCTCGTCCGGCCTCTGGTGCGCTAGTCCCGAGCGGACTCAGAGAGCTGCTTGATGTGGCGTAGCACTCGCCCGTGGATGCTGTGCACGATGCCATCGCCCCACAGCTTCCAATAGTGTGCAGGTCCCATGTCCACCACGTACCAGGTACTGCCTTCCAGGCGTGTCCTGCCGCCGGGCAAGGCGGTCAGACGGAACTCACCCCGTACGCTGCGGAATGACTCGTCCAGATGCGGGGCGTTGACGTGGGCGTAGAAGCTCCACTCCTGCATGGGGTCGGGCTGCTCCTGCACGTCAAACGACAGGCGCCGGGGTGCGTCCCAATGGGTGATGGGCTCGACGAAGGGGCCGGTCGTGAACTCACAGTAGCGGACGGCGCCCACGCCCTCGCCTTCGATTCTCGCCCGCAAGGGGTAGGCGATTCCGGTACTCAGCAGCCAGTCGTCCGGCGGGGGCAACTCGGAGAAGGAGACCACGTTTCCCCAAACCACCTCTGGCGACGCGTCGATCTCGATAGCGGTCATCACCTCTCGTTGATCGGGCTCCGTCCAGTGTTTCTGGGCTAGAGCGCTGAGGGGCAGGACTAGGATCACGAGCCCCAGCGTGCGGTCCGGTACCGCGGCCCCGCGCGCGAGGCTGCGGCCGAAGAGTGCGCCCGGTATGACGGCGGCCATCATGATCGGGAACGCCATAGTCAGGCAGACAAGACCCTCTAGCGCAAAGGCCAGCATGGCCAGGAACCCCGCCAAGAGAGCCAGGGTTGCCGTGCCGAGGGTGGCGAGGACGGACCGTTCCTTGGGCGCGTTGAACAGGTAGCCGGTAATCGTTCCCAATAAGAACGGGACCCCCAGGAAAAGGGCGGTGCCGTAGTACTCCATCCCCTCCGTGAGCAGGGCGATCAGTGCCGTGCCCCCAAGGACCGTGAACGCCAAGCCGAATAGAGCCGTTCGGAAGCTGAACTCATCGAGATCCTGCACGTCTGAGCGGACGCTTCGTGGTGGCGCCCACACGAGCACCAGGATCGTGATGTAGGACACCATCGGGAGCAGAAAACCAAGAGCCAACCAGCGCGAGAGGCCCGCTTCCCTGGCGCGGCGCGCACTCATGGCTACGCCGATCCACAGGAAGGGAAGGGCCCACACCACCAGGAAGGCCAGATACCCGGTGGGCAGATGGTCCACCTCCTCCATGCGCCTGCCGAAGTTGGGGTCGAGGTAGGTTGTCGGGCTCCAGAATTTGCCCGTCCAGGCAAAGTAGCACCCCGCGTCCACGGCGTACTTGACCAGTGCCAGACCCAGTCCGACCGCCAGATATCGCGAGCGGCCGACCGTGTCGCGCAAGGTGAACAACTCCCGAAGCCAGGACATACGCTTGAGCCTAGCGCCCAAGAGTCCCCCTGAGCCAGGGTGCGGGAGTTGATTCAAGGCGCCTAGCCGGGGATGGGGCCCTCGATTCGAATGGATTTGGTCCTGACGGCCGCCCCGGCCGGATGGTTATGCTCGCCAACCATGCGCGTGCTCCTCGTCAGCCACCGCTTCCCGCCTCATTCCGCGGCGGGTACGGAGGTCTACACGGCTGAACTGGCCCGGCGCCTGCAGGCCCGCGGCCACGAGGTCCACGTGTTCAGCAGCCACAAGGACACGGGCCGGGACGACCTGACCCTGGAGCGTCGCAGCCACGCGGGCGTGCCGGTGACCGAGGTCATCAACAACCTCTACCACGAGTCCTTCGAGCAGACCTGGCAGCACCCCGGAGTCGACGCGGTGTTTCGCGAAGAGGTGCAACGTATCGACCCGGAGGTGATCCACTTCCAGCACCTGATGTACTTGTCGGTCGGGTGCCTGGAGATCGCGCGCGAGACGGGCGCTGCGGTGCTCATGACCCTGCACGACTACTGGCTGGAATGCCCCCGCATGGGACAGCTCGTACACGCTGACGGCGAGCTGTGTAACACGGTGGAATTTGAGCGCTGCGGTACCTGCCTGCCATCCTTCGCCTGGACCCAGAGCGCTTCGGCTCGACGCGCGGGCCAGTCCCTGGCCGGCCTGCGGCGCGTGACGGGACTGGACCTCGGGCCCCTGGCGCGCAAGATCCACAAGAAGATCTCGCGTCCCAGCGATTTGCAAGCGGGCGTGGACCCACGGACCCAAGAGAGTTTTGCGACGTTCGCATCCCAGCGCACGGATGATCTGCGTCAGTGCACGACCGCCTCCGTACAACGCTTCCTCGCGCCCAGTCGTTTCCTGCGCGAGCGGCTCGTCCAATGGGGGATCGACGCCGACTCCATCTACTACACGCCGACGGGTTTGGACCCGCTCGGTGAGAAAGCGGCATCCGCGCCAGTATCTGACGGCCCAACCGAGGTGCTGTTCCTGGGCTCCTTCATTCCCATCAAGGGAGCTCACGTCTTGCTCGAGGCCTGGGGGCAACTCGACCCGGCCTTGCGCTCCCAAGCCCACCTGCGCCTGCACGGCCCCATCTTCCAGGATGCGGACTACGCCGCCGACCTGGGCCGTCAGGCCAAGGCCGCCGGGGCGATGATGGGTGAGGGCCTCGATCGGGCGGGGGTGCAAGCCGCCCTGGCCCGTGCGGATCTCCTGGTCGTTCCAAGTCTCTGGTTCGAGAACCGACCGCTGGTGCTGATGGAGGCCATGGGGGCGGGTGTGCCCGTGGTCGTGAGCGATCTGGGGGGCATGGCCGAGCTGGTGGAGGAGGGCGTCAATGGCTGGACCTTCCCCATGGGAGACGCGGCCGCCCTCGCTGCCGTCCTGTCGGAGCGCGTGCGCACGGGACCTGAGTCCATGGCCGCCGTTTCTGCGGAGGCCTTGGGCTTTCCCACGTGGGAGGAGGCGACGGACCAGGTGCTCGAGCACTACGCCGCCTGCCTTGCTTCGAGAGGGTCTGCGGGGTGAAGGTTCTGCTCGCCGTCCACGGCTACCCGCCGGAACTCTGCGGCGGTACCGAGGGATCGACCCAGGCCCTGGCCCGGTCGGCCGCGGCCGGTGGAGTGGAGGTCATGGTCGTCGCCGGCTCCCTTGAGCACGGTGAGGAGTTCTCCGTCAGTGAAGACGTGGACCGCGATCCCCAGACGGGTGCGGGCGTTCGGGTGCGTCGCATGCACCGCAGCGACCTCTACTTCGACCACTGGCACAAGCTGCACTCGCAGGATGTAGGGCAGGCCTTCACGGACATCCTGGAAGAGTGGCGCCCGGACGTCGTGCACGTGATGCACTGGTTGCGTCTCAGCGATGACCTCGTGTTGCGTGCGGCGCGCGCAGGCATTCCCTCCCTGGTCACCCTGAACGATCACCTGACCTCCTGCCTGTTGTCCCTGCGCGTTCATCCTGAGCGAGAGGCTCCCTGCGAGGAGACCCACTCCGCCATGGTGTGCATGGCTTGCGCCGGAGCCTTGCCCCCGCGCACCCCCTGGGTTCCCCTCGAACAGCAGATGGTCCTGTTTGCTGAGCGCAAGGCCCGGCTGGATCGGGAGCTGGACCTGGCGCAGTACCGGATCGTCCCCAGCCTGGCCCACGGGGAGGCTCTGGCACGGCACACGGGGCGTAGCCAGGGCGCATTGGTCATCCCGCCAGCCCGCGCCGAACGCCTGAGCCCCTCGCCCCCCCTGCCGGCTCCCGACGGGGATCAGCCCCTGCGCCTGGGACTCTGGAGCGGTGGCGGGGCCGCCAAGGGGGCGCGCTCGATCTTGAGTGCCTTGATCCGGGTTGTGGATGCGGGGCTGGCGAGTCCCGTCGAGCTGCATCTGGCTGGCATCGAGCCCATGGATATGTCGGCTGTTGACCTGCCCAAGGGCCTCTGCTGTATCCAGCACGGTCCCTTCAAGCACGACGAGTTGAGCCAGCATCCCGTCACCCGGGTGCATGCTGCGCTCGTGGGATCCCTGGCGCCCGAGTCCTACGGCCTAGTTGCCGACGAGGCTTTCGAGTTGGGCCTGCCCACCCTCCTTCCGTCCGCCCCTGCTCTGGTGGAGCGCTTCCAGGATCAGGCGGGAGTGGACTTCTACGACCCGGCCAGCGAGGCATCCCTGGTGGAGGCTCTTGGCGCCCTGTGCGCTCGTCTTCCGCAGCCCCTCTCGGCCCGCGGTGACATCGCACCCAGCATGCAAGCCCTCACGGCCATGCACATGGGCCTGTGGGAGCGCGCTTGCGCCGCGCCTGTGCCAGCAGAGGCGCCCGCGGAGAACTGGTTTGAGAGCCGCCTACGCAGCGAGGCTCAAGCCAGCTGGGATCGCCAGTGTTCCCAGACTTCCCCAGAGGACCTGGGTTTCTCCCCAAGTTGACCCTTCCCGCTTCCGTGGCTTCGCACCATGGACGAAAGGGTTCGGAGAGCCGAGGATATTCACCCACCATGTCGCTTCGCCCCGCACTCTGCCTGCTTGCCGCTCTGTCTGTCTCTGGTTGCACCGGTCCACCACCGGTGCGGCTCGACAGGGTTCCCTTGGCCGAGCTGCCCGAGCACTACCGGGAGCTCTGGACGGCGTGGTTGCAGGAGGCTCCCGATTGGAGCGAGCGCCGTGAAGCGTGCCGCAGTGATCCCGCGGTCTGCACCTTTCTGGTGGAGAATCTGGCGGCGGTGTTCCTGGAGTCCTACGCCCGCTCAGAGTTGGCCACGCACAGCAGCGGCGGCCATGGCACCTTCGAGCGCGCCCGGGCTGAGCTGTTGATTCTGGGGGAGGAGGCCGTCCCGACCCTGATGGAACTACACGTGATCGGAGATGGGGCCACGGCTCACCTGACGGCCGAGGTGCTCACGGCCATCGGCACCCCTTGCATCCCCGCCTGCCTTGAGCGCATGGACCGCCCGGAGGCCCAAGCGCGGCGTCGAGCCGTTTACCTCCTTGGACAGCTGCCCCATGGCCAGGATCTGGAGCCCGAGGTGCGTACGGCCCTGGCGGGCCGTCTGGCAGCGGATGAGGACTGGCTGGTGCGCAAGACCGCTGCCGTGGCGGTGGCGCAGCGCGGCGCACGGGACACGATCCTCTATCCCGCGCGCAACGCATTGACCCGCGCCCTGGCCGATCCGGATCAGGCGGTGGCCGCGGCCGCGGCGACGGGGCTGGCCAGCCTGGACGACCCGCGTGCCGTGCCGGATCTGATCGGTTTCCTACGCCGCGCCGAAGAGAACTCAGCCTTCGCCCTGTACCGGGTGGGGCAAGAGGCCTTGCAGACCCTCACCGGAACCACAGGCCGCCGCTCGGTCCGGGAGTGGGGGCAGTGGTATCGGACCTGGGAGGCCGAGCGCAAAAAGACCAGGGACACGGGGAACTGAAGACCCGCGGCGACTATCCTGGCCCGTGAATGAATCTCTCCCCCGACCTCTTCCGACCATGACCCACTGGAAAATCAATCGTCGCGATGGTGTCTGCGCAGGCTGTGAGCGCACCTTCGACGATGGCGAGCGCATCGTGAACTCCCTGTCTGTGGAGCCCGAGGGGCTCGACCGCCAAGAGCACTGCGTGCAGTGGTGGGAAGGCAAGAGGGAAGGCTGTGCCACCCAGGAGTGCTCGGCGGCCTGCGGTGAGCGCGCCCAGGCGCTGGAAGGGGGCGCGGGCGACGATCCCGATTCGCCAACCCGGGACCTTTTCTGGTGGTACGGACGGCATCTGGTGGACCGCAAGCGGACCGTCCAGCTGGATCTGGGTGCCCTTGAGCGCCTGTTTCTGGAGCTGGAAGGGCGCGAGGAGCAGGGCCTGAGGGAGCTACGCTACCTCCTGTGTCTGTTGCTCATGCGCAAGCGGCGGTTGAAGGTGGAGAAGCTCATCCGGGACGGCAGCGAGGAGGCCTTCATGGTGCGTAGACCCCGCCAGGAAGAACGCTACAAGGTGTACGTGTACGACTTCGACGCCGATCGCATGGATGAGATGCGCACCGAGTTGCAGGCCATCTTCGACGGTGCGGAAGGGGAGGGCGGTATCCAGTTGAGCAGCCCCGAAGCAGCTGATTCCGAGCCCCAGGCCCAGCCGGAGCCGGGCCCCGAGGGCGACCCTGAGGGCGACCCTGAGGGCGACCCTGAGTCCGACCCTGTGGATCTGGCCTCCGCGGACTCCTGAGGGCCAGCTGCCGGGAGGACGCCGGAATTGGGGGCGGGGTATTTTTGCCTTCGGAATCTCGGCCGGGCCATGGGGCTCCACGCAGGGCCTGAACCACTACCCCTAGTGGGTGAGGTTCCGATGACCCCCCGGATTCTGGGTGGCCTGGGTCGCGGCGTCCGTCGCGTCACCGATGGACGGGGGGCCCTTTTTCCGAGTCTTCCCTTTCAATCGGTAGGGTGGAGCGCAAGAATACCTAAATGTCACCAGATGGAGCAAAACGGAGCCAGGTGGAGCAAGATTCGCCTCACCCGCGCCGGGCGACTCGCTTCTTGGGGACCTCCCAGCACCCTCTGGATGACAAGGGTCGGGTCTTCTTCCCCGTGCGCTTCCTGCCTGAACTTCAGAAGGATGCGTGCGGGGATGCCACGGTGGTGGTGACCCTCGGTCCGGGGGGCTGTCTGTATCTCATGGGGCACCATGATTTTGACCTCGCAAGGCAGCCCTTCTCGGACAGCGCCTTTCCCTCACCCGCGGAGCTCCAGGCTCAACGGGATTTCTACGGGAAGGTGGAAGAGATCAAGCTCAAGTCCGGCCGTCTGCTCCTGCCCGACTGCCTGCGCAAGCAGGCGGGCATCGATCGGCAGCTGACGATGGTGGGCTGCGGCAACCGCGTCGAGGTCTGGGAACCTTCGCGACTTGAAGCCGTGGAAGGCGAGCTCGATGGAGCCTTCGAGACGTTCAATGCCGAGTCCAACTCGGCCCTTCCGCCGGGAGGCGAGTGAGTCGCCTATGGAACTCCTGGGGGGGAGAATACGAGAGGTGGAATTCAAGGGGAGGCCTTGGCAAATGACTCCTGATTCTAACGACGTGCATGTTCCGGTCTTGGCCGAAGAGGTGGTCGCCCTGCTGGGGGGTAGCGGCGACATATTGGACCCTTCCGGCCTGATTGTGGACGCGACGCTGGGTGCCGGGGGGCACTCGGCGTCTTTGCTCGAGTGTTTCCCGCGCATCCGTGTCCTTGGCACGGACCAGGATCCTTCGATCCTGGAATGCGCGCGGAAACGGCTTGAGCCCCATGGAGATCGCGTGCACCTGGTGCAGTGCCGTATCTCGGAACTCTCTCGGCTACTGCGCAAGTTGCGCATCGAGCGGCCCGTGGGCTTCCTGTTCGATTTTGGCGCCAGCTCCCTGCAGCTCGATACGCCCGGTCGGGGGTTCTCCTTCCAGGATGATGGTCCGTTGGACATGCGTATGGATCCCGGCCGGATACGCACGGCTGCCGACGTGGTCAACACGTGGGATGAAGACGACCTGGCCGACCTCTTCTACGCCGAGGGGGGCGAGAGGAAATCGCGCCCCATCGCTGCCGAGATCGTGCGCTGTCGCAGCCGGGCGGCCTTCCAGCGCACCGGGGCTCTTGCGGAGCTGGTCGTACGGATCGTGGGTCGCACGGGCAAGATCCACCCGGCCACTCGGGTCTTCCAGGCCCTGCGCCGGGCCGTCAACGAGGAGGGAGAAGAGCTATTGGCCGGGATGGAAACCGCCGAGCACTGGTTGGCCGACGGGGGCGTGATGGCAGCCATCTCGTTCCACTCGGGAGAGGACCGGGAGGTCAAGCACTTCCTGCGCGAGGGCGTCGTCCGCGACTGCTGGCGCTTGGAACCCAAGAAGCCCATTCAGGCGAGCCGTGAGGAGCAACGCAAGAACCCACGCGCACGGTCAGCCATTCTGCGCGGGGCGGTGCGGGTCCGCGGGGAAGACGAATGCGAGTAGGCGTCGGTACGGCCAGCCTGCTCCTGTGCATCGTTGTGTTCGTCGCCGCTTTGGCAACCGCTGCCTGCGAGGCCTCCAACAGCCAGCGGGGCGGAGAGATGTACGAAAAGGAGGCGCAACGCATTCAGATGGAGGGAAGGATCTTGCACCTGCTGAATAGCGTCGAAACACTTGAAATGGAGCAACTCGCGATTGAATCTCCTTTTGGGGATCCACAGACTCCAGAGAGATAAGGAGCCACGAAGAGGAGGTCATGGGGGGGATTCGACAACCGAACGCACAAGGCCGAGCCGCACGCTTGGGGGGCCGTCGGGGGGGGACGGGGTCAGGCCCCGGCTTCGATGGAGGTATGGGACCGGCCGTGGCGGCTGGCCTGATGGTGGGGCTCATTCTCATGGCGGTGGCGGTGCGGGCTGGGGCGGGCCTGTGGACGGGCCTGTGGACGGGTCAGTGGGGTAGGGGCGAGGCGTCCGCTTCGGCTCAGCGTGAGGTGCAGGGTTTCACCCCGGCTCCGACGATCACCGACCGCAACGGGCGCATCTTGGCCATGAGCGTCCCGGTCTATTCCCTGACCCTGTCGCCCCAGTCGATGTGGCGTAGCCACACCCCGGAGTTCATGTCCCGGACCATCCTGGCCATCCTGACGGATAGGCGAGTGGAGGAGCTGTCGAGCGGGGAGGTGCGGCGGTTTCTTGGCCAGCTGCTGGAGCATGATGGTCGCGCCGAGGCGAATGAACCCCGTGTGCTGACCGTTCAGGATCCCAGGCTGCTGCGCTTTGAGGGACCGCGCTTGCGTGAAGTTCGTGACTGGATTGAGCATGGCGCGCTCGAGGGGCAGCCCACCCGCGGCGAACTTAGCGGAATACGTCTGGTGAGGCTCGCCGGGGACCACGCTTGGACGATTCAGTGGACGCCGGAGGTTCTCCTCTCCCAATCCCTGCGTGAAGAGCACCTCGGTGACGGCACGAGCGCGCGCTACTGGGTGAATCACCTGCTTGACGAGCTGAACTCACTGGTGGGGCCGACCGTCATGCACGAGCGCCTCAGGTCGCGCGCGGGTGTCACGTGGTCCAGCCTGGCTGCGTCGGAGGTTCGCGCTCTTTCACGGGATGCAATCTGGAACGAGCTTCTTGACTGCCAGTATCGCGTGGCCAAGAAGTTCATCGATGAAGACCGGGCTCAGATCTTGCGCGAGATGTTTGCGGATCAGGCCGTGTCCTCGTACCAGATGAAGCTCGAGATGCAGGCACGGCGCACCTATGCCATGCGGCCTTCTGACTACAAGCCTTCGCCGTTCGTTCACGTCCCGGGCGAGGTCGTTCACGACCCCATCCAGGTACTGGGCTTCTGGGGCCGAATGGACTTCAGCGCCGCCGGGGCCCGGGCGGAACAAGTGCTTGAGGCACAGCCCGGAGGTCTGAACTGGAACAGTCTGGGAGATCCTCGTGAGGATCTTGTGGATCGATTGGTGAATGAGCCCCGACCCATGTTGGGGCTCGAGCTCCTCGCCCGGGATTACCTGGCGCAGGAGCCCTGGGCGCAGGCGCGCCCTTCCACCATGAAGGCCAGGCCACGGGTGCTCCCCCGGGATAGGAGAAACAGGTGGGCCAACCTGGGTCGGGCCATCCCCTCCGACCTGCTCAGTGCCCAAGGAGGCTCGTTTCCCGTCGAGGTGGAGACCACGCTGGACGCGCCCCTGCAGTTGTACCTGCACTACCAGCTCAGCCAGGCTGTGACACGGCAGGGAGCCGCCCTTGCCATGGGGATCGTGCTCGACACGACATCGGGTGAGGTTCTGGCCGTGGATGCGGTCCACGCCTATCGAATCAGCGGCTTCGCTCCTCTACAGCACACCTTCACCCCGGGCTCCACCACCAAGGCACTGATCATGGCCGCCGCCCTCGACCAGGGTGTGGTGCAGCCCGACGACCTCTTCAAGACCTTCGCGGACCAGGAGGGCATCCAGCTCGGGTCCCGGCACATTTCCGAGGCCCGCGGCGCGCCCAAGGAGCCCGAGATCACGGCCAGCCTGGCCCTGGCCCGTTCGGTCAACGCCGTCATGGTGCAGATCGGAGGGCTTGTGCCTGCCCCGGTGCTGCGTGAGTATCTCCAGCGCCTCGGCTTCAGCCAGCGGCCTGGTGTGGGCCTGGGACCCGAGGCCCCCGGGTACCTGCCCGCGCTGAATTCCAAGGATTCGTGGAGTCCCCACTTCACCCACGCCTCCATCTCCATGGGGCACGAGCTCAGCGTGAGCCTGTGGCAGATGGCCTCGGCACTGGCGACCGTTGTGCGCGGCGGAGAGCAATTGCCTCTGCGTCTGGTGCGCGCTGTTCGCCAGGGACCTGAGAATGGCATCGGCTTCGTGGCGCCAGAGGGCGAGCGTGTATTGGGGGCGAAGGCCTGTGATCAGGTGCGCGTCATGATGGAGAGAGGTGCGCGTGAGGGGACGGGCAAGACCGTCACCAAGGATCACTGGGGCGACTTCGACCAGCTACTAAGCAAGACGGGTACTGCGCAGCGCGTCCGTACCGAGGGCTGCCTGCACGACGAGCACCGGGCCCTTGAGGAGGCTGCCGCCGAGGGGCGCTCCCTGACCCGTGCGGAGCGCGCCCAGTTGCGCGGCTCACGGGATGCGGGCCACGATAACTGCTACACCTCGTCCATCTGCCTGGTGGGTCGCGTTGAGGGTCGGGAGTTGATGACCTTCATCGTCGTGGAGGACCCCTTCGTCCCGACGGAATCCGGCAGACGCAAACTCTACAGTCACTTCGGATCCAAGGTGGCCGGTCCGCCAGCCATGCGCATCCTCCGCATGGCGATGGGGCTATCCCCTGAATTAGATGGAGCCCCGGTCGCAGACCTCGGTGCGCCTTCGATCCCGGCCGTGCCGTCCCAAGGTTCGGCGGACCCCGGCAGTTCGCAGGTCGTCGAGCAGCCTTGGATGGAGAATGGCCGTTGATCCAACTTCAAGACCTTGTGGATGAGCTGGGCGGGGAACTCTCAGGCTGCGAGGGGGAGGTCTCGATCCGTGAGGTGCAGTTGGACTCCCGGGACGTGCAGCCCGGCGACCTGTTCGTGGCGGTGAAGGGGGGGCGGGAGGACGGTGGTGTCTATGTGGCGGACGCCATCGCCCGCGGGGCTGTCGCCGTGCTCAGCCGTGACGCCCAAGGGCGAGAAGGGGCTGACCCTGTTCCTGGCGTGGCCCATTGGACCCATGACCACGTACGCGAGGCGGCTGGCCACGCGGCCGCCCGGGCGCAAGGACCGCCGACCCAGAGCCTGCAGATCGTGGGTATCACCGGCACCAACGGCAAGACAACCTGCGCCCATCTCCTCGGACAGCTACTCGAAGCCGCCGGTTTCGAACCCGCCGTGCTGGGAACAGCGGGGCACAGCCTGATCGGGGGTCGGACCGTGGAGTCCACACATACCACACCGCCAGCGCCCGAGACCCAGCGACTGCTGGCCCGTCATCAGCGCGCAGGGGGCAAGAGCGTCGTCATGGAGGTCAGCTCCCACGCCTTGGATCAAAAACGCACAGCCGGCGTGGACTTCAAGGTGGGAGTATTTACAAATTTGACCCGGGACCATCTGGACTATCACTCCGGCATGGACTCTTATCTCGAAGCAAAGGCGCGGCTCTTCAAAAATCTGGCTTCCGGCACTACTGCGGTGCTCAACAAGGACGACCCTGCGTGGGAGTATCTCGCGCACGTCGCGAGGACCGCAGGGGCCGAGATCATTACGTACAGCGTGCAGCAGGCGGCCGACTTCAGGGCCTCTGACCTGCGAACCGAACCCGATGGGTCGCGTTTCACCTTCGATGGGATGGGGATCTTTTCGACGGAACTGCGAATACCCCTTCGAGGTCGGTTCAACGTGCAGAACGCCCTGGCGGCGATCGCAGCTGCGCACTGCTTGGGAGCGAGTCCTTCCGCCAATGAGTTGGCGGAGGGGCTCGCTACCTTCCAGCCCGTCCCTGGTCGAATGGAGCCGGTTCCGTGCCCCGGGCGAGACCTCGAGGTCTTTGTGGATTACGCCCATACGCCGGACGCCCTGACGCACGCCTTGGGTGCCGCCCGCGAAGGACTGCGTCCCCATGAGGAGCGCACTCCAGAGCTCTGGGTGGTCTTCGGCTGCGGCGGAGACCGTGATCCGGGCAAGCGCGAGGAGATGGGTCGCGTGGCACAGGCCCACTCCGACCGGGTGGTTGTAACCAGCGACAACCCGCGCTCCGAGGACCCCGCGAGCATCGCCGAGGACATCCTGCGTGGCCTAACAAGGGCGCAGTCGGATGCGTGCACCGTGGAGTTGGACCGCCGCAAGGCCATCGAGTTCGCCCTGCGCCAGGCGCGTCCCGGAGACGCGATCCTGGTGGCGGGGAAGGGCCACGAGACACGGCAGACGATTGGCGGCGAGGCTCTGCCCTTCGACGACCGTCTGGTGATCCAAGAGGCGCTGTGCGCCGGGAGCTCTGCGTGAACCCCTTCCAGCTCAGCGACGTCCTCGCGGCTTGCGGGGGGCGGTTGGCGCGGGACGTGCGCGGCACGGACATGAGCGGCGTCTCCACGGACACGCGCACCCTTCGACAGGGCGAGCTGTTCGTGGCTCTCAGTGGCCCCAATCACAACGGCAACGATTTCGCCTCCCGCGCCGTGCAGGCCGGGGCGGCCGCCCTCGTTCTACAGGAGGGCCTGGAGTCGCCTGCCGGTGAGGTTCCCGTGGTCCTGTGCGACGACCCGCGCCTGGCGCTCTCCCGGCTGGCAGCCTGGCACCGCTCGCGGCTGCAGATGCCCGTGGTGGGCATCACCGGCTCCTGTGGGAAAACCACGACCAAGAACATGCTGGCTTCACTCCTGAGCGGCCACCGCCGGGTGCTCTCCAGCCCGGCTTCGTACAACAACGACATCGGTGTGCCGCACACCCTGTTCAGCGCCGGGGCTTCCTGTGAGACCCTGGTGGTGGAGATGGGGACCAACGCCCCGGGGGAGATCGAAGCCCTCTGCCGCACGGCGCAGCCCACGGGTGGCATCGTGACGAACGTGGGCGCTTCCCATCTGGCCGGCCTTGGGAGTGAAGCGGGCGTGGCCAGGGAGAAGGGCGCCCTGCCCGAGAGCATCGGCCCCGACGGCTGGATTGTTCTCAATGCCGACGATGCCTGGAGCGGCCCCCTGCGTGCTCGCACCAGCGCAAGGCTGCTGACCTTCGGGATCGAGCACGCCGCCGATGTCCGTGCGAGCGAACTGCACTTCGAGGGAGAGCAGACCACCTTCCAGTTGGACGTTCCAAGCGCCGGCATCAGTTGCCGGGTCCAACTGCCCATGCTCGGCCAGCATAACGTGGCCAACCTGCTGGCGGCCTTGGCGGCCTGCGTCGGTTTGGGCGAAGACCTCGATAAGGTCCTGAAGCGGGTGGGGACCCTGCGCGATGGAAATGGGCGCATGCAACGTCGGCAGGTGGGGGAGTTGACCCTGATCGACGACAGCTACAACGCCAACCCCCATTCGGCCCGGGCCGCCGTGTGCGGGTTGATGAGCATCCCCGCCTCGCGGCGCGTGCTTGTCCTGGGTGACATGCATGAGCTGGGCGAGCTCTCGGTGCAGGCACACCGTGACCTTGGGAAGTTCGTTGCTGAGGCCAACGTCGACCTGCTCGTGACCATCGGCACCCAGGCTCTGGACATTGCCACCGGTGCGGGCCTGGCGGGAATGACCACCGGCAGGGTGCGTCACTTCCCCAGCGTGGAGCGGGCGTGCGAGGCCATCCACGAGCTCGTCGGGCCCGGGGACGTCGTGCTCGTCAAGGGCTCCCGCGCTGCGGGCCTCGAAGACCTCGTCCAGCGCATCCTCCAGGTACACGGTGTGGAGGCCCACGCCTACTAGGCCAAAGGACGAACCCATGCTCACAGCACTCCTCGACAGCTTCTTCGACGTCTCCCTCTTCGGGTACATCTCCTTCCGCGCCGCCATGGCCGCCATCACGGCCTTCCTTGGCGCGTTGCTCTTGGGCCGTCCGGCCATTGAGTGGCTCAAGAGCCATCAGGTGCGCGAGGACGTCAGCAAGACTGCCTCCATCGAGCTGGCCCGCTTGTCCCAGAGCATGGGCAAGGACAAGACGCCCACCATGGGCGGTTCCTTCTTGGTCCTGTCGCTGCTCCTGTCCGTTGCTCTGTGGTGTCGCCTGGACAACCTGCACGTGCTTCTGGGGTTGCTGCTCACCGCTGGTCTGGCGGCGGTGGGCTTCATCGACGACTACAAGAAGCTGACCGTGCCCCACTCCGATGGGCTCAGCACGGGCGCCAAGTTGCTTGGCCAGACCGCAATCACCCTGTTCACCGTTCTGGCCCTGGTGTGGTACGCCCATGCCTCGGATCGCTACTCACTGTTGACGGTCTACCCACCATTCTTCAAGGACGTGTCCATCTCCTTCGCAGGCGGACTGTTCGGTGGCATCGGGTTCGTCGTCTTCGCCTGGTTCGTGATCGTCGGCACGTCCAACGCGGCCAACATCACCGACGGCATGGACGGCCTCTCGGCGGGTTGCATGATCATCTCGGGGCTGACGCTGTCCGTGTTCTGTTACGTCACGGGCCGCTTTGACTGGACCGAGTATCTGGGTCTTCCCTACATCCCCGAAGCGGCCGAGATGACCGTGGTGGGCGGCGCCCTCTGCGGGAGCTGCATGGGGTTCCTGTGGTACAACGCCTTCCCCGCCAAGGTCTTCATGGGGGACTCGGGGTCGCTGCCCATCGGTGGCCTGCTGGCGTGGATGGCCCTGATCGCTAAGCAGGAGCTGGTCCTCCCCCTGCTGGGCTTCGTGTTCTTCGCCGAGCTGGGCTCGAGCGCCTTACAGCGCATCTACTTCCAACGTACGGGTGGCAAGCGCCTGTTCACCATGGCGCCCATTCATCACGGGCTGCAGTTGAAGGGTGGGGTGTTCCGCGCTTCGGCGGCCCCCTGGCACGAGGTGACCGTGGTCGTGCGCGCCTGGATTGTGGCCGCGGTCTGTGCCCTTCTGAGTCTTGCGCTCTTGAAGGTGCGCTGAGATGGGGCGCGTCCGAAGCTCATCCCGCTCGGCAGCCGCCGCTCGGAACCCGCGCCAGCTGACCCTGTACACCTCATTCGAAGCTCTGCGCGACGGACTCATCGCAGGCGCGGATCCCCGCCGTCCGGCCCGTGGACTGTTCTACGTGGTGCTGGCTCTCATTGGCCTGGGGTTCCTTCTGCAGGTCAGCCATCTGGCCACGACCGCGCCCCCTTCCGAATTGGGCGCGCAGGTCTTTAAGTTGTGCAGCTATCGGCTCCTGGCACTGGTTGGGCTTCTGGTGGCGGCCCGGGTGGGTCCTCGCCGGCTGGAACCTCTGATTCCGGCATTGATGGGGGCGACGATCATTCTGCTCCTCCTGGTCTGGGTACCTGGGGTGAGCTATCCCCGCAACGGCTCGCATCGTTGGCTGAGCTTCCCGATCCGCTGGCAGCCATCCGAGTTGGCGCGGGTGGTCGCCGTCCTCTGGGCGGCGCGCCGCTGCGTGCAGCTGGGGCCGTACGTCTCGGATGCATGGCGGGGTGCCATGCCTTTGCTCGCCTTTGGTCTGTTTCTATTCCTCTTGATCGTGGTGGAGCCCGACTTCGGGGGTGCGATGCTCCTGCTGTTGAGCTACTGCGCCACCATGTGGGTCGGAGGAGTTCAGTGGAAACACGTCAGCGGGGGCCTGCTGCTCATTATCGGCCCGGCTCTTCTCCTGGGAGCGACTTTCGTGGGCTACATACGCGAGCGTCTCAGCATCTTCCTGGGGGACAGCACCAACGAGCAGGTCTCCAGCGCCTTCGACGCCATCGCCAGCGGCGGTTGGTTGGGCGCGGGCTTCACCCAGGGCAGCTTTCGGACCGCTGGCCTTCAGTACCAGCAGTCCGACTACGTCTTCTCCCTTGTGGGGGAGGAATTCGGCCTGGTGGGCATGCTGATCGTGGTGGGCCTCTTCGGGGCCCTTCTGGTCTACACCCTGCGGCTCGTGGGGAGCCTCTCAGACCGGTTTTCGTCCCTTGTGGCCTTCGGATTGCTTATCACCGTGGTCTTCCAGGCCATGTTGCATATGCAAGTTGTCACAGGTCTTGCCCCACCAAAGGGCATGATTCTGCCCTTCCTGTCCGAAGGAGGTACTGCACTTGTTTCTTCCTGCCTGGCCGTGGGCCTCGCTCTGGGCGCTGCCCGCGAGGAGCAAGGCGGCTCGGCTCCTTGATTGAGGGGCTGCCGTCCCAATCCACCTCGACTCTATCATTCATGCAACAGATTGAACGTGTGGGCGTCATCGCCCTGCTCTTGCTCGTCGTGACCATGGCCACCGTGGCTCTGTGGGGCGATGGCAGGCCGCCCGCTGCAGCCGGAGAACCCGTTGCTGCGGTGTCGGAAGCCCCGGCGACCCCACGGATCCTGGCGACGCTTCCCAGTGCTCGCGGACAACGCCGGAGCCTGCCGCTGAACGCGGCGCCCAGCCGTAGCCTGCCCGCTCGGTCTCGCGCGTCCAGAGCCGTTGCTGACCAGAGGATCAGCCGTGAGGCGGAGCTGCTTGCCTACCGCGAGGCTCAGGAGCGGACCACACCCGACCGCATCACCTCCGATTCGCGCAAGCGCAAGGTCGCGAATCGCACGGTTCTCTCCACGCAGGCTGCGGAGAAGAGCACGCACAGCTACACCGTTCGCCGGGGCGACAGCCTCGGTCGAATCGCCCGGGCTGAGTGTGGCGACTCAGGGATGGTCAAGCGCATCATGGCGCTGAACGGAATCACCAACCCGGACAGGATCCGCGAGGGGCAGGTCCTGGAGTTGCCCGGTGCAGGCGCGAGCGTGACCTCGGCCCAGGTCTCAAGGCCTTCGGTCGCACAGTCCAAGCGTACCTACGTGGTCAAAGCTGGCGACAGCCTCTCGGCGATCTCGCAGCGCACCTTGGGAACGTCCAAGCGCTGGGAGGAGCTGATGGCGCTCAACGGAATCAGCGATCCGACCAAGATCCGCATTGGGCAGGTCTTGAAGCTCCCTCTCGGAGGTCTCGGCACGACCGAACCCATCCTGCTTGCCAGCGCCCGGGTGAGCCGTTGAGGGCCCGCGCCAAGTGGGGTCTGGGTCTGGCCGGGTTCTTGCTTGCCAGCCTGTACGCACCCACGTGTCTGCGAATTCTCACAGCCCAGGACCTGGGTGCTCTGCGTGATCTGCCCGAGGTCGTCGACGGGAACGATGCCGTTCCGCGTTCGCTTGGGCAGAGCCAGTTGGTACCCTAGATCGGGGCTCCGGAGCCCCGGCAGCAGTCCAGCACACGTCACGTCACGTCTCGATCACGACAAGCGGCCCGGGGGGACCTCCATGTCTAGCACCGCAACCATTCTCGCAGGCGTAGGCCCGGGAGGCCTAGCGACCGAGGAGCGGACAGGCTTACGCATTGCCATCAGCGGTGGCGGAACGGGTGGGCATATTGTTCCCGGCCTGCACCTACTTGAGCACCTGCGTGAGTCGGGTGGCGGCCTTGGGGATCTTGTCTGGTTCGGCAGCGGGCGTGGGGTGGAGGAGCGCGTACTCAAGCATCTAGATGGACGTACCGGCCCAGCGCCCGTGGAGGTTCTCTCCCTGGCCCTTGAGCCACGATCCGGCGGCGCGCCCAGCTGGATGGGGCTGGCGGTGCGGACGGCGCCCAGTGTGCAGCGTGTGCGGCAGGCGCTGCGTGAGCACCGGACCCAAGTCGTCTTAGGCCTAGGGGGGTACGTCACGGCTCCCGTGGCTTTGGCCGCCAAGAGTCTGGGAATCCCCATGGCGCTCTTGGAGATCAACTCGGTGGTGGGCAAGGCCAACCAATGGCTGAGCCCTCTCTGCCAGCGGGTCTATCACGCATGGGAGGAGACCCTGCCCGCCGGTGGGGGCCAGCGCCACCTGCACATGGGGCCGCCCGTCTCGCCCCGCTTGGAACCCACGGACGGGGAGCCCTCCCGGTCCGCGGCCAAGCGCCGCCTGGGCTTCGACGTGGGACGCCCGCTGTTGGTCGTGCTCGGCGGTTCCCAGGGCGCGCAGGCCATCAACCTGGCCCTGGCCGCTGGGTCGGGTACTCTCGTCGAGAAGGGCATCAGCATCTTGCATCAGGTTGGTCCAGGAAAGATGGACCAGGCGGCGGGATTGAAGTCCAAGTCCTACCGTGCGGTGGAGTATGTCGACAAGATGCATCGCGCCCTGCGCGCGGCGGATCTGGTCCTCTGCCGCGGGGGGGCTTCGACCATGGCCGAGGTGGCCGCCGTCCAGACGCCCGCGTGGGTGGTGCCCTATACCCATCACCGGGACAACCATCAGATGCACAATGCACAGCAGTTGGGGGACGGCGTGCGGGTAGTGCCGGAGTCGACCCTGGCAGACGTGCTCCCCGAACTGCCGGGCTTCATGGGTGAACGCGGGGCGGCGGAGCGTGAGCGCATGCGCCGCGCGCTGCGCCGCTGTGTGCCGCGCAACGCGGCCCGCTTGATCCTCGACGACCTCGAACGCCTAGCCAATGGCCTATAGGCCAGCTACGAAACATGATCCCTCCTAGCGACGCATCCGAACAAGACGGCGAATCCCGTGAGGGGCTCCTCCCTGAGCTCCCAGAATGCGTACACCTGCTCGGAGCGGGAGGAGCGGGAGTCTCCGGTCTCGCGCGTCTGCTCCATGCTCGAGGTCACCGACTGACCGGCCATGATCGGGAGGCCTCCCCTTTCACAGCGAAGCTGGATGAGTTGGGGATACCCATCAGTCTGGGCGAGAGCGATGTGGCACACATGCCGACTCCTGATGCCGCTGTGGATGCCGAGGGCGCCGTGGCGCAATCCGTTGCAGCCATCATCCGCTCGGCGGCGATTGGCGATACGGATCCCCAGTTGACCCGTGCTCGTGACCTGGGCTGGCCGACCTTTAAGTATGCACAGATGCTGGGGCGTCTCGCCCCGCGTGATCAGACCTTGGCCGTGGCGGGAACCCACGGCAAGACCACGAGCACCTGGATGCTGTACCACGCTCTGCGCGGTATCGCCGATGCCGAGAGCGACGGGTCGGCCCCGGGAACCCTAGTGGGGGGGCTCGACGTCACACTCGGTACCAACGCCGTTCCCCCCGAGGGCCAAGGCCGGTTTGCAATCGAGGCCTGCGAGTACGACCGCTCGTTCCTGCAGTTGAGCCCGTGGGGTGCGGCGATCACGAACGTGGAGGCCGACCACCTCGACTGCTACGGGACCCTGGCCGCCGTAGAGGAGGCCTTTGCGCAATTCGCCAGCCGTCTGCCCCGGGAGGGGCTGATGGTCCTGGGGGAGGACGTGCCGGACTTGGTGGAGAGCGCGTCGCGTGCGGAGGTCTGGCGACTGGGGCGCGAGCTGAAGGTGGAGTGGGGTCCGGATGACCGCGGCTGCCAGGCCTTCCGATTGATTGGACCGGGCTGGGCCACGCCCGAGATCCAACTCAAGGTGCCCGGCGAGTTCAACGTGAAGAATGCGGCCTTGGCTCTCGCTCTGGCGATGGGTTCGCAGGGCGCTTGCCCAGGGGGGCTTGACCTGCAGGCTCGTGCTGCGGCGGCGAGCCGGGGCCTGGAGAACTTCCAGGGCGTCGAGAGGCGCTTTGAGTATTGGGGCCGGGACCTGGTCCACGACTACGCCCACCATCCCACGGAGGTGGAGGCCACACTGCGAACCGCACGCCGCGTTTTTCCCGGTGCGCCGCTGCACGTCCTGTTCCAACCCCACCAGCACAGCCGCACGGCTCATTTCCTCGACGGCTTTGTGAAGGCCCTGAACACAGCGGACCGCGTGGTGGTGGCCGACGTGTACGGAGCGCGCGCCGCGATCGATTCGCATACAGCCGGTGCCGAGGAACTCGTGCAGGCACTGAAGGCTGTAGACGTGGATGCTGTGTACGGTGGACCGCCTGCCCAAGCGGCAGAGGTCTTCAAGACCGAGATGACCTTCGAGACGGCGGGTCTGGTACTGGGAGCAGGGGATATAGACGGGATCAAAGATGACCTCCTTGGCTGACTGGCCGTGCGTCGCTCTTTCCCGGGCTGACCTCGCACCGCGCACCACTATGCGGGTGGGCGGGCAAGCGGAGCTGCTGCTCGAGCCCAAGAACCCCGATGAGTTCCAGAAGGCCTGCAAGGCCTGCGTGGAGCGGGGGATCGCGCCCATCCGTATCCTTGGTGGGGGCGCGAATATCCTGGTGGCTGATGGCGTCCTGCGGGGGGTGGTCATTGCAACGGCGTGCTTGCAGCGCGTGTTCCGGCCGGGTGCTGGCGGTGAGTCGGAGGAGGAGGCCTCGGCCGAGATGCCCGGTGAATTCGACATGGAGTTGCCCTCCGCCGCGATGGTGCAGGACGATCCGGCTCGTGACCCGCGGCTCGTAGCTTGGGCCGGGTGCACCCTGCCCAAGCTGTTGCGTACGGCTCGGGAACTGGGCTACTCGGGTTTGGAGGGAATCGTGGGCGTGCCAGGTTCCCTGGGGGGCGGGGTTGCGATGAACGCCGGTGGACGGTGGGGCGACATGTGGGACGTGGTCGAGAGTGTGCGTGTCCTGGGCGCTGGCGGCGAGTTCAAGGATCTGGCGCGGGCGGACTGCACGCCCACCTACCGCAACGGCGGACTAGGCAACGAGTGGGTCGTGGGTGCGGTCCTGAAGTTCGAGCCCAAACCCCGCCTCCAGATTCAGGAGGCCATGTCGGAGTACTTGATCACCAAGAACAAGGTCCAGCCTGTGACCGCATGGTCGGCGGGCTGCATCTTCAAGAACCCGCCGGCCGAAGTTTCAGACGGCCGCTCGGCCGGCCAGCTCATCGAGCAGAGCGGCGCCAAGGGCCTCAGTTGCGGCGACGCGGAGGTCAGCGAGCGACATGGCAACTTTATCGTGAACCGGGGCAAGGCGTGTGCCGCTGACGTTTTCGAGTTGATGGAGGCCATTCGGAAGCACGTTCTGGATGCGACGGGCGTGGAACTCGAGAACGAGGTGAAGATCTGGAGGAATGAGCCGGACGAAGGTGAGTCCCAGTCCAGCTAGGAGCCCTGCGCTGGTCTTGGTATGCTTCTCGTCCGTCGGCGCCTCGGGAGCGCTCGCGGCTTGGCGGCCCAGGTCGGGTCGGCGAGCTTGGATTTCCCGCACGGTGAGCCTTCATGTCTGAATCCTCCCCCGGTGCGCAGCCGACCCAATCGGTCGAGCGGCCGCCCCTCTCGACCCTGCGCCACTCCCTGGCGCACCTGATGGCCTCCGCCGTCCAGAAGCTGCACCCGGGTGTGCGCTTCGGCTTCGGGCCCTCCATTGAGCACGGCTTCTACTACGACTTCGATCTGCCCGAGCCCCTGACGGACAAGGACCTGGCGGCCATCACCAAGGAGATGCGTGGCATCGCCAATCGCTCGGGCGCCATCGAGTGCGAGGAGTTGACCCGGGAAGAGGCGCAGAAGCGGCTCTCCGATCAGGGCCAGACTTACAAGGAGGAGGCTGTCGGTCTCATCCCCGAGGGCGAGAAGATCACCTTCTATTCCCACGGCGAGGGCGAGGATCGCTGGGGCGATCTGTGCGAGGGGCCGCACCTGACGGACTTCCGCGAGTCGTTCCACTTCAAGCTGCTGAACGTGGCCGGGGCCTATTGGCGCGGCGACGAGCGCAACCCGATGATGCAGCGCATCTACGGCACGGGCTTTTGGACCAAGGAAGAGCTGAAGGAGCACATGGCCTGGCTCGAAGAGGTCAAGAAGCGCGACCACCGACGCCTGGGTGCGAGCATGGACCTGTTTAGTACCCATGCCGACGCCGGGGCGGGCTTCGTCTTCTGGCATCCGAACCTGGGCACTGTGCGCCGTTGCATCGAGGACGTGTGGTGGGAGCTGCACGCCCGCGATGGCTACGAGCCGGTGTACACCCCGCACGTCTCGCGCGAGTCCCTGTTCGCTGTGTCCGGTCACCTCGAGAACTACTCCGAGATGATGTACGCGCCCATGGAGCTCGACGACCTGCCCTATCGGGTCAAGCCCATGAACTGCCCGGGGCACATCTTGATCTACAAGAACCGCGGCCGCTCGTACCGCGAGCTGCCTCTGCGTTGGGGTGAGCTCGGGACGGTCTATCGCTACGAGCGCTCGGGCGTGGTGCACGGCATGCTGCGCGTGCGCGGGTTCACCCAGGACGATGCGCACATCTTCTGCACTCCCGATCAGCTGGCGGATGAGATTGCCGGCGTGTGTCGCCTTGTGGACGAGATCATGTCGCTCTTCGGCTTTGAGTGCACTGCGTACCTCGCGACGCGCCCGGCCGAGAAGACCATCGGGGACCAGGCCAGCTGGGACCAGGCCACCGCCGCTCTGCAGTCCGCTGCCGACTCCATCGGCCTCAAGCTGGAGTCGGACGAGGGCGGCGGCGCCTTCTACGGCCCCAAGATCGACTACAAGATCAAGGACGCCCTGGGCCGCGAGTGGCAGAACTCCACGATCCAGGTGGATTTCAACCTGCCCGAGCGTTTCGACCTGACCTACACCGCGGCGGACGGCACTCAGCAGCGACCGATCATGGTGCACCGAGCGATCCTGGGTTCCCTGGAGCGCTTCGTGGGTGTTCTGATCGAGCACTACGGCGGGAAGTTCCCCCTCTGGTGTGCCCCGACGCAGGTGGCTCTGATCCCTATTCGCGAAGAGCATGCGGATTACTGCCGTGAGTTGGACGCGCGCCTCAAAGCGGAGCTCTTCCGCAGCGACTGCAAGGACGACCCGGCGCACATGAACAAGAAGATCAAGCAGGCCCAGCGTGACCAGGTGCCCTTCATGTTGATCGCCGGTGAGCGCGAGCAGGCCGACGGCACCGTCGCCATCCGGCGCCGTGGCACCCGCGAGCAGGAGGTCGTCCCCTTCGATGACTTCCTTGCCCTGGTCCGGCGCCTGCGCGGGGAGCGGGCGGCTGGGTTGGAATAGGGCGGAGGTTGCCCCAACAAGCTCCCACCTAACTCACCAGGAGTCCCATCAACGCGAAGTCCTCCGCTGAGGTTGGAGGTTGGTAGAATGGGTACCCAACAATCGTGCAGCAACTCAGGAAATAGTTGGTCACGCCCGACTTCGAAGGATTCTCGTCAACCCGAATGACCCCGCTGAGGCAAATCACGTGAAACGCCGATTGACCGTATCCCTGAAACGCGATCCGGCAATCACCGCCAGTCGCGTGGGTCTTGGCAAAGAGAAGCTGGTCTACGTGCTGGTGGCGGACAAGCGACTTCGATACGCGGAGGGGAAGTCGCGAATCGCATACATCGGAACCACACAGAACGGTACCTCGCGAATTGCCTCAAGCGTAGCCGCTCGCGCGCCTGAAATTCTCGCGATCCGTGGCGTTCGATCGTTTGAGGCCCGAGTGCTTACTTGCACGCCCCGTCGGAACGTCAAGACTTGGCGAGTCTTGGAGCGGGCGCTACTCCTCGCATTTCGTGAGGAGTTTGGAGAAATTCCATGGTGCAACTTGCAGGGCAAGCGCATACGTGAAAGGGATGAGTTTGAGCGGTACTTTAGGCGCGCCAGAATCAGTGGCCTCATTCATGACCTTAGCTAGGGCCCGCAGGGCCTAAGCTGAAAGAGTGCCCCTAATGGGGGGGGGCTGAGGTCGTGGATCAGTCCGACCCATCGGATTAGAAATCCGATGCACATTCCAACCTGAGCCCGCGCAAACCCCCAAGAATCAAGAACTTACGCGAGCCTGCTCGAGAACAGGCTCCGAGATTTGCCTCGGGTTTTCCTCAGAGTCCGATCA